>JBDHQD010000009.1:0-202819 GCA_039806835.1 Prosthecobacter sp. | reverse complement strand
GGAATCCGAATTGGCACCTCGGAGACTCGGGAACGTCATTTCGGAATCCGAATTGGCACCTCGGAGACTCGGGAACGCCATTTCGGAATCCGAATTGGCACCTCGGAGACTCGGGAACGCCATTTCGGAATCCGAATTGGCACCTCGGAGACTCGGCAACGTCATTTCGGAATCCGAATTGGCAGCTCGGAGACTCGGCAACGTCATTTCGGAATCCGAACTGGCACCTCGGAGACTCGGGAGCGTCATTTCGGAATCCGAATTGGCACCTCGGAGGCTCGTAAATGCCTGGTCGGAGAGCGTCCCCGGCGGAGGCTGACTTCTGGTTGGGAAGTCGCAGCACGACGTGCGTAGCGGAACTCGTCAGAGTTCCGGCTTGGGAAGCGAGGACGCGGGCATCTGCTCACGCTCGCAGGAAAACTCACGTTTTCCTCTACGGGGCACACGCACACGTAGCGGGACACGAAGCACACGTAGCGGAACTCGTCAGAGTTCCGTTCTGGGGAGAGAGGCGCGGACATCTGCTCTCGCTCGTGGAAAACTCACGTTTTCCTCTACGTTCTCCCGTGCGAGCGATCTCATGTGCTGATGATTGGACATGGCCCGTCGGTGAAACGATTGCTCATCCCGTAACAATGCCCTTCCAAGCGGCCTCCATCCCGTAACAATGCCCTTCCAAGTGGCCTCCATCCCGTAACAATGCCCTTCCAAGTGGCTTGTTAGGGACTTAACGGTTCTTTTCCCTCTCCCCCAGCCGCAGGGCAGCGCCTCATCCGCAGTGAGTGGCCTTTGCGAACCTTGTCGATCCGTGGCAAACCGCGAGTCCGCCAGGGAATGATGCCGCGCTTCCGGCCCCCTCAGCGGCGCGCCGCTAGGTGGCTCTGCGCTTTGACTTTGCACCGGGCATGAAGGCGGAAGGCGCGTCGATTTTGCAGGCAAGCATGTTCCCTCCGCGCTCGTATCCTCTCTCCTTTCCCATGAAGAAATTCGCCGCCTTCCTTTTGTTCCTCCTCCTCGCCGACTGCCCGCTGCACGCGCAGGTCGAGTTTAAGAAAGGCGACTCCATCGCCATCCTGGGCAATGCACTGCCCGATCGCTCCCAGCACTTTGGCTGGCTGGAGACGATGCTCACGCAGGCGAATGCGGACAAGAACCTCAGCTTCCGCACCCTGGCTTTTTCGGGGGACGAGGTGCAGACGTGGCACCGCGTGGATGGCTTTGGCAGCCGCGATGAATGGCTCACCCGCGTGAAGGCGGATGTGATCTTTGCTTTCTACGGTTACAACGAATCCTTCAAAGGCTACGAAGGTCTCGGCGATTTCAAAAAGAACCTCGCGCAGTTCATCGACGATGTGAAGGCGCACGACTTCAGCGGACACGGCGCGCCGCGCATCGTGCTCTTCTCTCCTTTCGCGCTGCAAAAGATCGCCAACCCCAGCCTACCCCCGACGGAGGAGCGCAACACGCAACTGCAAAACTACGCGGCGGCGATGAGTGAAGTCGCGGCGGCGAAGGGAGTGGCCTTTGTCGATCTCTTTGCCCCCACGGTGAAGGGGCTGCCGGAGGGCGGCACGCTGGATGGCCTCTACGTCACCTCGAAGGGAGACAAAGCCATCGCAGAGGCGGCGTTCAAAGCGCTCACTGGAAACGCCGCGCCGCAGGTGAATGAAAAACTGCGCGCCGCCATCCTCGACAAAAACTGGGAGTGGCATAAGCGCTACCGCACGGTCGATGGCTACAACATTTACGGCGGGCGCAGCGGGCTGGCCTACACGGCGGGAGTCGGCGGTTTCAAACAGAACGAGAAGACACCCGCCAAGCCCTACATCTCCAACTATCAGGTGATGCAGGAGGAGATGGCGCAGCGGGATGTGAAGACGGCGAACCGCGACCGCCGCGTGTGGGCCATCGCGCAAGGCGGTGACCTAGAGGTGAAGGACGACAACCTGCCCCCGGTGGAGAAGGTGCCCTCCAACATGCCCAATCCGAAGAGCGGGAAAGACTTTAACAAAGTGCCGATGACCGGCATGACCTTCACCCCCGAAGGATTGGTCGATTTCCCGGATGCCCAAGCAGCGATGAAGGACATCCAGCCGGAGAAGGGACTCAAGCTCACGCTCTTTGCAGACGAGAAGAAGTTCCCCCAACTGGTGAATCCTGTGCAGATGGCCTGGGACACGCGCGGACGCCTGTGGGTGGCGGCGTGGCTGAACTATCCCGAGCGCACACCGACCAGCAAGAAAGGCGACAGCCTGCTCATCTTTGAAGACACCAACGGCGACGGCAGCGCCGACAAGATGACGGAGTTTGTGGACGATCTGAACTGCCCCACCGGCTTCAACTTCTACAAAGACGGGGTGATCGTCATGCAGTCGCCCAACCTCGTCTATATCGAGGATACCGATGGCGATGGCAAAGGCGACAAGCGCACCATCCTGCTCATGGGTCTCTGCGCGGCGGACTCCCACCATGAAACCAACGCGCTGAGCTACGACTGCGGCGGCGCGCTCTATCCCAGCGATGGCGTCTTTCACCGCACGCAGGTGGAGACACTCTACGGCCCCGTGCGCAACACCAACGGCTGCATCTACCGCTTTGATCTCAACAGCCGCAGGCTGGAGCGCTTCACCACCAACGCCACGGTGAATCCGCATGGGAAAATCTGGGATCGCTGGGGCAATGCCTACTTCACCGACGCCACCGGCAACGTGAACACCTTTGCCGAAGCCGCATCCTGCTACCTGCCCAATGAAGGCGGCGGCAGCGCGCGGCTGAAGGAGTTCTGGAAGCGCCCCTCCCGCCCCAGCCCAGGGAATCATCTCATCTCCAGTCGCCATTTCCCTGCTGACTGGCAAAACAATTTCCTCAACTGCAACGTCATCAGCTTCCAAGGCATCTGGCGCGTGCCGCTCGAACCCGATGGCGCGGGCATGAAAGGCGTGAAGGAGTATGATCTCGTCAAAGCAGACCCCGCCGTGTATCCCACCTTCCGCCCCAGTGCGGTGAGCGTCGGCCCCGATGGCGCATTGTATTTCTGCGATTGGTCAAACGCCATCATCGGCCACATGCAGCATCATCTGCGCGACCCCAACCGCGACCACAAACACGGGCGCATCTACAAGCTCACCTACGAGGGCCGCGCGCTGCTCAAGCCGGTCAAAATCTACGGCGAAGGCATCCCCAGCCTGTTGGAAAACCTCAAGGTGTGGGAAGACAACGTGCGCATGCGCTCCAAGATCGAGCTGGCCAAACACGATCCCGCCAAAGTGGCCGCAGCGGCGAGCACTTGGGCTGCCAAGCTCGATAAAGCAGATCCGGAATACGAACACCACCGCCTCGAAGCGCTGTGGGTGCATCAGTGGGTCGATGTCGTCGATGTCGATCTCTTGAAGCAGGTACTCTCCTCCCCGGAACCCCGCGCCCGCGCCGCCGCCACACGCGTGCTCTGCTACTGGCGCGACCGCGTGCCAGGCGCGCTCGATCTGCTGAAAACTGCCGTCAACGATGCCGACATGCGCGTGCGCATGCAGGCCGTGCGGGCCTTGAGCTTCTACCAAGCCGCGCCGGAGAGCGAAGTGAAGCGAGCACTCGAAATCGCCTACGACGCGCTGAAATATCCCGCCGACGATTACATCAATCATGTCTTCGGCGAATGCCGCAAAGGGCTGCAATCCGTCTTGAAAACCAAGGTGCTGCCGAAAGACCCCGCCGCGCTCGCAGAATTCATCGCCAAGACCAGCGACGCGGACCTGAAAGGCCTGCCCGCGCTCGAACCCATCCTCATCGAGAAACTCACGCGCCCGCACCTCACCGCCGATGTCCGCGCCAACGCGCTGGAAGAACTCGCCAAAATCACCGGCAAGGATGCGCCAGTCGTGCTCGTCGAAATGCTCCAGCGTGTGGAAGCCGCAGGCGGGCGGCTCAATTCCAGTGCAGACGATCTGGGCAAGCTCCTCCTCGCGCAAAGCGCAGGCATGCTCGCGCGCCACGGCACATTGATCAAGACGCTGGCCCAGCAGGCCAAACAAGCCCCGGTGAAACGCGTGTGTTACGCGGCTTACATCGTCGGTGACAAAACGCCCGACAATCTCTGGGCCGCCACGACCGATGAAGGAGAGCGCGGCCACATCATCGAAGCCATCGGCGTCATCCCCGCCAACGTCGCCACCCTGCGTGCGAAATTTCAGCCGCATCTCACCGCCCTGCTGAATCAAGGCAAGCTCAACGGGCGCAGCCTTCAGAGCGTCATCGCCGCTTTGCCGCTGACCGGCGCACAGCACGCTGCGGCGAATTTCAAACTCGTCGCGCATTACTTGATCGACGGCAAGGAGCGCAACGCCGCCGCCAAAGCGCTGCTCAAGTTCCCGAAAGCAGACTGGGATGCGTCGCTCGCCAAAGCCATCACCGACAGCGTGCTAGCCTATGGGCAGAGCGTGCCGCCCGCAGAGCGCAGCCGGCCTGAATATGTGGAAATCATCGCCGCCGCCAAACAGATGGCCGCGCTCCAGCAAGGCGACGAGGGCAAGAGCACGCTGGAAAAGCTCAGGGCTGTCAGCGTCGATGTCTTCGTCGTCCACACCGTGCATGAGCAGTTGCGTTTTGACACCACGCGCCTCGAAGTGCGCGCCGGGAAGAATTTCGAGATCATTTTCGAAAACGACGACGTCATGCCCCACAACTTCGTCATCATCCCGCCGGGACAGCACATGGCCATCGGCACCGCCGCCATGACCATGACGCCTGACAAGCTCGACAAACAGGGCCGCGCCTTCATTCCCCAAGCGCATGAAAAGAGCATCCTCGCTGCCACCAAGCTGCTCGAACCCGGCCAGCGGGAGACGCTCAAACTCAAAGCCCCGACAACGCCTGGCGAATATGAGTTCGTCTGCACGTTCCCTGGACACGCCGTGCTCATGTGGGGCGTCCTGAGCGTCAGCCGGTAAGCGGCGGCCGTTCTCCCATCTTCCGAGATGCTGCCACCCGCAGTGGCAGCCGCCTGCCCGTGCCTGCCCACGCCGCAAAACCTGCCCAGAGAATGCTCTTGGCACCCTGCCAAATCTCCCTTTACTCCGCGCCCCCCTACCCCGTCCCCCCATGCCTATCTCCCGCGCTCTGCTTTCTGTTTCTGACAAAACTGGTCTCCTCGACTTCGCCAAAGGTCTCGCCGCGCAGGGCGTCGAGCTGCTCTCCACCGGCGGCACGGCCAAGCATCTGAAGGAAGCCGGCCTCAAAGTCACCGACGTCTCCGAACACACCGGCTTCCCGGAAATGTTCGACGGGCGCGTGAAAACACTGCACCCCAAAGTCCACGGCGGCCTGCTCCAGCGCCGCGACAACGAGGAAGACAAGCGCAACGCGCAGAAGCATGACATCCCCGTCATCGACCTCGTCGTCGTCAATCTCTATCCCTTTGAGCAGACCATCGCCAAAAAGGATGTCACCCTCGAAGAAGCCATCGAGAACATCGACATCGGAGGCCCCTCCATGCTGCGCTCTGCGGCGAAAAACCACCGCTGGGTCACTGTCGTGACCGACCCTGCGGACTATCCCGTGGTGCTCGCAGAAATGCAGGAGAATGCGGGAGACACCACCCTCGCCACCCGCGAGCGCCTGGCGTGCAAGGTCTTCCAGCGCACCGGCAACTACGACAACGCCATCGCCGCTTTCTTGAACAAACAGCAGGTCACGCAGAAGACATTCTCTCTCTCCCTGCCGCTGCACTCCGAGCTGCGCTACGGCGACAACCCGCATCAGAAGACCTCGCTCTACGGCCATTTCGGCGACTACTTCGTCAAGCTGCACGGCAAAGACCTCAGCTACACCAACGTGCTCGACATCGAGTCCGCCGCGCGCATCGCGCTGGAGTTCCGCAGACCCACCGTCGCCATCCTCAAGCACACCAACCCCTGCGGAGTCGGCTGCGCGGATGAAGACCTGCGTGAAGCCTGGCAGAAAGCTTTCGAGACCGACAAGCAGGCTCCCTTTGGCGGCGTCATCGTCGTCAATCGCAGCATGACACTCGGCCTCGCGCGCATCATCTCCGAGATCTTCACCGACGTCATCATCGCTCCCGACTTCGACGCCGACGCCCGCGCCCACCTCCAGAAGAAAAAGAATCTGCGCCTCATCCAGATGCTCCCCGGAGTCGCCCAAGCACTGACCGAGCCGATCATCCGCTCCGCGCCTGGCGGCGTCATGGTCATGGATGCCGACTCCCGCGCCCTCGGTCTCGAAGACCTCGAATCGAAAGTGCGCACTCAGCGCCCGCCAACACGCGACGAGCTGGAGGCCATGCGTTTTGGCTGGCGCGTGGTGAAGCATGTGAAGTCCAACGCCATCGTCTTTGCCACCACGGATCGCACGCTCGCGATCGGAGCCGGACAGATGAGCCGCGTCGATTCCTGCCGCATCGCCGTTTGGAAAGCAAAGGAGGCCGGACTCAGCCTCAAGGGCAGCATCGTTGCCTCCGATGCCATGTTCCCCTTCCCCGATGGCCTGCTCGCCGCTGCCGATGCAGGAGCCACCGCAGCCATCCAACCGGGTGGCTCCGTGAAGGACGCGGAAGTCATCGCCGCCGCCGATGAACGCAAACTGGCCATGGTCTTCACCGGCTACCGCCACTTCCTGCATTGATCCCCCTTCCTCGGAGAGCTGCGCCGCGCGCGCTGGCGACTGCATCGTGACGCCCGCTGAAAAACTCGACGCCCTGCTGGCCCGCCCTGAGCCGCTGCTGGCGTTGGCACCGATGCAGGACATCACGGACCTCGGCTTCTGGCGGCTCATGACGCAGTACGGCGGAGCCGATGTGTATTACACGGAATACTTCCGCGTACATGCCGACTCACACCTGGAGAAAGACATCCTGGCCTCCATCACCGAGAATCCGACAGGGCAGCCCGTCATCGCGCAGATGATCGGCAACGACATTCCCTCTCTCGTGCGCAGCGCCAAAGAACTGCAACAGCACGCCGTCGCCGCGATCGATCTCAACCTCGGCTGCCCCGCACCCATCGTGTACAAAAAATGCGCGGGCGGTGGCCTGCTGCGCGATGTCCCGCGCGTGGAGTCCATCCTCGCCGCGCTGCGGGAGGCCGTCACGGTGAAGTTCACCGTCAAAACGCGCTTGGGCTTTGATGACACGGACACGCTCGCAGAGCTGGTGCCGCTTTTTGCCAAACACAGCGTCGATCTTGTCACCATCCACGGCCGCACCGTGACACAGATGTATCGCGAGGGCGTGCGCCATGACTTGATCGCCGCCGCGCGGGCACAGCTCCCCTGCCCGGTGCTGGCCAACGGCAACATCGGCACCTGCCACGAAGCGGAATCCGTGATGCGACAGACCGGCGTGCGCGGGCTCATGATCGGCCGCGGCGCGGTGCGGAATCCCTGGCTGTTTGAGCAAATTCGCAGGCATTTCCGTGGCGAAAAGGTACCGCAGCCCGCCAAGGCCGACTTCCTAGCCTACATCGAAGCACTTTACGACACCGTCACGACTCCCGCCACACGCGAACTCGATCAGGTGAACCGCTTGAAGAAGCACCTGAATTTTTTCGGCCCGGAAATGAACGACGGAGAGAGCTTCCTGCACGAGATGCGCCGCTGCACGACACGCGCGGGTTTGCTGGAGGCATGCGCGCGGCATCTGCGCGCATAATTCCGCCACAAATCGCGCGTGGATTCCCGTATTGGACATCACGCGCAGCTTATGCTATGCGCACGCCCCATGTCTCCCGTCAAAACGCTCGCCTCCTCCTTCCTTCTGCTCCCCGCGCTGCTGTGTGCCGCCGAGAAGATTGATTTCAACAAGCAGGTCAAGCCTCTCCTCGAAGGTGCCTGCACGCACTGCCATGGTGCCAAGGAAGACAAAGGCGACTTCCGCATGCACACGCTCGAAGACCTGAAAAAAGGGAACGAGAACGGCCCCGGTCTGACGCCCGGCGATCTGAAAAAAAGCGCGATCTACACCACGCTCCTTCTCCATGCCGACGATGACATGGTGATGCCGCCCAAGAAGGAAGGCCTGCTGGAAAAAAACCAAATCGAAATCATCAAAGCATGGATCGAGCAGGGAGCTGACTGGCCCGCAGGCGTGGTGCTGGAGCAAAAGCCCCGCATCCGTTTTGAGAAACACATCCAGCCGATCCTCGAAGAGAACTGCGTCTCCTGCCACAATCCTGACAAAGCCAAGGCGGACTGGATCATCACCACGAAAAAGGAAGCCTTCGAGAGCGGCGAGAATGCACCGAACATCGTCCCCTCCAATCTGCGCAAAAGCGCGATCTATCAGCGCACGACCCTGGCCCCAGATCAGGACGAACTGATGCCACCGAAGAAAAGCGGCGGCCCGCTGAGCAAGGAAGACATCAATTACCTCAAGCTCTGGGTCGAGCAGGGCGCGCCATGGCCGGACAACATCACACTCAAGGCCAAGGAAAAGAAAGGCCCCGCCACGAACAATCCAGACAACCTCGAACTGGTGAAGAAAATCCACGCCTTCATCGTGAAGACCTCTCAGGAGAAAAAAGAGGCCGACATGAAGCCCTACGAGACCAAAGTGCCCAGCACCGGCGTCCCCTACAGCATGGTGGTGATCAAGAGCGGCGAGTTCCTGATGGGCAGCCCCGCCAGCGAAGCCGGACGTGGCGAAGACGAAGGCCCGCAAGTGAAGAAAACCCTCAAGCCCTTCTGGATGGGCAAGTACGAAGTGACCTGGGATGAATACGAGCCCTTCCAGCTCACCAGCATTGGACGCAACAAAGATGGATCGCGCCAGGTGTGGAGTCCCACAGACAAGCCTGAAGATCTCATTTCGCAGCCCACGCCGCCTTACCAGCCAATGGACTTCGGCATGGGCAGAGAACACTACCCCGCCATCTGCATGACACAGCACGCCGCGAACAAATACTGCCAGTGGCTCAGCGCGCAGACCGGTCACTTCTACCGCCTGCCGACCGAAGCCGAGTGGGAATACGCCGCCCGCGCTGGTACCAAGACCGCTTACTTCTTTGGCGACGATCCTGCACAACTCAAAGACTACGCATGGTTCTTTGAAAACGCGCCCAACTTCCAGTACGCGAAGGTGGGCGGCAAAAAGCCCAACCCTTGGGGCCTGCACGACATCTACGGCAACGTCTGCGAATGGTGCCTCGACCAATACACGCCCACAACGCCCGCCGCAGCGATCCTGGGCAATGACTGGGTGCGCTCGAAGACACCCTACCCACATGTCGCCCGTGGCGGCACGTACGATGATGATCCTGAACTCTGCCGCAGTGCCGCACGCAAAGCCTCTGATCCGCTTTGGAAGCAGCAGGACCCGCAACTGCCAAAGAGCATCTGGTATCTCACAGATGCGACCTGGCTCGGCTTCCGCATCGTGCGCCCGCTGGAAATCCCCACGGTGGAGGAAATGTTCGCCGCCTGGAACAACGGCGTAGCGAAAGAGTGATCCCGCCCTCTCATCGGCAGCACTGAGGGAGTCTCCAGAGCGGTCTGCCTCATCTCGTTTCTCCATTCACCCAACATGGCCTAGCCGCGCGCCACAACCTCACACTCCCTCTCATGTCCACTCCCCAATCCTCCTCTCGTGGCGCTATGGCCGCGCTCATCGCCGCCTTTCTCGGCTGGCTCTTCGACGGCTTCGAGATGGGGCTCTTCCCTCTCATCGGCAAACCGGCACTGCAAGATTTGCTGCCAGGAGCCAGCGCAAAGGAACACGTGGATTGGTTCACCGTCATCATCGCCGTTTTCCTCGTCGGCGCGGCGACGGGCGGAGTGCTCTTCGGTTGGCTGGGAGATAAGCTCGGTCGTGTGAAGGCCATGACACTGGCGATCTTCACCTATGCGATCTTCAGTGGCCTCTGCGCCTTTGTCACCCAGGCGTGGCAATTCGCCGCGCTGCGTTTCATCGCTTCTCTGGGCATGGGCGGAGAGTGGGCATTGGGCGTGGCCTTGGTCAATGAAATCTGGGGCGGGAAAAACCGCGCCTGGATCGCTGGCATGATCGGTGCCGCCTCCAACATCGGCTTCCTCCTCACGGGTCTCATCAGTTGGCAGCTCAATGCCAGCCTCGAGCTCGTCTCCGGCTGGATTCATGCGCTGGGCCTTTCTCCCGAAAACACCGACTACCTGCTGCACAATCGCTCCTGGCGTCTCATCGCCGTCAGCAGCGCGCTGCCCGCTTTGATCAATTTCTTCATCCTCGTCTTCGTGCCGGAATCTCACAAATGGGAGGAGGAAAAGAAAACGGGTGCCACTTCTCATTGGGCGACAATGGATTTGATGGGCGTCTTGATCGCCTGCATCGCCGCGCTGCTCATCATCTACGTCTGGTCTCCCCTCTGCCATTGGGGAAATCTCATCGCCACGATCGTGACCGTGGTGGGCCTCGCCATCGCGCTCTGGGGTTATCTGCATCCGGTGCGCCAATACATGGCGCGCGCGCTGGCCGCAGGTGGCAGTCATGCGGGAGACCGCCGCACCATCATGCGTCATCTGCTGGTAGGCGCGGGCCTTGCCGCCGTGGCACTGCTCGGCACCTGGGGTTCGGCGCAGCAGGCAGCGCGCTGGGCCTCTGATCTCGCTCCGAAGGGAAGTTCGTTGCCGATCATCGATTACATCGTCATCTCTCTGGCTCTCGGCGCCATCCTGGCCACGCTGATCACTCCGCTGGTGGCAGACCGCCTCGGACGACGTCTGACCTTCACACTGCTGTGTGCGGCGAGCTTGGTCGTCTCCCTCTTTTTCTTCCAAGGCAACGCGCCGTTCACCGGTAGCACCATTCCCTTCTCTCTGCTCGCGTGGGCCTTCGCCCTCGGCGGCATCACAGCCTCCTTCTACGGCTTCTTCCCGCTCTACTTCCCTGAACTTTTCCCCACCAGCGTGCGCGCCACCGGTCAGGGTTTCTGCTTTAACTTTGGACGCCTGATCGCCGCCATCGGCGCGCTGCAACTCGGCAACCTCATGGCCCACTTTGCCAGTGACAAAGTGAGCACGATCCAAGCCGCTGCGAATGCCTACTCCGTGCTCTCCTGTGTTTATCTCGTGGGCATGGTGCTTGTCTGGATCGCTCCTGAGACTCGCGGGAAAGAACTTCAATAAAAGCCGCTGCCATCACCATGCGGTGGCGAGCACTCATTTCCATGCTCGCAGCATCGCCAGTCCGTCCTGATTGCGTGGTGCCAGCGCCAGCGAGTCGAGCAGATGGCGTTTCGCCTTCAGCGGATCGCGCTCCTTCAGCAATACGGCCAGCTTGAAGTGCGACTGCGCTGCGCTGCCGGGATCGAGCAACAGCAGCCGCTCCCACGCTGCGGCAGCGGACTCCATTTCCTGCAACGCGCTGTGTGCCTCTGCCAGTGCGCGCTGCGGCGTCACGAGGAAGGGATTCAGCGCCGTGGCACGCTGCGCATTGGCTCGCACCTCCGGCCAACGCTGCTGCGGCAGATCCAACTCGATGAGGCGCAGGAACACGCTCAGCGCGTCCGCTGATTTCGCAGCGATCTGTCGCAACACCTCAGCCTCATCGCGCTCTCGCTTCATCTGCCGCAGTGCCAGTGCCTTGATCCCGTAACCGCCCTCAAGACTAAAATCCTCCGGCAGCAAGCGGATGAGCGCCTCCGCCGTTGCCAGAACTTCCGACCATTTTTTCTGCGCGATCATCTCCCGCGCATACTGCTGCCCCGCCAACAGACGCTCTGGATGCGCTTTCCAAAATGCCTCCACCGTGCCGCCATCGAACGGATTGAGTTCTTCCGCCGCCACTTTCTCCCAGTTCGCGTTCGCCCCGAAAGCACGCGCGCGTGCTTGAATAAACCCGGTAAACTCCCGCTCCACCTCCTCCATCTCTGCGGCATTCGCCACGATCGCATCATTGATGCGCTTGCCCGCAGCGAGATCGCGCAAGACACCCTGGAATTTCTCCTTCCCGTAGCGCTCCAGCAAAAACGCCACTGCCTGACTCGACTCATAGTAGGCAAACATGAGATGATCCGGCGTCGGAGGATTCATGAATGCGCCACTGAGCTGCGAGAGTGGCGTCAGCGTTTCATCATCGAGCACCATGCGGCGGAATTTCGCATCCATGCGCATTCCCCATGCGGCATCCCGCTGACTTTCCTCATACACGCTGATCCCTTCACTCAACCAGCGCGGCATTTGATTCCGCGTCACTCCCAGCGTGATGACGTGGCAAAACTCATGCCACAGCGTGCTCTCCCAGTTGCTGCGGCCATGCGCCAGACTGCCGGGGCTGTTCATCGTCACCACCGTGCCAAAGCACACGCCCAACATCCCCTGCCCACCGAGCGCGCCAAAAGTGCGGATGGCAAAGTCCTGCTGCGCATCGAAGAACTCCACCAGCACCGGGCGCGTGAGTTTCATGCCATACTTCGGAGCCAACACCGCCTTTGCCTCTCTCAGCAGCGCCAAGGCCCGCTCACCGTAGATCGGCCAGTCGCGTTTGGGCATCTTCAGCGTGAAATCGGCGAACGCTTTCGTGACATAGCCGCCCATCTGTTTCTCCAGCAAACCGAGGTTATGCGCCTGAATGTTGTAGCCGTCCTCGGCGCGGATCGCCGCTGCCAGTTTCCACGCTTCCTCCTCTTCTCCAAGGCGCAGCAGGTCGTGGCAGAGCTGCACTTTCGCCGGCAGAAACTTCGCGTCTAACTCCAAGGCCTTGCGCTGGAGTGCCGCGCTCTCCGCAAAACGATATGCGCGCGACAAACAACGGCCAATGAGATGATCCACCCTCGGATTCTGCGCCCAGCGGTGCTGTGCCGCCTCATGCGCCTGCGCGTACTTTTGAGCATCCGCAGCAAACAACCGCGCCACCACGGCACGCAGTGCCCAGGCTTCCTGATTCCAGCCGTCCGCATCCAACACCTGCTGCACCGCCGCTTCCGCTTCGACAAATTTCTCTCCTCCCACCAGCAACTCCGCGCGCAGCAGATGCGACGCGCGATGATGCGGATTCAGCGCCAGTGCCTTGTCCAGATTTTCCGCCGTCTTTTCGCGATCGCTGGACTGAAACGCGCGCGCCAGACCATAGCGCAGCTCCGCCGTCTCACCATGCGCTTTGAGTCCCGCACGAAACACCTCCGCCGCGCGCCGCGCATCATCTTTATCCAGCGCCAGTTGCCCCTCAGCCACATACGCCGCCTCCAGCTTCGCATCCTTCTTCTGCGCCGCTTTGAAATAGGTCGCGATGACTTTCTGTGCATCCGCACCCAACAGCAGTGCCGCACGCCCCAGCACCACCATCTCCATGGCGCTGCGTTCTCTCGACGGCTTCCCCTTGGCCGCCTCATTCAGGCTCCTGAGTGCCGCCGCCATCACCTCTGTCTTGCCCAGCATGTGTGCTAGATCATGGCGCAGCAGCAGCAACTCAAAATGCCCCGGATGCATAACCAGAGCCGTGGCAGACTCCTCCAGTGCCATCTCCACATGACCGGTTTCCGCCAATGCTCGCAGCCGCATGATGCGCCACTCTGGAGCCTTCAGTCCCTTCTCCACCGCCGCTTCACCAATGCGCGCCACGAGTTCATAGTCTCCATGCGCCAGCAGCTCTGCCACCGGCCCGAGATTGCGCTCCTCAAAGATCTTCCCCAAATCAATCTGCTGCCCACGCAAGGCGGCACACACAGACAACAGAGAAAGCAGCAAGAAGCGGAGCATCGGTGAAAAGCTCACCACTCAACGCCGCAGCGACCACCGACTTAGCATTCACCCTGCCCGCATGGCTCAAAGGCGACGACCTCCTGAAAATGGAAAGCCCTGAGAGGAAGGTGCCTGTGACGAGCTTTTTTCCTTACACTCTTCTGAACATGATGTGCATGCAGATGCCTGGCTGCGACGTTATGCTGCCGCCAAGCTTTCCCTCCTCTCATCCCATGACGACACGCGCGCTCTGCCTTTCCGCTCTCCTGCTGCTCTGCCTTGGCGGGCACAGCTCTGCCGCTCCTGCGACCAAGCCACCCACGCCCAGCCCGGAGCCAAAGCCCGCGCCAGCAAAACCTGAGCCCGAAAAACCCCAGCCCAAGCGCGAACCCGCCAAACCCGCGCCCACACCCGAGCCTGCCAAACCTCAACCTGCGCCTGCGCCCACACCCGCACCATCGCCATCCCCATCGACAGCGCAGCCTGCGCCAAGCACCACGCGTCCGACCACGGCGACCGTCACAGCGACGAGCAACAAACGCAAGTCTGTGGCCGACTTCACCAAGAGCTTCCAGCGCATCAACGGCCTGTTCCGCGTTTACCTGGATGCTGAACGCGGCACACCGTGGCTCTACGTGGCCAAATCACAAATCGGCCCCGAGTTCATCTATTTCAATCACAGCGTCGATGGCCCTGTGGCCGCCGGGCACAACCGCGGACGCTATGGCGACTCGCTGATCTTCACCTTCCGCAAGATTTTTGACCGCATCGAACTCGTGGAGCAAAACACACAGCTCTATTTCGATCCACAGAACGCTCTGGCACGTGCGCAGAAGGCGAACACCAGCAACGCCATCCTCGCCAGCGAAAACATCGCCGCAGAGGACGAGGAAGGATGGCTCATCCCCTGCACCAATCTCTTTCTGCGAGAAAACCTCACTCAGGTGAAGTTCAGCAGCAGCTCTGGAGACAAAGCCGTACTCGGCAAACTCTCCGAGGCAAAATCCAAAATTCTGCGCATCAACGGCTACCCCAAAAACACCGCCATCACCGCCGAGTACGTCTTTGAAAACTCTTCTCCCACCTGGGAGAGTGGAGCCGACATCGCCAACCCGCGCTACATCAGCGTGCAGGTGCAGCACACGCTCATCGCCCTGCCAGAGAGCGACTACAAACCGCGCCGTGATGATCCACGCATCGGCTACTTCATGCACCAGATCACCGACATGACCAGCCTGGACCCCGCACCCTACCGCGACGTGATCCACCGCTGGCGGCTGGTGAAACAAAAGCCTGGAACGAAGCTCAGTGAACCTGTCGAGCCCATCGTCTTCTGGATCGAGAACACCACGCCGGTGGAATTCCGCGACACCATCCGCACTGCCGTACTCAAATGGAACGAGGCCTTTGAAACCGCAGGCTACAAAGACGCCATCGTCGTCAAGCAACAGCCCGATGACGCCAAGTGGGACGCCGGTGACATCGAACACAACGTGCTGCGCTGGACCAGCAGTGTGAAGCCGCCCTTTGGCGGCTACGGCCCCAGCTTCGCCAACCCACGCACAGGAGAAATCCTCGGTGCCGACATCATGCTGGAGTACAGCTTTATCACCAAGCGCCTGCTGACCAAGAAGCTCTTTGAAATCACGGATGCCGCATCCGCCACTGAGAGGGCCTTTTCGCCGCAAGCGTGCGATGCCTGCGGCTCCGCACGGCAGGGGCTGCTTTTTGGCGGCGCGATGCTGCGTCTCCAGAAGAGCGACCGGATCGAGGTGGATCGCCTCATCAAAGAAGCACTGTATTACCTCTGCCTGCACGAGGTCGGCCACACGCTCGGTCTAAATCACAACTTCCGTGGCAGCCAGCTTCATTCCCTCGCAGACATCCACAACGCGGCCATCACCGAAAAAACCGGTCTCACGGGCTCCGTCATGGACTACCCGCCCGTCAACATCGCTCCCAAAGGCGTGAAGCAGGGGCAGTTCTTCACCACCAAGCCCGGCCCCTACGACCACTGGGCGATCGAGTACGGTTACAGTGAAGCTTTGGAAGACCCCATCGCTGAACAAAAGCGGCTGGATGACATCGCGCGGCGCTCACACCAGCGAGAGTTGGCCTTTGCCAACGACGCAGACGACATGCGCGCTCCAGGCAAGGCCATCGACCCCAGGGCCATGCTCTTTGACATGAGCAGCGATGCCATCGGCTACGCCGAACAACGCTGCGAACTCGTGCGCATGGAGGAACGCAACATTCTCAAAAACCTCTCCGACCCCGGCAAGAGCTGGCAGGAGGTCGCGCTGGCCTACGATGCGCTGACCAAAGAAATCAGCAGCTCCCTCAGTGCCGTGTCGCGCTACGTCGGTGGCGTCTATGTGGAGCGTGCCGCGCAGGGACAGGCTCCCGGTGTCCTCCCCTTCAAACCCGTGGAGGCGGCGAAGCAGCGACAGGCGCTCGCCGTGCTGGCGCGCTATGCATTCGCCCCGGATGCGCTCTCTGCTCCCGCAGATATCTACACCCATCTCCAAATCCAACGCCGCGGCTTTGAGCACCGCGATGAGGGCGAAGACCCCAGGCTGCACGACCGCATCTTTAATCTCCAACGCAGCCTGCTCGATCACTTGCTGCATTCCAAGACGCTGCGCCGCATCATGGACAGCGCACTCTACGGCAATGAAGTCTCCTATGATGAAGTGCTCGCCACGCTGACCACGGCGATCTTTACTGGCGACGATCCGGCACGTCCCATCAGCTCCATGCGCCAGAATCTTCAACTCGATTACCTGACGCGCCTGCTGAATCTCATCCACAACGGCAGCTACTACCATGCTATCCAAAGCAGCGCACTGCTTCAGATCGAGCGCATCCGGCAGATGACTTTCCCCAACACGCCGGCGCATCAGCTCGCGGTGAAATACCGCATCCGCCGCGGGCTGGATGAGAAGTAAGCCGACATCCTGCGTGCACAAACACAGCAGTCGCAGAGCGTAAAAAAAAGGCGGGTGGTCTTGCGACACACCCGCCTTTTGGATGAGAGTACTTTAGATGCGTAGAGAACGAGGCTAAAGCTCGTCGCGGAAGAATCAGCTCTTCTTGGCTGCCTTCTTCTTCGCGCCGGACTTGGCTTTCTTCTCCTTCGCTGAGGCGTCCACCTTCTTCACATTGGAGATGTGGATGGGTGCCTCTTTTTCCTGAAAGCCGCCATTCTGATTCTGCTGGGTGGGCTTGATGGCTTTCTTGATCATGTTGACGCCCTCGACGATGACGCGGCTTTTGGCCGGTTGCACTTCGATGACGGTTCCCTGGGAGCCTTTGCTCTCTCCGGTGATGACGACGACGGTGTCGCCTTTTTTGACGTGGGTTTTGGCGCGGCTCATGGTGTTACAGCACTTCGGGGGCGAGGGAGACGATCTTCATGAAGTTCTTGTCGCGCAGCTCACGTGCGACAGGGCCGAAGATGCGGGTTCCCTTGGGGTTGTTATCTTTGTCGATGATGACGATGGCGTTTTTATCGAAACGCAGGATCGAACCGTCAGAGCGGCGGATGGGGTGAGCGGTGCGCACGACGACGGCACGGACGACTTCACCCTTTTTCACAGCCGCCGTGGGGGTCGATTCACGGACGTGTGCGGTGATGATGTCGCCGACATAGGCGAAGCGGGTATTTTTCTTGCCGAGCACGCCGATCATCTCGGCCATGCGGGCACCGGTGTTGTCTGCCACCGGGATTGAGGACTCCATTTGCAACATAGCTGTGTCTCCTTTGAGGGGTTCGGGTAGGAAGGTCGGTTAGTGCTTCTGCACTTCCACCAATTCCCAGCGCTTGAGTTTGGAAAGGGGGCGGGTTTCGGCGATGAGCACTTTGTCTCCCTCCTTGGCCTGTTCTTTCTCGTCGTGGGCGTAAAACTTGGAGGTCTTGCGCACGATCTTTTTGAACTGCGGATGTGGCACACGGCGCTCGACTTCGACGACGATGGTCTTCGACATTTTGTCGGAAACCACGACGCCGACTCGGGTCTTGCGCACGGCTTTCTTTTCTGGGGCGGGGGCTGTTGCGGTCTCGCTCATTGGATTTGAAAAAAGCTACAGAGGTTAGGCGGCCTTGGAGGCAGCGGCGCGGGTGCGCTCAGTGATGATGGTTTCGATGCGCGCGATCTCCCGGCGGATCTGCGTCAGGCGCGCGGGGTTCTCTAGCTGGCCGCCACCAGTGCTCTGCTGGATACGCAGATTCAGTGCTTCCTGCTTGAGCTCACGGCGGCGTGCCGAAAGCTCTTCCACAGTGGATTCACGGAGTTCTTTGATCTTCATAAGGTCAGTTCTCGGTTCTCAGGTTTCTCGCTGCGCGTTTACTTGTGCAGGCTCTCGCGGGTGACAAAGCGGCAGCGGATGCCGAGCTTGGTGGCAGCGAGGCGGCATGCCTCACGCGCGGTGGCTTCATTCACACCAGAAATTTCAAACAGCATGTGGCCTGGCAACACCACGGCCACCCAGAATTCGGGAGAGCCTTTACCTTTACCCATTCGCACTTCCGGCGGACGCTGCGTGACGGGCTTGTGTGGGAAAATGCGGCAGAAAACCTTGCCTTTGCGCTTCAGGAAGCGGGTGATGGCGACGCGGCACGCTTCGATGTGGATGTTCTTCACCCAGCCGCGCTCAAGCGTCTGAAGTCCGAACTCACCGAAGTCGAGCTTGTTGCCGCTGGTGGCGTTACCACCGCGATTGCCACGCTGTGACTTGCGATATTTTACTCTGCTAGGAAGGAGGGCCATAAGATGAAAGTGGACAGGAACTCAGTGGAACGTGGGAGACAAATCACTCTGCGGGAGCTTCTTCCGCAGTTGGGCTGGGAGCTGCAGCAGCCTGACGGCCACGGTCGCCACCACGAGGGCCGTGACCTCCGGGCCCACGACGATCGCCTTCACGGCGCTGGCGGCGCTCACCACCTGGGCGGGAAACACCCGTTTCTGGGGCATTGCCACGGTTGAGCCAGCACTTCACGCCAATGATGCCGTAAACGGTCTTGGCTTCGGCAAAGCCGTAATCGATCGGAATACGCAGTGTCTGAAGCGGCACTTTGCCCTGGCGATACCACTCCGCGCGGGCGATGTCCGCGCCGCCGAGACGTCCGGCACAGCGAAGACGGATGCCATCAGCACCCATGTCCATGGCGGTTTGCACAGAACGCTTCATGGCACGGCGGAAGGAAATACGGCGCTCAAGCTGCACGGCGACGGCTTCGGCGACAAGCTGGGCGTCGAGTTCTGGCTGCTTGATTTCGTAAATGTCGATCTTCACCTGCTTGCCACCGCACATTTCGGAAATCTTCTGGCTCATCACGTCGATTTCCTGACCTTTACGACCGATGACAAGACCGGGGCGGGCAGTGTGCAAGGTGACGCGAACCTGATTCCATGCGCGCTCGATCACAATCTTGGAGATCGCAGCCTGCATGAGCTTTTCCTTGAGATAAGCGCGGATGGCGAGGTCGCTGTGCAGCGAGTCGGCAAATTCTTTCTCAGGAGCATACCACTTGGAGCGCCAGTCTTTGGTAACTGCGAGGCGGAAGCCGATCGGATTTACTTTCTGTCCCATAAGATGATGTGGTGCGGTTCGGTGGCGTTACGATTATTCGGATGCTCTTTCTTTCTTGGCCTTTGGCGCGGCTTTCTTTTTGGCAGGAGCCTTCTTCGCGGACTTGGCAGCTTTCGTGTCTTCAGCGGTCGCAGCCTCTTCCGTCGCTGGTGCGCCGATGATGACCGTAATGTGCGTCATGCGCTTCTTGATCGGTGCCGCAGAACCACGAGCACGTGGCATGATGCGGGAAAGAGCCGGGCCAGGAGTGGCAGTGGCGGACTGGACGATGAACTCAGAAGCATCCTGCTCGTGGTTGTTCTCCGCATTGGCAATGGCAGAGCGCAGCGTTTTGCCGACGAGGAAGGCCGCCTTCTTGGGGGTGAAGTCGAGCACACTCAGCGCTTGGGACACAGGCATGCCGGTGATGGCGCGTGTGACCTGGCGTGCTTTCTGCGAGGAGATCCTTGCGTATTTGAGGACGGAACGGACGGACATAAAGGCGGAGGGTTTCTTCTGTGCTTCGGGGTTAAAGAGATTTGGAGAGATCGACGCGGCCACTATCACCGACACGGACGGGATCCTGGGCGCTGGCGAGTTCCTGCACCACCGCGCCGCAAACGGAATTGCGCACTTCGGTGACAAGGATTTTGGCGATCGGTTTATCTTCGCGGAAAATTTCAAACGGCATGCCTGGCTTCACTCCATCTTTGGAACCAACGGAGAGCACAGCGATTCCCAATTCATTCTTCATGCTGACCACCCGGACATTCTGCAGGCCATTGCTCTGACCGCTATTATCTGTTCCTCCGCCCGCTTTCACTAGTGCGGCATCAGCGCGACTAATGGCTTTGTTCACGCGATCCGCTGCGGCAGGATCGGCATTGGGAGCTGCCTTCATAAGCGACATGCTGGACTCTGCCATCTCAATGAGAGCCTCAGCCAGAGCATCACGCTGTTCTTTCATCACACGCAGATCACTCAAGGCGGCAAGCAGGCGCTCCTGAGTCTGATCGCGCGAATTTTCGAGCGCACTCACGCCGAGACCTTCAAGAAGGCCGCGCAACTTTTCATAGCGCTCTTTCATTTCACTTGTCTCGGCATTGGCAGCCGCAGCACTCTGAGCCAGTGCTGCATTCTTATCCTTGGCAGAAGCTGCGGCAGCTTCGAGAGCCTGCACCTTCGCCGCTGCGACTTGCAGGGAAAGGAGAAGCTCCTGATTCTCCAATTTGTCATCCGCACGCACGCCGACAACGCCCACTGCAAGAAGCAGCGACAGGGCAGTTTTGGCGATGGATGATCGGATAAACATGAAGGAGACTCTGCTTCAAATTTTACTTGGCGGCCTTGACGGTCACAGCACCGTGAGACTTGAAGATACGGGTCAGGGCAAACTCGCCCAAGCGATGGCCGACCATGTTTTCAGTCACATACACGGAGACAAAGTCCTTGCCGTTGTGAACGAGAAAAGTGTGACCAACCAAGTCAGGAGTGACCATGGAGGAACGTGCCCAAGTCTTGATCGGGCGCTTCTGCTTCGCGTCGTTGAGCTTGTCCACCTTTTCGAGGAGGGCTTGCTGAACGAAGGGGCCTTTTTTAAGGGAGCGTGGCATGGGAAAGCGTGTGTGTGAGATGGATTACTTCTTCGCGTGGCGGGACTGCACGATGAGCTTGCCCGTGGCCTTCTTCGGCTGGCGAGTTTTCTCGCCCTTCGCATGGCCCCATGGGCTGAGCAGGTGCTGACGACCACCACCAGACTTGGAGCGGCCTTCACCACCACCGTTCGGGTGGTCGATGGGGTTCATGCACATACCGCGCACGGTCGGGCGAACTCCCTGCCAGCGGGTGCGGCCCGCCTTGGCGCTGACGACGTTCATGTGCTCCACGTTGCCGACCTGGCCGATCGTGGCGTAGCAGTCGGCAAGGATCTTGCGGATTTCACCGGAAGGCATGCGCACAAGGGCGAAGTCGCCTTCACGGTTGGAGAGCACGGCAGCCTGACCTGCGGCACGCGCAACCACACCACCGCGACCAGGGGTCAGCTCAATGTTGTGGATGAAAGTTCCGAGAGGAATCTTGCGCAGAGGCAGTGCATTGCCCACTTCAGGAGCGGCTTTCTCTCCCGCCATCACCGAAGCGCCCACGTTGAGCTGGGTTGGAGCGAGGATGTAAGCGCGCTGGCCGTCTTTGTATTCCACGAGTGCGATGCGGGCAGAGCGATTCGGATCGTATTCGATGCCGACCACCTTCGCCGCTTCGTCACGGCGCACACGCTTGAAGTCGATCAGACGATAGCGCTTATCATGACCACCACCAATGTGACGGCAGGTGATGCGGCCAGTGTTGTTACGGCCACCCGTGCGACGCAGAGCCACAGTGAGGCTCTTTTCCGGGGAGTGCTTGGTGATCTCCTCAAAGGAGTTCCACTCTTTGTAGCGATTGGTGGGCGTGGTGGGCTTGAATGTTTTCAGCGCCATGACGGTGAGGTGAGTTAAAGGTTTCTACCGACGGGTGGATGGCCCGGGTTATGCGAGATCGAGTTTTTCGCCCTCCTTGAGGCGGACGATGGCCTTCTTCCAGTGATTGGTGCGGCCGTAATCGGCGCGGCGTTCACGACGGGCTTTGCCATCGTAATTCGCGGTGCGCACGCCAGTGACTTTTTTGCCGAGGAGCTTTTCGACCGCTTGCTTGATGTCGATCTTGGTGGCTTCGACATCGACAGAGAAGACGTATTCGTTGTTCTTCTCCCCAAGCAGAGTCGCTTTTTCGCTCAGGCGGATAGTTTTGATGACTTTGTGAAGGTCTTTCATAATCAGGCAGTCCTCTTGGCAAGGGTTTCAAGCGCATCACCGGTGACAACCACGCTGCGGTAGCGCAGCAGGTGCTCGGCATTCACTTCATCAGCAGAGATAAGCTGGACGTTCTGAACGTTGCGCGCGGCACGGAAGGTGAGTTCGTCAAAACCTTTGCCGATGAGCAGCACGTTCTTCGCAGTGGTGAGTCCATTCACCGCAGCAATGAAGCTCTTGGTCTTGCCATCGGCGATGGCAAACTCCTTCGTGGTGAGCACTTCGCCGTCGAGAATGCGAGCGGTCAAAGCGGCACGCAGGGCGAGTTTCTTGGTGCCCTTGGTGAGCGTCTTCTTGTAGTTGCGCGTGTTGCGCGGGCCAAAGACGACACCACCACCGGTCCAGATCGGCGAGCGCTTGGAACCCATACGGGCATTGCCTGTGCCCTTCTGGTTCCAGAGCTTCTTGCCCGAGCCGGAGACTTCGGAGCGGTTTTTGCTGTGGGCGTTACCCTGACGGCGGTTGGAGCGGTAAGCGACAAGGGCATCATTCAACGCTTGAGAGCCTTTGTAGCCCTCAGTGAGTTGAATGTTCGCCTGCTTGGCGGCTTCTGCGGAAAGAATGGTCGCGGACATGATTCAAATCCTCCTGGTTATTTCTTGGCGGCCTTTTTGCCGGGGCGCACGACGACGATGCTGCCAGTGTTTCCTGGGATCGCGCCTTTGATGAGCAACACGCCTTCTTCGGGGCGGCTCTGGACGACCACGAGATTTTGGGTAGTGCGACGGGAGACGCCATCATGGCCGGGCATCTTCTGATTCTTCCACACGAGACCTGGGGTGAGACGGCAGCCGATGGAGCCAGAGCGGCGGTGCATCATGTGACCATGGGTGGCAGGCTGACCGGAGAAGTTGTGGCGCTTCACCACACCTTGGAAGCCTTTACCTTTGGTGGTGCCGATAACGTCCACGATCTGACCAGCACTGAAGATGCTTGCGTCGATCTTGGCGTCTGCGGCGGGCAGTTGCTCGTCGCTGGCAAAGCGGAATTCCTTCACGATGCGCTTCAGGGTTTCACATCCGTGCTTTTTGAAGTGACCTTGCAGCGGTTTTGAAACGCGATCTGCCTTGGGCTGGTCGCCGTAGCCGATCTGCACCGCGCTGTACTTGTCTTTGCCATCGCTGCGCTTGACCTGGATCAAAGCGTTGCCGCTTACGTCCACGACGGTCACAGCGACTGCGTCACCTTTGTCGGTATAGACTTTCGTCATGCCGAGTTTTTTGCCGATCAATCCGAGACTCATGAATGTGTCCTCCAGTAAAAATGAATTAGTCCGCGTTAGATCTTGATCGTGATGTCCACGCCAGAGGGAAGGTTGAGCTTCTTCAGCTCGTCCACGGTGCGGGAGGTGGGATCGACGATGTCCAGCAAGCGCTTGTGCGTGCGGATTTCAAACTGATCCATCGACTTCTTATCGACGTGCGGGGAGCGGTTCACCGTGTATTTCTCGATGCGCGTAGGCAGCGGAATGGGGCCTGCGACACGGGCGCCGGTGCGCTTCGCGGTTTCGACGATGTCGGCTGTGCTCTTGTCGAGCACGCGATAGTCATACGCTCGGAGGCGGATGCGGATGCGTTGATTAGTCATGACAGTGTTCCGTGGGTAAGGGGTTCAATGCGCGTGCTTCTTATGCTTTGGAGCCTCCGCGCTGTTCGACGATTTGATCGACGATCTGCTGCGGCACCTGCTCGAAGTGAGAGGGCTGCATGCTGTAGCTAGCGCGGCCAGAGGAAAGCGTGCGGATGGCGGTGGAGTAACCGAACATTTCGGCCAGCGGCACTTCGGCGCGCAGCACGGCGGTGGTACCGCGGCTGTCCATGCCCTGAATCTTGCCGCGACGACGGTTGAGGTCACCCATGATGTCGCCCTGATAATCTTCCGGCGTGGAGCACTCCACGGCCATGATCGGCTCAAGGAGGATGCACTTGGCTTTCTTGAGTGCATCCTTGACGGCGAAGATGCCAGCCATCTTGAAGGCGTTTTCGTTCGAGTCCACTTCGTGACTGGAGCCATCGACAAGATCAATGTGCATGTCGATCACCGGATAACCGGCGATGATGCCGTTAAGTGCAGCCTCAATGCAGCCAGCCTTCGCTGGGTTGATGAATTCTTTCGGGATGGTGCCACCGACGACCTTATTTTCGACCACAATGCCAGAGCCTTTCTCACCAGGGCGAACCTTGATGATGACGTGGCCGTATTGACCGCGGCCACCGGACTGCTTGACAAGCTTGCCTTCGCCGTCGGCTTCTTTGGTGAGTGTTTCGCGGTAAGCGATCTGGGGTTTGCCCGTGTTGGTTTCCACCTTGTGCTCGCGCTTGAGGCGGTCGCAGAGAATTTCGAGATGGAGCTCGCCCATGCCGGCGATGATGGTCTGGCCAGTTTCCTCGTCGGTCTTGACGAAGAAGGTAGGATCTTCTTCGGAGAGGCGCTGAAGAGCATTGCCCATCTTTTCCTGGTCGCCCTTGGTCTTCGGCTCGACCGCCATCGAAATCACAGGCTCCGGGAAGGTCGGCGGCTCAAGCTGCACATCGAGATCTTCATCGCAGAAGGTGTCGCCGGTGCGCACATCCTTCACACCCACGAGCGCAGCGATGTCACCAGAATAGCAGGTGTCGATGTCCTTATGGACATTCGCCTGAATCTGAATCAAGCGACCGACGCGTTCCGTCTTGCGCGTGCGGGGATTGTAAATGGTGTCGCCCTTGGAAACTTTGCCGGAGTACACTCGGAAGAACACAAGGCGGCCAAACTTGTCAGACCAAAGTTTGAAGCCGAGAGCAATGAACTTGCCATTATCGTCTGGCTTGGCCTCAATGACATTCTCAGGCTCATCGACAACAGTCCCCTTCTGCGGCTCGATGTCGAGCGGGCCTGGGAGATAGTCGATCACGGCGTCGATCAGGTACTGCACACCTTTGTTCTTGAAGGCAGAGCCACCTGCCATCGGAATGATCTTGTTAGCGATCACCGCACGGCGCAGGCCCGCTTTAAGCTCTTTCGGCCCGATGGGCTGCTCTTCAAGGAACATCATTCCAAGTTCATCGTCCGCGCTGCACACGGCATCGAGAAGCTCATCATAAGCAGCTTTACCCTTGGCCACTTCATCACCCTGCAGGTCGCGCACGGTGTATTTGGAACCAAACTTTTCGTCGTCCGCGTAAATGATCGCCTTCTGGTTCACCACATCGATCTGGCCACAGAGGCTGTCTTCAGCACCGATGGGGATAAGGATCGGATAGGCTGGCGCACCAAGTTTTTGACGCACTTCCGAAACCACACGCTCAAAGTCAGCACCGGTGCGGTCCATCTTGTTGACGAAGGCAATGCGAGGAACGCCGTACTTTTCAGCCTGACGATACACCGTCTCGGACTGCGGCTGCACACCAGCCACACCACAGAGGACGAAGATCGCACCGTCAAGGACGCGCAGAGAGCGCTCCACCTCAGCCGTGAAGTCCACGTGCCCGGGAGTGTCGATGATGTTGAGGCGGATGTCCTCCATTTCGCGCGACTTGTAAATACCCGGCTCCTTGAGCTGCTTCCATTTCGCAGTTACCGCGGCGGAGGTGATGGTGATACCGCGCTCCTTTTCCTGCTCCATCCAGTCCGTGGTGGCCGCACCGTCATGCACTTCGCCGATCTTATGGATCATGCCAGTGTAGAAAAGAATGCGCTCCGTGGTGGTGGTTTTGCCCGCGTCGATGTGGGCGCAGATCCCGATGTTACGGGTGCGCTCAAGTGGGAATTCGCGGTTGGGGGAGTTGGGGTTCGACATGGGTCGGGAAAAAGCGTGAAGGGTAGGAAAAATGCGAATTAGAAGCGGAAGTGGGCAAAGGCGCGGTTGGCCTGGGCTTGCTTATGAACGTCATCGCGCTTGCGGATGGCATTCCCCTGCCCCTGCGAGGCATCCTTCAATTCATTGGCCAGCGCGCGGTGCATCGGCTGTCCTTTGCGGCCACGGGCAAAACCCACGATCCAACGCATTGCCAACGCTTCTTGACGACGAGGAGAGACTTCCAGCGGCACTTGATAGGTGGCACCACCGACGCGGCGCGCCTTCACTTCCACCTTCGGCTTGGAGTTCTCGATCGCGCGATTGAACAGCTCCAGCGGGTCCACACTGTCGGCCTTGTCGTTGAGAAGATCGATCGCGGTGTAAACGATACGCTCTGCGAGCGCCTTCTTACCGTCGAGCATGATGCTGCTAATGAGACGAGCAACGAGCGGGCTGTCATAGCGGCTGTCCTTGCGAGCCTCTTTGTTATAAACGCGTTTTCTGCGAGCCATAGCGTGGTGAAGTGAAGGATTGAGTCAGCAAAAATTATTTCTTCTTGGCAGCGGCAGCAGCAGCGCCGGCCTTTGGACGTTTTGCACCGTACTTTGAGCGGCCACGGCGACGAGCCTCAACACCAAGGCAGTCGAGAGTACCACGAACGATGTGGTAGCGCACACCCGGCAAGTCTTTCACACGTCCGCCGCGCACCAGAACGATGGAGTGCTCCTGGAGGTTGTGACCTTCACCACCAATATAAGCGATGACTTCATAGCCGTTGGTCAGACGCACCTTGGCCACTTTACGCAGAGCCGAGTTTGGCTTCTTGGGCGTGCGAGTCATCACCTGAAGGCACACACCGCGACGCTGCGGGCACTTGGTGAGCGCGGGCGACTTGGACTTCACCGCTTTGTCTTTGCGGCCGTGTCTGACGAGTTGATTGATGGTGGGCATGGTGAGAAAGAGCTGAATCCGAACACCCGACGGAACCTTTTTCGGAAGGACAGCGAACCATGCTCTCAACGAGCAGGCTCAGACTTTTCCGGTTCTGGCTCCGATAAGCAAGTCCTGCCGTGGCAGAACTGTTAATACCCGTTCTCGCAATGGAGTGCCGGGCGGCGGGAGCGCGGATGATGCCGAGTCTCTGATAGGCCGCAAGCAGTATTTCAGCATTTTTTAACAATTTTCCGCCGCAGGCAGAAGCCCCTGCATTTTACTGTGATTCACCCTCGCCTTTGCCAGCACCCAACCACGGTGGAAATAGCCACCGCAGCCGAGGCGTTTCCACCCACCCCACCCCACTTCCATGACTCTCAAACTCATTCTCAAATACCTCCTCAGCGCAGGCGTGATCACTCTCGTGAGCGAGGTGGTGCGCCGCAATGACCGTGCAGGAGCACTCCTCGCCGCGCTGCCCTTTGTGAGCATCATCACCCTGCTTTGGGTGCAGTTTGAGAGTGCCCCAGCCGACCGCGCGCAGAAAACCTCGGACCACATGTGGTACATTTTCTGGTACGTGCTGCCCACCTTGCCGATGTTTCTGCTCTTCCCCACCTTTCAACGCTGGTGGGGCTTTTACGGAGCACTGGGAGGCAGTTGCCTGCTCACGCTCGCGCTCTTTGCGCTGCTGCGAGTCACTGCGGCGCGCTTTGGCCTCATGCTCTGAGCTTGAGGGCGGATCAGAGCGAGACCACTCGCGATCCCTGCCTTGCTGAATGCCAACAGGCGTCGAGCACACGCTGCGTCAGCAAGGTCGATTGCGGCCAGGCGGGGTCACACTCCCCACTGAGCACTCGTTTTGAGAAGGCTCGAAACATATTCGCCTCCTGCGAGCCGGGCGCATTGTTTGCCGGTTCACGCAGCATCTTCACGAGATGTCTTTCCTTCATGTCAAACCGGCAGCCTTTGACCACAAACTCGGAGCGTGTCAGCCCGTACCGCGTCTGTCGGCCCGAAAACGGCAACACGAAGTCGGACACGTCCAACAACCCCTCTGAGCCGCTGACGCGCGCCCACTGTGCATTCGCCGCAGTAAATGAACAATGGAACGAGGCACTCACCCCTTCAGCGAAAGACAAAATGCCGGAAAATTCTGTCGGCACTGGCGGCACTCCTCCACCCTGCCCCACCTCCGAGTGCATGCGGCCAATGACGGACAGCGGAGCTTTCTCCCCCATCGCCCACAGGGTGAAGCGCAGGCAATACCAACCAAGGTCTCCGAGACAGCCCAGAGGCTCCAAGCGGCCTTGGGCGCGAATGTCGGAGCGCAGGAACTCAGGCCCGCCGAGAAAGCTGAACTGCGTCGCAATATGACGCACCTGCCCGATTTCCTGATCCACCACTCGGCGCAGCCGCTGCAATCGCCGCCCGTGCATGAACATCACGCCGTCCATGAACTGCACGCCGTGCTTTTCACACGCGCCCAGCATCTCTTTGACATCGTCCGCGCTGCACCCCGCAGGCTTCTCTGCCAGCACATGCTTGCCCGCAGCCGCCGCTTTCAATACCCACTCCTTTCGCAGTGTCGTAGGCAGTGGGAGATACACGGCGTCGATGTCCGATCGAGCGAGCAGTGCTTCATAACTCCCCATGGCGGATGGTGGCACCGGATGCGCTGCCGCCGCCTGGCATTCTCTGACAAACTTGCGCGCGCGCCGCATGTCGCGACTCGCCACCGCGACGAGTTCTGCATTCCCCGCATCCCGCACGGCTTGCCAGTTTTTCCGTGCGATGGATGCAGCACCCAGGATTCCCCAACGGCATTTTCTTTTCATGACCGATGAAGGCCGCCGCCTCGACTCACGTCAAGCGCGGGCTCATTTCCGCACGCCAATCTTCTCCACCGGGATGGCCTTGAAGCCGAGTTTGAAGGCTGGCGACTTGGGTTTAAGTCGGAAATCGTCGTGCTGCCAGTCCACAAACAGCGGATCGGCCACGAGGCTGTGCTGATCCCAGCCCTCGCGCTGCCAGGAGGTCCATTCATCGAGCGGCTCGGCTTCCGTGATGCGGATGTCGTCGATGCAGACCTGCCCTTTCGGCTCATGGCAGTCGATGCGCAGCCAAAAAGCCTTCATCCACGGCTTCCAGCCGGTTTCATTCTCACGCAGCATGCGCCCCGTGATTTCAAACTCCCGCCATTCACTCGTGGCGGTGATGCCAGCACTGCCTGTCTGCCAATAGCCTTCGCCGCTTTTGAAGCTGGCGAGCGCGACATTGACTTTGGCGGCGGGTTCGGTGGACTTGAGGCGCAGCTTCACGCGATAGGCCGCGCCAGGTTTGATCGGAAGATCGGGGCCATGAAAAACGGTTTTCGGATTCTTCGGATCCTGTGAAATGACGCAATCGGCGCACAAAGCACCGTCTTGAACGATCAACTGCACATCCTTGTTTGGTCGATGATTGAATCCCCAGCCTTTGGGCGTCTTGCCTGCTTCGCTGGAATCAAAGGTTTCCATGAGCAGTGGCGCGCCGGGTTTATCGGGGCCGGCTTTATTGATGCCGGTGGTGATGGGATGGCCGTTGCCCCACGCGAGGTTGTGATCGATGACGTTCCACTTGGCGGAGCAGTTGCGCAGATCGCCGTATTTGATGCCGGGCTGGTCGCTGAACATGATGTTCCGCTGCACCACGTTGCCACTCATCATGGTGCCGTCCTCGCAGATGGCGTCTTTCGGATGCAATTTCATACCGCGCATGTTTTTCCAGGCCGGCTGATCCGCCACGGACTCGTAGCCTTTGATCATCGTGTCGATGTGATTGGTGTAAAAGCGCTGCTCCTTCGTCCAGCCGTGGAGATCGAACTGAAATCTGCCGCCGAGCGCAAAGATGTTGTTCTCCACAACGCAGTCACGCGCATTGTGCATGTGGATCGGCGTGTAGGCGATGCGGAAGACGATGTTGCCGATGATGTCAAGCCCGCCGGTGTTGTCGTCCGGGTAGAGGCCGAAGGTGAACCACGGATGCTTGAGTCCATCGCGTTCCTGACCACAGCCGACGACATCGTGGATCAGATTGTAGCACCACTTGCTGCCGCGGCTGCTGATCCAGTCCCGTCCGCCGGTGTAAATCGCACCGCCATCCTGGGTTTCGAGGCAAAGGTGATGCAGGTGGTTGTATTCGACGATGAGATTGTTGCCGCTCATCTGCACCCCCATGCGCGGGCCGTGGTGGATGTGGTTGTGGCGCACGATGTTGCCCACGCCGTAGAGGCCGACACCGCAGGCGTTTTTGTTAAACACACCCATGTGATGAATGTGGTTGTCCTCGGCGATGTGGCCGGGGCCGGTGAGCGATTTGCGGTCGCCACCACTCAAACCGACGCCGGTGCTGCCGGTGAAACTAATCTCGCAATGAGCAACGCGCACATTCCTGCCGTCGCTGGCACTGACGCCGCTGCCGTGGAAGGCGCCCACTTTTTTGATCACGCATTTCTCGACGAGGCAATCTTCCGCGCGCTCAAAGGTGATCGCCGAGCCGTGGCAGCCGGTGAGCGTGAGATTGCGGATCGTGATGTTTTTCGCGCCCGCCTTGACTTTGAAGAAGCCGTCGATCGTGGGAATGCGCACTTCGCATTTCGCAACCGGCTTCGCCGGCCAAAAATACAGCACGCCTGTGCGCTTGTCATAAAACCACTCGTTGGGCGCATCGAGTTCTTTGAGTGCGTTTTGGAAGTGATAGCGGTTGTGCGGATGCAAGTCGTAGCTGCAATCCTTCTTCAGCGTGAGCAGCCGCGTCTGTGGATCGAGCGACGCCACAGGCTCAATGAAGTTCCACCAGCCGTATTGCGCGAAAATGTCGATCTCCACATCCTCCGGGTGCGCCCATTTTCGCATGTCCTGGGCCTTCACATAGAGCGTGCGTTTCCACTGGTGCCCCTCCGGCGGCCCGGCGGGCGGGAATTCATCCACAAACGCCCATCCTCCATAGAGCGGTTCCTTCGCATCAAAGTTCGGATAGCGCGCCAAAATCTGCCGCTCACCGTCGCAGAGCAGTTGCCTCGGCAAAAATCCTTTCGGCAGCAGTTTGGACACATCCGCCTTCATGATCTTCCCCTCATGCTTCTGCCAGCCAGTGACCCGCGGCGCGCCGATCAACGTGCTTTCCGCACCGGTGATCGTCAGATTCGAATCCTGCGCTTCGAGAATGACGGGCTGCGCAAGCTCCGTGATGCCCTCCGGCAAAACAATCACCGCAGGTTCGGCATTTCCCGCTTTGCGCGCCTCACGCACCTGCTGCACGGCCTGAGCCAGCGAAAGCGTCGATGAAACCCGCACCTCCAGCGCGTGAGAGAGCGACAACAGTGAAAGAACCAGAGCGAAGGGCAGTGAGCAGCGTGAAATCATGGGGAGTGAAGCGATACGCCGTTGGTTGGAGACGGCAACTGTCCCCGATGCCTCCATTCTTGTCCTCGCAAGCAGCAGGATTTACGAAAAGACGAGCCACTGCCGTCTTGAGACCTTGAACCTGAAACTTGGAATTCAGGCATCCCCTCCGCTCTTGCCACACGTCCCCTCCGCGCTACGCTCGCCCTCCTTTTTCCCGCCCCCCGACTCATGAGCGCCCCTGACACTGCCAAGAACTACAAAGACACCGTCCTGTTGCCGAAGACCGACTTCCCGATGAAGGCCGACCTCGTGACGCGGGAGCCGCAGCGTTTGGCGAAGTGGCAGGAGGGCAAACTCTACCAGCGCATTGTGGCGCAGTCGAAGGGCAAGCCGACCTTCATCCTGCATGACGGCCCGCCTTTCGCGAACGGCGACGTTCACATGGGCACCGCGTTGAACAAGGTGCTGAAAGACCTCATCGTGAAGTCGAAGACGATGGCAGGCTTTCACACGCCCTTCATCCCCGGCTGGGACTGCCATGGTCTGCCGATCGAGTTCAAAGTCGTCAAATCCGCCGCCGGCCTCACGCCGGTGGAGGTGCGCACGCGTTCGGAAGCGGAAGCGCGCAAGTACATCGACATCCAGCGCCAGAGCTTCAAGCGCCTCGGCGTGTTCGGCGACTGGGAGAACCCGTATCTCACACTCGATCCCGGCTACGAGTCCGACATCCTGCGCACCTTTGGCAAGGCGGTCGAAAAAGGCCTCGTCTATCGCATGAAGCGGCCCGTGCTGTGGAGCTATGGCGCGCAAACGGCGCTCGCCGAGGCCGAGGTCGAGTACAAGGAGAAAACCTCGCCCGCGATCTATGTGAAGTTCGCGCTCGTCAATCCGCCGCCCGGCTGCGAAGGCGCCTCGCTCGTCATCTGGACGACAACACCATGGACGTTGCCTGCAAACCTCGCCATCGCGCTGCATCCTGAGTTCCATTACACCGTCGGCACCTTCACACATGCCGATGGCCGCAGCGAGCAGCTCATCCTCGCGGACTCACGCATCGTCGCGTTTGAAACGACCACCGGTTTCAAGCTCACTGCGACCACCGCAAAACTGAAAGGCAAAGACCTTGCTGGAGCTGAGGCGCAGCATCCCTTCCTGCCGCGCACCTCGAAGGTCATCAATACGCTCTTCGTCACCGACGACACCGGCACCGGAGCGGTTCACATCGCCCCAGGTCACGGTGCGGACGACTACCAAGCTGGGCGCGAACACGGACTCGACATCCTTTCGCCTGTCGATGGCGATGGCAAATTCACCGCTGAGTGCGGATTGCCCGACTTCGTCGGCAAACATGTGTTCCAGAGCAACGACGGCATCATCGAGATCCTCACCGCGAAAGGCGCGCTGCTCGGCAACGAAAAATACGTCCACCAGTATCCGCATTGTTGGCGCTCGAAGACGCCGATTATCTTCCGCGCGGTCGAGCAGTTCTTCATCAAGATCGACGCCATCCGCCAGAAGGCCCTCGGCGAGATCGACAAAGTCACCTGGATGCCCGCCTGGGGCCGCAACCGCATTTATGGAACGGTTGAAAGCCGTCCCGACTGGTGCATCAGCCGTCAGCGCACCTGGGGCGTGCCGCTTCCCGTTTTCTATTCCGCCAGCGGCGAGATCATCATGCGCCCCGACATCATCGGCAAAGTGGCCGACATCATCGAGAAGCAGGGCACCAATCTCTGGTTTGAAAAAGACGACGCCTGGTGGGCCGCGCAAGTCGGCCTGCCTGCCGACACGAAACGCGGCAATGACACGCTCGATGTGTGGATCGACTCCGGCTGCTCCCACGTCAGCGTTTTGGACCGCCATCCCGAATTGCATGCACCCGCCGATCTCTACATCGAGGCCACCGATCAGCACCGCGGCTGGTTCCAGAGCAGCCTCATGATGAGCATCGTCGCGCGCGATACCGCGCCTTACAAGGCGGTCATCACCCACGGCTTCGTTGTCGATACCAGCGGCAAAAAAATCAGCAAGAGCGACCAGGGCAACGCCGCCGGCAAAAACGCCAAGCCCATGACCGCCGACCACTACTACAACAAATACGGCGGCGACATGGTGCGCCTGTGGGTCAGCAGCGTCGATTACCAAAACGAAGTCCCCTTCAGCGAAGAACTCTTCCAGCAGACCGGCGAATCCTACCGCCGCATCCGCAACACCTTCCGTGTGCTGCTCGGAAATCTCCACGACGCCCCTGATGATGTACGTTGTTCACGCTTTAGCGTGTCTGATTTCACTCTGATCGATCGCTGGATTCTCGAACGCCTCCACGTCATCACCAAGGAATGTGTGGACGCCTATGCCTCCTACGACTTCCGCAAGGTCTTCACCGTGGTGAACAGCTTCATCACCACCGACCTCAGTGCCCTCTACATCGACATCACCAAGGACCGCATGTACTGCGACGCCGCGAACAGCCCGCGCCGCCGCGCCACGCAGGCCGCCATCCGCGAGATCACCGAGACGTTGGTGAAATTGCTCGCTCCCATCCTCGCCTTCACCGCCGATGAAACATGGGAACACCTCGGCCACAGCGACAGCGTGCATTTGCAGCACTTTCCGCAGCCCAATCCCGCCTTCGCTACGACCGAAGCCACCGCCGCCGTTGAAGAACTGCTCAAAGTTCGCGGAGTCATCCAGCAGGCCATCGAAAAAGCCCGTCAGGAAAAGAAGATCGGCTCCAACCTCGAAGCCACCGTCGCGCTGACTCTTCCCAACGAAGGCTTCACGCATCCCGTCTTCAGCGATCCCGCCACGCTGCACGAATTCCTGATTCTGAGCACCCTCCACATCACCCGCGGCAGCGAACTCGCCGCCGCCGTGCAGGAATCCGAACACGCCAAATGCGCCCGCTGCTGGAAGCACCTGCCCGATGTCGGCTCTCATGCTGAGCATTCAACGCTCTGCGGGCGCTGCGTGGAGGCCGTTTCGTAGATTCGTTCTTCAGTAAAGCCCTCGCCTGTCGGTGTTGTGCATATTCAACGGCACAACACCGCGTCGCCTTCTCCAATCCCGTTGCAAATCAGCCGCGCTCCGTTCAGCCCTCTGTCGGCGGCTCAGGCGCAGGTGGTGGCAGATTGTCGATGATGTTGAGGAGTGGCACCCCGCGTTCGACAGACTTATCGAGTCTGAAAAAGAGATGCGGACTGCTGCGAAGTTTCACGCGTTTGTAAAGATCGCGCTGGATTGCACCACGCGCCTTGGTGAGACGCTCAATGGCAGCTTCTTGCCGATGCGGTCGTCCGACAACACCGACAAACACAAAGCACTGCTTCATATCAGGCGTGACATCCACGTCATGGATGGTGACCAAGCAGTTCTCTGAGCGATAATCCTTTTCGAGGATCATGCTCAACTCCCGGCGAATCAATTCGCAGACTTTTTGGACTCTAAGGCTCATTCAGTTCACGGTTCTCGGCTCGCCGCCCGCAGTTCGGCCACTGGGAACAGTGAGCCGGGAACTGCGAACGTGCCTCATCAGAGGGTTTGAGCGATTTTCTCGAGCTCGTAACATTCGATGACATCGTTCTCTTCGTAGTCGCTGAAACCAGAGAGTTTGATGCCGCATTCAAGGCCATTGCGCACCTCGCTGACTTCATCCTGGAAACGACGCAGGGTTTCGAAGCCACCATCATAGACCGCCTGACCATCACGCAGAACGCGCGCGCGCATCTTACGCTGCATCACACCATCGGTGACAACGGAGCCACCGACGTAGCCCTTCTGCACCTTGAACACTTGTTTCACACGAGCATGGCCGAGGATTTTTTCGCGTGTGAGCGGATCGAGCAGTCCCGCCATGGCCTCCTTCACCTGATCGATCAACTCGTAGATGATGGAGTAGAGCTTCACTTGCACGCCCTCGCGTTTGGCTGTGGAGAGCGCTTTGTTCTCCACCTTGACGTTGAAGCCAAGGATGACGGCATCCGAAGCACTGGCGAGCAGCACGTCTGATTCATTGATCGCACCAACCTCCTTGTGCAGGATTTCCAGATTGATCTTGTCACTCTTGATGTCTGTGAGGCATTTGGCGATCGCTTCGACGGAGCCCTGCACATCGCATTTGAGGACGAGCTTGAGGGTTTTCTTATTCCCCTCTTCAATGCTGGCAAACAAATGTTCCAGCGTACTGCGGCGAGGTGTCTGTAGCTTTTTCTGACGGATTTCTTCGAGGCGTTCCTCACTCAGACGCTTCACATCACGCTCGTTGCGCATGACGACGACCTCATCACCGACATGAGGCATGTCACTGAAGCCGATGACTTCGCAGGGCATGCCCGGAAGCACTTCTTTAATGTTCTCACCGCGGTCATTGACCAGCGCTTTGACCTTCCCCCAGTAAGGGCCGCAGATGAAAGGCTGCCCGACACGCAGTGTGCCCTGCCCCACGATGACGGTAGCCACAGGGCCTTTGCCTGCGACCATGGAAGACTCGATCACCGTAGCGCGAGGATCCGCCTTCGGATCCGCTTTGAGTTCGAGCACCTCGGCCTGGAGGGCCATGGTTTCGAGCAAGTTGTCCAAGCCAAGTCCACTCTTTGCGGAAACCTCCATGCACTCAATCTCGCCCCCCCAATCCACCGGCGCGAGGCCGATCTCTTGAAGTTGGCTCTTCACCCGCATGACATTGGCCGTAGGCAGGTCGCATTTGTTGATGGCGACCATGAGCTGCACTTCGGCAGCTTTCGCATGCGAGAGTGCTTCTTTGGTCTGTGGCATGATGCCGTCGTCTGCCGCAATGATGAGGACGACGATGTCTGTGACGTTGGCACCACGGGCACGCATGGCGGAGAATGCTGCGTGACCAGGCGTGTCGATGAACGTGATGGGCTTGCCTTCGTGAAAGATGCAGTAAGCACCGATGTGTTGCGTGATGCCCCCCGCCTCTCCCGACGCGACTTGCGTTTTACGCAGAGCGTCCAGCAGTGAGGTTTTGCCATGATCGACATGGCCCATGAAAGTGATAATCGGTGCGCGCAGTACACGCGTATCCTTTTCCGGCGGCGGTTCGGGCTCAGGTTCTGGCTCGACAATGACTTCCTCCACCTTGTGGACACCACCGCCCTTCTCGCGCTTCTCGCGCTCCAGCTTGAACCCATGCTTCTCGCAAATTTTTTCCGCAATCTCGGGCTCCACGGCCTTATCCGCACTGGCGAAAACCTGGAAGGCGATGAGGTCCGCAATAATCTTGAAGGGCTTGAGGCCCATTTTATCCGCGAGATCCTTCACAATGATCGGCGGCTTGAGATGAATGATCTTCTCTCCGCTCTCGCTCAATTCAAAGTCAGCCACAGGAACGTCCGTAGGTGGCGCATGCACGATGGGCACCACTGGCTTCGGGGTGGTGTCTTCCTTCAGGAGAGAAATGGGAGGCAAAGCAGATGTTTGCGCAGCATCCACCGCAGGGCGAATGCGTTTTTTGGGCTTCTCATCCTCCTCAAAGAGATTTAAGGCCGCAGCTTTTTTCTCTTTCAGTGTGGGCTTTGCAGGCACCGCCGCTTCTTCAGCGTCTTTCTTTGCGGCTTTGGCAGTTTCAGTGGCCTTTTTGGTCGCGCCCAGTGGTGGCAAACTTGTGGCTACTTTTTTTGCCCGGACCGTCTTCGGTTTATCATCCTCAATCAGCGAAAGCACCTTCCCTTTGGTTGTCTTCTTGGGTTTGGTGCTTTCGATGGGCGCTTCCTCAGCCGTTTCTTCGGCTGCGGTCTTGCGCGGTTTGGAGGATGAGGACTTGCTGGGCATGAGAAATTTGTAGCAGGCTGGCTGGCTGGGAGGGAGTTTGGAAGTTGCTTTGCGAGGTTTTCATGACGGCACGAGGGCTACTCCCCGGAGGAAGCGGAAGCATGTGCCTGGGCTTTTGCGTAAATCTGTGCAGCGAGTTCGCTGTCACCACCGAGCACCTCGGTGATGTCACCGACATCGACGCCGGAGACGAGCGTGCCGAGATCGCCCATGCCTCCATCGATGAGTTGGCGCGCCGTATCTTCAGAGATGCCGAGTGCGTCCACGAGATGATGTACGGCACTTCCCATCTGGCCTTCAAAGACCTCAACGGCATGCCGATCCCTCTCAATGATCAAATCCATGCCCACGAGGCGTGAAGTCAGGCGCGCATTTTGACCGCGGCGACCGATGGCCTTGGAAAGGTCTTCTTCTTTGACCGTGAGGCGCGCTTCTTTTTTCTCAACATTCACCTGAATGGTGATGACCTTGATGGGATGCAGCGCCTCTCGAATGAATTCGGCGGGATCTGCCTTCCAGCGGATGATGTCCACCTTTTCGTTATTGAGCTCGCGGACGATGTTCTTCACCCGCGCGCCACGCAAACCTACACAAGCTCCCACGGGATCGACTTTCTCGTCAGCGCTATGCACCGCCACTTTGGTGCGGTATCCTGCCTCGCGTGCGATGCTGGCGATCTCGACGGTGCGGTCGCCGATTTCACTAACTTCAAACTCAAAAAGCCGACGCACAAAGTTGGGATGAGCACGGGAGAGAATGATTTCAGGTCCGCGGCCACTGTCCTTCTCCACCGCTTTCACATAGAAACGCATGCGGTCGCCCGGCGTGTAGTCCTCCGTTGCCACGCGCTCCTTGGAGGTCATGACCCCTTCAAACTTACCCAGATCAATGACCACGTCTGATTTCTCAAAGCGGCGCACCACTCCACTCACAACATCTCCCGTACGATCTTTGAACTCTTCGTAGAGATTTTCTTTCTCTGCCATGCGCAGGCGCTGGAGCATGGTCTGCTTCGCTGTTTGCGCAGCGATGCGGCCCATGTTGTTCGGGGTGACTTCGATTTCGATCTCGTCTCCGAGTTGCGCATCCTTTTTGAATCTCTTGGCCTTCTCCAGAGGCAGCTCCTCCCAGGGGTTGGAGACGGTTTCAACGGCGAGCAGTTTCGCGAACGCTTTGATTGATCCCTTGTCAGGGTCGATGTCGATGCGCAGCTCACGCGCTGGACCGATGCTCTTTTTGGACGCTGCGAGCAGCGCCTGCGAGAGAGCCTCGACCATCTTGTTGCGGTCGATGCCTTTTTCTTTCTCGTAGTAGTCAAAAAGGGTTTTGAGTTCGCTGATCATAAAAAACGGTGATGTATCCAGACAAAAAAGAGCGGGGGTGGCCCCACTCTCGCCGTAAAACGCTAATTCTGTCCGGGAAGTGGGCGAGCATAGAGGCATGATACGAATCAGCAAGCAGAAAAAGGGCGCATTTCTCCTACGCGCATCATCCCATTATCCGGCTCTCTCCCTCACTTCACGATGAGGCATCACCGTGCTTGCTCTGGGCCTCAAACAGACGGCTGTAACGATCGAAGGTGAAAAAGGCCGTCGTCACTGCAATCCAAAAGCCTGGAAAGCCATCGAGAAAGCCGCGCTTTAAAAAGTACGCGCGCACAAAACGCCACCATGGCCGGAACAAGGCATGCAGCAGCGACCAGCGCCGCCCCTTCCCCTGCTGTGTGCGCAGAAACACCTGGGAGTATTGCACGTGCTTCACGAGGTAGTGCTCGATGTTGCGGAAAGAATAATGCCACAGATCGCCCTCCAAAGTCGTGCAGGCACCTTCGACGTCGAGACGCTCATGCACCTGGCCACCGCCGTCTGCTTTCCAGCAGCCTTTCCCGCGTCGAAAGAGACGCACCTTGCGATCGGGATACCAGTCTCCATGCCGAATCCAGCGCCCCATGAACCAGACGAGACGCGGCATCCAGGCACCGTCGAACCGTTCGTGATCCCCACGTTCAAAAAAGCGCTGCACCGCATCGCGCAGCGCAGGCGAAAGCTCCTCGTCGCAGTCCAGCGCCAGCACCCAGGGCTGAGTGCACAGTTGGAGGCAATGATTCTTCTGCGCGGTGTAGCCCAGCCAGTCCTGATGCACAAAGCGCGCACCAAATTCAGCGGCAATCTCTGCTGTGCGATCCGTCGAACCAGAATCCACGATCACAATCTCCTGCGCCATGTCCGCCACACTCGCGAGGCAGCGCTTGAGATTGCCCTCCTCGTTGAGGGAGATGATGGAGATCGAAAGCGGCAGCCGTGACATGCGGTGGCAGACCTTCGCGAATCCCGCGCGACTGCCAAGCAGGAAAGCGCGGCACGCGAAACCAGTTTCCTCCATTCCCCACTAAGCCACTACGAGCGAGACAGCCGCATTATGCCCTCCCATTCCAGAGGCGAGTTTGAGGACTCGATCTCCCGCCTTCACGGCGAGCGGCTCAGTGGCGAGGCGCAGGCCGCAGACTGGCGATGTCAGTCCTGGCATCGTGGCAGGCAGCCACCCCTCCCTCATGCAGGCACTCAGCAATGCCACATCAAGCAAGCCACTGGCACCGAGCGTGTGCCCCGTGTGCGGCTTCAGCGGCAGGAGCGGTATGTCGAGTGATCCCAGCGCGCGCTGGATGGCCGCAGGCTCAGTCTGCGCATTGTTGACCGTGCCCGTCGCATGAGGGCAGAGCGCGACGACTTTCGCCACCTCCCCTGCCTTGAGCGCCGTGCCCACACACTCCGGGATGCCTCCACCATCCAAGGGAATCATCAGTGCATCGTAGGCATCGCTGTTGGCCGCATAATGCTCAACTCGGCAGTGCCGCCCAGCAGTCTCTCCTCGCTCCAGCGTGATCGCCACTGCCGCCTCACCAGGCAGAAAGCCCGTCGTCCCCGCTCCTCCTAGAGCAAAGGGATCGTTCACCCCATTCGTAGAGAGCAGTCCCGTGTCGCGAAAGTCTCGCAGTAATTCCGGCACGAGTGGCAAATCCACGGCCACCACGAGAGCGCGTGGTGCCAGTCCAGCACTCACCGCCATCCAGGCCATGCCCAGAGCATCCAGCCCGGATGAGCAACCATTCGCGCCTACTTGCCAGGGGCCGTGAATACCCAACTCAATGCTCACCGCGGCAGCGATCTCACTGTGCATCGTGTTGCCCGCACTGAATTTACGAACCGGACGACGCCACGCGTTTCGCCCGAGGATTTCTCCCACATTCCCTCTGCTGCTGGCGGCAAAGAGCCAGGCCTCTCGTGTCTGCGTCCCCGTCCAATCGGCACGACGTATCGCCGCCTTCGCCACTGTCACCGCAGCATTGCTGGCTGCACCGTAGCGACGGCCTTTGAGGCTTTCTCGAGAGGCCAACAAACCCACCGGCAGTGCGGCAAACGGCTCCATCCCACCTCCTGGCAATCGTCCGCCCAGTGGTTGCAGCCCCCCTTTGCCCGTGCGCAGTGCCTCCAGGCATTCCTCAATTCCCAACCCGATCCCGCAGAGCGCATCGACCGCCGTGACAAACACAGGTTCCATCATGAATCCGATACAGGCGCAAAACTCACGTCGCGCAACCCACATGACATCCCTCTGACATCAAGCTCACAAAAATTAAGCATGGCAATTAATTGACACTCAACTCAACAGACCGCTATATTTCCACCCTCATGTTAAGGCAAATCATTGGACAACCCGAAGGGCAGAAGGACGATCGGCGTCCTGATGCGTCCGCCCCGGCCCCAGCGGCCGAACGCGCACCCATTCTTTCCGCCGCTCCTGCTGCACAACCCTCACGCTCACACTCAACCCCGGTCATGACCTCCAGCAAAAACGTTCTTTCCAACGACGTCGAAATCAAAGGCTCCATCAAATTTTCCCACGATCTCATCATCGACGGCAGGATTGAAGGTGAAGTCATTTCTGACGGCAGCCTCACCGTCGGTGAAAACGCGCTGATCAAAGGCGAAGTCAAAACCCGCTCCGTCATCATCTTCGGCAAAGTCGAAGGCAACATCACCGTGCAGGAACGCTGCGAACTCAAGAGCAACGCCATCCTCGTCGGCGACATCTCCGCCGGCACACTCGCCATCGAAGAGGGTGCCACCTTCATGGGTCAGTCTCAGGTCGGCAAAAAAGCGGACTCCAAGCCCGCTACCGCTCCTGGTGGTGCCCTGAAACCGTAACCTTAACCTCCTCTCACGCGAGTGTTCGGGCGACTCTTCGGCTCGAAGTCCAGCATTCTTCCCACACCACCGAAAAACCAAATCGAAGTGGTGTGCCCTTCCTGTGGCGCGGCTCAATACGAGCCGCGCCTCGTCGTTTCCACATTTTGCAAAAAATGCGGCGTTCACCTCACGGTGAAGAAAAAGCACGTCTTCGCCTCCCACGTCACCCGCTCGGGCGCGGGGATGGATAATTCCTGGCCGCAATACAACCCCGAAGGTGAAAAGCCCGCTGCCCCGGCATCGAGCCCCCCTTCACCAACTTCCCCCGCAGTAAATGAATCCCAGGAGCCTGCGCTCTCTGCGGTGGATGGCTTTGGCGCTTATCTGCAAAGCCAGGCACAAAACGCGAAGTCGCCAGCCCTCCCGGCGAATCAACCGGCCCCTGCCACCGAAGCAGAAACGCCGACGGGCACCATGCGTCGCCCGCAATCAAACTCTCCACCTCCGACTCCGCCACCTGCCACGCAGACGGCCAGCTCCCTTCAGAAGATGAAGGAACAGGGCATGTACCGGAATCCCTATTTCAAGGAAGCCGAGTGCTTCGATTGCGGCCACAAATTCAAAACCAGCCGCTCTGCCAAATCCGCCAACTGCCCGGCCTGCGGTTCCTACATCTCTTTGGAAGATGTCGAGATCAACATGACCTCGACCCAGGCCATCAAGACACGCGGGAATGTCATCATCCGCAAACGTGGCCGTCTTTCCACCAGCAGCGTTCAGTGCCGCGATCTCGAATGCCACGGCATCATCGAAGCCAACGTGACCTGCTCTGGCGACGCATCCTTCCGCACCACGGGCAGCATCATCGGTGAAATCCGCTGCAACCGCTTCATCGTCGAAAAAGGAGCCGACGCCGCCTTTCTCAATCCCGTGCATGCCAGCGAAGTGGAAATCCACGCTCGCGTCACCGGCACCATTTTCAGCACAGGCCCCGTTCTCATCGGCAGCAATGGCTCCGTGAACGGTGATGTCACCGCGCGCTCCGTCTCCATCGAACCCGGTGGTGAACTCAATGGCGCGATGAATATCGTGCGCGGCAAACAGCCGCCTGCTACGCCCGCCGCACCAGGCACCTGACCGCAGCGCGCAGCATGAAAACGCGCGCCACCCGACTCCTCGCGGTCCTGCTCATGGCCGCTGCGAGTCTCCGCCTGTGTGCGCATCCTCTCGAAACCATGCACCTCTGGCTCAGTCACGCCATGCAGTTCCTCACTCGCCAGTCTTTGCCTCTGCCCTACGCCGCGCCGCCCTCGAAGCAGCAATGGGAAACGATGAGTCCCATTGAGCGCCTCTCCAGCGTACGCTCCCGCCTACTGCCCACACTGCACGAAGAACTCAGTGCCAAACAACTCAAACTCGGCCAGCCCACCTTCATCCGCATTTTCAAAGAAACACACGAACTCGAACTCTGGCTCAAGACCGCTGACAACACCTGGAAGCTTTTTCGCGATTATCCCATCGCCGTCTTCTCCGGCACTCTCGGCCCGAAAACGCGTGAGGGAGATATGCAGGCACCCGAAGGCTTCTACACCGTCACGCAAAAACAGCTCAACCCCGCCAGCAGCTACCATCTCTCATTCAACATCGGCTATCCCAACACCTACGATCTCACACATCAGCGCACCGGCAGCCTCATCATGGTGCATGGCTCGAACGTCAGCGTGGGTTGCTTCGCCATGACCGATCCACTCATCGAGGAGATTTATCTCATCGTCGAGGCCGCATTGAAAACGAGTGCCACCGTCCCCATCCACATCTTCCCCTTTCGCATGACGGATGAGCGTCTGCAAAAGGCCAGCACCTCGCAGCACATCGACTTCTGGAAAAACCTCCGCCCTGCCTATGACCTCTTCGAGAAGGATCACCGCGTCGCACAAATCACTGTGGAAAACGGTCGTTATCGTATCCACTAACTCGACTCACTCGACACCCGATCCACTGTGCATTCGCTGACTCTCACCGCCGCCAGGACATTCACCTGGACCTCGCTGCCTGAAGCTTCTCCTCCGAAGAATGGAGAAGCCCTCGTCGCCATCCGCGCCATCGGCATCTGCGGCACCGACTTCAGCGGCTACCTCGGCAAAATGCCCTTCATCGAGTACCCGCGCATCCTCGGCCACGAGCTCGGTGTCGAAGTGCTCGCCGTCGGTGAAGGCGTCACGCATCTCCAAATCGGCGATCGCTGCTCCGTCGAGCCCTACCTCAATTGCGGCACTTGCCACGCATGCACACGCGGCAGCACCAACTGCTGTGAAACGCTGCAAGTCCTCGGTGTGCATTGCGACGGCGGCATGCGCGAGCGCATGAACCTCCCCGCGCACAAGCTCCATCCCTGCAACGCGCTCGACTTCGAGCAACTCGCCCTCGTCGAAACACTCGCCATCGGCTGCCATGCGGTGAACCGCGCCCAAGTCACGGCCTCCGATGACGTTCTCATCATCGGCGCAGGCCCCATCGGTCTCACTGTGCTCGCATTCGCCCGCGCCGCGAAAGCACGCATCACCGTCCTCGAACTCAACGCCGCGCGCCGCGAGTTCGTTGAGAAACATTACCCCGGCGTGAATGTCGTCGCCTCAGTGCCCGACACACCCGCCTTCCAGATCGTCTTCGACGCCACCGGCAATGCACACTCCATGGCTACCGCACTGCGCTTCGCACGCTTCACGGGCCGCGTCATCTATGTCGGCATCACCAAGGAACCCATCGCCATCGACGACCCACTGCTGCACCGCCGCGAACTCACCCTGCTCGCCAGTCGCAACGCCGTCGCGTCTGATTTCTCACGCATCCTCACCATGATCCAGTCCGGCCAGATCGACACCCGGCCATGGATAAGCCACCGCTGCGAGTTTCGCGATCTCCCATCGCACATGGACATCTGGCTCGTGCCTGAATCCCGTGTGATCAAAGCCATTGTCTGCCTCGAAAGCTAACGCGAAGTCTTCGCTCAACCCCTCACCGGCCCAGGCCAAACAACCGCCGGAAGAATCCGCGCTTCTCAGGCACTGGTGGAGGAGGAGGTGCGGCAGGCTTGGCCTTTTTCACCACAGGCCGCGGCGTTGGCGGTGGCCCTGTGATGACGACCGACATGCCTTGTGTGATCTGCGGTACGAGGCGCACCACATCCCAATTCGCCGTGCGCATGCAACCATGACTCGAACTGCGCCCGATGGTCTGTGGCGTGTTGGTGCCGTGAATGCCGATGCCCGCACGATTCAGACCGATCCACATGACTCCGACTGGATTGTTCGGACCGATCGGCAACTCATACGCATTGCTGCTGCGCACTCCGTATTCGAGCACACTCCTGTCCCAGCGAAAGGTGGGCATCTGCGTGATTCCCACGATGCGCCAGGTGCCCGGGGGAGTGGCGAGATGCCCACTGCCTGGAGTGATCGGCAGGCATGCCAGCAGTTTTTCACCTTCGTACAAATCCAGCATCTTCTCCCGCGTGTCGATCTTGATGACTCGCGTCTGGAGTTCCGGCACCTCGGGCAATTTCGGCACCTCGGTAAGTGTCTCAATGAGGAATGGGGTCACTGCGGGCACCTTCACCACGTCTCCAGGTTTGAGCGATCCCATTTTCAGCGGGCGATTGATGAACTCCAACAACTCCGGCGCGCTGTGAAAACGCTCCGTCAAAAACTCCAGCAGCGAGTCATACGGCAGATACTTCTTTCTGCTCTGTGCTGAGGGTTGGCGCGGAACATCGCCGATGAACTTCAGGTCTTCAGGTCTGATCGTGTAGTTGGTGTAAAGTTCACGAATGCTGCTGAGGTCGAGGGTGTGCACCGCTATCTCGGTCTCAGGCAATCCCTGGGATCTTTGGTAGCGCTTCAGTGCCTTGGTGGTGAATTCTCCGGGACGCCCATCGATTCTGCCTGGGCCAAAGAGCTTGGAATCCAGAAACATTTGCAATCGAAGGATGTCCTCCACCGGCTCCGGTGCGGGAGGCAGTGGATCAGGAATCAGCGCGAGCACTTCACCAACGGAAAGACTCAAGCAACAGGCGGTGATGAACGACAGCTTCATTGTGAAAAACGAAAAGCAAAACGGACGACAAGCGGCGCGCCTAACACGCCTCACCACTCTGCATAATCAGAAAGTTTAGCCGGTGCAAGTGCTGCCATTTTCACCAAGCATGAAGACACCTTGACTTTACTCTCCCTTCCCTCACACTCGCGCCACTGCTTATGGGACTCTTCGACGCACTTGCCAAAAACGCGCTGGGCAGCTTGCTCGGCGGCTCAACCAAACAAGATCCAGCCGCGCTCCTCTCAGGTCTGCTCAGTGAAGCAGGCGGACTGCAAGGCCTGATGAGCAAATTTCAAAATGCGGGTCTGGGTGAGCACTTCGCCTCTTGGGTCGGCCACGGTGAAAATCAGTCCGTCAGTGCCGACGATATGCAAAACGCCGTCGGTGCCGACGCGCTCCAAGGCATGGCCACCAAACTGGGCATGAATGTGCAGACCATCCTGCCGCTGCTCTCCCAATTTCTCCCGCAGATCATCGACAAGCTGACCCCCAATGGGCAAATCGACGACAATCAGCCCAGTGGCGAACGACTCCAGAGCGTGCTGGCCAGCGTGATGAGCGGCGGCCTCGGCGGATTGTTTGGAGGCAAAGCCTGACATCCTGCGCGGCCTTCCGCGTATCCAGCTTCCCGCCGATGCTCCGACTCGCTCTCAAAATGCTCTTTGGCGACACGGCGAAGTACCTCATGCTCGTCGCAGGGCTGACAGTGGCGACGTTTCTGATGGCGCAGCAAACCGCCGTGTTTTGCGGGCTGATGAACTGGACCAAGGCCACGCTTCGCAACGTGCCCGCACCGATCTGGGTCGTGGAAGAAAAAGTGGAGCAGGTCAATGAGACCAATCCCCTACTCGACACCGACGTGGCCCGCGTGCGCAGCGTCGGCAGTGTCTCGTGGGCAGCTCCCATCTATACTGGCATCCAGCGCGTGCGCTTGGAGAACGGCAGTTTTAAGGTCATCCAACTCATCGGCATCGACGCCAACACTCTCGCTGGCGCACCAGCGCGCATGTTGAAAGGCAATCTGGCCGACCTGCGCCTGCCGCATTCCGTCATCATCGACGATCTCGGCGTGCAGCGTCTGGCAAAAAAGCGCGGCAGCAAAGTGAGCGTCAACGACGTCTTTGAGATCAATGATCAGGAGGCGAGAGTCGTCGGCATTGCCGATGCCATGAACTCCTTCACTGGCGGCCCGTATGTCTGGACGACCTATGAGCGCGCTTTGCAGTACGTGCCGCCACAGCGCAAGATGCTTCAGGCAGTCATCTGCTCACCGCGCAAAGGAGTGAGTGCCGAGCAGGCGGCGGCAGACATTCACCGCGAGACTGGACTCAAAGCCTATGTCAATCGCGAAGCCGTTTTTGAGGAATTCCTCGAACAAGTGCGCGGTGGAGGAAAGCCGACGATCAACTTCAATGTCTCGACGGTCTGGTGGTACATCCGCAACACCGGCATCCCGGTCTCCTTTGGCACCACCGTCATCATCGGACTGCTGGTGGGCATCGCCGTGAGTTGCCAAACCTTTTACTCCTTCGTGTTGGAAAACATGCGGCACCTCGGAGCGCTGAAAGCCATGGGAGCGACCAATGGCACGCTCTGCCTCATGTTGCTGGTGCAGGCATTCACTGTTGGCGTGATCGGCTATGGCATCGGCCTCCTCGGCACCGCGCTCTTTGCCTTCGGTGCGCTAGAGCGTGAGCAGCCGCCTTTCTATCTTCCCGCCTTCGTTCCTTACGTCGTGCTCGCCGTTGTGCTGAGCATCTGCTTTCTCTCCGCGCTGCTCGGCATCTGGCGCGTGAGCCGTCTTGAGCCTGCCGTGGTGTTCCGCAGTTGACACGCATGACGCCTCCGTCCCCCACGCACGCAGCCGCACGAGTCAGCGGCGTCTCCAAGAGCTTCGGCGACGGCGACTCCAAACTGCGCGTGCTCAAAGGGATCGACCTCGAAGTGCGTCAAGGGGACATCACGATGCTCGTCGGGCCGTCTGGCTGCGGCAAGACCACGCTGATCAGCATCATCGCTGGCACGCTCGCTGCGGACGAAGGGCAGGTCGAAGTTTTTGGCAAAGACCTTCGCAAAATGACTCAGCGCGAAGTCACCCAATTCCGCGCGCGACACATCGGCTTCATCTTCCAGTCCTTCAATCTCATCCCCACACTGACCTGCGTGGAAAACGTCAGCGTTCCTCTCCTCATCCAGGGAGTTCCCCATAAGAGGGCGGAGAAACGCGCTGTGGAAGCACTCGCTCAAGTGGGCATGGGAGATTTCATCAAACGACGACCTGCATTCCTCTCGGGCGGACAACAACAACGTGTCGCCATCGCACGCGCACTGGTTCACGAGCCCGGACTCATCATCTGTGATGAACCCACCGCTGCGCTCGATGCGAAGAACGGGCATGTGGTGATGGATCTCTTCGAGCGTGTCGTGCGCGGCACCGAGCGCGCCGTGCTCATCGTCACGCATGACAATCGCATCTTTCACCACGCCAGCCGCATCGCGGGCATGGATGACGGGCGCATCATCGAAGTGCATGACATCGACGCCGAGCATCCGCCGCCGGAACATCTCAAGCAAGTAGAGCGCCTGTGAGTTTGCCCGCAGTGCGGACGTCTCTCACTCCACGATTTCCACCGGCGTGCCGACGTGCGTTTCGGCAAAAAACTTCTCCGCCATGTGACCGGGGAGCCGGATGCACCCGTGCGACGCAGGATAGCCGGGCAGATAGCCTTGATGCATGCCCACTCCGCCATAGACGCGCATGAAATAATACATCTTTGCGCCTTCAAATCGCGTACCCGGTGGCCGTGGGTCGATGCGGTTGTCGATGTTCTGCATCACGACATTTCCCCAAGCATCCTCATAGTCGCCGTAGATGGAGGATTTGTGCCAGATATCCTTCTCCATGATATGATAGCGTCCAGGGCGCGTACCGTGAGCTTCGTCACCCGATGAAATGGGCGAGCCGCCAGCCAACTCGCCTCCTTTGAAGAGATAGACCATCTGCTCGCTGAGATTGATGACCACGGAGGGCTTGCCGCTCATCTCGTCGGCATACCAGAACGAACCATCTCCTCCTCCACCGCCAAAAAGTCGGACAACGCGCTGATGCATGAATTTCGCCGCGCCTGGCACCTGCTGAGTGAAAAAATGCTTCCCTGCCCTGCCCACCATGCCCCCGCCTGGAGGCATGCGCATGCCACAACTGGAGCCGAGAAACACCGCCAGTACGGCGAGAGAGATGCGTGCGAAAGAGAGGAGCGTGGAGCGGCTCATAGGAACCGCCATGACGTGCATCGGATCGGATTCCGCGTCAAGACCACTCAAGGATGAACGAAGAAGAAGGCGCGGAAAGCATCCAGCAGCGGCTGCCCGGTGACATCGAGTCCTGTGGCCTCATCCGTCCATTGTGCGGAAGGAGTCAGTTGATAGTTCAGATAAGTGGCCGTGCTGGGATCAGCATCGCCGCTCCAAAGGCGCAGGCTCGTGCCTGAAGGCAGGCTTTGCACAGCAGGTGCCTGTGGCAGTGCCAAGCCGCTGCCCAGCAAACGAGTGCCTTTGTCCATCGGCAGTGCCAGCGGTGTGCTGCGTACTTCACCGGTGAAGGTGAACGCCGCCGGCGCGGTGCGGAGCTGCACAAACATCCCCTCTTGCGGGCCGATGACACGCGTGGTGGCATCCGTGGCAGAGTCACCCGCCACCCACTTCGCTCCTGTTTCCTCCGCACGCAACCACAGCACCTCGAAGGAGCCGGTCATCGAATCAAAGAGGAGGACACGATCCGCCTCCTCCGCCGTGGCGGCAGCATGCAGCAGTCCAGCGGGAAGCAATGCGCCGAGTGTGCGATGCGGGCGGATGCAAATGCGAGCACCCTTCATCACCGCATCTGCCGCAGCAGTGAGCATGAGCGTGCTGCCAGTGCTCGCGTCTGCCTCGATGTCAAAGACGCGGCCCGCGAGGGCACCATCGAGCACCTCCACATAATGCGCACTCGCAGTCTGCATGGCGGTGCGAATGTCCGCATCCTGTGTGTCGATGGTGACGGCGCGGCCTGCCACGGCGGTGACTCGACCCGTATAAACAGAAGGCAGGAGCAGCGGCATCGACAACGTCTGGCGGCCAACCACGAAACTGCGCCGCGCCCAGCCCTGTGTCTGCGAAACGGCCGTGGCTTCCGCCGTGCCATCGAGATCAGCATCCAGCATGATCTTCAGACGCAGGAATCCCGCCGAGGCACCTCCGAACGCGTTTTCAACATGCGCGAAGCACAACGTCTGCGTTTGATCGGCATGCGTACTCACGGTCGGCACGAGTGTCAGCGCCTGCCACGGCGCGGAGAGATCGCTGCTGGCTTCCAGCACGTAGCGCAGATCGGCGTGCTCACCCGCAGGGCGCGTGATCAGCGCGTCGATGGAGCCGTCTTCATCATGCCTCACCAAGGTAAAGCGCGAGGAGTCAAGCGAGCTGTCCGCTGGTGTGCCGAGTGCGTATTCGACGAGATTAGGGAGGCCATCAGCGTCTGGATCATCATTCGGCCCATTGAGTCCGCTGAGGTTGTTCTGTGACTGCCATGCCGAGAACACCGCAGCGGTCGTGGCATTGGCACTCATCGTCTCCGTCAATGTGCGACGCTCCGTGGCAGCCAACGGACCGAGCAAGCTGTAGAAACCAAAGTCGATGGTCATCACACCCGAGGAATCGGCCACATCATCCATGAATGCGTTGAAGCCGTTTTCACCTGCCGGGTCAGTCACATTGCTATTCAGAGGCATGCCACCGTAGGAGAGTTCGAGGGTTCCTGATGAAATACCCGTGAGAGCGAGCTGGAGTCCATCCGATCCATTTTCGTCCAAACGATCGTCTTTCGTCAGGTCGCTGGTGCCGGTCTGCAACAAGTTGCCCGAGCCCAGAATCGACAGCAATCCATCCAAAGGTGCATCGAGAGCAAACATGGCAGCGGGAATATGCACATAGTAGGATCCTGCGGTGGTTGTGGAGAGCATGTAGGTGCCATCCGCCGCAGTGACAGCCTGCGAGACCGGCGTGTCCGTCACAGCCTGCCCCTGCTGGAAGAGTTTCACCGTGACATTCGGCACGGGCTGGTCGATGCCGGAATCAAAGGTGCCATTGCTGTTCATGTCGCGGAAGACGAGGTTGCCCACCATGAGGGCTTTCGGTTTCAAGCCGAGATCGAGGGTGAGATCGTTGTCTGCATCGTCTGCATTATCACTGTCCTTGCTCACTCCGCTTTCACGTCCATCCGCATCCGTCGGCTGCGTGCCTGGAGTGAGCGTGAAGGTATTTGTCACCGCTCCCGTGGTTTCAGGATTTGCCGTGGGCTGCGCGTTCTGATTGAGATCATCATCGTCGCCGGTTGCGATCACCCCCGTCGGAGTGAGGAAGTTCAAGGGTGCCCCCACGGCGAATTGCCCCGCAGGAATGCGCACCTTGCACAGGTTCGGACTGAGCACGGGCGCGCTGTAAAGCATGTAAGCTCCATTGGCATCGGTCGTGGTGGAGCCGATCACGGATTCCTGTCCATTGACACCGTCGATGTGTACCAACTCGAGGTTGATGCCAGCGATGCCCACATCCGCACTGCTCTGGAATTTCCCATCCGCATTGTTGTCGCGGAAGACGAGATTGCCCACGCCAACACGCACGTCGAAGCCGAAATCCACCGTCAGATCGGTCATGTCATCGCGCGCATCGTCAGAATCTCCCTGGAAGCCACCCTCCTGTGTACCGGTCGGCGCTCCATGCAGAGAAAGCACCACCGGCGCTGAGCTGATGCCTACCTGCTCAGGATTCTGCACGTCGATTCCGTCCTCTCCTGGATTGTTGTCATCGAGGTTGCTCGATTGATTGCCGCGCAGCGACATCATGCGGAAGAGCGGGCCGGGTCCCACGGGGCCACCACCGATACTGACGGCTTCTTTGAAATTGTCTGCGGCGACATGGACGGTGTAGGTGCCTGGCGGAAGATTCGGGAAATAATAACGGCCTGAAGCATCCGTGAAGGTACTGCGCATCGAGTTGGTGGAGCCTGCCGTGCCCGCGCCTGCATACAGCAGCATCCAAACCCCGGGCACACCCTCTCCTGCATCGGCCACGCCGTTGTGATTGGCGTCATTAAAGACGAGGTTCCCCACGCCCATCATGTCCGCCACGATGCCGCCTGAGAAGCCGAAGTCGATGGTCATGTCGCCATCCTCGTCATTGAGGACATCCTGCGCCGCGAGGAATCCTGACTCGCCACTGCCATCCACAGGCTCCGTGCCGTAAGCAAGATCAAACACGATGGAGCTGACGCCAGAGATGGCCGGATTTGCCGTATCGAGGCCGTTTTCGTCGCTCTCATCATCGACGCCCGTATCATCTCCAGCCCCCGAGCTAGAAACAGCTCCATCCAACTGTGTGCCGCTGCCAAATTCCGCAGCCGGGATGTGCATGAAGTACTGCCCTTCTTCGTAGGTGTTGAGCAGGAAGGTACCGTCGATGGCCGTCGTCGTCTCAGCCACTGGCGTGGAAGTCACGGGATCATCCCCGACGTGGAAGAGGCGCACTGTGATACCCGAAATACCGAAGTCTCCTTCATCATAGCGACCATTCTCATTGAGATCGCGGAAGACGAGATTGCCCACACTCAGTGGCTTCGGAGCGAAACCGAGATCGACGGTGAGATCCGCATTGGCATCGTCATAATCATCATCCTCTGAGTAGTAGCCTGTTTCCGTGTTCTCCATCGTCGGCTCTGATGCAGGTTGGAGGGTGAACGAAGCCGTGCGCACGCCATCGGTGAGCACCGAGCCTGGCGTGTAGCCATCCTGACCGGCATCATCATCGCCCTCCGTGCTCGTCGGAGCCGCAGAGCCTGCTTTTGACGGCAGCAGATCAGCCAACACTGCGCCGGTAGCGAAAGCAGAAGCTGGGATGCGAATTTGATAAGTGCCTGGGGCGATGTCGAAGTTGTAAAGACCGCCGTTGGAAGTCGTGGTCGTGGTGATAGGCGCGGTCGCGTTTGGAGCATCGGACCAGAGTTCCACCGTCACACCATCGATGCCGTATTCGAAGCTCGGATCGAAAATGCCATCGTTGTTATCATCACTGAACACCACGTTGCCGACAGCGATGCGAGGAACAAAACCAAGGTCGATGGTGAGGTTCGTCGCGCTGTCATCGAGATCATCCGTCGCTCCCTGGAAGCCTCCTTCCAGTCCTCCGCTCGGTGCACCGGTAGGCGAGAGTTCGAAGACGGCTGTTTGAATGCCAAATCCGGTGGGATTTCCGTCGTCGATGCCATCCTCTCCGAGATTATCATCTCCCGTCTGAGAGCCAAAGACGCTGGCCATGCCGAAGAGAGGCATCCCGAACTGGAATTGAGAGGCAGGCACGCGCACATAATAGCGACCGGGCGAAAGGCTCTGGAAGATGTAGGAGCCATCCGTAGCCGTGGTGGTGGTCGCCTCTGGAGCATCAAAGGGTGCCGCTGTGCCCTCACGATAAAGTTCGAGCGCCACCCCGGGCACACCTTCGCCTGCATCGGCCACGCCGTTGTAGTTGGCGTCGATGAACACAAGATTGCCAACGGCAACGGAACGGAAGAAGCCAAAGTCGATCGTGAGATCGGTGTTGTCGTCTTGCGCGTTATCGCTGTAAGCATTGGAGCCAAACTCACCAAGAGAGTCCGTCGGCTCGCTGTCAGGAGATAGATGGAAAGCACCGGAGCCGATACCCGCGCTCTGCGGATCGGCCGCATCGACGCCATTCTCATCGAGATTATCGTCCACGCCATTATCTCCTCCATTGCCAGGCAGCGAGTGCCATCCCGCCAATGGCTTGCCCACAGCAAATTCAGAAGGTGGGATGAAGACTTGATAATCGCCCTCTGCCAGATTGCTAAACAGGTAGCTGCCACCAGTCGCGGTGATCACGGTGGAAATCGGCGTCGCGGTGAGCGGATCCGCCGCCGCTGGGAAGAGTTGCACTTTCACTCCTGCGAGGCCTTCACCTTCATCGAAGGTGCCATTGCCATTCAGATCGACGAAGACGAGGTTGCCCACACCGACAGCATTCGGATTGAAGGGCGCGAAGCCGAAGTCGATCGTGAGATTAAAGTTGTCATCGTCAAAGGCATCCATGCTCGCTGAGAAGCCCGTCTCTCCATTGGCATCTGTGGGCTCTGCATCCACGGCCAGCGTGAATACACCACTGGTGATTCCATTGAGGAAAGGAGTAGCGTCGTCGATGCCGTTCTCATTGCCCGGCGAATCGTCATCCACATCCGAGGAGGCATCCTCTGCACCGACGGAAGATTGCAGGCCATAAAGCGGATGCCCCGGCTCGAACTGCGAATAGGGAATATGCAGGTGGTAACTGCCTGCGGGGAGGGCATTGAAGAAATAGCCGCCACCGCCACTCGTGACCGTGGTGAATAGCGGCACCGCTGATCCCGGCGTCTGATCCGCGCGGTAAAGTTCCACCGTCACGCCGTCCACACCTTCACCGGCATCAGCCGCGCCGTTTTCGTTGGTGTCGATGTAAACAAGATTCCCCACACCCACGGGCGTCTGGAAGCCAAAGTCGATGGAGAGATCCACGGCTGCGTCGTCTTGATTGTCACTCGTTCCCTCAAAGCCCGTCTCACCACTGTCATCCGTGGGTGCGTTGCCAGGATAAAGACTGATCACCAGCGATGAAACGCCGTTGATGGTCGGGTCGCCGAGATTGATGCCGTCCTCGCCGACATCGTCATCGCCCACGAGACCTTCGGGGATGCTGATGCGCTGGAACAGTGGCCCACCCGACTGGAACTGTGACGCGGGCACGTGCACCAGATAATTGCCTGGGAGCAGGAAGTCGAAGACATACCTGCCCTGCGCGTCGCTGGTGGTGTAGGCGAGCGGATTGTCCACGCCGGGATACTGCGTGTCTGAGTAGAGCTCGATGCGGACGCCTTGCAGCCCTTCGCCTGAGTCGAAGTGGCCGTTGGAGTTGTTATCCGCGAACACGAGGTTGCCCAAGGACACCGGACGGAAGAGGCCGATGTCGAGCGTGAGGTTGATGTTGATGTCGTTGAGGTCTGTGGCGGAATCGAAGCCTGTTTCCGTGTCATCATCCGTCGGTGCTTGATCGCGCACGAGATTGATCAGGCCAGTGCTCACTCCCGTGATCCACGGCGTCGCGGATGGCAGCGCATCCTGGCCGACATTGTCATCGCCAGCCGTGACCACGGGAATGCTGAAGAGGCCACGCAATTCTCCCGTGACATCAAACTGCGCCGCAGGCAGATGCAGGAAGTACTGTCCCTGCCAGAGGTTACTGAAGAGGAAGATGCCACCGCCTGCGGTGACTGTGGTGGCCACCGGAGGTGTGACTCCGGGAGTATCGCCCCAGCGATACAGCTCCACAATGACATCATCCCGACCTTCACCCAGGTCGAAGCGCTGATTGCCGTTGGCATCGACAAAGACCAAGTTGCCGATGCCCATGATGCCCGGCTCGACAAAGCCGAAGTCGATGGTCATGTCGCCGCTGGCATCGACGGTGTAATTGTCCAATTCTCCACCGCGGCCATTTTCACCCCCTGTGATGCCATCGCCGAGAGGCTCCGCTCCCGGCGTGAGTGTGATGAGCGGACTATAAACGAGCGTCTTGGGGCCGCCGGGTTGGCGACCGCTGTCATCGCCGTCGATTTGATCGTCGATAATGGAAGTGATCGGGCTGCTATAACCGCTCGTGGCCAGCGGCATGCCATCGGCGAAGTTCGACTCCGCAATGCGCACTTGATACACACCGGGAGCTTCACCTGAGAAGTAATAGTGACCGCGCGTGTCGGTGTAAGTCCAGCCCACACGCAATTCAGCACCGTCGTCGGAGATGCCGTTGGCATCGCGCCACAACTCCACACGCACGCCGGGGATGCCCAGTTCATCCGCATCCTGCATACCATCGGCATCGACATCATTCCACACGAGCGATCCGATGGAGACACTCTCTGGCAATGGCGCAAAAGGACGACCGACGGCCACATCGCGCGGGCCTGCCCAGATTTCGTTATTCGGCCCCGGCGGACGCGGGATGGGCACTTCGCGGATCGCCACCGTTCCGTTGGGTGCGCCAGCAATGTCCACATCGAGCAAGGAGCCACTGATGTAAGTGCCCGCGTTGAGCGGCTTGCCCCAATTGTAGCCAGCGATGTAGAGATGATTGTTTGCTGGGTTGAATTCGATGTCGCGCGTGTCCACCTCACCTTTTCCTGCGCTGGCAATGGTGGCGACGAGCTGCGGCTGACCAGGCGCATTCGGATTGGCCAAACTGAGGCTGAAAATTTCCCCATCGCTGCGATTCACGCCATAGAGAATGCCGCCTTCAATATCGATGCCTGAGATGAGCGCAATCGGCTCGCCACCAGGCACCATGTTCACCAACTGAGTGTCCGTGACGATGACATTGAGCAGCGCACCCGTGGTCGTGCTGTAGCGGCGCACTTCGCGGATGTCATTGGTCTGCACCACGACATAGAGGTTTCCGTCGGGGCCGAAGTTCATGTCCTCCACCCCGGAGACATTGATGAAGGTGAAAGGTGCTGTCGTGCCGATGGGTGCGCCAGGTGTGGTGCCGGATGGGCCTTGGAAACGCACGATGCGCCCGCCATTCACGTCTGCGACGTAGAAGTTGCCATCCGGACCGATGGTGAACTGCGCTACGAGGGAGAGGCTTGCTGCACTGTTGTCCAACACCGGCCCCAGATCGACACCGGCGGGGCTGATCTTGCGCAGATTGCTCGCGCCGTAGTGTGCGACGTACCAGTTGCCATCCTGGCCGAGCTCGATGGCGTAGGGCACATCGCCATAGTCCGCATTTCCCTGGCTGAGGCTGCTGCCAAAGGCATCCACCAATGAGCCGTGATAGAGACCCGTGGTGGCATCGAATGCCTGAATGCTGTCTGCCTGCGTGGCCGAGACGTAGATGCTCGGCGTCACACTGAGGAAGCCGAAATCGATTGTCGTCTCATCGTAAGCACCGCCGCCACTGCCAGGCTCATCCGCCGCTGTGAGCGTGATGACCGGACTGTAAACGGCACCACCGTTGACCTGATGACCATTGTCATCGTTGTCCACACCATCGTCATGGAAGTCTGTCACACTGCTCGAGAGCGGCTGCGCCGCAGGTGGCACCGGAATGCGCACATACACTTGCAGTGGTGGCAGTGAGGTGAAGGCGTAGCTGCCTCCGCCTGCGGTGATGGTGCTCTTCAGCAATTCATCGTCCGTGCCGCCGATGCTGCCATCCGCGCCCGCAGACCAGAGTTCCACTTTGACGCCGTCGATGCCAGGCTCGCCACTATCACGCTGGCCATTGTCGTTGCTATCCTGCCACACGAGATTGCCCACGCTCATGCCACGGAACAAACCGAAGTCGATCGTGTCGTCGGTATCCACATCTCCATCTGCCGCAGCGGGTTCGCCACCGGTGGAAAGCGTCACGACGGGTGAATAGACGGGCTGGCCTGCGCCTCCCGGCTGCGTGGCAGCGTTGTTGTCGTTATCCACGCCATTGTCGAGGTTCACCGGAGTGCCTCCGATGATGGTTTGCGCCGCAGGCATGAGCACACGCAGGAAGTAGGTTCCCGGCTGGAGGTTATCGAAGCTGTACTCGCCCAGCGCATCCGTCGTGGTGTCGCGGATCATGAGATCGCTGTCCGGGCCACTGCCACCGATGGCGTGGTCTGCACCTGGATCCCAGAGCTCAACCGTAACTCCTGCCACGCCGGGTTCTCCATTGTCGCGTTGGCCGTTGAAGTTGTTGTCTTCGAAAACGATATTGCCCAGGCCAAGTCCTTTCACACGCAGCGAGTAGGATTGCGTGGAAGTGCAGTTATAGGCGTCTGTGACACGCACCGTGAAGCTCGCACTGCCATACGCGCTGGGCGTGCCTGAAAGCAGTCCACTGGAGGACAGCGACATGCCTGCTGGCGGTGTGCCCGCGATCACGCTCCAAGAATAAGGACCAGTACCGCCCGTCGCGGCGAGCTGCTTGCTGTAGGCGACGTTGTAATACGCGTCAGACAACGCTGTCGGCGTCACGCTGATGGATGGGCAGTTCACTCCCAGAGTGTAGAGCTTCGTATTGACGCAGTTGAAGGAATCCCGCACCTCGACGGTGAAGGAGGCCGTCATCGCCTGCACCGGAGTACCCGAGAGAATCCCGCTCGCACTCAGAGACAGACCCGGCGGCAGCGAACCACTGGTGACGCTCCATGTGTAAGGAGCACCACCTCCCACCGCATTCAATGTGGCTGAGTAAGAAGCACCCACCGTCGCATTGGAAAGGGACAACGGCGTGATGAGCAAATTCGGACACACAATGACAAGCGTGTAAGGTTGCGTGCCAGGCGCACCATTTTTATCCAACGCCTGTACCGTGAAGGAATAGCTCCCCGGAGCCGCCAGAGTGATGCCTGAGATCAAACCAGACGAGGACAGAGTGATGCCCGAAGGCAGGCTGCCCGTGAGAAGACTGTAGGTGTAGGGAGCCGTCCCTCCTGAGGCAGCAAGCTGCTGACTGTAAGGCACGAGGCGTGTGCCGCTCGGCAGCGTGCTCGGCGTGATCGTGATCGGCGGATAATCGACGGTGAAGGTGTAGCGCTGTGTGGCGGTGCAGCCCTGCGCATCTGTCACCTTCGCGTCGAAGGTGGTACTGCCGAGCGAAGTCGGCGTGCCACTGAGTACTCCACTGGCAGAAAGCGTGAGTCCCGTCGGCAGCACGCCACTGTCGAGACTCCAGGTGTAGGGTGTTTTTCCACCACCTGCAGAGAGTGTCTGCGTGTAGGCAGCATACTGTGTCGCTGAGGGCAATGGCACAGGGCCGATGGAGATTGCGGGGCAGGCCACCACGATTTGCAGCGCACTGGTGGAGACGCAGCCCACGCCGTCCGTGGTGCGCACCGTGAATCCATAGTTCCCCGGCGCGGCGGTCGGCGTGCCGGAGATCAATCCGGTGGCACTCAAAGACAGCCCTGCTGGCAATGCACCCGACGCAATGCTCCATGAATAAGGCGAGGTGCCCCCAGAAACGCCGAGCTGTTGCCCCGGATAGGACACTCCCTGCGTCGCTGTCGGCAATGCCGGAGCATTGATCGTCGCTGCCGGGCAAACCACCACCACTGAGTACGCGGCAGATTGAGCACAGCCGTTCACATCCGTCGCCGTGAGCGTGATGTTGTAGCTGCCAGGCGCGCTCGTCGGCACGCCACTGAGAATGCCGCCACTGCTCAGCGTCATCCCCGCCGGCAACGCCCCCGTGTAACTCCATGCGTAGGGGCTGCTGCCATTGCTCGCCGTGAGAGTCTGGGGAGTGTAGGAGGCATACTGTGCTGCTGGAGGCAGTGTGGCAGGCGAAAGCGTGAGTGCCGGGCAAGTGATGCTCCATGAGAACGACTGATCGACCACGCATCCGACAGCATCCGTACTGCGAATCACGAAAGAGTACACACCAGGAGCACCCGTCACAGTGCCGGAGAGCAGCCCATTTGAAGAGAGAGACGCCCCCACAGGCAGGGTGCCTGATTGACGAGTGTAGGTGTAGGGAGCCACGCCACCCGTAGTCGCAAACTGCTGACTGACTGCCGTGTTCTGCGGCACTGAAGTGAGACTCGTCGGCGTCAAGCTCAGAGCTGGGCAGGTCACATTCAAAGCAAGCGCCTGCGAGGCGGAGCATCCCGCCGCGTCTCGCGCGCGAACGGTGAAGTTATAGTTGCCCGGCGCACCCGTGGGCGTGCCACTGAGAACGCCAGAACTCGAAAGACTCATCCCTGTGGGCAGTGTCCCTGAGATCAGGCTCCACGTGTAAGGCGTCGTACCATTGGCCGCATTGAAGGTGACACTGTAGGAGGCGCCTTTGGCCACATCGGCCAGTGTCGATGGAGAGATCGTAATGACGGGGCATGAACGCAGACCAAAGTCGATGGTGTTTTCCGTGTTCGTGGCCCCCGTGCTGCCGGGTTCTCCGCCTGGCATGAGTTGGAACACCATGCTGTTCACGTATGATCCCGCGCCTCCAGGCTGCACGCCATTGTTGTCGTTGTTCACTCCGTTGTCGGCAGTGACCGCCACATCGCTAGCCAGAGAATAGGCAGCAGGAGGTGTCAGCCGCACATAATAGGAGCCTGCCGTGAAAACCTTGAAGGTATAGGTGCCGTTGCTGAGCGTCGAAGTGGACTGGAGCACGACGTCCGCATTCGCACCGGTACCACCGACTGCGTTGTCAGCTCCAGGACTCATCAACTCCACCAGCACTCCACCAATGCCCCATTCCCAACCGTCTCTGAGGCCGTTGTTGCTCCAGTCGTTCCAAACCAAATCACCGACAGCGATGCCTGAGAAGAGACCGATGTCGAGAGTGTTGTTGCCATTGGTGCCGTCTCCATCCACGCCAGAGTTCGGCTCGCTACCGACGGCCAGATCGATCACCGGGCTATAGACGTAGGTGCCTGGGCCATCGGGCTGCGTGCCGTTGTTGTCATTGTCGATGTCGTTGTCCTGCATCACTGCCATGCTGCTGGCGGCTGGGACGCCCAGCGTCGGTGTGACGCGCACATAATACTTGCCAGGCACGAGGTTGGTGAATGCGTAGGCACCGGCGTTGCTGGTGACCACGCTACCACCCACCTGCGTATCAGCATCCAAGCCACTACCGCCAATGGCATTGTCAGCTCCGGGATTGAACAATTGCACCGTGGCACCGCTGATGCCGAGTTCTCCCATGTCACGCAGACCGTTGTTGTTCGCATCATTCCAGACCAAGTTGCCTAGGCTTACCCACGGCGACACCGAGCACGGCTCTGTCGCGATGGTGAGCACTCCAGAGGGATCCGTTTCGAAGAATCCTTCTGTTCCCGAGGTGACGTTAAAGGAAGTCAGCGCGCCGTTGCTATCATAGCCAGGCGCAGCATCCAAACTCGCCGTATGCAGCACGAGCCCGCCGCTGCCACCCGCCTCGATCCCCTCCCAGGTGGAGGCATCCACTCCGAGCGCGCTCCAGTTGGCAGCGTTGTTAATGCGCGAGACATCCACCACGCATTGGAAACGCACACCACCTGCGGTGTCGGTGACTTGCCGCTGGAGAATGTCTCCCGCCGTGAGGCTGCCTGGCACCGTGGACACCAGCAGGTTCGCGGTATTCTGCCAGCTCAAGGAGCCGAGCGCCGGATCATAACGGTAGATCGTCACCACCGGGTTCGCACGATTCACCCCGTCGATGTAAACGATCGCGTGATCCGCCGTGGCTGGATTGCCCCCTGTGCTCATGAGGAACCACAGTGCCCCCACCTGCGCTGCGCTGGTGTGCGTGAGAGAAACATCCAGTTTCACACGATTGAGTGCCGCATCGTAAACAACCTCCGCACTATCCATCCACGCGCTGCCAGGCGTGTAGCTGAAATCATAGGCCTGCACGGGCGTCCACTCCGTGGACATGGCAAGTGTGCCATCGTGATTGCCATCAGCGGCGAGGAAGTGATAGCAACCGGTGGCTGTCGGCCCGCTGGACTTGAAGCCGAAGTCCACGGTCATATTGCCGTTGTTGTCATCGCTGTCATCAATGGTGTTGTACATGCCGCTCTCCCCACTGCTGTTGGCGGGCTCTCCGCTGTCTGTCAGTGTGATGAGCGCACTGCTGATGCCATTGACTGCGGGTTGCGCATTGTCGATCCCGTCATCATTGCCCACAATGTTGTCATCAGTGTCGTTGTCCGCTGACGTGGTTGGATAGATCGAAACGGTATTGACCAGTGCTTTGCCAGTACCAAACTCCGACGCAGGGATGCGCACGTAATACGAACCAGGTACGACGTTATTGAAAAGGTACTGCCCTCGTTTGGCAGCGGTGGGACTCGTCGTCGTGCTGGCGATAAAAGTACCCGATGAACTGAACAACTCCACTCTCACTCCGCTCACTCCTTCGCCTGAGTCACAGACTCCGTTATCGTTGGCGTCCTTGTAAACCATGTTGCCCAAGCTGCAAAAGGTAGGGCGCAGTCCGAAGTCGATGGTGTTATCCACATTGCCACCGAAAGGAGCCAGCAGATTCCCCGGCTCAGTGAGAGCCGAGAGTGTGATCACCGGTGAATACACCGCCGCACCCGTACTAGCCTGAGAGATGCCATTGCTGTCATTGTCCACACCATTATCTGCGCTGCTGCTGGTGGAACTCCGACGCGGATGCGTAATCGGTGGGGTCACACGCACATAATACTTACCCGCACTGAGTCCGGTGAAGCTGTAGAGACCGTCTGCCCCCGTAGTTACCGTGGCTCCTTTCTTCACATCATCACTGTTGCCTACCGAGTTATCGGTCGTGGCAAAGAGTTCCACCTGCGCTCCCGGCACACCCGTCTCGCCGGTGTCCACACGCCCGTTATTGTTGGCATCAGCAAAAATGAGGTTCCCGATGGTCATTGCCGCGGTGAAGCCGAAGTCCACCGACATGTCTTGATTTCCACCACTCGCAAGGGCACCCGGCTCCGTGTCGATGGCCAGATGAATCAAGGGGCTGCTCACCGCCGTGCCGCTGCCACCTGGCTGCAAACCATTGCTGTCATTGTCCACACCATTATCTGCGTTAACGGCAGGAGAAGCCATCGGCCAGAGCGCGGCAGGAGTGGGGAGACGCACAAAATAGTCTCCCTCCGCCAAGCCGGTGAAGAGGTAATAGCCGTTCGCATCCGTCGTCGTGGTGCTCACGAGTTGATCATCACTCGTGTTAGCCAAGGCATCCGCCCCAGGTTGGAGCAACTGCACTGTGAGACCTGGCAGTCCTGGCTCACGCGGATTTTTAAGTCCGTTTCCATTCGTGTCAGCCCATACGAAATCACCCAGTGCGAGCGTCGGCGGCACGGCCGTGGCATCGCCTTGCAACATGATATTGTCGATGTCGATGTAGCCCGTGCCATCTCCACCCCAGAGGTAGATTTCAACGAGGAAGGACTTCCCGGCGAGCTGCGCACCACTCGGCAGCGCCGAGGCTCCGCCGGTGAAGTTATTCCAACTGAGATTCATCGAGTACCACGAGCCGGTGGCAGGAATGCTGAAGCTATCTGTGGACGCAGTTTGATAGGTTGAACCCTCCTGCCAGGTCAGGAACACCTTCCCCTGCACCGGCGAAGTGGTGCCGACGCGGAAGAGATCAAAGAGGATGTTGCCGATATTGCCATCCGCATAGGGATCCATGTCGAAGCGAATCCACAGACTGTCGGGCGACTGCACCAGATTGGTGCGTGTCAGATCGTAGTTGCTGTCATACGACGCATCCCAGTCACGCATGCGACGCGAGAGAGAACCACTGCGCATCGGCCCGTTGGTCGCAGGCTCGCTGATGTCCGTGAGGCCATTCATGTCATCCTCGATCTGAATCTTTGCCGCGTTAGCCACCGCAGCGTTTTTATGGCTGGGAGACGCGGGCAGCCCGCCGCTGCTCGTGTTGAGAGTGTATTCCAGCAGATTCGTCAGCGAGTCTGGCACTGCGCGGAAGGCGAAGTCGAGCGTATCCTCCACGTCCGTGCCACCGGAGACATCCCCCGGTTCGTGTCCGACGGCGAGGGTGACGATCGGGCTAAACACAGCCGCCCCCTTGCCGCCTGATTGCGTACCGTTGTTGTCATTGTCCACGCCATTATCCAAGGCGATCTGCGCACCGGAAGACATCGGCTGTGCCGACGGCGGCGTTGCAATGGCGACGTAGTATTTTCCAGGGGCGAGACCCGTGAATGCATAACTGCCAGAGCCATCGGTCGTCGTTGTCCCCTGAGAGACATCGTCTGCGTTGCCGACGACGGCATCCGCGGTTGCAAAGAGTTGCAGCGACACACCGCCGATGCCCGGCTCGCCCGCATCACGCATGCCGTTTTGATCGAGATCGTTCCAGACCAGATTCCCCAGAGACAATCCTTGAATCACAAGCACGTAATCCCGCGATCCCAAACACCCGGCTGTGTCCATGCCACGAACAGTGAAACTGTAGCTCCCAGCCGCTCCCGGTGTCCCGCTGATGACACCAGCGCTGCTCAACACCAATCCAGGCGGCAGGCTACCGGCTGTCAGCGAATAGCTGTAAGGCTGGACACCACCGCTCGCGATCAAAGTCTGGCTGTAGGCCACACCGCGATAGCCTGAAGCAAGGCTCGATGGAGACAGTGCCAACGTCGGACATACAACGGTCATGCTGATCGTGGTAATGCCGGAGCATTGATAGGCATCGTGCGCCTCAACGCTGAAAGCATAGGTGCCTGGCGCAGTCGGAGTCCCGCTCAACACGCCCGCCGGACTCAAAGAGATGCCAGGTGGAGGCACACTTCCTTCAGGAATGCTCCAAGTATAGGGGGCTGTGGCCCCTGAAGCCGTCAGCGTCGTGGAGTAGGCCAACCCTACCGTTGCGTCTGGAGGTGTGGAAGGCGAGATCGTGATGGCAGGGCAGCTCACCTGGAGCGTGTAAATGATGGAACCGGGGCAGTGATTCTCATCCGCAGCTTGCACTGTGAAAGTGTAGTTCCCTGGTGCGCTCGTCGGTGTGCCACTGAGCAGGCCCGAGGAGGAGAGGCTCATCCCCGCAGGCAGGGAGCCACCGGCGAGCGACCATGTTTTCACACCGACTCCGCCAGTGGCACTGAGCTGCTGCGAATAAGCACTGCCAACGACAGCCCCTGCCAACGACGAAGGAGTGATGGTGATGGCTGCACAGCCTACGCCGAGAGCAAGCGACTGCTGTTTCACACAACCATTCAGGTCAGAAACCTGCACTGTGAAGTTGAACGAGCCTACTGATGATGTTGTGCCGCTGATCAATCCCGATGATGAGAAGGTGATCCCTGAGGGAAGTGCTCCACCCGCAAGCGACCACGTGTACGGAGCGGTGCCTCCATCTGCTGCAAGTTGCTGCGAGTACGCCACGGTCACCGATGCCTGCGGCAGCGTGACTGGAGTGATGCTGATGAGCGGGCAGTCAAAGCTCAGCGTGCAATCGCGCGTGCCCACGCATCCAGCATTATCCACGGCCTGCACGCGGAACGCGTAAACTCCGGGTGGCACGGTCGGCGTACCACTAATCACGCCAGCCGAACTCAAAGTCAGGCCAGCAGGCAACGAACCGGAAACCAGCGACCACGTGTACGCGGGATTGCCACCACTGGCATTCAGGCTCTGGCTGTAGGCTTGGTACTGCCGCCCACTAGGCAAAGCTGATGGGCTGATGGTGATGACCGGGCATGTCACATGCAACGTGTAGCTACGCTCGCCCGAACACGCCTCGCTGTCCGTGGCGCGGACGGTGAAGGAATAATCTCCAGGAGGTGCGGTGGGCGTACCACTGACCAAGCCCGCTGCGCTCAAGCTCATTCCCGTCGGCAGGGCACCGTCGGTGAGGGCAAAGGTGTATGGTGCGCTGCCACCGGAACCGTCGAGCAACACCGCTGTGTAAGAATCAAACTGCCGTGCGTCTGGCAGTGCCGCAGGTGTGAGTGTGATGGCGGGGCATGAAACGAGCACACTGAGAGCCTGCGTGCTCACGCAATTGTTGGCATCGCGCGCACGCACCGTGAAGGAATAGGTGCCCGGCGCAGAACCTGGCGTGCCACTGAGCACCCCTACACTGCTGAGGCTCATGCCCACTGGCAAAGCTCCACCGGCAATGTCCCACACATACGGCGCGGTACCGCCATCAGCCTGGAGCGTGACTGCGGTGTAAGGCATGTATTGCACCGCATCTGCCAACGTCTTCGGCGTGATGTCGCAAACTGGGCACTGCACCACGAGTGAGTAATTGCGCAGGCCGATTCCGCCGTAGGCATCACTGGCACGCACGGTAAAGGCATAGGAAGCTGGAACCGAGGACGGCGTCCCACTGAGCAGCCCCTCCACAGGATCCAACATCATCCCCACTGGCATTCCACTGTTGCCACTGATCACCGCAGCGTAACGCGCGGATGCCTCAGCCGCACTGAGAGCGCGGTTGTAGATCATGATTTCATCCAGCGCGCCATTCCAGGCCGTGCCGCCTGCGCTCGATCCGCCAAAGACCAGCGACTTGTCTGAATGGTTGATGGGAATGATAAACAGCTTCGATGCAACTTGAGCACCGTTGACGAACAACTTCAGCACTGCGCCGTCATAGGTGGCCACCACATGATTCCACGCACCGACGGTCAAGGGTGCATCCACGAAATCTGAAGTGAGCAATACCGCCGAAGGGCGATTGATCCAGAATCGCACCGTGCTGCCACCTGCCCTTTGAGTGAGACCGTATCCATCCGTCGGTGCTGCAGGGTTGGTGGTCTTGGCGAGGATAACTTGATCCCCTGACGGTGTCCCATTCGCTGGGCGTACCCACGCCTCCAGCGTGATCTGTGCGGGACGCAGCACGGACTGATCACCGACCTGCATGAAATCATCCACGCCATCAAAGCTCAATGCGCGGCCCACCTGCCCTGCATCAAAAGACACGCCATTCATCAACGCGCCGCTATTTCCGGCGATCACATCCGCAGCACTTTCCTCACCCGGCCACCAGGCCGCCGTGCCGCTGAGGGCTTGAGGACTCACGCTCCACGCATACGGCGCAGTGCCGCCAGTGCCGGTGAGATTCTGTGCATAGGCAGCATATTGCGTCGCAGGTGGCAGCGTGGCGGGATTCACCGTGACCACGGCGTTCAAAAGTTTCAACACGTAGCTCTGCGTACCAGAGCAGCCGAGATTATCTGTGCTGCGCACTGTGAATGAGTAACTGCCAGGAGCCGCAGCGGCATCTGGTGTGCCACTGATCACGCCCGCAGGACTCAAGCTCATGCCTGATGGCAACGCACCTGCGCTCAAGGCATAGGTGTAGCCCCCCGCTCCACCGGCAGAGGCCAGCGTGAGTGGCGTGTACGCGGCATACTGAGTCGCTACGCCGACGGTGCCTGGGCTGAGAGTGATGACAGGGCAGCCGCGGAATCCGAAGTCGATGGTATTCTCCGCATTGCCAACACCACTGCTGCCAGGCTCTCCTCCAGCCGTCAGCGTGATCACTGGACTCATCACCGCTGTGCCGTAGCCGCTGGGTTGCAAGGCGTTGCTGTCATTGTCCTCACCGTTATCCATGCCATCGGCCACGCCTGAGACCAGCGGCCAAGCGGCAGGAGGCGTCGGAATGCGCACTCGATAGGTGCCAGGCTGAAACACTGTGAAGTTGTAAGCACCGACGCTATTGGTCGTCGTGCTCGTGATCACGGTGTCCACCGCGCCATCGAGCAACTCCACGACCACACCAGCACCCACTCCAGACTCGCTACCACTGTTGTAGGCACCGTCATTGTTCGCGTCAATGAAGAGCTGGTTGCCAAGCTGAATGCCGGTGAAGAGGCCGAAGTCGATGCTCAATTCCGTGTCAGGATTGGTGTCGCCATCATTCGTGGATTCGCTCCCCGCTGCCAGGGTGATGACAGGGCTGTAAATCGCCGTGCCTGGCCCACCGGGTTGTGAGCCGTTGTTGTCATTGTTGATGCCGTTGTCCGAGGTGATCACGTTACCTCCTGTTGCCGGGAGGCTGGCGGGCGGAGTCACCCGCACGACGTATTTGCCGTTCGCCAAACCTGTGAAGTTGTAAGCCCCCGCCGGACTGGTCGTGGTCGAACCGATCCAGAGATCATCTGCATCTCCCGCAGTGTCATTGGTGGTGCGGAAAAGATCGACCGTGACGCCTGCCACGCCGAGTTCGCTGAAAGCACCCGTATCTCTCACGCCATTCTTATTGGCGTCATTCCAAACGAGGTTGCCCAGCGTAAGTGTCGCCGAAGTACTGACCTGACAGAGATAAACAAAATCCGTGACGACTGGATTGGTGCTGCTCCCCCCGGAGAGCATGATGGCAGCGGAGTCGATCTGCGCAGGCGTGGCTGCGTTCGCAATACGGAAGCGATAGGTGAACTGACGCCACGCTGGGCTGTTGGCCTGTGTCCACGATTCCGTCCAACCATTGTAATCCGCAGCACCGAATGCCGGATAAGAAACCGTACCGCCACTGTAACCGCAGCATTGCTGTACACCGGGAGCCGTGGCACTCATTTCCCCCTGTGGCACGGTGTAGTACTGGTAGATGCCTGGCGTGCCGCCGGTGATGATTTGGAATATCTGCGCGTTCGCATTCAGCGCCCAAACAATCGAAGACGCTCCAGAAGAGGCATTGGCTGCCCACACACTGAGTTCATACTCTTTGCCGGGAAGCAGGACGCTGCTCCAGCCTCCTCCACCCGCTGGTCGCAATGTCACGCCTGAACTGGTGCCCTGCATGAGCAGCATGCGTTTGCCATGACGACAGCTCTTCGTGCTTTCCACCCACGACACTTTTGATCCACTGTTGCCGACAGCCACTTGGACTCGTTGCATCGGTTCGCCAAGGCCGCTGCTGCCATTCGTACCCCCCACCCACTGGAAGGCGTTGATGTTCGCCCCGAGAGAGGTGCCTGTGCCGTCAAAGCCCAACACTGCAACGGGTGTTCCTGTCGTGTTCGGCAATCCTTGGAATTCAAAGCTTGGGTTGTCGATCAGGTTGGTGATCTGACATGGATTGAAGTTCGAGAAACCAATATCCACGGTGCTATCGGTATCGGCGTCATCACCGTCTGCCACCGACTCAGTGCCAGGGGAAAGCGTGATCAACGGCGTGACGACGGGATCGCCCGATGCACCCTGGATGCCGTTGTTGTCATTGTTCACTCCATTATCGAGGGCCACCTGCTGCGTGCTCACCTTCGGATAAAAGAGCTTCAACCTGCTGAGGCGCACATAGTATGAACCCGGCACCAGATCAGTGAAGAGGTAATAACCGTTGGCGTCTGTCGTGGTGGCATGGAGCATCACATCATCGCCGCTGCCATTGTCTCTCACACCATTGGCCCCAGGAGACCACAGTTCTACAGCCAAGTTGGGCATGCCGCTTTCTGTCGTATCACGCAGGCCATCATCATTCATGTCCACCCAGATTTGATTCCCCAGTGCCATGCCCTTGACGATGAAGGTGACGGAGATGACTGCGCTCTGACAACTGTAGGCATCCGTGGCACGCACGGTCACGGTACGTGTGCCCAATGCTGTGGGCGTGCCGCTGACAGTGCCATCTGCGGCGAGGGTCAATCCCGATGGCAGCGAGCCGCTGACGAGCGTGTAAGCATACGGAGCAGTCCCGCCCGTGGCCGCAAGGGAATGCGTGTACGTTGTGTTGAGATAAGCATTCGGCGGTGTGGCACCACCGAACGTGATGACCGGGCAACCCGCCGTGATCGTGTAAGCGCGTGAGCCAGAGCAACCATTCGCATCGGTGGCTGTGAGCGTAAAGTTTGCTGCGGTGTCATCCGTCGGCGTGCCGCTGATGGTTCCCGAGGCGGTATCGAGGCTCAGTCCCGCAGGCAGGCTGCCACTCGTGAGCGCATAAACATAAGGAGACACTCCGCCGGATGCTGCGGCTGAGGAAGTGTAGGACTGCCCAGCCGTCGCATTCGCCTGAATGGGCGACAAGGCGATGAGAGCACACACATTCAATGTGCATGGAAGAATGCCGGTGCAGCCATTCGCATCGGTCGCGCTGAGCGTGAAAGAAGCCACGCCGGAGGCTGTCGGCGTACCGCTGAGGCTGCCCGATGCGGTGTCGAGGCTCAGTCCTGCAGGCAAGCTGCCACTCGTCACAGCATAAACATAGGGAGCTGCACCGCCCGCTGCCGCTACGGAGGAAACATAAGGCGCCCCCACTTGCGCTGTCCCCGTGATGGCCGCGAGCGTAACCACCGGGCAGATTTTCACATTCACCACCTGCGTGCGAGAGCAGCCATACGCATCCGTAGCGCGCACCGTGATGCTCACACCGGCTCCATTTCCAGCGGAGGGCGTACCGCTGATGACACCATCCGTGCCGAGGCTCAATCCCGCAGGCCAAGAACCACTCAGCGTGCTCCAGGTGTAGGGAGCTGTGCCACCGCTGGCACTGAGCGTCTGCGAATAAGCGACCCCAGCCAAGCCCGCAGGGAGTGACACAGGCGTGATCGTGAGCGTGGGGCACACGGGCGTGATCGAATAACTGCGCGAGCCGATGCAGTTATCTGCATCGCTGGCGCTGATGGTGAAAGTAGCCGCCGCCGCACTGGTGAGAGTACCACTGATGGCTCCGCTGCTGGCATTGAGGCTCAGCCCGGCAGGCAGAGTGCCACTGCTCACCGTGAAAGTGTAAGGCCCCGTCCCACCCGTAGCTGACACTGCCGCTGCGTATGAAGTGCCGACTCCACCTCCTGGCAAGGAGGCAGGCGAGACCGTGATCGTCGCACAGGATCGCAAACCAAAGTCGATGGTGTTTTCAAAACTCGCGTTGCCAGTGCTGCCCGGTTCATTGCCCGCCGCGAGTGTGATGACGGGGCTCACGATCGCCGTCCCTGGGCCGCCCATCTGGATGCCGTTGCTGTCATTATCCACACCGTTATCTGCATTGACTCCCAGCGTCGCAGCCGAACGCGAAGCGGGCGGTGTGGGAATCCGAACGCGATAAGTACCCGGCGCGCAGGCACCAAAGAAATAGTGTCCCTTGGCATCGGTGGTCGTAGAAAGGAGCACAGTCTCCGTCATCCCATCGAGCAACTGCACAGTGACGTTCGCGATGCCACTCTCCCCTGCCCCGGATTGATAAATTCCGTCACCATTCGAATCATCGAACACCAAATCGCCGACACTAACACCATCGTTCAAACCGAAGTCCACCGAGAGATCCGTGTTCGCGCTCGCATCACCATCGTTCACCGGTTCTGTGCCTGGAGCCAGAGTGATGAGAGGACTGTAAATATCCGTGCCCGGCCCGCCGGGTTGGCTGCCGTTGTTGTCATTGTTCACGCCGTTGTCGAGGGACACCACCAGCCCCGAAGTCGAAGGCAGCGCCGCAGGTGGAGTCATGCGCACGTAATATGTCCCGGCAGGGATGGCGCTGAAAACATAACTACCGCTGCTCCCGGTGGTGATTGCTGATGCCACTTCATAGTCAGCCGCAGAGCCTGTGCCACCGATGGCATTGTCTGAGCCGGGATGGAAAAGATGCAGCACCGCACCCGAGACGCCTGGCTCTCCCGTGTCTTTGATGCCATTGCGATTCGTGTCCTGCCACACCGCATTGCCGAGGCAGAGGCGCGCGTCAGGCTGCGGCACACGGGAAAACACGATCGAGTCCTCCAGCCCCGTGGGATTGTTTCCATAGACACCCAGTGTGTTGCCGTCTGCCGAGATGCCGTCGCCACCATTGTAGAGATTCCACAGCGCATAAGTCTCATCCTGCGCCACATGACCGTCGCTGATGAGCACATCCGAGATGCGCGTGTAGAGGTCTGCGGGCGTGTCCCACATCACGGCAAAACTTCCCGTGGCAGCACTGCTGAAAATCGAACCCAACACGCGCCCGGTATCACTGATGGCACCGACAATGCCGCCCAGAGAATCCTGCGGCAGGATGCGTGCGAGGTTGGTGCGTGTTGACGTTTGCAGATCATAGACAAACGGCGTCGGCACACCTGCGATGCGCTGGCTGGAGCCGACATAGCGCCCATTGGGGCTGATGCGACCACCACGCAGCCTGCCTCCGGTGAAACTCACCAACGTGCTGCTCCAGCCACTCAATGGATGCCCTTCGAGCACCTTGCCCACGCCACTGCTGTCCACCACGAGCAAACGCGTGCCCGCAGAGGAAGCATCGATCACCTCACGCACGCCAGGAATCGCTGTCCAGGCGAGCGAGTTGAGATTCCACCAGCCACCTTGTGGCAGAATGGGGCCGCCGGGACCGTCTGGATCGACGGTACCAAAGGCGTAATTCCCATCCGCTGTCAGCGCGCAGGGTGAAGCATACACGCTGGGATTGGCATCATAGGGAGTCTGGAGTCTCACGACGTTACCCGTCGCCTGCACATAATGCCAGGCGATGACGTTGAACTTTCCTCCCGACGACCATTTCTCATAGCCCACGACATCACCGCTATCGTTCACATCCGCTCCCATCGCGTAAGGATGCGCCGCATTGACCAGTGGCACATCGGTGTTGGCAAAGGAAAGCGTGCTCATCACAAATCCGCGCGACTTCAAGCCCGCGCGAACGCCCGTGATCCAGCGGCCATTGGGCGACATGTTGTAGATGCATGTGCCCGTGCCAGTGTTCTCACCACCGAACACATCGCGCCCCAAGCGCGTGACACGGTAACTGCCACCGAGCGTCTCTCCCAGATCCGTCGGGCAGGACGGTGCTGCATTGGAGACGACGAGCGTACGCTGAACGACGGTCTGACAGCCGTTGCTGTCTGTGACCGCCAGAGAAATCACCGAGCTGATGGCAGTCGTCGGTGTGCCGCTGATCAACCCTGAAGCCGCAAGCGTGAGTCCTGCGGGCAGCGTTCCGCTGGAAAGAGAATATGAATACGGAGCCGCACCGCCCACTGCACTGAGAGCCTGCGAATAGGCAACTCCCACCACACCGACAGGCAGGGTGCCTGGAGCCGTGCTCAGGGTAGGACATGTCGGCGTGATCGTGTAACTGCATGAGCCCGAGCAGCCCTGGCCATCTGTCGCAGTGATCGAGAATGTAGCAGCAGCGTTATTCGTTGGCGTGCCGGTGATGGCTCCCGTGCTGGCATTGAAACTCAGCCCCGCAGGCAAACTGCCTGAGTTCATGCTGTAAACATAAGGCGCAGCACCGCCTGATGCCGCCACGGTGGCAGAGAATGGAACGCCCACCGTCTGGCTCGCAGTAATGGCCGAGAGCGAGATGGCCGGGCAAATTTTGATGGCCACCACTTGATTGCTGAAGCAGCCATTCTTGTCCGTGGCACGCACCATCACGTTAACCCCACTGCCGTTTGCACTCGTGGGTGTGCCGCTGATGACACCGCCTGCACTCAGGCTAAGACCCGTAGGCCACGCCCCACTGACCCTGCTCCAAGTGTAAGGGGCGACTCCATGGGACGCAGAAAGAGTCTGGGAATAGGCCGCGCCCACCGAGCCTGCAGCCAGCACGCTGGGCTGAATGGTCAGCGCAGGGCATGCAGGAGTAATCGTGTAACTGCGCGATCCCGCACAGGAGTTCGCATCGCTCGCGGTGACCGTGAAGTTTGCCGTGGTGGTACTTGTGGAGATGCCGCTGATCTCCCCCGTGCTGGCATTGAGGTTTAATCCCGTAGGCAGGGCACCGCTGCTCACACTGTAAACATAGGGCCCAGCACCTCCGGTTGCGGCCACCGAGGCAGAAAAGGGCACCCCTGCTGCAGGTGTGGTGGTGATCGCAGGTAGGCTAATGGCGGAGCAGATGATGATGCTCACGGGATTTTCCGTAGCACAGCCATGCGCGTCTGTGGCAGTCACCTGGATGGTGTAGAGTCCGGGAGCCGTCGGTGTGCCTGCAATGATGCCATCATCATTGCCTTCACTCACAGCCTCCGTCATGCGCAGATCGGAAATGGTGGCATAGGTAGTGCCTAAACCGAGGATGGTCGTGTTCAAGGCCGCACTGGCACGGAAGCGCAGACTGCAAGGTCCAGCGGCCACGTCATAGGGCACATCAAAGTATAAAGTGCGCGTACCGCTCGTCACCCCATTACCAAAAAGCCCCAGAATGTTGATGAGTGTTCCCGAAGAAGTGGAATCCATCGCTCTGCCAGCACCATCGAGCAATTCCACTGTAAAGGTGGGGATCAGACCGAGCCCAGATTCCAAGAAGCCATTCTGGCCGTCCACATGGAATGTCACGGCATAACGCAGGCCTGGTTTCAAAGACACTGCCGGCCCAGGCACGTCCAACTTCGCCACCGCTTCCCAAGTAGAAATGATCGAAGTGCCAACGCCTAACATGCCCAGCAAGCTTGAGCTGTTGTTGCTAACACCGAATTTCAGCGAGGTGCCGGTCAATTCCGTACGAGAGCCGCTTTCCGTCAGGCCGAGGCCCAGCACGCCGATACTGACGCCTCCCGTTGCCTTTAAACTCCAAACGCCCGAATTCACCGGCCCTGCTGATCCGCCCAGTGCCAAAGTGATGAGGCCATCGGGGGGATTCACCGTGGCATTGGCCGCAGGCGAAAAAATCGACGGATACCCCGTACCGGGGCCGATGATCGGATGATTGCAGCCTGTGAAAGTTAACCCAGGAGGCAGTGTGCCTCCCGTCTGCGCAAGGCTGTACGGAGCAGCTCCGCCACTGGCATGCACCGTTTGCAAATAGGGCACACCAACACTGCCGTTGGGAAGATTTCTCGGCCCCACGGAAATAAGCGGGCAAACCTGCAATGATAGAGCAGAGGTGCCTTGGCATCCGTTGGCATCTGTCACACGGAAAGTCAGGCTGCTACTGACACCACTGCCCGAAGTGGGTGTGCCGGTGATCACCCCCGTGCTTGCATTGAGAGAAAGACCGGCTGGCAGGGTGCCCGAGGTCACTGCCCAAGTGTATGGCGTACTGCCACCACTCGCTGCGAGTGCCTGCGAGTAAGCAGTACCCACCGTGCCCGCAGTGAGCGTCGATGTGGTGATCGACACCACCGGGCACACAATCGTCGTCGTGTAATCCTCCACCTCCCCATTCCCGTCTGCTCCATCCGGCCCAGGACTGCTGGTGGACGTAAGACGCACACGCACGCCGGCAACGCCCAGCTTTGCCGTGGCAGGCACGGTAAAATTCACAGTTCGGTTGGAGTTGGATGACCCCGTCGCGACGGCGGTGTTCACTGCCACCTGCTCTCCTGGATCTGTGAGTGTGCCGTTGCCGTTGAAGTCGATCCAGGCATTGATGAAGGCCGACGAGCCGCTGGTATTCGTCACGTTCACCACCAGCGATGCTGCCGCTCCCTGCGCAAGTGTCGTCGGCACCGTCACTCCATCTTCATCATCATCCAAAGTATTATCGTCGCCATTGGCACTGGCATTGGTGACAGCGGCAGCCTCCGTATCCACCAAAGCACCGATTCGCAGTGCATTGTTCGCGTTACTACTCGCAACAGCAAATCCCGCATAGTCGCCGAAGTCGGTGGTCGCTGGCATGATCGTCACCATGTAGTCTTCCACCTCCCCACTGCCCGAGCTGCCCGTCGGCCCAGGATTGCTCGTGGAGCTGAGCCTAAAACGCGCTCCCACCGAGCCCGACTGAGCGCTGACAGGCACGCTGAAGTTGTAAGTTTGCGCTGTGCCTTGAGTGCCGTTTGGCACGCTCTTGTTCACAATGATGTGTTCCCCAGCGTCAGAGAGATCACCATTATTGTTAAAGTCGATCCAGGCGTTGAGATACGCTGTGCTGCCACTGGTATTGAGGCGGCGAACGCTCACACTCGCATTTGTCCCCGCAGCCAACGTGTCCGGCAGAATCACGCCTTCTTCGTCGTCGATGTCGTCGATGTCGTCGCCATTGGCCGTGTCCGAGTTGCGCGCAGCAGTCTCTGTATCACTCTCGTTACCGAGGCGCAGCGTCGTGCTCCAATCACTGCTGGCACTGGCAAAACCTGAGTAGTCGCCAAAGTCCTGCGTGGCAGGGCTCAAATCTGTGAAAGCCACCGCATGCGGCCCGCTGAGGCTTGAGGTGACCGTGCGTACTGAGGAGCCCGAAGGAGAGTACACCTGCAACTCATTCTCTCCATAATCGACGACATACAGATTGCCATCCGGCCCCCACTTGATGCCGGTGTATGGATTCGAACCGGAATCCATGTTCACAAAAGTGGCTTTCGTTCGAGCCGGAAACGTGATGGCGTCCACGCGACCAGTGCTGCTATTGTTGTTGCGCACGTTGACGTAAAGCCGCCCATCAGGTCCCCAAGCCAAGCCGCGGGGATACTCACCCGAAGGCCACGTCACGATCGTGGACTGAAATACGCCTGACGCATTGTAGAGTCTGAGACTGCCCCCGGAGGTATTCTGCGTCACATACATCTGCCCGGCAGTGTCGAAAACAAAGCCCGCAGGTTTCGTCGTGCTCAGCACTGTCCCCAAAACTGCTCCCGTATCTTGGTCGAAGTGCAGCACGTTACCGCCGTTTTGATTGGCAATGTAGATGCTGCCATCAGCACCCACCGCCATCTGATAGGGGAAATTCAACCCGTTTCCAGAAGTCACCAAGGTGCCAAGATAAGCCCCCGTGAAGGGATTGTACTTGGTGATGGTATTCGACGAGCCATTGGCCACCAAGAGAGTGTTATCACTAAGCCGATAACCATAGTTTGGAGCACTCAACCCCGAAGGCGACCACGTCGCCAGCAAAGCCCCATTCGCACCATTGAAGCGAGAGATTGTGTTGTTGTTGTAGTTCACCACGACCAACGCAAAGGGCGGCACCACGGTCAGCAAGTGGTCTTCCACTTCACCTTTACCATCTACCCCCTCCGGACCTGGGCTGCTGACACTCGTCAAACGCACACGCACTCCCACCTTGCCCGTCACTGCTGCTGCTGGTGCCGTGAAGTTGATGGTGCGATTCGCGCCAGACGTGCCGGTGGTGATCGTCGTATTCGATGCCACCTGCTCTCCAGAATCTGTCAACGTGCCGTTGTTGTTCCAGTCGATCCAGACATTGAGAAAGGCAGTCGCCCCTGTCGTGTTCGTCACCTTCACCGTCATGCTGCCGGAGGTTCCTTGGACGACACTGGCCGGCAGCGTCACCCCTTCCTCGTCATCACTGCCCGCAGTATCATCGCCATCTGCTTGCGGACTCGTCGTTGCGGCAGACTCGGCATCTGTGAGAGAGCCGATCTTCAACTTGGAATTCACCGTACTGCTCGCGCTGCCAAAAGATGCGAAGTCACCGAAATCCAGTGTCTGCGCTGCTGCGGGAAACGCAGCAAATGCCAGCCACATCAAAAGCACTCGCAGCAACGATACGCGCCGCTCCACTCGACTTGATATCAGGTACGGAGGCAGAGCTTCCCCCCTCCCACGCCGGAGGTGGGAAAGCACAGCAGGACAGCCCGGCAACGCCTTGAGAACGCCCGGGTTACCGCAGTACCCTGAAGATGAATCCATGTGATTTTTGATAATTTTTCCATTTTAACTACAGTTTTTATAATTTCAATACAAACAGCGTGTTTTGTTAACTTTTGTTGATTAATCGGCTAGGAAACTCTCCAGCCCACAAAAAAACTCTGCCACGCGCTCGACACTCTGGCATTCGCCCCTATTCTCGCCACCCCTCAACTCCACCCCTCAACTCCACCCCTCAAACATCTAGCCTCCGTTCGCATGAGCAAGAAAATCGTCCTCGCCTACTCTGGTGGTCTCGACACTTCCGTCCTCCTCTCCTGGATCAAAGACACCTACCAAGCGGAGGTCATTGCCTTTTGCGCCAATGTCGGCCAAGACGATGAATTGAAAGGGCTCAACGCGAAAGCCAAGAAAACTGGCGCGTCGAAAATCTATATCGATGACCTTCAGGAAGAATTCGCCCGCGACTTCATCTACCCGATGATCCAGGCCGGTGCCATTTATGAGGGCCAGTATTTCCTCGGTACCTCCATCGCCCGTCCCTTGATCGCCAAGCGTATGGTGGAGATCGCCAAAGCCGAAGGAGCCACCGCCATCGCCCACGGCGCCACCGGCAAAGGTAACGACCAAGTGCGCTTTGAACTCACCACAGCGGCGCTTGCACCTGAAATCGAAATCATCGCTCCCTGGCGCGATGAACGCTTCCGCAATGACTTCCCAGGTCGCGCTGAGATGATCGCCTACTGCGAGGCAAAGAAGATCCCCGTACAGGCCAGTGCCAAGAAGCCCTTCTCCATGGATCGCAACCTCCTGCACATCAGCTACGAGGCCGGCATTCTCGAAGACCCCTGGTTCGACGCCAGCGACCCGAAGTACAAGGACTACTTCAATACGCTCTCCGTTTTCCCTGAACAAGCTCCTGACAAAGCAGAAACCGTCATTCTCGAATTCGACCAAGGAAACTGCATCGCGGTGAACGGCAAAGTACTCAATCCTCTCGGCGTGATGAAGCTGCTCAATAAACTCGGCGGCAAACACGGCGTCGGGCGCGTGGACATGGTGGAAAACCGTTTCGTCGGCATGAAGAGCCGTGGCGTGTATGAAACTCCCGGCGGCAGCATCCTGCACTTCGCCCATCGTCAGGTCGAAAGCCTCACCATGGACCGTGAAGTCATGCACTTGCGCGACAGCCTCATCCCGAAATACGCCCAACTGGTGTACAACGGTTTCTGGTATGCCCCCGAGCGCCTCGCGCTCCAGGCACTCGTCACCGAAAGCCAGAAGAAGGTCAGCGGCACCGTGCGCATAAAGCTCTACAAAGGAAACATCATCGCCGCCGGTCGCAAGAGCATCTACAGCCTCTACAATCCGCAGATCGCCACCATGGAGGCTGATCCGACGAAGGCTTACAACCAGGATGACGCCACCGGCTTTATCCGCCTCAATGGCCTGCGCCTCAAGACCGCAGCACTGCGCGACAAGAAGAAGTGATTCTTTAAGAACCTCTGTCGCAGTCAATCGAAGCCAGTCCGGCCAAGGCAAATCGCTGCCCTTGGAGGCATCCTTCCGGCTCAGAGCGTGAATCCCACACTGCCCGCGCGTCGAACGCGCTTGCTAAACAGCAAGAGCAAAGCGGCCGTGGCATAGGCGAGATTTGCAAAGCCCACCCATAAAGGAATGAATCCATGAGGCACCAATAGGCCTCGTGCCGGATCCAGGTCGGGAAACACTCTGTTGATGAAATAGAGGCCCGCTGCCGCCGCCACGAGGAACCACAGCGCCAGCAGTAACCGGAAACCGCGTCGGCCACTCATAAACACATACATCAAAGCAAGACTCACCAAGTACCAGATCACCGCACCGGCAAACCAGCGGAACACTTCGTGAAACAAAAAAAGCGCCACCACTAAGGATCCCGCGATCAAGTGTGCCCACAGGAGTCTGCGAGTGAAATCAACTTCATCTCGATAAGCTTCTCCACGATATCGTTGGGCATCTAGCATTTGCAGTTAAGGACGGGGGACGATCATGTTGTCTTTGATAACGACCCCGTTCTTTTGTCCGAGCGGCAGCCATGAGTTATCCTTAACACTCTTGCGCCCACAATCCATACAAATATTTCCTGTGATTAACATATGATTTACCTCGCCAGTTATCCAGACTGCTTCTGTTGATAATCCAGTGAATGTATTACCATTGATCATCAGTCCATTAACTCCGCCTTCCACACACACGCCGCTTCCTTCATCGATGCCCATGGGCGTTTTGGCCACTGCCGGACGCTTATCTTTTCCGGCTCCGCAGTACGTGTTGCAGAAGGTGTTTCCGCTGATGGTGTTGCGTTCTGAGTCTTTCCCTACCCGCACCGAGAACTTGTGCGCAATGGTGAAGGTGTTCGCACTCAAGGTGCAGCCGCAGGCGTCTCGCAAATCAATGCCGCCTTCCAAATGGTGGGCGATCACGTTCGCGCTGAGAGTGATGCCGTAACAATCCCGGTCCAGGATGATCGCCGTACCATTGCATTCCTCGATCATGTTGCCGCTGAGGACCGAACCGTAGGTGTTTTCAATGATCACGCCGTTGCCCAAGTGATCGTCAACATTGTTTCCATTCATGCAGAGATTAAAGGAGTCTCCGCAAAAGAGCGCGTCCTGGTTCTCCTCGAAGTGATTCGCGTTCACCACGATGTCGTGGCAGTTGATGATCTCGATCCCGCGCTTTTTGTTGTAGGTCAGGATGCAGTCTGCAATGCGCGGATCTTCAAAACAGTCTTTCAAATGGATGCCATGCCCTCCATTGTGGTCGATCGAAACGCCTTCGAAGTAAATTTCCTGTACCGCCTCGGCATAGACTCCATCTCCGCTTTTTTCATTCCCGCTGATTCGGAGATTGGCCATCTGCACGCGCCAGAGGCGTGCTTTGGCATCCTTATCCAAATCTGCTGGGCGCAGCAAAAAGGCCGGAGCACCATCCACACTCTGATTGATGATGTGTGTCGCAGCACCACCCCCAACGATGCGTGTCTCAGATGTCCGGACTCTCAGGGGTGCAGTGATCACATAATCCCCTGGCGGGATCGTCACGAGACCACCCTTCTCCGGCACGGCATCCAGTGCCTCTTGCAAGCTGGAAAACTTACCCGCATCGATGGAAACGGCGGCAGCTTGAGCATCGACCGCAGCAAGCAACAGAATAGACAACAGTGAGAAATGAAGTGCTCTCATTCTCTTCTCTACGTTTCAAAATCCGTATTCCCTCACCCATTCCGCGTGCAACACTCCGACACGCCCTTCCGTTGTGTTTCCCGTTATGCTCCATCGACCACTTCTTATCCTCTCTGCCATCGCCACCCTGGGTTCCGCCTCTGCTGAAACGAAAAAACTCCTCGTCGTCACTGTCACCACCGGCTTCCGACATTCCTCCATCGAAACAGCGGAAAAAGTCCTCGCGCAGTTGGGCAGCAAATCTGGAGCCTATACCGTGGATTTCGTCCACCAACCCCCAGGTCAGCCGAAAAGCCCAGGCAGAGCACCGACAAAGGGAGCCAAAGAAACGGACGCAGCTTTCAAAGCCAAGGTCGAAGCCTACAGCGTCGCCAACGCCAAGTACAACGAAGAGAACAAGAAATGGAACGACTCGGTGAAAGCCTACATGGCTGAGCACATGGCACTCGACAAGATCAAGGGATACGATGGCTTCGTCTTCGCAAACACCACCGGAGATTTGCAACTGCCAGATCGCGAAGGCTTCATCAAACTCATTGAAGGAGGCAAGGCATTCATCGCCATGCACTCCGGTTCCGACACCTACCATCCCTTCCGCGGCTACCTCGACATGCTCGGTGGTGAGTTCGCCACGCACAAGGCGCAGGTCGAAGTACAACCCATTGTTCACGATCCTGCGCATGTGATCACCCGCACTGTCCCTGTGGGCTGGAAGGTCTTCGATGAAATCTACATCATCAAAAGCTTCGATAAGTCCAAAGTTCACGGCCTCCTAGGCCTCAATGCTCATCCCAACGAGGGGACGCCAGGCTATTACCCCATCTCTTGGTGCAAAACCGCTGGCAGTGGGCGTGTTTTTTACACCTCACTTGGACATCGCGAAGATGTCTGGGATCCGAGTTGGAAAGAAGGCTCCAAGGAGCGGAAAAACAGCCCAGAGATCGCCGAAACCTATCAGGAAATGATTCTCGCAGGCATCAAATGGGCGCTCAAACTTGAGGATGCAGACTCCCCTCCGGGAAACATCCCCTGAAGAAGCGCACGGCACACTTAACGAGGCTCGCGAAATTGAAATTCGTTACGCGATTCCAACGCCAGAATGCTGATGCATTCCGCTACGCGTCGCCGCAGCAACTGCCAAGCTTCAGACGAGTTCCCCCAGTTTTTGCCGCCCTATTCTGCGATCCTCAATAATGCCTCGCTGATTTCCTTTCCGTGGCCTCTTAACTCTCTCAGCCACCTGTGCGCAGGTAGGCCACGATGTCTGCCACCTCCTGGGCCGACAGACCGAGTTGTGCGGCACTGAGCATCAGGCTGCGGTCGAGCTTTCGCCGGCTTTTGATGCGTGTACGTGGCACAAATTGGTTCTGTCCGCCCATGCAGCGCACGATCATGATATCGCCCTGCGTGAGTACCATGCCGTGAATGGTGATCCCATCTTTTGTCTTGATCTCCTGACCGTCGTAACCATGCGCGATATCCTTGCTCGGATCCAATAGAGCCTGCGCGATGATCTCTGAAGGTTGACTGCGCCCCCAGCCTTCGAGATTCGGGCCAAATTCGACTCCTTGGCCATTGATCTGGTGGCACATGACACAGCGAGTGACGAGTTGCGCTCCGTTTTTGGCATTCCCTGTGAGTTTGAGCACATCGGCCACCTGATACGTGGCGGGCACGGCGGGCGGAGTGACGATCTCGATCAGCTTGGCGCTGTCAGGATCGAAGATGCCCTCTTTTTTCAGCACCTCCGCAATGCCAAAGGCATTCCAGTCATCGGTGCTGCGCTTGATGAGCCACCACATGATGTCTGCATGAATCGGCGACGATTTGTCCTTTGCCAAAGCGAGAACGGCCTGTGCGGCGGAGGCGTCCGGGATGAAGGCGAGCGTGTCGAGTGCGAGCTTGCGCTGCTCCGCCGTGAGCTTGGCATTCGCAGCACGCTTTTGCAGTTCGGGCACTGCGGCTACCGGATGCAGGCGCCAGGTGATGTGGGCAAAGTCGTCATTCCATTCTCCCTCGGGTTTGAGCGCGGACCAGACGGCCTCTTCCTTGCCTGTGCTGCCGATGCCCCAAGCCTCGAGCAGCGAACGATCACCTCCGTCGATGTGATGAGAGAGTTTGACCAGCAACGGCACGCTTTGCGCCGCAGGCACATCACGCAATGCCACAGCGACCTCGCGACGCACCCTTGGAGACTGATCCGCAGCCATGGCAGCCATCAAGTCGATGCCCTCATCCGTGGCAGCACGGATCGCGCGCAGCGCGACGAGGCGCTTCGTGGCATCATCGCTCTCCAACCAACTCCGCGCAGCGACGATGCCTCGTTCGCCGAGCTGAGCCGCGAGCCATACGGCGCGCGCGGCGAGATAGGCATTGGCGTGATCGCGCAGCTTTAGCACCTGTGGTAACACCTTTTCTCCGGCCTCTTTGAGCCGCGTGAAGCCGACATGACGCACATGGTTCGCAGGGGATTGCAGCGCAGCGATCTGACCCTCGACCGTGTCAAAATGGATGCTCGGGATCTGCGCTTTGAATCCCTTCGGAGCCACGCGGTAAATGGTGCCGCTGCATGTTTCATCGGTGTCCTGATGGCCACCTGTGCGCTTGTCATACCAGTCAGTGATGTAGATGGCCCCGTCCGCGCCCACACACACATCTGAAGGGCGGAAAAGCGTCTGACGCTCATCCGAAAGATTTTTGGAACCGCCAACAAAGTCACTGCCTTTGAAGACGCCGCTGGTGTTCGTGGTGCAGAAGTCGAAACGCTCCAGCTTAAACCCAGCGCCTTCAGGTTTGGGCAAATAGCCAAACACCACGTTGCGCCCCGTCTCACAGCTCAACAGCAGGCCATTCCATTTTTCGCCCAGCGCACCGTTTTCGTAAAAACACATGCCCGTGGGCGCGCCACCGCCATAGATGTCGCCAGCGGGCAAAATACCTGGGTCTTCCTGACGCCATTCAGCGGTGGGAATGCTCTGCCCCGGACGCTTGTCCGCACGCCACTGGCGTTTTCCATCGGCAGAGAAGAAGCCAAAACTACCGCCTTCAATGAGATGACTCACGCGACAGGCGGGCGGATCGTCATTGTCGTTGAGAAACATGTCGCCAAAACTCGTGCGCACGCCTTCAAAGCTGTTGCGGTAGTTGTAGCCAAGAATTTTTGCCTTGTGGCCACTGGGATCGATGCTGGCGGTGAACCCACCGACATAAACGTGGCCGTCATCACTCTTCTCGCCGGTGTAGGTGTTATTGAGGTAGGCTCCGCCGATGCGAAACGTGTTGCCACTCTTGTCGCTAAAGAGGGCACCGCAGTTGCCATTGCTAAAGTAGAGGCGGCCATCAGGCCCCGCATACACGCTGTGCAGACTGTGATCGTGTTGCGCCTGCTCGAAGCCCGTGAGGAAGACTTCGCGCTTATCCACGGCGGGGTCGAACTTCAAATCGCGGTTCACATCAGTGTATTTGATGATGTCCGGTGCGTTCGAGACAAAGATGACGTTGTCAAACACCGCGACGCCGAGCGGACACTCGAGTCCTTTTTCGCGCACAAAGACGTGGCTGCGGTCACATTTGCCATCTCCGTCCGTGTCCTGCAGCACGCGCACGCAGTCCCCTTCCCGGCTGCGTCCAGAATGATGGCGGTAGTTGACGCCTTCCGTCACCCAAATGCGCCCCGCCTGATCGACATCCATGTTGGCCGGATTGAAGAGCTGTGGCGAAGTGGCCCAGACCGTGATTTCAAGCCCAGCAGGCACTGTGAACATCGACGGCTCGAGGTGCTCCGGCTTCACCTTGGACGGATCAAAGGCAGGCGCGGTGTAATCGGGAGTGAATGCCGCCTTGCCAGCAACAAAGGGGGGCTTTTCTTTTTTCGGTCTCTCAGGTTTTGCGGCGAAAATCGCCAACGGAGCGACCATTACGATGACGGCGAGGAAACGACTGCGATGGGGCATGACTTTTTTGCGAAGGACGGAGGGAACGCCCATGCAGGGCCGTTCTTGCCAGCATCGACGCTTCACCGCCTCCGATCAGCGGCCAGCGCAGACACAGATTTCACGCCGATTTCCCGCGAGCTGCGTCGCAAACACAGGTGCAGGCGCAAAGGCATCAACCGCCTGAATAAAAGTGCGCGCTTGATCCTCTAGCGCGGGCGTATTGAGCTTCAGTGTGAGGATGAGATGACGAGCGCGGATTCTCCGCTGAATGCGCTCGATGATCGGAATGACCTGCGTCGGGGCGAGGTTGATGTCACAGAGGAGCATATCCATTTCAGGGAGAGAACTGAGATCGAGTTTGCCAGCAGGGACACGGTGATGCTCAAAAAACACGCCACGTGCAACGGCCGCTTGGTTTACCGCCCCATCCATCTCGCCCGTGTCGATGCCAATGACATTCACACCGCGGTGAATCAGCGAAAACGCAGCTCCACCCGGTGCCGAGCCGAGATCGAGAGCAGTGCGCCCCTGCCAGCTCGCCCGATCCCATCCGCGCCATGCCAGTGCCTGCTCCAGTTTCAGCCAAGCACGCGAAGGCACTTCATGCGGCAGCGCAATGCGCGGCAATCCCCCAGGCTGCACATGCGTGCCCTCATCCTGAGAGTGCCAACCGAGAAACAAAGGCTCTGCCTCAGTCTCTCCGACGATGACATCAATAACTTCTCCCTGCTCGCTGTTCGTCCCAGCAGCCGCACAGCGAAGGCCCGCATGCTCCAGCATCTCGCGGAGACGCTTCTCCAGGTGATCGATGCTTTGCCACACAGCATCAGGCACCCCATCCTCCGGCGTGACGCGTGGATAGAGATGGAGGCGAAAGGGCTGGGATGCGAACTCACCCACACAACGAACCACTTCGTCGAGATTGCGGCACAGCCCGAGCGACGCCCCACTGACTCTGGCGAACGGACTGAGACTCCCCATGCGCTGGCATCTCGCATCATGCACCTTCCACGTGATCAGTTGCGGCCTCATGAACGCCGGAGTGAGCTTGCCGCCGAAATGTCGCGCCACGTCTCGCTTCAACGCAGCCTCGGAGCCTGCACGACAGGTGGTGAAAAGATAACCGCTCATGCTTTTAGAGAACTCGCATGCTCACCCGTCTCCATTCCCGTTTGGAAAAAGGAAGGCGGAGCTTTTGCTCCGCCCTCCGTGGTGGTCTGTTGTGAGGTCAAAGTTACTCCACGCCCTTCCAGGCACCGAAGCTCGCGCCTTCAGTGATCCATTTCTTGATCAGAGCGATGTTCGCAGCGCTGACGCGGTCGCCTTTGCCTTCGGGCGGCATGGCCATGTCATCGGAATCCGGCAACTCGATGGTCTTCACCAGCCAGCTTGCCTCCGGCTTGCCAGCCACCACGTTCTCGTTCGGATATTCTTTGCCGCCTTTCATGATGACTGCGGCACCATCAAGGCGGAGGCGGCCCTTGGGCTTTTTGATCTTACCGTTGTCCTCGTGTTCCTTCTCGTGGCACTTAAAGCAGCTCTCTTTGAGAATGGGAAGGATCTGCTTTTCAAAGTCCACCTTTCCAGCGTCCTGCGCACGCGCAGTGCTGAGGGAGAGACCGGAGGTGAGTGCGGTGGCGAGGATGAGGGCGAGCGTGTGTTTCATGGGTGAGATAAGACGAAGAAGAGGGGAAGATGTTCGCAGACTTTTCGTGGTCAAGCCACGTCATGGCGACCATCCAAAAGGAAAGATAAAAGCAAGGCAAGACAAATATTTTGATGGCCTTAAATAAATTCGTCTGGCAGTATCCACCATATTTGCCATGAGCCGTGCTGCCGCTGTCGCCCCCCGCCCCCCACGAGCCCGTTCGACGGATGATAAAGTGAGTCCGTGGAATGATCTTTATGGCATCCTGCTGCTCATGCTCTCCGCCCTGCTGTTGCTGGCACTGGTTTCTTACGAGCCGCGCGACATGCCCAACTGGTGGTTTCTCGCGCAGTCTGAGGCCTCCGGCGAGACTCAGAACTTCGCTGGGCGGGCGGGTGCCTTTGTCGCCGGAAATCTCCTTTGGTTGATGGGCTTTGCCTCCTACCTGCTGCCCTTCTGCCTGACGTGGTTCGGCGTGAGCAAACTGCACTCGAAGCTGAAAATCGCGCCCAGTGCCTACCTCGGCGTGGCCCTTCTCATCATGAGTGGCGCGGCCCTTTTGGAGGTGCAGGGCATCCTCGCTCACCGGGACGACATCACACCGCTCGGCGGAGCCGGGGGCTTTGGCTATTTTATCGGCGGCATCATCTTGAAACCGCTGCTCGGCAAGGCAGGAGCCACCCTCATCCTCGGGGCCATTTATATGAGCGCCCTTTTCTTAGTAGTCGGCACACATCCGCTCACCGCACTGCGCAGTCTGCGCACAGAGCTGACCCGCTGGCAGCAGGAGTGTGAAGCCCGACGTCTTGCCGAAGAAAAACTCGCCGAAGAAGCCGCCAACACCATCCCCGGCACGCTCACCCCCGTCCCAGCCGACTTGCGCAAGAAAAAGAAAGGCAGTTCGGAATTGCGCGGCGACACCCCTGCCGCCAGTGCCACTAATCTGGAACTCCCCCTCAAATTCGATCCGCCACCGCCAAAGATTATCGACGCCTCCGTGCCGCGTGCCCATGACGACCAGTCCGGCAAACCCAAGCTCGCCGAAGTCTGGGAGAAAAAACGCGCGCAAAAGATTGAGCAGGCACCGCACGGCTCTCTGGGCAACCTCACCGTGCGCTTCAAAGACTACAAGCTGCCACCGATGGATCTCCTCCGCTGGTCTGACGATAACCACGCTCCCACAGACAAGTCAGAGCTGCTCGCCATCCAGGCCACCATCGTCAAAGCACTCTCCTCTTTTGGTATCAGTGTCGAACCGGGCGACATCACACGCGGCCCGGCCATCACGCGCTATGAAGTGCGCCCTGTCGATGGTCTTCGTGTCAGCCGCATCGCGAATCTCGACGCCGACATCGCACGCGCCACCCGCGCAGAGCGCATCAACATCCTCGCGCCGATTCCCGGCAAGGACACCGTCGGCATAGAACTGGCAAACAAGGAAAAAATCATCGTCCCGCTGCGCGAGTTGTTGGAGGACGAAACCTTCGTGAATGGAAAAGCCAAGCTCCCCGTCGCGCTGGGCAAAGATGTCTATGGCAAAACCATTATCGGCGACCTCGCCGCCATGCCCCACTTGCTCGTCGCCGGTGCCACGGGTTCGGGAAAATCGGTCTGCATCAATAGCATCATCTCCAGCTTGTTGTGCCGTTTTGCACCGGATGAACTGCGCTTCATCATGATCGACCCCAAAGTGGTCGAAATGCAAAATTACGAGGAGTTACCCCACCTCGCACTGCCAGTCGTCACAGATCCGAAGAAAGCCCTCCTTGCCCTGCGCTGGGTGGTGAAGGAGATGGAAAATCGCTATCAAATTTTCGCTCAAGAAGGCTGCCGCAACTTTGAAGCTTTCAACAACCGCAATCGCAAACGCAAAGCCGAAGCAGACGCCGCCCGTGCCGCACGCAATGGTGCTGCGCCGGTCAAAGCAGGAGTCGATGACGCCCGCGTCTCCGCCGCTTTTGCCAAAGAAGCCGACGCAGAACCTAAAACAGCCGAAGTCGGCACCGTCGATGGCGACCCCGAACTGCGCGACGCCAGCGGCACCTGGCTGGGGGACTCCCAACCACCGCCGCCGCCCAAGCAGGAGGTCGTCATCCCCGACACGATGCCCTACATCGTCGTCATCGTCGATGAGTTGGCGGACTTGATGCAAACTGCGCCTGCGGACATCGAAGTGGCCATCGCCCGCATCACCCAGATGGCACGCGCCGCCGGCATCCACCTCATCGTCGCCACGCAGACTCCGCGCGCCGACGTCATCACCGGCGTCATCAAAGCGAACATCCCCACGCGCATCGCCTTCCAAGTCTCCTCCGCGCTCGACAGCCGTGTCATCCTCGACCGCAAAGGCGCTGAAAACCTCGTCGGCAAAGGCGACATGCTCTACGTCCCTCCCGGCGGCGCGCAGCCCGTGCGCAGCCAGGGCGCGCTCGTCACCGATGATGAAATCCACGCGCTCGTCGATCACTGCGTCGCGCAGGGCAAGCCGGTCTTTGATGTCAAAGTCGATGACGAAAACGGTGTCTTTGGCGATGCCGACGATGAAGATGAAAACGGCATCAGTGCTGACGAATTGGAGTGCCTGGAAAAATGCCTTGAGGTCATTCGCCAAGAGAAAAAAGCCAGCACCAGCTTGCTGCAACGCCGCTTGCGTCTGGGTTATGGCCGCGCCGCTCGCATGATCGATCTCCTCGAAGACCGCGGCATCATCGGCCCCGGTGAAGGTGCCAAGCCGCGCGAGATTCTCGTTCAATTGGAGTGATCGGCCGACGACCTCTCCCGCCAAGAGTTCTGGCCATCATGTGCGTCTGATGAGCGTCAAATCAGCGGCTTAATCCCCTGCATTCTGCTATGATCCCCGATCTCTTCGCCTCAAATCTGCCTTCAAGCTGCCGTCAGGTGCTGCGAGTGCTCTCACCGAACGAAACGTCAATCACTGCGGAGCTGCGCATGCTCGAACGTGGGATTGACGATGCTTGGAAACAACGTGGCGAGGCGATTTCCGTCACGCTCGGACGAAACGGTCTCGCCTGGGGATTGGGTGAGCATTCATCGTCACCTCCTCCCCACTTTCGCCTCAAACGCGAAGGCGATGGTTGCAGTCCAGCGGGTATTTTTCGCCTGCCTTTCGCGTTTGGCGAAGCCCCTGCGCCCATGGGCAAACTGCATTTCGTTCCGATCAGCGAAACCCTCCTCGCAGTCGATGATCCGCAGTCGCGTTTCTACAATCAGATCGTCGATTCGGCCCAAGTGGTGAAGGACTGGGCCAGCACCGAGTTCATGCGGCGCGCAGATGGTTTGTATCGCCGGGGTATCGTGGTGGCACATAATCCGGCGAATCTGCCCGGCGCAGGTTCCTGTATTTTCATGCACCTGTGGCGTGGCGTAGGCCAGCCAACCGCCGGTTGCACGGCGATGAGCGAGGAGCATCTCGAGCGCATCCTCGCCTGGCTCGATCCGGTGCTGGAGCCACGTTTGATTCAGTGGATTGGCTGAAAGGCGACAACCACCTTGCGCAATTTGGACGGCTTGCGAGAATCGGCGCATGTCCGATCTCGCCACCTTCCGCCCGCTGTTCGACAAGCTCAAAGCTGAGATGCAGAAAGCCATCGTCGGCTATGATGAACTGCTCAGTGATGTGCTGATCGCGATTTTCTCTGGTGGTCATGTCCTTCTCGAAGGTGTGCCCGGCCTCGGCAAGACCTACCTCGTGCGCACGCTTTCGCAGGTCGTCGGCCTGGAGCCTGGACGCGTGCAATGCACACCTGATTTGATGCCTGCGGACATTCTGGGCACGCACATCGTCGGTGAAGACGAGAAGGGCCGCCGCACGCTGCGCTACGAGAAGGGCCCGGTGTTCAAGAACCTGTTGCTGGTCGATGAAATCAACCGCGCCACGCCCAAAACGCAGGCCGCGCTGCTCGAAGTGATGCAGGAACGCTGCGTCACCACGGGAGGCGAGCGCCATCCGCTGCCGGAGCCGTTCTTTGTGCTCGCCACGCAGAACCCGATGGAAATGGAGGGCACCTACCCGCTGCCGGAAGCACAGCTCGACCGTTTCATGTTCAAGATCAAGGTGCCCTTCCCCGATCTCGAAGCGCTCGTCGAAATCTCCCGCCGCACCACCGGCTTCACTGAACCGAAACTCGCAACCATGACCAGCGGTGCGCAGTTGATGGAATTGCAGCAGATGCTCTCGCAAATGCCGGTGGCTGATCCCGTGGCGCATTACGCATCACGCCTCGTGCTAGCCAGTCATCCAGAGCAGGCAGATGCGCTGCCGGAAGTGAAACGCTACGTCAGCTACGGAGCCAGCCCGCGCGGCTTGCAGGCCCTGATCCGCGGAGCGCGTGTGTGGGCCGCTGTGAATGGAGCCACCGCCGTCTCCACTGACGACATCCGCGCTATCGCCCATGTGGCACTGCGCCATCGCATCATCCTGAACTTTGAAGGCGAGGCGCAGCAGGTGAAGATCGACGATGTCATCACCAAGCTCCTCAACCAGATCAAAACACCGGCGCAAATGGCCGCGTAATCTCAGCGGGCCGATCCTTTGCGTGACGTTGCGGTGCTTCCGTTGAGCTTGCCTGCCTTGGCATCCTTTTCGAGCTTCTGCATCTTCTTCAGCAGGCGGGGCCACTGCTTTTTCTCGACGATGAAGCCAACGCAGTTCTCTGCACCACAGCGGCAGGGATGCTCGTCCCAGGTATCCACATCGAAACCGTAATTGTAGGTCAGCTCTTCGCCGGCCTTGATCTCACGGAGCGAGTAGATCCAGATTCGCCCGCGAATGATAAATGCCTCGCAGTTCGGAGCACAGGAATGATTGATGTAGCGCGCGGGGTTGCGCCCTTTGGCACCGTCGATGTCATACCTTTGATTCAAGGTAAAAACATACACCGCAGCGCATCCTGTTTTCCGCGATTTATGGAGGAGCGCATCCCCGCGGCGCTGCGATTCCGCCTTGGTGATTTTTTCACCGCAGTATTCGATGATGGGAACATCTTTGGGAATGTCACGGCGGGCAAAGACGCCACGATTATGAATGGAAGAACGGCGGATGATCCAATAAGGCGCGGTCGAGGTTTTGGGCATTTTGCGAATCGCAGGTGAAAAAATGAAGCGCATGAAGTGGTCGAGGCTGCACGCTTGTCAAGTCACGCACGACCACGCGGCCACCAGGGGTGTTTTTCCGGTTGCTGCCGTGGTGTCGTGCGCCTTATTGCGCGCCCTTTCAACCGCCCCGTAAGCCCATGCTCGAATTCTTCCGCCGCCACCGCGGTGCCTTCCTCATCACGCTGACCGTCATCATCATCCTTTCCTTCTCTGTTTGGGGCGGCTGGCGTGGCTCTAGTGGTTTCGAGCAGCGCCGGGCCCAGCCCTCCGATGTGGCGATCACGATGTTCGGAGAAGATCATACGGTGGCAGACGTGCTGCGCGCAGATCGCTCTCTGCGTTTTGCCATGCAGCACATGCAGAACTACGAACTTCTGAGCAGTCTGATGATGATCTCAGGCGGGCGCGGTTTCGGCGGCGGGGATCAGGTGAGCGCCCTGCTGCTGGCCAGGCATTTGATGGAGAAAATGGGAGTCCGCGTCAGTGATGCCGAGGCACAGTCGGCACTGGAACAACTGCCCGCCCTGCAAACGAACGGAAAATTCGACCGCTCTCGTGGGCAGATGCTGGAGGAGATGGCAGGTTCCATGGGCTTTGATTCAAAGGAACTGCTGCTCGGCATCATGAAGGACACGCTGGGCTTGAAGAAGCTGCAAGAGGTGGTGGCCGGAGGTTACAGCGCCTCTCCCCTTGCCGCTGAAAAGCAGTATGCCAGCCATTTCCAGACCTTCTCAGGCGCAAAGATCGTCTTTGAAACCGAGACCTTCAAGAAAACGGCCAAGATCACCGACGAAGAGATTAAAAAATACTACGAAGAAAACAAAGAGAACTACAAAACCCCCGAGAAGCGGGCCGTGAGCTATGTGCTCTTTGAAAACCCGCGCGATCTGGAGAAAAAGCCGCTCGAAGAGCGCATGAAGGCGCAAAATGCTCAGGTGGAGCGTGTGAATGCCTTCAACAAGCTCGCCAACAAAGACGGCAAGGATTTCGCGGCGGCAGCCGCCGAGGCCAAAGAGAAAGTCGTAACCGTCCCTGCCTTCACGCAGGCGGAACCACCTGCCGCCTTGAAGGGAGAAGGCAGCCTGCTTGAGATGATCTTCGCAGGTGGTGAAGGAACCAGAGCAGAGCCTGTGGAAGGCAGTGCCGGATGGTATGTGTATGATGTCACCAAAGTTGAAGCTCCCAGACAGCAGTCGTTGGCGGAAGCGCGCGAGAAGATCAAAGACACGCTGCTCGATCAGAAGGCGGCGGAATTGCGCAGCAAAGCCGTCAATGAAGCGCGGCTCGCACTCATCGAGGGCTTGAAAGCAGGCAAGAAGATCGAAGACCTCGCGAAGGAGAAAAAACTCACGCTGGAGGCGCTGCCGAGCATCGACGCAGCAAACCCGCCGACAGAAGTCCCCAACGGTTACCTCATCGCACAACAAGCAGCCAAGACGGCCGTGGGCGGTGTTTCCGCCGCCATTGATTACGATAAGGGAACGCTGCTGGTGTACGTGCGCGCCAAGGAACTGCGCAAGCGCTCAGACAGTGCAGAGCAGCGCAAGAATCAGGAACTCTCCCTCTCTCAACAGGAGAGCAACAGCATCTTCCAAACGTGGTTCAAAAAGCAGACGGATGCGGCCAAGATCGTGAACAAATTTGGCCCCGCCTAATCTCCACCCGCACGCCATGGACAGCGATACGACCGACGCCGACGTCGCTGCGTGGTTTGATGAAGCCAGTGGTCATGTCGCACTGGGAGAACTTCCAGAAGCCATCGCTCTCTACCGGCGCTGCGTCGAACGGCAGCCTCAGTTTTTTGACGGCTGGCATGCCTTGGGCATGGCTCTGCTGCGCAATGGAGAGATCAAAGAGGCTGTCGGAGCCGGACTGATGGCCACCACGCTGCAACCGAACGATCTCTTGGCTTGGACAGCACTCTCGCAGATGTACATGCGCAACGGCCAGATCGCGGAGGCTGAAGACGCCAAGGGCAAGGCGCGCATCCTCTCTCTGGGCGGAAAAATTGTGCACTGATCGCGCCCCTACACCGCAACGCCCTTCTTGCGGAGAAAGGGCACCAGCTCATCCACGCCAAAATCTGCGAGAACATCGCCTTCCCAATCCATGGTCGGTGCCTTGCTTTGCCCGCTGAGTTCGATCATCGCCTGCATCGCTGCTCGATCGCCAGTCACCGTGATCTTTTCATAGGCGATGCGGCGTGCATCGAGGTAATCCAGCACTTCCTCGCACCAAGGACAGCCTGTTTTGACATAGAGGACGGGCTTGCTCATGGCGCATGATGCCTGCCATCCATGAAAGGGCAAGTGCCCCCTCCAGGATTCGCGGTTGACCACCCCCAGCCGCCGTTTAAAATTTGTTCGCTTTTTTCAGAGCCTCCCCAGCTCCGACTCCTGTCCCCCTGCCCAACCTCCAATGCGCTCTATCCGACCCGTGTACGCGCTGAAGAAAATGAGCCGCTGGACAGAACGACTGAAAGTGATCTCCAGCGCATCCTTGCCGATGCATGGCCTGTCCTTTGAGCGCCTAGGGCCAGTGCGGCCCGGTTTTGAAAATCGCAGCAGCCCGAGGTGGTGCTGTGGCCTGCCGCTGGTGCGGTCGGCCATCGGCTACGGAATCGAGGAAGAGGCAGCGCGCCCGTTCCCGTCCACGCCATCTCAGCGCCCCGGCCTGCTCGAACACGCAACACACACCTACGAAAACAACATCCATGTCCGACCAACCTCAACGCCGTCGCAATCGCCACCGCAACCGTCATCGCGGTCCGCGCCCAGACGGCTCCCGCCCCAATCGTGAGGCACCGCCTACCGGCATGCAGAAGTTCCTGCGAATCATCTCCTTTGGCCTTCTCGGAAAACCCAAAACGCAGAACCGCCCCAAGCCACAAAATCGCCCTGCTGCAGATTCCGCTCCGCGTCCACAACGCGAACCTCGCCCGCGCCGTGAAATCCCCGCAGCAAATCCGGCTGAAGTCACCACCGAGCGCCTCTATGTGGGAAATCTTTCCTACGACGCCACGGAGAGCGACCTTTTTGAACTCTTCAATGGTGTCGGCAGCGTCCGCAACGCCGAGGTCGTGGTCAATAGCCGCACGCAACGCTCGAAAGGTTTTGCCTTTGTGACCATGGGCAGCATCGACGAAGCACGCCGCGCGGTCGCAGAACTCAGCGGCAAAGACTTCATGGGCCGCCCGCTGCAACTCAGTGGTGCCAAGCCCAATGCGCGCAACACTCACACTGATGCTCCGGCGACTCCCGAAGATGCGCCTGCCGCCACGGCTGCTTGAACATTCGTTTGAGTGTTTTCAGCTTACGAACCGCAGGCTTCACCGCCTGCGGTTTTTTTGCGCTGAAAGGGCATCCGCAGTGAACAAAAGCGCGTCTTTTTGTTCAAAGAATCCATCACCTCCATGTCACCTTCTCCACTTCTCGACCGGGAACCCGAACCTGGCATCTCGCTAACAAGCGCTCCAGTTGCACGCGCAACGCCGGAAGAAATTCACGATCACGAACAGTTCTGCAGCCAACTCGTGGATCGCGCCCTTCTCAGTGGCCCCAACCGCCGACTTCACGATCTGCAATTGCTCTGGAGCGTCGCACGCGATTTCATGAAAGGCTTCCGCGCTCTTCATTTCGTCGGCCCGTGCATCACTGTCTTCGGATCGGCGCGTTTCGATGAGAATCACCGTTACTACCAGCTAGCCCGCGCCATGGGTGCCGCCATCGCCAAAATGGGTTTTACCGTCATGACCGGCGGCGGGCCGGGCATCATGGAAGCCGCAAATCGCGGTGCCAAAGACGCTGGTGGCCGCAGCGTCGGCTGCAACATCAAGCTGCCTTTTGAACAAAAGCACAACCCCTGGCTCGATCGCTGGGTGACGATGGAACACTTCTTTGTGCGCAAGACACTGCTGCTCAAATACAGCTACGGCTTCATCATCATGCCCGGCGGCTTCGGCACGATGGATGAAATGTTTGAGGCACTGACCCTCATTCAAACGCACAAGATCAAAAACTTCCCGATCGTCATCATGGGCACTGAATTCTGGCCGGAGATGCGCCAGTTCATGGAGCACATGCTGCGCGGAGCCACCATCAGCGCAGAGGATCTCTCTCTGATCAAATGGACAGACTCGGTGGAAGAAGCCGTCGCCCACCTTCAGGAAAAAGCCGTGAAGCAGTTTGGCCTGAGTTGCGCCCGCAAGCCTAAACACCTCTCTTGGCTCGGAGAGAAGGCATTAAATGGCAGACATTGAAACGCCTCACTTCGCGCCCTGATGCCTGATCACGTCCTCTCTCTCTCGAACGGCCTCAAACTCGGTTACACCGAATACGGTGACCCGCGAGGTGAGGCCATGTTCTATTTCCATGGCTGGCCTTCGTCGCACGTACAGGGTTCTTTGTTTGATGAGCCGGCCAAAAAACTCGGCATCCGTTTCATTTGCCCGGATCGCCCAGGCATCGGTCTCTCCGACTTTCAACCACAGCGCACACTGGCAGATTGGCCGGATACGCTGGCGCAACTCGCCGCACATGTGGGCGCAGACAACTATCATGTACTCGGCTGGAGCGGCGGTGGGCCTTATGTGTTGGTCACCGCACTGCGCCTGCCAAAGCGTCTCCTCTCCGCTTCCATCATCTGTGGTGCACCGCCACTGAAGTTCCTCGGCGACCGCGACATGTTCTGGCTCTACCGTTTCATGATTCAACTGCGTCACCATTTTCCCACCGTGCTGGGGGCAGTGCTGCGCCTCGGAGGCAAGATCGCCGCAGGCTCCCCGCAAAAAGCACCGCTGCGCTGGTTGATGAAGCTGCTTGGCGAAGAGGACCGCCGCGTACTGCACCTCCCTGGCATCTACGATGTCGTGCGTGATGCCACGCTCGGCGCTCTGAATCGCGGCCCGCGCAGTGTGATCGCCGATGCAGACATCTATCTGACCGAATGGGGTTTTGAAGTCAGCCAGATCGACTTTCCCATTCGCTTCTGGCACGGTAAGCAGGACAAGAACATCGCCTGGAGCTACACGGAGCGCATTGCTTCACTCGTCCCCGTAGCGAGTACCTTCTGGTCAGAGATTGATGGCCATTACTCCCTGCCGATCACCCATGCGGAGCAAATCCTGGCCGCCGCCTTGCAAAAACCATCGTCAACGGTAGGCGCGGGGGAGCAGAATGGGGATGCCGTCCTCGATGGCGAATTGCTCGCTTCCGTCTTGCGTCGCCAAAGCCGCTGAGACGCCGAGCTTCGCGCATTCCTCCTCCGTCGCGCGGCGCAGCGGCTGGTGGGTGTCCGGGCAGCGCAGCAGCGGCAGGATTTCTTCGAGCCAGTCCATATCGTCTTGCATCAGTATTCAGGCATGGTGGGATCGATCTCGCGCGCCCAGGCGATGATGCCGCCGGAGATGTTCCAGACGTTGGTGAAACCCAACTCGCGCAGTTTGCTCACCGCGCGGGCACTGCGCCCGCCGCTTTTGCAGTGAACGAGAATGCGTTTATCTCCAGGGAGCTCGGAGGTGCGGCTTTCGAGTTCTCCGAGGGGAATGAGCTTGGCACCTGCGATGTGACAAATGGCCTGCTCGTGCGGCTCGCGCACATCGAGGAGAAAGTGATCGTCTCCGGCATCGCGGAGTTCTTTGAGTTCGTGAACAGTCATGGTGGGAACGTCAGTGACAGCGGCAGGGCCTTTGGCAATGCCGCAAAAGCCTTCGTAATCGATGGGTTGAGTGATGGTGGGCTTGCTGCCACAAACCGGGCAGTCGGGATCACGCCGCAGCGTCAGCGTACGGAAGCGCATGCTGAGCGTATCGACATGCAGCAGTTTCCCCAGCAAGGGGTCACCCATGCCCGTGATTAGCTTGATCGCCTCCAGCGCCTGCAACGCTCCGATCAGGCCCGGCAGCACACCGAGCACACCTCCTTCCGCACACGAGGGCACCAAACCGGGCGGCGGAGGTTGCGGGCACATGCAGCGATAGCAAGGCGCGTCGAGATGCGGCGCGAAGACGCTCACCTGACCATCGAAACGCAAAATGCTGCCATACACATTCGGCTTCCTCAGCCAAACCGCCACATCATTGCTCAAGTAGCGCGTGGGAAAATTATCCGTGCCGTCGATGATCACATCATAGTCTGCTGCGATGCGCATCGCGTTCGCCGCTGTGAAGTACTCGGCATAAGTCTGCACATCGAGATGCGGATTGATGTCCAGCAGTCGTTCGCGTGCAGCGTTGAGCTTGTGCTTGCCGAGATCCTTTTGCCCAAAGAGAATCTGGCGCTGCAAATTCGTCACCTCGACCACATCGGGATCGACCAAGCCGAGTCCGCCAACACCTGCGGCAGCGAGATACATCGTGATCGGCGAACCCAGACCGCCCGCACCGATGCACAGCACCCGTGCCGCCTTCAACTTGCGCTGCCCCTCGATCCCAAATTCGGGAATTGCGAGGTGGCGCGCATAGCGGCGCAGTTCATCGGGAGTGAGGTCAGGCATGATCGGGGCACGCAACATGGCATGCGTGAGCGCATCTGCAATGATTCCAGCGGTTGCGGCAGTGCAGTGGCGCGCCTAACCTGCCTCATGCCTGATTGGACTCCACCAACCAACGTCAATCTGGTCGATCTCGGCTTCATGGACTCGCGTTCGAAGCTCATCGACCTCGCCGCTTTCCTCGACCGTGTGCAGCGCGCTGGTCAGGACGGTGATTTCCGCGTCCAGGCCCTCAAACACGCGCTCAGCCTGCTCTCCCAGGACAAACCGCAGCGCGCCAAGGAAGCGCTCCTCAGTTTCAGCGATCCGAGCACCGAGCCGATCGCCAAAGCCACGATGCAAGGTGCCATCGGCGCGCACAAAGGCTGAACTTGAAACTTTAAACCTGAAACTCGGAACTCCCAGGGATGAACTACATCGAACCCCACGGTCACATGGTCAGCCGCACCACAGACGACTACGAGCGCATGGCGCTCGCAGGCTGCCAGGCCATCTGTGAGCCTGCCTTCTGGGCCGGCTTCGACCGCGCCAGCGCCGACGGCTTCTACGACTACTTCCGCCAGATCACCGAGTATGAGCCAAAACGCGCCGCGAAATTTGGCATCAAGCATTTCTGCTGGCTCTGCATCAACCCGAAGGAAGCCGAGGATTTAAAACTCGCCGAGGAAGTCATCGCTCTCATCCCGCAGTTCATCGACAAACCCGGCGTGCTCGGCATCGGCGAGATCGGTTTGAACAAAAACAGCCGCAACGAGCTGAAAATCTTCGAGCAGCATGTGCAGGTGGCGCAAGATCACGACCAACTCGTGCTCATCCACACACCACACCTCGAAGACAAACTCAAAGGCACGCGCTTGATTGTCCAGGCGCTGAAAAACTTCCCCAAAATCAAGCCAGAGCGCGTCATCATCGACCACGTCGAGGAACACACCATCGATCATGTGCTCGATCACGGCTTCTGGGCCGGCATCACCCTCTACCCGGAGAGCAAATGCACGCCGCATCGCGCCATCGACATGCTGGAGCACCGCCACGCCGAGCGCATCTGGATGAATAGTGCCTGCGACTGGGGCATCAGCGATCCCCTCGCCGTGCCAAAGACGATGCAGGCCATGCGCCAGCGCGGCTGGAGCCAAGAAATGATCCAAAAAGTCGTCTGGGACAATCCGCGCGCCTTCATGGAGCAATGCCCTAAATTTTCGGTCTGAAATGATGAGCGTGAATCTCGACTGTGTGGCCCTCATCGCCGGGAACGGCATCTATCCCGAGACCTTTGTCGCTGCGGCGCGGAAGGCGGGCGTGAAGAAGCTCGTCGCCGCAGCTTTCACGAACGAGACGAAGCCGGAGCTGGCCGGAATGGTGGATGCCATCGAGTGGTTCCGCGTGGGACAGCTCGGCAAGATGATCGCGTTCTTCAAAAAGGAAGGCGTCACGCAGACGGTCATGGTGGGCCAGATCGCGCCGAAGAACCTCTTCGATCTGCGTCCCGATTTCCGCACGCTGATCATGATGGCGAAGCTCAAGCAACGAAACGCAGAGACGCTGTTCGGCGGCATCGCCAATGAGCTGGCGAAAGATGGCATCACGCTGCTGCCTGCCACGACCTTCCTCGAAGATCTCATGCCGCGTGCGGGCCATGTCGCGGGGCCGCAGATCAAGAAACGGCGGCAGGAGGACGCGGAATACGGTTTCAAGATCGCCAAGGAAAGCAGTCGGTTCGACATCGGGCAGACGGTGGTGGTGAAAAATGGCACCGTCCTCGCCGTGGAGGCTTTTGAAGGCACGAACGAGGCCGTGAAACGCGGCGGTACCCTCGGGCGCGGCGGAGCGACGATGGTGAAAGTCTCCAAGCCCAATCAAGACATGCGCTTTGACGTGCCGGTGGTCGGCCCGGACACGATCCGCACTGCGGCGGCAGCCGGGGTGGATTTGATCGCCATGGAGGCCGGCATGACGCTGATGCTCGGTCGAGATGAGGTGTTCAAACTCTGCGCTGATCTGAAGGTAAGCGTGGTTGCCCTCGCGTGATTTTTTGGCACTGTCCTTCGCGCACAACACCGGGCGGCAGTTCCGGCCAGATCCCGAGGGTGTGAGCAGCATCGCCCATGTGCGGCGTCTGGGCCATCTTCTCAGCAGCGCCCTGCGCCATGGCACCACGCGCCACCTCAGCCCGCATCACGCCAACCCCTCGATGGCGGATGTGCCCGCAGATGCGTGGCATGCAGGAGAGGGCGCATTCAGCGGCAACGTGGCCGTGCTGGCAGAGATGGAAATGCGGGCCGTGCGGGCAGCGGCGGCACAGCGTGGCGTGCCCATCTCCGGCTTGCACTACGATGCCGTCTCCGATACCATCCAGGATGATTCTGGACGAAGCCTTCGCAACCGTGATATTGCAAACCTCCTGGCAAGACTGGACCCCGCAGCAAGCGGAGTCGGTGAGAAGGCACTTCTTAGGGCCGTGGTTTCACAAAGCACACTGCAGGGACATGACGTTGGCAGAGGTGCTGGGATGGATGCGCTCCGTCGTGACCTGGGGGCCGGAGAATCAACGACTGATCGAAGCGGCGGCGGACTATTGCAACGCCGCCCTGATGAGATTTACCACGTCCTGCGAGACGGCCACAAACTCCTCTACCGCAAGCCCGCCAGCACCGCTGCCGCAGGCCGCGTAACCACCCGGGAGGCGCAGGACGCCCTGCGCAAGCTGCGCAGCACCGCGCCCGCGCTGGCGCAGAACATCACCTTTGTCAAAGACCGCTCCGAACTGCGCCAGCAGGACTACCACCCCAAGGACTGGGAAGGTTTCACTGGAGAGGGTGCCACCGAGGCCTTCTTTGACCCCCGCACCGGCGGCGTGGTCGTCATCATGGACAACGTCCGCGTGCGTGAGGGCGAGACGCCCAGCCGCGCCGTCGTGCGCGCCATGCTGCATGAGCGCATCGGCCATGCCGGCCTCGCCGCCCTGCGGCAGAGCGATCCCAAATTTCAAGCGCAGTGGGACAAGCTGCTGGCATCCATCGAAGCCGACGAGTCCGTGGCCGACGAGATCGCCGCGCTGCGTGAACAGGGCTACGACCATCTCACGGATGACCAACTCGTGGAGGAATGGTTCGCCCGCCAGGTGGAGGCGATGACACCGGAACAGCTCAACGCCCTCAAGCCCACCAGCAGCCTCGGCAAACTGTGGCAGTGGTTCAAGGACATGCTCAAGCACCTCACCGGCCGCTTCAACCGCGCCGAATGGAAGGCGCGTGAGCTACAGGAGATGATGGCCCTGAGCAGACAAGCGCTGGAACGCGGCGGACCGCAAGGCACCGGGCTGGATGCCGGGCGTGTGAGCCAGACCTCGGACGCCAGCGCGTGGAAGACGCCGGAGATGCGCCAGATCGAAGCGCAGGCCCGTGCCAACGGCACCTGGTTGAAGGCACCCAACGGCCAGCCCACCAAGCTGACCGAACGCCAGTGGCTCCATGTCCGCACGGCGAAGTTCAAGCGGTGGTTCGGGGATTGGGGTATGGCGGAGTTGCACAGGTTCTTTCACGGGCCGCCGGTTGCCACACTCGACAGTGCTGATGCTCCGAGTGGCGGCTTTGCCGTGGTGCGTGAGTGGGCTGCGCAATTGTTCGCCGCGCAAGGTGGTAAGGCGCACTGCCCCACTCTTGGGGATGTGACGCTGGACGAGCGTGCCGTGCGTGACTCCCTCGCTCACGGCGGGGCCAACCGCTATAAACGCGCCGCCTTTGCCGCGATCAAAGACGTGCTGGAACGCGGACGCGTGCTCCACCAGTCCGAGGGGAGCCATTACGTCTCCGCGCCGGTGCGCGTGGACGGCGTTGATGGCGTGGTGACTGCGCTGGTGCGACAGGATGCCAATAAGAACCGGCTCTACCTGCACAGCATCACCACCAAAGAAAATCTCCTGAACCCTCAAGTGTCCGGGGCTGATGCGGTGACATCGGAGCGGTCCGGCTTGTCGAATCCAGGAGACATCCGCAAGCTACTGCATGACATCCTGAATTTCAACCCCGATTCCGTCTCCAAAGTCGTGGACGAAAACGGCGAGCCGCAGGTCGTGTATCGAGGTTCACCGGAAGCTCTTGGCCCCGTGTTTGAGTATGGGAAGGCTTTCCACGGCGGCAACAAAGGCTTCTGGTTCACGACTGCCGAAAGCGCGGCCAAGGACTACAGTTTTAACCATGAAACAGGGCGGACTGGCGAAGTGAAGGCAGTGTTTTTGAATGTACGCAACCCTATTGATCTCAGACCTCTGCACATCACGACCACCAGCAGGAAATTCAATGAACTCCTGCGCGACGAGCACGGCATTGATCTAGGCCGAGGAAACGACAAGCCCGCCAGAACGAACCAGATATATGAATCCTCCCAAGATCGTGTGTATCCGGGCACTCATGACGGCATCATCCTTGCCGACGTGGGCACGACCTACATCGTCAAGGTGGGCGAGCAGATCAAATCCGCCACCGACAACAACGGCGACTACGACGGCGAAAACCCAAGCATCCGTGCCAGCCGTGGCAAACTGAACCCCTTCCACGCCGGTGACGTGCCGCGCCGCACGCCCAACTGGCTGCTCTCCCGCCTGCGGCTCCCCAAGAACGCGCCGTTCCGCGTGCAGGCCCTCGGGCTGCGCAGCATTTTAAAGGGATCGCCATTGCCTGAGGAACTGATGCCCTTCGTGAGGCAAAGCGAACGCGACATCGCCGCCGTTCGTCAGTCCGCCGCACAGATCGGCGCTGATCTCAACGCGGCGATCACCGCCTATGCGAAGCGTGCCAACGTGCCGCTCGAATCCGCACACGCCCTCGTGGCCCAGGCGATGGAGTTCCCCGCAGTGCTGAACGCGCTGGGTGATTCGGTTCTGAAGGAACGCGTGCGCCGCGCCCGCAATTTTCTGGACGATCTGAGCCAGGCCACGTCCGCCCACACCGGCGGCGAACTAGGACAGGCCATCCTGCAAAATCGCGGACACTGGATGCGCCGCAGCTACGCGGCATTCGACCCGGCGGCGAACTGGAACTACGACAGCCTCAGAGAGGCGGCGAAGCGCGGTGAGAAGATCAACGGCGTCAGCGCCAAGAAAATTCTCGACGACGCACGATCTTACATCGAGCACAGCGTGAACGCCCGCCGCGCGGCCCAGCGGCAGCGTGGCGTCGCGCACAACGTGGCCCCAGTGACTCCAGGAGAAGTGGAGGCGATGATGCGCCAGCTCACCGATCGCAACACCTGGGAGAGCAACCTGCTGGGCAACATGGGTGGCAGCGGCATCAGCAAGGACACCACCGATTTTTTTCTCGCCTTTTCAGAGCCTCAAGGGTCTAATGACCATGGATTCTGAGGAGAAAACCTCGGCGTCCGCATAACATCATAACCAACCTAAACGCACTCATAAAATGAAAACAAAACACAACCACGCCTTCACTCTGATCGAGTTGTTGGTGGTGATCACGATCATCGCGATCCTCGCGAGCTTGGCCGTGCCCGCCTTCAACATGGTTCAGACGCAGGGCAATCAGATGAAAGGGGTCAACAACTGCAAGCAGATCATCGCGTCGCTGAAGTTGTTCTCCAAAGACAATAACAGCATGTATCCCGACATGGTGAACAACCAGGCCACCGGCGGTGGTGCTGGCGGCGGCGGCATGAGCGGCGGTATGGCCACCACAGCCAACGTGGCCTTCCGTCGTTTGATCTACGATCAAATCGTCACGGATGAGCGCATCTTTGGCTGCCCTGCCGGTTACAACCCGGACTCCAACATCGGCATGCCTCCGGGATATGGCATGGCTTTGCAGGCAGGTGAAAACCACTGGGCGATGACCGCTGGCCAAACCGATACGACGCCCGGCAACATGCCGATCGTGTTTGAGAATCCGTCCTCGATTGGCTGGCCTCCCCAGTGGAATGCAGACGTCGCAGGTCAAATCCGCCCAGGCCGTACTTGGCCAGGTGGTAAAATCATCATCGGACGCAACGATGGCAGCGTCGCTGTTGAAGCGTTGAATGGCAAAAAAGGCATGGTCGGACCCAAGATGATGGCTGGCGGCCTCAACATCTTCACCCAGGCATTCCCAGGCCAGCGCCAGCAGGTCCTCAACATTGAACTCGGCGGTGGTGCTATGGGCGGTGGCTATGGCGGCGGTGCTGCCCCAGCTTTCGGCCAGCAGCCCGGTGGCTTTGGTGCACCCGGTGGCTTTGCTCCTCCTGGTGGTGCCCCTGGTGGTTTTGCCCCTCCTGGCGGTGCTCCTGGTGGCTTCGCTCCCCCTGGAGGTGCTCCCGGCGGAGCAGGGGCCCCGCCTCCCCCACTGGGCAACCAGTAACACCACTGAATCTGCAAAGTTGATTGTTCCCTGGCCGCCGGATGTGACCCATCCGGCGGTTTTTTTAACCGCGCATCGGAAGCCAAAAGACTTGACCCTTCCGCCGCTTCTTCGCTAACTGTGTCGCCGCTCGACAAGCACGCGGCCAGTCACTCTCAGCCTTATCGTCTCTGTCTTTTTTCCGCCATGCCGTTCGTCACCGCCGCCAGTCGTTTTTTGACCACTCTGAAGACTGGAATCCTATGGCTGGTGATCGGAAGCATGCTCTGCTCCACCGCAGCGAATGCCTTCGACACCGTCATCCTCGATCCAGGTCACGGAGCGCATGATCGGGGGGCGGCCATCGGCTACGTTTATGAAAAGCATCTAGCGTTGGACACGGCGCGCCGAGTGGAACAGCTTCTCAAAAAAGCTGGCTTGAAGGTCATTATGTCCCGCAGCCGAGATGTGTTTATCCCCCTGCACGATCGCTCCGCACTGGGCAATAGCAGGCGCGGCGCGCTCTTTGTCAGCATTCACTACAACTACAATCGCGGCGGTAGCGGTGCCGGTGCAGAGACGTACTACCATTTCTCCTCCAGCTACCTGCTCGCGGCCTACATTCAAGCCTATCTCGTGCAACGCAGCGGCATGAACAACCGCGGCGTCAAAAACGCAAACTTCCATGTCATTCGTGCAACGACCAAAAATCCAGCCGTGCTGGTCGAGTGCGGCTTCGTCAGCAATGCCAGCGAACGCGCACGCATGCTCACCGGCGAATTCCGGGCGCGCATCGCGGAAGGCATCGCTCAGGGGATCATCGCCTACAAGAAAGCCAAGTGACTGAGGTTAGGAGACTGGCATTCAGAAGTGCGCTCAACTTTTGGCAAAAGTCTCTGCCCCCACCTCTGGCACGTCTGTTTTCTGAGCCTCTCTCCGCCCGAAGAGTGAGCGTAGGAATGAAATCACTCTGAATACAAAATACGCTTGGGAGATCAAAGCGGCAACCATGCACGCCGCGTAGCCGAGATTGATCAGTGGCACATGCGTCGAGAGCCAGAAGTTGGTCATGAGCACAGCCTGGAGTTGATGCAGTGTGTCACTCGCCTCAGATGCCTCAAACTGAATGGCGAGGAACATGCACGCCGTACCAGCCACACCGGCGATGAGCAGCCCCATGCCGCGTCGTGTCAGCGCCTCAGCGATCAAGCCAAAGAGAGACGCAGCGGCACCGATGAAGATGATCGTCTCATAGAGTGTCGTAATCGGCGGACGCTGCATGATGATGCAACGAATCACCACACCCGTGACAGCCAGCACCGTCGCGGAAGCGAGCAGAAGCCAGGCGAGAATTTTAGACAGGCCCACCAATTTGCGCCCGAGCAGTCCCCATAGACCAGCCAGAGGCACGGCTTGCGTGGCTCCTTTGCCGCTGAGCACCACAGGCAGCCCGATGAGCAGCACCAATCCCTGACTGATCCAGTAGCCGTAGATTTTTGGCCATGTCCCGTCGGTAAAACCATACGCATGCAACCCGACTCCGAGTTGATTCACACCAAACCAGGAAAAGACCACGATGCACCCCAGGATGACATTGCTCACATGAAGCCCGGTTTCACGCAGATAACCGCCCAATCGTGCGTGCAGGATCGCCAAACACATCAGCACAATCATGAGCGCACCGTTCTCCTTCGGATCCCAACCCCAGAAGCGCCCCCAACTGTAGTTCGCCCAGATGCCGCCGAGCACGGTTCCCAACAATGCCAGAAAAAGTCCTGCGCAGATGAATCCGTATGCGATGCGCGTCATGAGTTCCGAGGTCGGAATGACTCCCAACGCCGCAAGGACTAGCCCGGCGAGGAACAGCCACTGCGCATAGAAAAAGTAATCCGCGTGAATGTAGTTTAGTTCCAGAGCGATGTAGCGCCCCTCGCCGCGCGCTTTGGCCGCGTCCTGAATGCGCGTGAGCAAGGCATGCGCCGCCGCTTTGAACTTTGCAGCGTCCGGCAGCGCCAGATAAACGTCTTCATACGCAGCAAGCCATGAGAGATCGCCAGCTTCTGCATCCTTACCCGCATTGATCGCATTGAAGATCATCGTGCCTGGGCCATTCCACACTTCCGTACCACCCGGAGCTGGCGGGAAGATGCGTAGTTGCTGATCTGGATTTCCGCTCATCATCGCGCCGAGCGCACCACGCGCAAAATCGCGAAACCATGGGAGCTGCATCGGCGGACCGCCGTTATCACGCACTGCATGAGCGAGCACATTGAGGCTCTTCGAGAGGCGCACAGGCTGCTCCACGCCCGGCGGGAAAGATTCCGTCTTTGTCCCCAAGGGTGCTCTGATAAAATCGAAATGACCGGTGATCATTTCGTCATCGAGGAAGTTCGCGGAGAGCTGCACGATCATGCGCTGCTCTGGCGTCTGCTTCTTGGCAGGGATTTCACGATACTGCCCCATCTTTTCCATCAGCACGTCACGCGCGGGCTCGATCTCGGCAAAACTATACTGATCGCGCTTTGCCTTGGCTTTGAGGCCGAGTTCGCTGATGGCGGATGAGTTATCCACCTTGAACAACGGCACGATCTTTGCGATGTCAGGTCTGAACCAGCTCACCAGCAGCCATTCCATGGCCCCGAGCTTCACTGGCTTGCCCTTGGCATTAACCATGGGCTTTTTCGTCGCGGGATCCTCCAGCGGCTGGCCATCCATCTCTCCACTGACCGTCAGCCAGACACTCCGGCGAGCACGAAAACGTAGCAAGCGGTAGCTCGCCACGTTTTCCAGCGGCTTGATTCGCCCCGCCTCCTGCACGGGGATCGCCGAAAAATTTTTCACCACCTCTGGGTCGCGGAGAAGGTCCAGCGGAGGTAGCTCGGTCGTGGCAGCAGCGCTCCATGCGGTGGCCAAGATGAAGAGGATGATATGGATAAATTTCATGGGGAAATGAAGTCATGATTTCGTCTGGACCATGCTCAGAGCATCTTCCAAACAGCCAGCGCAAACGCCGCATTGATCAGGCCGATGATGCTCAGCGCGAAGCGCCACTGACCCACCTTCATATAACGCGCCAGCATCATGAGAAAGTGCAGCAAAAGACCCTCCGCCACAATGATGCAAGAGATCAGCGGCCAGTGGTCTGAGGGATTCTCCACAATCATGAAGCCGCTGCTGCGTGGCCCTGCCGTGTCGCCATCGCCCGCGCTGAACGTGCTCTGGAAAACAGCGAACCCTTCGCTGCGCACCGGCTCATTCATCGCGATCACACGTTTTTCCTCGCGCCCATTCTCCAATTTCGTCACCCAGCTCGTAAAACGCCGCGCCATGCGTGTCCCCGGATGCTTCTCCTCCTCAGTTTTGTCCAGTTTGATCGCGAAAGGCAGTTTGTAGGAGCGGTGAACCAGCGAGATCAGGTATTTATCTCCGCCGATCGTCACGGTCCACGGAGCTGCGGCGAACTCCCAGAGAATGCCTTTCTGCTCCTCGCCGCTTTTCTTATCCTTGGCGATGGCGATGCACGCGCTGGCGAGTTGCTCATCCGCGAGGGCGGCGCCCGCTTCGTCGAGCTGGCTGAGTTCCTGAATGAAGTAGCCATCCACCGCATCCGAACGCGTCCCCTCACGATCCCTCTTCGGCTGAGCGTGCTTCCTCCATCCGGTGATCATGAGGTCAAACGGCAATTCGCCCTGAGTAAAAGTGCGCCCCTTCCCTGTGGCGAGATCGCGGTACTGTGATTCGTCGATCACCCAGGCCACGCGCTTTGCCTTCGGATCCTTTTGCAGTTTTTCGATCTCGATCACACGCTCATGGAAGCTGAGGAACTCATCGCTCGTCTGTCCCTCACGCAAGTTCATGTTCCCTTCTTTAGCCAAGTGATAGCTCACCGCACCCGCAGCGAGCATGAACAGAATGGCAAAGTGCGAAATGATGACACCGATCGTCCTCGGTGATTTGCGGATGCGGATGATGCCTCCGATCAGCATGTTCACAAAGAGCACCGCCATCAGCAGATAGCCGCCGGGGAAAATGTACATTGGCACTGTGAATTTCCCCAGATCCGCAATGGCGAGAGCCCGCAGGCATGCCCCGACATCAATGCGATCCACGAAGAAGGACTCAAAATAACGCTGTTGGCTGGCGACGAGGCCGTACTCCGCCTGCTCCAGAGTACCAAGGAAAGTGATGAGCAAGAGCAACAACAGCACGACAGTGGCAAGGCCGTAACTGGAGAGAAAGGCGATGAGTTTCGCCGCAAATCGGGATGGTGAGGTCACAGAGAGGGGAGGTTTTGAGACTGAGCGCAGGCAGCGCGAGGCACGCTATTCCTTTGGCAAGTTGGGTTTGATGGACTGGCAAAATTGATCAAACGCAGCGCTATTCGCCTCGACGAGTGCTTTCGGGCCGGTGAGTTTGACGAAGATCGTGGCCTGTTCGGCGCTGTGGATGATGCCCAGCAAGCGATAACCCTTCTTTGCCGAAGCTGCGCCGAAGCCTTTGAAGTCGCCGTCGAAGGCCACATAGGTGGCCTCGCGGTTAAAGAAAGGTTTCTTCGGCAGTTTGGCGATTTCATCCGCCGTGTAGGCAGCCTGGCCCATCTGTGTGCGCCAGCGGTTCACATTCGCTGCCAACCCGCCAGCGGCTCCTGGCATGAGAGAAATGTAACATTCACCCTCCTTCGCCGGACCAAAACGCAGATCGATCAAACGCATGCCCGTCGGATCAGGAGTGCTGTTCTCGCTCCAGCCTTCAGGCACCGTCCATGCCAGCAAGCTGCGGAAATCCGGCCTCTGCGCCTGCTCCTCTTTCGCATCATCAAAAAAACGTGTGGCACTGGCAATGTCCGCATGCGGAGCAGGAGCATAAGCGGAAATCTCGCGCTTTTCGGTGATCTCCATGCGCTCCTGCAGACGGTCGCAGGATGCGGAAAGAAGAATGCACGCAACAGACGCGCAGCATGACAGGGATTGTTTCATCGTGGGGGAACGCATGGGGGGCTGGATTATTTAGCAGCTTCATGAGCGAACGCCACGAAGATGCTTGAAGGAAATCGTCATGAACTGGCGTCGAGCATTTTGGGGTGAATCGAAATCCGAGCCACCTCGCCAGCCTCACTCCCCATTATGAACTTTTGTGTTCGGTGTGGCAGGCTTTGCAGTTCACGGCGGCCTTATAGGCTGCCACGCCTGCGGGATCCTTCGCTTGTACTTTTTTGACTGCACCGATGAGCGCTTGGCATTTTTTGATCCAGGCAGCTTTATCTCCCTTGGGTGGAGTGGCGGCACACATGTCCTGATAGGCTTTGAGGAGAGTGACCAAGTCTGCATCCACCGCTTTGCCTCCAGACACCTTCTTGCACAGGGCATCTTCCGGCTTGTGGTAGGTTTTCATGACGGTTTTGATCACGTCACTGCCAGAAGTCGCCTTAGCGTCTGCTTTTTTCGCAGGCGCAGGCGCGGCGGGTGTCGGCGGCGGTGCCGTCAGCTTTGCGATCTCTACCTCAGTGAGTCCCAGATTCACTTTAAGCCCTGGTAACTTTCCTTCGAGCGCTTTGGCCCCGGCCTGGGTGACTCCCGTCTGCCAGACAAAGAGTTTTTTCAGTCCTTTGGCAGAAGCCAGATGAGCAATCCCGGCATCGGTGATTTTGTCACCATAGAGATTCAAGTACTCGAGCTTTGGCAACCCAGCCAGCTTTGCGAGACCGGCATCACTGATCTTGGTGTTCTCCAGATGCAGACGTTCCAAAGCGGTCATCTTCGCCAGCGTGTCAGCAGCCGCATCGGTGATCTGGCTGCGGCTAAGATCCACCCAAACCACCTGCTTGGCAATGGGAGCCAGCAACGCGAGTTCCTTATCTCCGAACTTGCCTGACGCATTGATGACCCCGAGGCGCAACTGCTCCGTATCCTGCGCCAGCGGCATGAGCGAGGCATTGAGTGCCTGCATTTTGGCAACCACCTCAGCCACTTGTTTCTTCTCTGCGGCGGTCAGAGGCGCTGCCTTGGGCTTCTCCACTTTGGCAGCGGATGCCTTTGGCAATCCTTTGCTCAACATCGCAGCGAGGATACTTTCCGTAGCTGCGTCAGGCTTCAGAGCAGCGATGGTCTGCGTACCGGAGGCACCACTTTTGATCCACCAAGAGATGATGAGGCTTTCCTCTTTGGTGATCTGCGGCTCGTCAGAGGGGGGCATATGATCATCGTCATCCTCAGGGAGTAAAATGCGTTGCAGCATGAGGCTGTCGTCGGGTTTCCCCGCAATGACAGTCGTCGCCCCGTCGCTGCCGCCTTTCATGATCGCGGCGAGATCATGAAGCTGCAATTTTCCCTTCTTCTTCTCCACGCCATGGCAGCTCGTGCATTTGGCTTCCATGATGGGAGCGATGACATCGCGGTACACCACTGCCTTCGCTGCCAGAGCTGCATCGAGCTTTGCCGCTGGGGCTGCGGCTTTGGGAGCAGCCGCTGGGGCCGCAGGCTTGGCCGGTGCAGCCGTGGGTTTTGCCGCTGCGGGTTTGGTTGCCACCGCTGCGGCCACCGCCGCGACCGGCTTGGCATCATCCTCGGCACTCCATCCATTGTTAATGTGGGCACCTGGGAGTTTCGCCTTCAAAGCGGCCACACCCGCTTTCGTCACGCCGCTTTGCCAGAGATAAAGAGCCTTCAGTTTGCTGAGAGAAGCCAGTTTGGCGATGCCGGCATCTGTCACCTTGGTGTTGTAGAGGTTCAGGTATTCGAGAGAGGTCAGACCTTTGAGGTGATCGAGCCCAGCATCTCCGATGCTTGTTCCCTCGAGATGCAGCTCTTTCAATTCCTTCATCGCTGCGACCTTTGCCAGCCCCGCATCGGTGATCTTGGTGCGGGCGAGATCGAGAGCAACGATCTTCCCTGCAACTGTCGCTAACGCATCAAGTCCGGCATCGCCAAATTCACGAGCGACATTCAATGCGGTGAAGCGATACGTTTTCGCACCTGCTGAAATCGGCATCAGCGAAGCCCCCGTGGCGTTCACTTTCTGCACCGCGGCTTCCATGGCTGGATCCGCAGCTTTTTTTTGATCGTCTGCAGCGTGCGCGACAGGGAACAGGGCCAGGGTGATTAGGAGGATGGGGTATTTCATGAAAACAAAGCGGAGTCTCAAGAGAGGCAAAACACAAAAAGGACGGAGAGGCGTCAACCTTTCACCAGAGCCTCAGCCGCCGCCTTGAGTTCTGCGGGGATAGTCGCCGGATCGTAGGTTTGAGAGTTGCTCGCTCCCTGCTGAATCCACCAGCGAATGAGAGCCGCCTCCTCTTTGGTAAGCTGCTCTTTGCCTTCAGGGGGCATGTGCCCATCTTCATCCTCGGCAGAGGAGATCAGTTGGACCGTCACACTCTCATCGGGCTTTCCTGGCACGATGTTTTTATCACCGTTTTCCTCGCCACCCTTCATGGTGAACTCATACGTATCCAAGCGCAGCTCGCCCTTCTGCTTTTCCTCACCGTGGCATTTATTGCACTTCATGACGAAAATCGGCAGGATGACATGCTGAAAAACGAGCTTTCCTCCTCCGTTCGCAGGCGCATTCGCGGATGGCTGAGCTGGAGGGGCGACTGGTTTCACTGTGGCAGGCGGCGCCGGCGTCGTGGATGGTGCTTTGGTCTCACTGCCTGAAACCGTCGTCGATTTGGCCTCTGTTCCGTGATCCGGTTTTGTCTCCTTTTCGACCTCACGCTTCTCCACAAAACTCAACAGCCACTTCTCCATGCTAGTCATTGGCCCTTTGAGGGAAGCCGGGGCAAACTCCGTGAGAAACTTGCTGCCATGGCTCATGTTGCCACCAAAGTGTGCCCCGAGTCCTAGCAGGCCAAAGCTGATAAAGAACAATGCGCGATATGCGTTCAGCAACTCGGAGCTTCCCCTTCCCATCGCAGCGAGCCGCACCAGCAGCGCCAGCAAAACACCCGCTGTCCCGATAATGCCCATGGTCTGATGCAGACTGAAATTGCCGCCCGTGTAGCCCCCCTCGCGAGAAAGCATGATGCCCGCCAACACCGCCAAAACCGACCCCAACGCACCGACCAGCAAAATCAAGAGCGCAGACTCGCCAAAGCGCTCCTCCCCACGACGCGTCGAACAGATCAACTCAAACAGGCACAACAATGCCAACGCTCCGACTGGCAGATGCAGCACAATCGGATGAAATCGACCGATGAATAACACGGTATCCGATGGTGCCACCTTCGGTGCTGCATAGAGCGGTGGGAAAATCAAAAGCCCGATCACAAACACGACGATCGTGATCAAACTGATGATCCAGGCGGCAACGTATTTTTTGGGCTGATCGAGGTCAGGAGATGTCGGCGGCATGAGTCAAAAACGGCAAGCTGAGGCTTGGAATAACGGCCAACAACCCGAAAATTCATCACGAAGATGCCGAGCCTCAGCAAAGACACGCTTGCTCACAGATCCTCCACCGGCAGCCACCTCCGCTCCGCCCAGCTTTTCAGACCGAGTTCGGCCAGTTGCACGCCTTTCGCCCCTTCACGCAGCGTCCACGGGAAGGGCGTGTCGAGCACCACGTGGCGCAAGAAGTCCTCCCACTGGATTTTGAAGGCGTTGTCGTAGGTCGTGGCGTCAGGCACCTTCTGCCAGCCTTCAAAGAAGTTGATCGGCTGCTGGATATCCGGGTTCCAGATCGGCCGTGGCGTGACACCCGCACTCTGCACCCAGCAGTCGCGCAGTCCCACGATGGCACTGCCGTGTGTGCCATCGACTTGCATGGTGAGCAGATCATCGCGGCGTACGCGCACCGTCCAAGAGCTGTTGAACTGGCAGATCACACCGCCCTCGCACTCAAAGGTGGCGTAGCAGGCATCGTCGCTGGTGCATTCGTACTTTTTACCGCGTTCATCGACCCGCTGCGGGATGTGCGTGGCTCCCAGGCAGCTCACCGCCTTCACCTTGCCAAACAGATTGTCGATCACATAACGCCAGTGGCAGAGCATATCGACGATGATGCCGCCGCCGTCCTCTTTGCGATAATTCCACGACGGGCGCTGCGCTGGCTGGTCGGCATCGAGGCCGGTGAAGACCCAGTAGCCAAACTCGCCGCGCACGCTGAGAATGCGGCCGAAGAAACCCTGGTCCTTGAGCAGCTTGAACTTGCGGATGCCGCTCAGCCACAGCTTGTCCTGCACCACGCCGTTCTTCACGCCCGCATCTTCGCACAACTTCGCGAGTCGCAGTGCTTCGGCAGTCTCCACAGCGGTTGGCTTCTCGCAGTAGATGGCCTTCTTCGCTTTCACCGCCTTCTCGATGAAGCCCGCGCGTTGCAGCGTGCCGCTGGCGTCGAAAAAGATCTCATCCTCGGGATTCGCCAGCGCCGCATCGACATCCGTGGTGAAGCGCGTCACACCTGCGCGCTCCGCCAGTGCCTTCAGCTTGTCATGATTGCGCCCCGTGAGAATCGGATCGGGCATGATGACGAGATCATCGCCCACCTTGAGGCCACCCTGATCGCGGATCGCCTTGATGGAGCGGATGAGATGCTGGTTCGTGCCCATGCGTCCGGTGACGCCGTTCATGATGATGCCGATTCTGCGTGTTTTCATAAATTCAGTTCAAGGTTTCAGGTTTAATGTTTCAAGTTCGTCATATTCCCGCCACATCGTCCGGATATAACGCTGCGTAGCTCTCGCTAATCTTGTCCAGAAATGCCCGCTGATCGCCACTCCACCACTTGTTGGAGAAGATTTCGACCTCGCGGTGGCCGGTGAAGCCGGTGGCGTCCACCCACTCGCTGATCTCGCGGATGTTGATGCAGCCTTCGCCCATCAATCCGCGATCGTTGAGAAGATCTGTGGTCGGCGTCTTCCAATCGCAGATGTGGAAGGCGTGCAGACGCCCAGTTTGGCCTGCGTGGTCGATCTGCGCCTTCAATTCGGGATCCCACCAGACATGATACACATCCACGGCGATACCGACCGACTTCGGCGAACCGAGCGCATCGCAAATCTCATGCGCCTGCCTCATCGTGTTCACCGCACTGCGGTCATCGGCATACATCGGATGCAATGGCTCGATGGCGAGCTTGACGCCCGCAGCCTCCGCCGCCGGCAACACCGCCGCGATGCCATCGGTGATTTGTTTGCGCGACTCGACCAGACTCTGTCCCGGAACGGCTCCACAGACCAAAACGATCAGTGGCGCGCCAGTCGCATGTGCCTGTTCGATGGCGAGCAAGTTGTCGTCGATGGCCTTCTGGCGTTCCGCCGCCGTTCTGGCCGGGAAAAAGCCGCCACGGCACAAGCTGACCACTTCCAGGCCCGCCTCCGCCGTCTGACGCTTCACCGCATTCAAATCACGACCTTCCAGTGCCTGCCGCCAGAGGGTGATGCCACTCACGCCGCGCTTCGAGAACTCGGCGAGGCATTGCTCCAGGCTCAACGGCTTTGTGGTGATGGTGTGGACGCAGAGGCGATTCATGAGCCGGATGATGAAACGCGCCGACGATAAGAAAAAGATGATTTTGCGATGCTTAGCATCCGAATTGCCTATGTTCTCCCCATGGAACTCTACCAGCTTGGCTACTTCATCGAAATCGCCCGCCAACGCAGCTTCACGCGCGCCGCCGAGCGATTGCACATGGCGCAACCCGCGTTGAGTCAGCAGATGAAAAACCTGGAATCAGAGCTTGGCACTGTCCTGTTCATCCGCGGTCGCAAGGAGACGCAACTCACCGCCGCAGGCAAAGCCTTTCTGCCTCGCGCCGAGGCCCTGCTCACGCAAGCAGAAGCCGCCAAGGCCGTGGTCTCCGACGTGGCGCACATGCGCGGCGGCAGGCTGGTCATTGCGGCCATACCCAGCGTGAGTGCCTGCCTCTTGCCTGATGCGATACGTCAGTTCAGCCGCCAGCATCCGCAAGTGAGGCTGCAATTGCTCGAAGAAAGCTCCGAGCGCGTGGCAGAAGGCGTCGAGTCCGGACGCGCAGACCTTGGCTTTTTACAACTCCCAGCAAGCAAGGCAGTCTTTGAAGCAAAGACTCTGCTTGATGAGCCTTTTGTCGCTCTCGCTTCACGCTCTCGCGCGCTTGCAGGTAAAAAGGAACTTACGCTTCGACAACTCGCTCACGAATCGTTCATCTTTTACAAAGGACGCGCTCGTGACACTGCGGTGGAAGCCTGTCGCAAAGCGGGGTTTGAACCCCTTGTCGTCTGTGAGAGTGGTGAACTCGAAACCATCCGCGCTTTCGTCGCCGCCGGTCTCGGCGTGGCTCTTTTACCAAGACTTGCGTCCGGCCATTTGCCCAAATCCATTCAAGCCATCACTCTGCGCGATCCGCACATGCGACGCCAAATCGCTGCGGTGTGGAAGAAAGGCAGTACGCTCTCACCGGCGGCACACGCGCTGCTTGAAATGATTTCCAGCGCACTCGCTTGAAGGTTACTTCGCGGTGTAGCCGCCATCGACGGGCAGATTCACACCCGTGATGTACTTGGAGGCATCGCTGAGAAGAAAAATGACGGCTCCTCCGAGATCGGTGGGGTCTGCCATGCGGCCAAGCATGGTGTGCTCACAATAGCGTTGCAAAAAGGGTTCCGGTTGCTGATTGAAGAAGCCGCCGGGTGCCAGATTGTTCACGCGCACATTTTTCGGGCCATAGAGTGCCGCGTAGAAGCGTGTGAGGTTTTCCATGCCGCCTTTGTGAAAGAAATAATCTGGCGGCATATCGCCCATGGCCGTGCCGGTGTAGAGCTCGTAGCTGGGGCCGATCATGCCTTGAATGCTGCCAATGTTCACAATGCTGCCGCGCCCCACCTCGGCCATCTTTTGCCCAAAGTGCCGGTGCATGAGCATCACGCCTGTGGCATTGACGCGCATGGATTCGGCAAACTGCTCCGCAGCACCGTTCGCGCCTTTCATCGGACGCAGCACCGCATTGTTCACCAGTCCATCGAGCGCGCCAAAGCGCGCATGCACTCGTTCCGCGAGTGAGAGAATGGAAGCTTCATCGCCTTGATCAAGCGCTTCGACGAAGACGCAATGGCCCTTGGCGGTCTCTTCATCGGCCACGGCTTTCAGTTTCTCCACGTCGCGCGCGGCGAGGATCAATGTCGCGCCTGTTTTAGCCAGCATCGCTGCCAAGCCACGGCCATAGAGACCGGCACCGCCGGTGAGGAGGATGACTTTGCCGTGCAGTGAGAAGATATCGGGATACATGATGAAAAGGGGATTTTTAAACCACTTATAAGACGCTGATTTGACGCTAATGCCAAAGTGCTGCCATCAGCGTTTTGTTAGCGTCCTATCAGCGGTCATTTCCGGTTTGTATAGATGGAATCACTTGTCGCGTCGGCTTGTGCTCCACCAAAATCGCTGACGAGCTTCTTGAAGGCATTGCCAAGCTCGATGACATCGGCACCGAGTGTGAAAACGCGCGTGCCTTCGGCAATGACTTCTTCTTTCTGCCCGAAGAGTGAAGCGACCGCTGGATATTTGCCATGCTTGAGCGCAGCGGCGGCGACTTTTTTGCGGGCGGCGACCACCTCTGGATGCGTAGCCTGGCCGAGTTTGCCAATGCGGTGGCTGTAGTCCCCCGCACCGAAGAGCAGCATATCGAAACCGGGCACCGCAGCGATCTCATCGACCTTTTCAAGCCCTTCGGGGCTTTCGATTTGAAGGATGACAAATTTCTCCGTGTTGCAGTGATGCACGTACTCGGCCAGCGGCACCTGGCAGTAGAGACCGTCCATATTCCCAGCGTCGAGGGCCTTGCTACCGAGCGGGCGTGCGCGCACCATATCGACCACACTGCGCGCCTCATCAGCGCTGGTGACATGCGGCACCATGATGCCGGTGGCATCGCACTCAAAGGGTTTGATGTAGTCGCTGTAGCTGCCCTTGCTGACGCGGACGATGGTGTCCATGTCATAGAGCTTCGCCGCGCGAATCTGATGCTCCAGGTTTAACCAATCATTCGGCACATGCTCGTTGCAGAGCCACACGGCATCGGCACCGGCCAGACCAGCGAGCTCAATGATGCGCGGATCGTTCAAGTTCAGCTTGAGCACGGTGCTGTTTTTGCCAGCGCGAAGCTCACGGAGGATGCGGGAGGGGCGGAGTTTCATGAATCAATCTCTGAAAGGATGTCTGCGATTTGCACACGCGCGCCACCTTGCTCACGGCTACGACGCCCTGCAATGATGACGGCCATAAGCTCCACGGTTTCATCGAAAGGCAGTGGGCGGTTGCCAGTGTTGAGCATGTCGATGAATGCAACGAGCTGGGAGCGAAAAGCACGGTAAGTATCTGTGAGGCGAAGCGGGATCTGCCCTTTCGTGCCATAGAGATGCACGGCACCAAAGCTGCCGTAAGCATCATGAATGGCACCGATGGTGACGCGGATGCCGCTCTTGTGAGTGAGGTGAACGACATCGCCAGCAGCATCACTTTCCGCCTGAACTGAGAGAAAACCCGGGCCAAGCAACGGCTCGACGGCCTCAAGCGCGTGAATGCCGTAACGCTCCCACGTTTTGCAGGTGAAGCTGGTGATCCAACGCAGTTCACCGATCTGGGTCTGCTGCGCGTCGCTCAATCGCATCTCCGGCGCGTAGCGCATGCCGCTGGTGGAGAGGATCGTTGCGCCTGCGCGGTGCCACTGCACGAATTGACGCAGGTCTGCGATGTTGGTCGCCATCGGTTTATCCACGAAAACGGGAAGACCGGCTTCGATGAAAGGCTTCACGCGGCGGATATGATCATCACCATCGTCGGTCGATATGATCGCGGCATCGACCTGCCCGATCACGTCTTCCGGCTTCGCGACGATGTGGCCGATCAAGCTGGCAGCAGCCACTTGCGGAGCCTCTGCGGGATTGTCCGTCCAGAGATGTGTGACACGCGCGCCTGGGATGCGCACGTCTTCGACGCGTTGCTTACCGAGATAGTCGAGGATCGCCGGATAGGGGCAAGCCGCCATCGCGGTGGGATTGAAACCGTTGACGATGGCAGACCACGAATACGGATGACCATTGCCCTCGATCATGCCGAGCATGGCTAGGCGCAGTTCTTTGACCTGTATGCTCATGGGAGAGAGATGGGGAGGCCCGTTGCAGCGGAGCGCAAAGCGGCGCGATTGAAGAGCAGCGTTTGCACGGCTTCATCAAAAGTGCAGAGCGGTGTCGCCTTGCCTTCCATGCCATCGAGAAAGGCATTCGCCTGCGCGGTGAAAAGCGCATCGCGCTCCAAGGTCTTTGTCATCTGCCACTTCCACTCTGTATCACCGAGTTTCATGTGTCCCCAGCGCTGCGCGTGAGATTCGATTTTCACACTGCCCTGTTCGCAGTGGATTTGCAGCGTGGTTTCATTCGGCGCTTGAAACTGCGTCATCGCATAGCTGGCGAGCACCCCACCGTGCCGCGCAGTGATGTTCACCGTGTCCTCGACGGTGACGCCTTCTAGCTGCTGATGCGCAGCGTCACAAAACACGCGTGTCATCGGGCCGATCATCCATTCCACCGCATTGACCAAATGCGTCAGTGCATCCTGTACGGCTCCGCCTCCTGTCTCATGGCGTGCATAATAGATGTCGCGGTAGGCGGGCCGGAATGTGGGGAAGTGTTGCCCGGTGACGGCACTCACATGCAGCGGTTTCCCCAAGCTGCCGCCGTGCAAAAAGGCGCGCGCCTCTGCCACCCAGGGAAAGCAGTGGTAAACATAAGCGACAGCACAATAACGCCCGGCACTCGTGATGGCTGCGCGTGTTTCGTCCACCTCCTCGGTGCTGACGGCGAGCGGCTTTTCGATCAGCAAGGCTGCGCCGTGCCGCGCACCTTCACGCGCGATGGCGAGATGTGTCTGCGCCGGAGTGCAAATGACCAAGCCGTCAAACTTCTGCGCCGCCAGTGCCTCCGACAGTCCTGAATAGGCACGCGCCCCGTAGCGTGTGCTCACCGTGGCAAGCAGGCTTGCATTGGAATCACATACGGCAGCCTCACAACGGCCCGTCTGCAAAAAGCAGCGCAAGTGACGTTCGCCGATGCTGCCGCAGCCGATGACAAGAATGGAGTGCATGAAGTGCGAGTAAACGCGGCATGCTCTCAGCTTCCAAGGCAAACCGCTGGTCTGCTCAAAAGACCATCACCGCTTCACTCAGAGGCTTGCTCCTGCGTGACACGCATCTTCTGGAAGGGCACGCTCTGGCAGACCGCGAGGATGATGTCCTGAAAGCGATTTCCCGAAGCCCGCGCCCGGCGTATCACCTCATCGACGGTGGGTTTGTCCGAGTACTCCAGACCTCGGCCCAGGGCATAGATGAGCAGGTTTTCCGAGAGGTTTTTGATGAACTGACCGCCCATATCACGAATGAGGATGTTGCGCAGTTCGATCGAATTCGCAAAACTCTGCCCACGCACGAGCGTGCCGGAAGCGTCGATGGGAATGTTCTTCTCCTGATCGCGCCAGCGGCCGATGGCGTCGTAGTTTTCAAAAGCCAGCCCCATCGGGTCGAGGAAAGCGTGGCAGCCTGCACATGCTGCGTTGGAGCGATGCTCCTCCAGTTGACGGCGCAACGTCATTTTCCCGAACGCAGCTTTGCGGTCATCGAGCGGAGGCACTCCTCCGGGTGCTGGCGGCGGTGGCGTGCCGAGGATGTTTTCCAGGAGGAACTTGCCGCGCTTCACCGCTGAAGTGCGCGTCGGATTTGAGGTGAGGGTGAGGATGCTGCCGTGCGTGAGGATGCCGCCGCGCGGCGTGCCTTGCAGGGATACTTTTTGATACTTGTCCCCTTTCACTCCAGGAATGCCGTAGAAGCGGGCTAGTTTGGCATCGACAAAGGTGTAGTCGGCACTGAGGAACTCCATCACATCGCGATTCTCTTTCAGAATGTGCTCAAAGAAGAGCTGCGATTCCTTTTTCATCGCATTCGCGGTGCCCCCCTTCCACTCAGGGAAGCGCTTCAAATCAGGAGCCACGATATCCATGTCACGCAATTGCAGCCACTGCCCGGCAAAATCCTCCGTGAGGCTGCGCGCGCGCCAGTCGCCGAGCATGCGCTTCACTTCAGTCACAAGATTTTTGCGCAACTCACCCTTCGCTGCGAGTTGCAGCAGACGTTCATCCGGTGGTGCCGCCCAGAGAAAGTAAGAGAGACGGGAGGCAAGGCTGTACTCATCCACCAAGGCAGAGCCATAGGTGACTGGCCCCGTGGCCTGCGGTCGAGCACGGAAGAGGAATGCGGGAGAAACAAGCATGCCACGCATCACATAGCTAAACGCACCCGCCGGCGACTCCCCCTCTTTCAGCGCAAGGGAGGCAATGCCTTTCCATCTGAGCTTTTCAGCATCGCTCATCGGGCGGCGGAAAAGTCGCGTCCCCAGTTTTTCCACGAGCTCAGGCAACTGCGCTACAGTGATCCCGGCTGGCTCGTTCACAGGGCCAGCAATCTGGAGCTGATGCACCCAGAGATTGCGATCCTGGCGCGCTTTCTCATCATAAAAGTCATTGAGAAACCAAACCTGAATCTCATGACTGCCCGCAGGCAAATCGGCTTCAGCATGGAACCACTGCGGCGTCTGATCTTTGGCTGTGACACTGAACGATCCCGCATTCCGACCCGCAATGCGCACATCGAACTTGGCTGGCTCGCTCCCTGCCTGCTGCGCACCCGCCTTCACCGTAATCTTATACTTACCCGGCTTGTCGAGCACGACGGCATGCTTCACATAACCGCTGCTCGCTAGCGCGATGGATCCCGTGTCGCGGCTAGAGTCCCCTTCTCCGCGTTCAAAATCTTCGCCACTGAGCTTGAGCTGCGGCAGGCCGGGCGGCTTGCCATCCAACATCCATTGCAGCAATCGCGAGCCGCGCGGCGGCAGCAGGCGGAAGGGACCGGTGATGCTGACTTTCTCGAAGGCGAGGTTGCGGTCGCGTTTGTCAGGATCTGGGTTCTGCGCGTCGTAGAAATCATTGAGAAAGCGCACGCCGACCTTGTGCTCCCCTTTGCTCAGGGAAACTTCGCGGCGAATCGTCTGCCACGGCCCTTTATCCCCCTGAAAGCGCGCCGCCACATCGTAGGCTCCCACTTCTTTACCATCCATCACCAAGCCGAGCTTTGCTGCGTCCGCGCCAGCCTGCGTTGCCGATGCATGAACTTCGACCACATAGGTGCCATCCGCAGGTGCCGTGAATTTGGTGACTGCCTCTGCGTTGCTGTGGAACCAGCGAACACCGCCCCACACCTTTGTTTCACCCTTCTGATTCCAGAACTTCTTCGGGCCGAGTTCGACATCGAGACGCGCACCCTCAGAAGTATCGAGTGCCTTGTCTGTGAGCATGGCAGCCGTGCGGATATACTTCTCCATCAGCATGGGTGAGATGGAAAGCACGTCACCGATGTTGTCATAGCCGTAGCCGGTATCGTCGGGAGGGAAATCATTGGCTGGCCGCAGATCCAGCAGCAGCAGATCGCGCACAGAATGATTGTACTCCGTTCGATTCAGGCGGCGGTTGGTGCTGTGCCCTGGATCAATTTTCTGCGGATCAAACCAAAACACCGTGTCATCGATCCAAGCCACCATCTCATCTCGCTCGACCAATGTCGGCTTATCCTTCTTCTCCGGCGGCATCACATGCGTGACGAGTTGCTGTCGCGTGTGATCCCACAGCACCTTGTCGGCGACGAGTTGCTTGTAGTCCGGGTATTCATCGAGCGCAAAATCACCTTTGTCCGAGCCGTCGCCGTGGCAGTCATAGCAAAATTTTTGCAGCAACGGCAGGATGCGCTTTTGATAGGCTTCCTCACCGCGCTCGGCAGCGGTGAGCACGGAGGAAAACGCAAGGCACGCGAGGGTGAGGCGTCGAGGCATGAAAAGGAGTAGTTGGGGGGAGGGTTAGGATACGACGGGAAGGTGGCGCGAATTTCTACGAAGCCAATGCGTGAATTGCGATTGCGCTTGTCCTTTCACACGTTGAAAACAAGACGCTCCTCCGAAAAAACCATGTCCAAATCCTCGCTTGAAACCGGCAAAGCCTTCCTTGCCGAAAACGCCCGAAAAACCGGGATCATCACCACCGCCAGCGGCTTGCAATACGAAGTCCTGCGCGAAGGCAATGGCGCAAGCCCGAAGCTCAAGGACACCGTCGTCGTGAACTATCGTGGCACCTTGCTCAATGGCGTCGAATTCGACAGCACCTACCTCGCCGGACGCGAGCCTGCGGAGTTTCCGCTCAAGCGCGTGATCAAAGGCTGGCAGGAAGGTGTGCAGCTCATGAAAGAGGGCGCGAAGTTCCGCTTTTTCATCCCGCCTGAACTCGCCTACGGCAAACGCGGCTCGGGAATCGACATCGGCCCGAACGAAACGCTGATCTTTGAAGTGGAGCTGCTGAAAGTCTGGGAAGACTGAGCGCGATTGACTCCGCCCATGAATCAAATCGATCTCAAAGAGCGTGTGGCCATCGTCACTGGCGGTGCGCGCGGCATCGGGCATGCCATCGCCGAGCGCCTGCTGACCTCCGGCGCGCGTGTGTGCCTGTGGGATGCTGATGCAGCGGCACTGAAAGCCGCGCAGGCCGCGCTTTCTACGCGTGGCAAAGTTCATACGGCCACCGTTGATGTGGCTGACCCGCTGTCCGTGGAGAGTGCCGTCGCCAGCACACTCGACGCGTTCAGCAAAATCGACATCTTGGTAAACAACGCAGGCATCGCCGGCGCGAATGCGAAGACCTGGGAAACGGATCCCGCCGAGTGGCAGCGTGTGATGGCGGTCAACTTGAACGGGCCGTTTCACTGCTGCCGCGCCGTGGTGCCGCACATGCTCAAAAACGGCTACGGGCGCATCATCAACATCGCCTCCATCGCCGGGAAAGAGGGCAATCCCAACGCCGCCCATTACAGCGCCTCAAAGGCAGGTGTGATCGCGTTGACCAAGTCGCTCGGCAAAGAACTGGCCACAAGCAACATCATCGTGAATGCGGTGACGCCTGCGGTGATCGAGACAGACATCCTGAAGCAGCTCACACAGCAACACATCGACTACATGCTGTCGAAGATTCCGATGAGCCGCTTCGGCAAGAAGGAAGAGGCCGCCGCGCTGGTCGCATGGCTGGCCTCTGCGGACTGCTCATTCACCACCGGCGCGGTGTTCGATCTGTCTGGCGGACGGGCGACGTATTGATCACTTCCATCTGGGAGGCACGTATGAATCGCATGTCCCTGATCGCCCAAGAAAACGCCAAGCCTGGCTCCACTGACTGGCAGCTCACGCGCATGCGCCTCGATAAGAACGCAGGCTTCCGCTCGCCTTTCATCGAAGGCTACTGCTCGCGTCAGTCGGTGAAAGCAGGCGAATCACTCGATATTTTCGTCAGCACCAACCCTGCGGCGCGTTTCAAAATCGAAATCTTCCGCACCGGCTACTACGGTGGACGCGGTGCGCGGCTCATGACGGAACTCGGCCCGTTTGATGGCAAAGAGCAGGCCGTGCCAGCCAGCGGCGAAAACCGGCTGCGCGAGTGCCGCTGGGAAAAATCCACAACGCTCATCATTCCAGACGATTGGCTCAGCGGTGTTTACCTTGGCCGACTGACGACTGTTCCAACATCGAAAGATGAACCGTACTGGCAGAGCTATGTCGTCTTCATCGTCAAAGATGATCGCCAAGCGGACATCCTGTTTCAATGCAGCGACAACACCTGGCAGGCCTACAACAAGTGGCCTAACAATGACTCGCTCTACACCAACCCGAGGGACAATCAGGGGCCGTGGTCGCATGTGAGCTTTGATCGCCCCTATGCCAAGTATGCGCAGATTTATGAGAACCCGCAGTCGGTGGGCAGTGGCGAATGGTTATGCTTTGAGTTTCCCGCCGCCTACTGGCTGGAGAAAGAAGGCTACGATGTCACCTACTGCTCGAATTCCGACATGATCTCGCCAGATCACGGTTTGAAGTGCAAAGCATTCATCAGCATCGGACACGACGAGTACTGGGACATCCGCCAGCACGACAGCGTGGCAAAGATGCGCGATGCAGGCGTGAATCTGCTCTTCCTTTCAGGCAACACGATTTGTTGGGTCACCCCTTTTTCACCAAATGCTGATGGCGCGCCCAACCGGCGCATCTTTCGCGGCGGGCCGTATGGCGGCGACTACACCTACGCGGTGGATCGCGAGAAAAATCACGGCCCCTTCCCACATCGCGGCCCCGATGAAGGCTACCTCATGGGCGTGCGCAACATCCGTCCCGTCAATGGTGGTGGAGACTGGTTTTGCCTGAAGCCAGAGCACTGGATTTTTGCAGGCACTGGCATGAAAAAGGGCGACTCCATCCCTGGCATGATCGGCTGGGAGTATCACGGCGATCCGCCCATGGATCTGCCGGGCTTGGAGATTCTAGCCGGGGGCACCTGCTGGCAGGGAGGCGACAATCCGCAGCAGTGGCAGGCAGTCATCTTCGACGGACCGAAAGGCAACTTCATCTTCAACGCCTCCACCATCTGGTGGGCGCAAGGTTTGAGCAAACCACCCGGCCACATGCCGGTGTGGAGTCATTTCTCACGACCCCACGGCACCGATGCGCGCGTGCAGCGCATCACGGCGAATCTGTTGAAGCGCGCGATTGCGTGAACGCTCACGCAATGATGTCCTTCGCCACCACGCCATGCACATCCGTCAGGCGGAAATTTCTACCTGCGTAGCGATAGGTCAGCCGCTCGTGATTGATGCCGAGCAGGTGCAGCACGGTGGCGTGCAGGTCGTGCGTGGTGATGATGCCGGTCTCGGCGGTGTCACCCATCGCGTTCGTGCTGCCGTAGGTGAAGCCGCCTTTCACACCGCCGCCCGCCATCCACATCGTGTAGCCACGTCCGTTGTGTCCGCGGCCATTATAGAGTTCGTTGTCGTAACTTGAACCGCGTCCGAATTCACCACCCCAGAGGATGAGCGTGTCCTTGAGCATGTCCCGCTGCTTCAGATCGGCGATGAGGCCGGCGATGGGTTTGTCGATGCTGCCTGCCTGGCGTGTGATGCCCTCGCGGAGCTGCTGGTGATGATCCCAGCCGGTGCTGGTGAGCTGGATGAAACGCACGCCTTTCTCCGCCATGCGCCGCGCCATGAGGCATTGCGAGCCAAAGCGTTCCGTCTCGCCATCATCGAGGCCGTAGAGATCGCGGATGTGCTGCGGCTCTTTTTCCAAATCGAGCACGGCGGGCACGCTGGTCTGCATTTTGTAGGCCAGTTCGTAGCTCTGGATGATGCCTTCGAGTTCAGGATTGCCCGGATCGCCCGCGAGCAGCCTGCGATTGGCTTTTTGAATGAAGTCGATCTGCTTGCGCTGTTGCGCGTCGCTCAGGCGCTCGTTGTAAAGGTCCGGCACGCCCCCGCCGCCGCTGCTGAGGCGCGTGCCTTGGAAGCTGGCGGGTAAGAACGCGCTGCCGTAGTTCATCGCGCCACCGGTGTCGGCCACGGGATTGATCGTGACAAAGCCGGGCAAGTCCTCCGCCTCGCTGCCGAGTCCATACACGATCCACGCACCCATCGAAGGCCGCACAAAGGTCTCGCTGCCGATGTGCAGTGCCACGGTGGCCATCTGGTGCGCGTTTGTGCGTGTCTGCATGCCATTGAGGATGCACAGGTCGTCCGCGTGCTTCGCCAACTCTGGGAACGCATCGGAAATCATGAGGCCGCTCTTGCCGCGCGGTTTGAAGTCGAAGGCGGTGCCCATGTACTTCGCCACCTTTTTCTCCTGCGCCTTCACCAGCTCCGGTTTGTAATCAAACGTGTCCAGATGGCTCGGCCCGCCCTGCATGAACATGAAAATCACCCGCTTCGCCTTCGCTGTGAAATGTGGCGGCTTCGGTGCTAAAGGATTGATCGTCTTCGGCGGCGCGGCAGCACTCGCATACTGCTGATGCAGCGCATTGAACGCCAGCCAGCCAAAGCCTGCGCTGGTGGATTGGAGGATGGATCGGCGAGTGGTCATGGTCACATTTGCAATTCACCACAGAGTTCACAGAGTAGCACAGAGACTCAGAATTCTGACCTCTGTGCCTCTCTGTGAACTCTGTGCTTCAATAATTGTGGGCTCAAAAAACATATCGAAACTCCGCGGTGCCTAGAAGTGCCTGCACCAGCGTTTGATCGTCCAGCTCGCGTGCGTCGGTGATTTCTTCGGAAGTGGGGTCGCGGCCCAGAACGAGCTGGTAGATGGTTTTCGTGTCTTTTCCGGCTTTCTCGGCGATTTCAGCGGCGAGTTGCTCGACGAGGGGGTTGTTCATGAAAAACAAGGCCTGCGGGGCGACGGTGGTGACATCGCGCTGGCCTTTGATTTGCGTGGGGCCGGGGAAGTCGAACGTGCTGAAGAGTTCGGGCACGTTGTCGCGCACGACGGGCAGGTAGATCGTGCGATAAGGATCCTCGACGCCGAGCAGGCTGCGCGTGATGCCTTGGCGGCCCTTGCCTCCCATGCCTGCGACTTGAATGCCCGCAGGACGGTCAAAGGTGAGCCGCCCGGCGAGATGCAGCAGCGTGTCGCGCAACGGTTCGAGTTCGAGACGGCGCGGGGATTGCCGCCAGCGGAGTTTGTTGCCCGCGTCGGGATGCTCAGGATTGCCGGTGCTGGCGAGTCGGTAGGTGCGGCTGAGCATCAGATCACGGATCATTTTCTTCATCGACCAGCCGCCTTCGACAAATCGGATCGCGAGGTGGTCGAGCAGCTCGGGATGCGTGGGATCGGCACCCGTGATGCCGAAGTCATCTGGCGTGCGCACGAGTCCTTCGCCAAAGAGATGCTGCCAGAGGCGGTTCACCATCACGCGGGAGGTCAGCGGATGCGTGGGCTGCGTCATCCACTGCGCGAGTTCGAGGCGGCCAGAGCTTTGTGCCGGGATTTTCGGCAGAGGCGGCAGCGCGGGCATCTTCAAATCGCCGCGCGGAGGTGCGTCACTTCGGTCATGCGGCTCGCCGCCGATGGCGAGTTCACAGTCTTGGATTTTGCTGTCGATGACGCCCATGCAGAAGTGCGGATCGCTATCGTAACGGACGATTTCCTTCGGATTGCCGAGAGCGCGGAGATCATCCATCGAGTGGATGCCTGCGGGCAGCTTCTGCGGCGGGCCGACAACTTCATCGAGTGTGGTGGGCAGGTCCACGAGCGCTTCGGGGCTCACATAACCGCCACGCGCCTCGTCATTGCGGTTCGGCGTGCCACTGAGCGTGCGGCAACTGTAAAAGATGCCGGCGAGCGCGTAGTAGTCGCGCTGCGTCACCGGCTCCGTCTTGTGATCGTGACAGCGGGCGCAGGCGAGGGTGAGGCCGAGGAAGGCGCGGGAGACGACGTCGATCTGGTCATCGACTTGATCGAGGATGAACTGCTCGTAGTCGCCCTCCTGGAGATTCATGCTGCCAAGAGCCAACATGCCGGTGCCGACGATCTGATCGCGGCGTTGCAGCACGGTCTTCGCAGGCAGCAAATCACCCGCGATCTGTTCGGCGACGAAGCGGTTGTAGGGCTTGTCCGCGTTGAAGGAATCAATCACCCAATCGCGATAACGCGCCGCATAGAGGAAGGGCGCGTTCCAGACGCGGCCCACGCTGTCCGCGTAATGCACGATGTCCAGCCAATGCCGCGCCCAGCGCTCGCCGAAGCGTTCGGACTGGAGAAAGGAGTCCACGACCTTCGCGAAGGCGGCGTCATCCGGCGCGGGATCACGCAGGAAGGCATCGACCTCACTTTGAGAGGGCGGCAGGCCGCGCAAATCGAAGGACGCACGCCGAATCAGCACACGACGAGGCGCATCGCCGATGGGGCGGAGGTTTTCTTTTTCGAGCCGGGCGAGGATGAAGCGGTCGATGTCGTCCTTCGGCCAAGCGGTGTCTTTGGTGACGGGAATCGCCGGGCGCTGGAGCCGCTGGTAGGACCAAGGCGTGGGATTGTCATATTTTTCGGCGGCAGACAAACCCGAGCCGAATAGGAACACCGCAGAGATTAGAAGGGCGCAGAGGTATCCCAGAATCGAGCCGGAGGCTCGTGAGAGATTAGCCGGTGGTGGAGCGAGGCTTGGCGAGCGAGAACCACCGGAGCGAGAACGAGAAACGATCACCGCATCAAGATTGCGCCCTGGAAGGGCGCGAGAAGAGAACGATTCGGCCATGACGGTTGCGCTGGGTTGACGTTGGCTTCTCGCGCCCTTCCAAGACGCGGTGAATGAGAGACGTGGGGGGGTTGGCGGGTTCCGGTGGTTCTCGTTCGCTTCGCGAACTTCACCACCGGCTAATGTCTTTCGAGCCTCCGGCTCGGTAAAACGATCAGCGCGTGAGCGTTTTGGAGTGCTCCAGCCCTCTGGAGCTTTTCGCAGGTCGAGAGACGCTCGAAAGCGCCGGAGGACCGGCGCACTCCAGGACGCTGTCGCGCTCATTTTGAGGCTCCTTTCGCTTTCAGCCACGCGCTGAGTGCCCTCACGTTTTGCACGAAATCGAGGCTGTAGATGACGCCGCCTGCGGGCTTTTGTTTTTTGCCGTTGGCGTCGCGCATCCAGCCGCGTTCGTCGTCGGTGACGGGCCAGGAGCCGTCGGGAGCTTGTTCTTTTAAAATGGTGGCGATGTCGGCGTCGGTGGGCGGGGAGGACCAGCGCTCTTTTTCCACGCGGGGAAAATCGACCTTCTCACCGCGAGCGATTTTGCTGCCTGCGGCTTGGAGGGCATCGAGCTCGCTGTTCCACTTCCAGCCGTAGTTGGAGGAGGCTTTTTTGTCGGAGTAAGTCAGCACGAAGCCTTTGCCGCCGGGGCCGCGCTCGAAGTAGAGGGGCTTGTTGGTTTGCAGCTCATAGAAACGGGCGAGCTGATTGCCGGGCAGCAACACGGTGCGCAGGTAGGTGATGGCCTGGGCGACGGGCGCGAGGTATTTTTTGTCACCGGTGGCGTCCGCGAGTTTGAGCAGCGCCCACATGGCGGCCTGGCTTTCGCGTCCACAGATGGCGGTGGGCTCGAACTGACGGCTCCACACGGGCTGCATCTCAGCGTTGTATTGCTGCGCCCAGGCGGGCTGAGGATCGGGCATCTGCGCCAGACGGAGAAAATCGCCGCCGCGTTTCGCTGCATCGAGGCATTTCTGATCGCCACGGAGCTGCCAGGCGAGCAGCAGCGTGCTCATCAGCGTGGCGTGCGTGTTATCATTGAGCACATAGCAGCCGGTGAAGTCCTTCGGCCACTGGCGCGGCCAGTCGGCGGGATAGTTGGCGGCTTTGATCGGATACATCGACGCAGGCGGCGGCGCGATGGGATGCTCGTCAAAGTTCGCGCTCCAACCACCGGCGGGATATTGCGTGAGCAGGATGGTCTCCAACGCGAAGTCAGCAGCTTCTTTGATCTCCGCATCCTTGCCACCGAGCGCATGATCGACGCGCACAAGAAAGCGCGTGGCCGCCTGTGAGACATCGTCGTCATAAGTGGAGTAGTTGTTCTTTGCCTGGCGACGCCAGTTGTGCCAGCCGGCTTCGCGCTTGGAGTTCTTTGGCTGCGGGAGCAGTTTTCCGTTCGCATCGCGGCGGTAGAGCTTCTTTTCGCGATTCGCGGCATCGAAATGCCCGGAGTAATCCCAGCCGCCGGAAGCGAGCTGCGTGCGCGCAACGCACTTCGCCGCCTCGATAGCGGCTTTGAGGCACTTTTCGTCCTTCGTGGCCTCATAGGCATCCAGCATCGCCATGCCAACGGCTGGCGTGCCGGGCGGCTGAATCCAAATCGTGTCCGGTCCAGGAATACCCTCCGCCTCGCGCAGCGTGAAGTCAGCGCTGTAGCGATAGACGTAGCCGCCGTGGCTCGCTGCTTTGCTGTGGTAGAAGCTGACGGCTTTGCTCAAGGCTGAGCTGACTTCGGCTGGTGTCGTGGCATTTGCGAAGGACGGGATGATCCCGCAAAGCGGCAACAATGACAGCATGCCGAAGAAGCGGCGAAGGCGGGATGAAACACAAAAATGCATGATGATTGCCTGTGTTATCGGTTTATTGACACTCGGTTATTGGCTGGGGATACTGCTGCCTATGAAGACCTTGGAGACGGACATCGAAGTCCATGCTGACGGCAGCCTGAAGCTGCTGGCACCGATGCCTCACTGGCTGAAGCCGGGCCGTAGTCATGTGCTTCTCGTGATGGCTGAGGCAGGATCGAATGCGGCGGCTGCCTGTGCCGGGGTGGAAAGTGCGCCGGATGTCTGCGGCGGGGATGCGTGCATCGCCAGCACGCGCGTGCCGGTTTGGTCGCTGGAGCAGGCCCGAAGGCTGGGTTTTTCTGAGGATGAGTTGCTGGATGCCTTCCCGAGCCTGCAACGTGGCGATTTGAGAGCCGCCTGGGACTATGTGAAGGCACACACAGGAGAGATCGACAAGGCCATCCGCGAAAACGAAGAGGCGTGATGAAGGGGCGACTCTACTCCAACGAGAATTTTGATCGGCGTGTCGTCGTGGCATTGCGCCGTTTGGGGCACGATGTGCTGACCTCACTGGATGCGGGTCGTGCCAACCAGCGGATTCCTGATGAGGATGTGATCGGGTTTGCAAAGGCTGATGGGCGTGCGGTTTTGACCTTCAATCGACTTCATTTTCTGAGGCTCCACCAGATCATGCGGGGAGCGCATTCGGGAATCATCGTCTGCTCAACAGATCACGATGCAGAGGCTCTCGCGTGCAGGATCGATCAAGCGATCAGCGAGGCGGGCAAGTTGGATGGGCAGGTGCTGCGCGTGAACCGGCCCGTGAAGTGAACGGATTCACTCCGCCTTGATGCCCACGTTCTTGTTCCCGTTATCGCGCACGGCATCGACAGTGTTGTGGAGTGCCTTGAGCGGAGTGTCGGGATCGCCGGTGACGATGACTTTCGCGCCGGGATGCTCAGGGAGGAAGGTGCTGAGATGGCTGCGGAGGCTGCTCATGGCGACTTCTTCGTCACCGACCATCACCTGGTCGCCGTCCTTGCTCACGCGCAAGGTGATGGTTTCGCCGTTGCTGGATGCTCCGTCACCTTCACCTTGGCGGACTTTGGCGTTGGCTTCACCGTCACGCGCGCCCTTGCGTGGTTTGTTAGATTCCTCGCCATCGCGCGCACCTGATTTTTTACCACCTTCACCGTCGCGTTCACCGGTGCGCGGCTTTTCGCCATCACGGGGGCCCGTTTTGGCTCTCTCGCCATCGCGTTTGCCAGAGCGTGGTCTTTCGCCGTCGCCTTGACCGGCACGAGGGCGTTCGCCATCACGCATGCCGGACTTTTTAGTCCTTCCCTCGCCTTCGCGATCTCCAGATTTCTTCCTGCCGTTGTCTTCGGTGGATGGCTTGCGGTTGCCCTCGCGTTCGGTGCTGGGTTTGCCACCGTCTTCACGCTCGCCGTCTTCTTTCATGGCGGGCTTTTTGTTGGACTCGCCTTTTCCAGACGGCTCTGTTGATGGTTTGGTGTTGGATTCTTCTTCACGTACTTTCGGCGGGACTTCTTTTTCGGCGGCGCGGGCGGTGGTGAAGGAGTAGCCGATGAGGACGCTGAGCGTGAGGACGAGCAGCGCGTGGAGCCAGGGCTGGCGAGTGGTTGGGGTGGCGATCATGAGGATGCGTTGGCGCAGGGTGGGATGGTTGCGCACACATGGGGCCAACCCTGCGATGGCTGGTGGTGCGAAAAAGGTTTCCTGGATGCGCAGCAGCGTGTGCCCGTAGTCGAGGCGCTCCGATGGCGCGAGAATGGCGAGTGCTCCGGCATCGCAACGCAGCTCGCGATCCGCCTGGAAGCGGCTGACGACGAACCAAACGAGCGGATTGAACCAATGCAGTGCCTGCACGGCGGTAGCGGCCCAGTTCCAAAGCAAGTCATGCTGACGCACATGCAGCAGCTCGTGCAGCACGACGTGCTTGAGGCTGCGCTCGTCGAAACGCGTGTCCCAGTCCTCCGGCAGCAGCAATTTCGGCTGGCGGATGCCGACCATGGCGGGCGTGGTGCCTGACGGCATCAAGACGATGTTCACCGACTTCTTGATCCCGGCTTTGTGCGAGAGGCTGGCGACGAGCGTGCGCAGCAGCGGCGCGGAAGCACACGGACGGCGGCGCAAAAAAGCGTTGAAGCGGACTTGCTGGATAATGGCGATGCCGAGGACGCTGAACGCGCCGAGGAACCATGCTGCCAGGGCGGAATGACGAAGATCGAATGACGAATGACGAAGGGGAGGGGTGGATGCGGCTGAAGTGTGAATTTCAACCATGGAAGGCACGGAAGACGCGGAAGGATCAGCGGCGATGACGATGGCATTGGTGTTACTGAGGTCACTTTTGTCCTGCCAGAGCGAGCCAAGCCCAAACCCGGCGGGAATGAACGCCGGGAGCATCAACTTAGCACCGACGAGCATCCACAGGCCGATGCGCCAAGCGGGCGTAAGGCGCGTGCCGAGCATCAGGCGCAGCCCGAGCACGGCGAGGATGAGGAGGCTGGCCTCGATGGAGGTGCGCAGGAGCCAATGGAGGAGAGAATCAATGGCGGCGGTGTTCATGACGGCGGCTACTTTTTGAGTTTCTTTTCGGCCTGGGCGAGCACTTCACGAAGGGCGGCGAGGTCGTCTTTCGTGACTTCCTCACGTTCCATGAGACCGGCGACGAAGGGTGTGAGACGTCCGTTGAAGACGCGGTCGAGAAAGCTGCGGCTCTCCTCATGCTGGCACTGATCCTGATCGACGGCGGGCGTGTAGCGGAACTCGCGGCCCACCGACTCGACAGCCAGCGCGCCTTTCTCAGTGAGGCGGCGGATGAGCGACTGCACGGTGCGCGGCTTCCAGTGCAGACGGCCTTCGAGTTCGCGCACGACCTCGCCGAGCGTGCTGGTGCCGCGCTCCCACAGCACATTCATCACCGTCCATTCGGCATCGGAAATCTTGGGAGCAGGTGGTGGCGTAGAACGGCGCGACATGATTTAGGATTACAGGTGTAATCTTTGGATTACATGCGTAATCCTGAACTGGCAAGAACAATTTTCCAATGACGCATTTTTCTCCTGCGGCGAACTAGCGCTTGCCCCCGCGCCTTTCCGCAGCACAAAACATTCACTCTCATGGAAAAGCTCATCGTTCACGGCGGCGCTCCGCTCAAAGGTCGCATCAATATCAGCGGTTCGAAAAACTCCTCGCTGCCCATCCTCGCCGCCACCCTGCTCACCAAGGACACCTGCACCATCCGCCGCGTGCCCGATCTGAGCGATACGAACTACATGGTGCGCATCCTCGGCGAACTCGGCGCAGAAGTGGAACGCGCCAGCGGCGTCGTCGTGGTGAAGGCGGAGAAGATCAAGTCCGTCGCACCCTACGATCTCGTGCGCAAAATGCGCGCCTCCATCTGCGTGCTCGGGCCACTCACCGGTCGTTTGAAAAAATGCAAGGTCTCACTGCCCGGCGGCTGCGTCATCGGCGATCGCCCGGTGGATTTGCATCTCAAAGGGCTCGAAGCTCTCGGCGCGCAGATCACGGTGGATGGCGGTGACATTGAGGTGAACGCAAAGAAAGGATTCAAAGGCGGGCCGATGAACCTCATGGGCAAGCATGGCTCCACCGTGCTGGGCACCGACAACGTGATGATGGCTGCCGTGCTCGCCAAAGGCACCACCATCATCGAAGGCGCTGCCGCAGAGCCTGAAGTCGAGGATTTGGCGAACTTTCTCATTAAGATGGGCGCGAAGATCGAAGGCGCTGGCACCAATCGCATCGTCATCGAAGGCGTGAAGGAACTCCACGGCGCGGAACACGTCGTCATCCCGGATCGCATCGAGGCCGGCACCTTCCTCGTCGCCGGGGCGATGCTGGGCGACGGAGTCACGCTGCGCCGCGTGGTGCCTGAGCACATGAAGTCCGTCACTGATGCGATGATCAAATGCGGCTTCCCGCTCGAAATCACCAAGGACAGCATCACCGTGCGGCCGAATCCAAAGGCGAAGGGCTTTGACCTCACCACGCTCTGCTATCCCGGCTTTCCGACCGACATGCAGGCACAGTTCTGTGCGCTCGCGTGCGTCATCAATGACACCAGCACCATCACCGAGACGATCTTCCCTCAGCGCTTCATGCACTGCGCTGAAATGAAGCGCATGGGCGCGAACATCGACCTCCAGGGTGCCACGGCTCGCATTCGTGGCGGCACTCTGATGAAAGGCGCGCCGGTGATGGCTTCTGATCTCCGCGCTTCCGCCGCGCTCGTACTTGCGGGACTCGTCGCCGAAGGCAAAACCGAGGTCAATCGTCTCTACCACATCGACCGCGGCTACGAACATCTCGACGACAAGCTCGCCGCGCTCGGCGCGCATGTGGAGCGCGTGCGCGAGTGATTCAGCGCAGCAACTCCGCCACCGGGATGCGGAAGAACTTGTCCGTGCGCGACTGCTTCTTGTCCTCGCCGCCGAGGCAATAGACAAAGCCCTCGCACTTCACCAGTGTCACCATCGCCGCGTAGGGCAACGGTTTGGCAGCGCGATAGCTGTCCTCCTTCACGTCGTAGATGACCGCATCTGCGGTGAAATCATCCGTGTAGCCACCTGCGACATAAACATGATTCTCGTCCAGCACGATGGCGGACAGGCCGCGCATCGCAGCGGCCAGGGGCTTCAGTTTGCGCCAGGTGTTTTTGCTCGGCGCGAAGGCATAGGCTTCCGCAGTGTTCACCGGCAGCTTTGTCTCCGCGTCGTAGTTCATGCCGCCAAACACAAACAACTCATCCTTCACCACCGCTGAAGCTGCCGTGGCAAAGGGCCTGCCTGGGTAATCAGCGAGGCGAATGACTTTGCCATGATCGTAACTGTAAGTGGCTGAAGTGACTCCCGCGAGATGCGCGGCGTCATCTGTTCCTCCTGCAAAGATCACCTTACCTCCGATCCAACCACCACTGAACAAAACCATCGTCGATGGCAACTGCGCCTCTTGCGTCATTTTGCCCGACCCCGCATCACAAAGGGTTCTCAACGCTTGCTTCCCATCGCTGCCGCCCAGCAACAACAGCCCATTCGCGTCCTGTAAGCTCTGTCCATAAGCCATCGCAGAAGGCATGTCCTGTTGCTTGGTCCACACACGCCGTACAGGATCATACATGTGAGCTGTGCTGAGCCAGTTCTTCTTTCCACCCAGCCAGTTCGTGCCGCCGACGATCACGATTTTCCCTTCACGCGATCCTGCAAAGAATCCTCCATTCGGCTCCGGCAGCGGTGGGAGTTGCTCCCATTGCGCATGAACAGTTGAAACAAGGGCGAGGCTAAGAAACAGCCGTTTTGTCATCAGGATCAGTCGCTCGTTCATAATGGTCAATGGAGCCAACAAGATCAGCTTTCCAATCAGACCGCAAACGCACATCGCTTTTGCCACTGAGCGCTCCGGGCGCGCTCGCGGGCGAGGCATCCGCCTTGCGGCGCATCTCCCACCAGCACTGGCCGCAGTGGTTGTGCTCATGGTCGATCACAAAGCCCGCCTTCTTCATCAGCGGCCCGATCCAACCCATGCAGTGGTCGCAGTAATCGCGATACTGCTCCAGGCCATTGCTGATGAGAAATCCTTTCGACGGGCATTCGTGCATATCGATGCGGAACACGTCGTCCGTCACCGTGCGCTCATACACCGCGCCTTCATCCGCCAGCGTCGGCCCCCAGTATTCCTTCATGCCCTTGATCCCCTTCCCCGCGATCAACTCCGACGCATGAAGCTGCGAATCCTGATGAATCGCCTCATCCCAATATGCCCGCACCAACTCGTGACCGCCGAGTTGGCGCAGCCACTCGAAAGTCCACTCGTAATGTCCGCAGAAGTCGTAGCAGCCGATCATGATGCCGTGGCGATGTCCTCCAGGTTTTGCGTCGGCACATTTGCCGTGCGTTTCATGAATCGTTGCGTGCAGCTCCCGTTGCCGCCGCATACACGCACGGTCATTCCGGCTGGCTCCGCGATGGCTTCACTCACAAAATAGCAATGCTGACAAAACTGCGGCACGATCTCGCGCCCATGCTCACGCAGATGGCGAATCACGGGGCAGGTCTTGACCTCCAACCGCACTTCCTCCGCAGATTCAGTCACCTCCACCGTCGCGCCAGGCTCCGCCGCGAAGAACGCCCGCCAATACTCCGCCACTCCCGCCATGCCGCGCTGCATCCATCTCTCCGAAACCGGCTTGTAATAACTGCTGCCGATGTCGCGCCAGTATTTGCGCAGCGCCTCCTCTCCGTGATGTCGCAGGATGAAGCGAAACGTCGCATTCACCGCAAAATAGAAATCCGCATGGCCCACCGGCTTCGTGTCGGTGTATGGCAATGCGTTTGCGTGTGAAGCAGCGGGTGGCATGATGGAGTCCCTCATCGAATCGCTGCACTGTAGATGAAAATTTCCGCAGTCGCCAAAGATCGGCTGGCATGATAAACAAACCAGGAAACAGCCGCTGACGCGCACGTTTGACCATTCTCACCTCTCCATCATGGCTCATTTTTCCTGGCTCGATTACACCATCTTCGGCGTTTACCTGACAGCTTCCGTCGGCGTAGGTCTGCTCTCGGCACGCGGCTCAAAATCTCTGGGCGATTACTTCCTCGCCGGGCGCGGCATGAGCAGTGTGCTGGTGGCCATGTCGATCCTGGCGGCTCTTTTCTCCGGCATTAGTTACCTGGCTGGACCAGCGGATGTTTATAAAAACGGCTTCGCCTTTGCCTACATCGTGCTGGCATTTTTCATCGCTACCCCCTTCACCACGCTGTGGATGTTGCCCAAGTTCTATCAGTCGCGTTACTTCACCGCTTACCAGTTTTTAGAAGAGCGCTTCTCCCTTTCTGCTCGCCTGCTGGCTTCTGGCTTGTTCATTTTCCGCGTGGCCTTGTGGCTCGGCGCAGCCACCTACGCACCTGCTCTAGCGCTCGAAAAAGTCACCGGCATGCCGCTGTGGATCACCATTCTCGCCTCCGGCATGCTGACCACGCTCTACACCGCACTCGGTGGCATGCGCGCTGTGATCTGGACGGATGTGATGCAGCTCATCGTGCTCTTTGGCGGCCAGCTTCTCATTGTCGTGGTCGCTCTTGGAAAAATCCCCGGCGGCCTCGGCGGCATGTGGGACACCGTCGTCGCCGATGGACGCATGAATCTCAGCCTCTCCTTTGATCCCTCTGAGAGAGTGAATCTCGGAGCCGTGCTGATCGCCGGAGCCTTTCTCCACCTCGTGCAGATGGCCACCGACCAAGTCAGCGTGCAGCGTTACCTCAGCGCAGGCAGTTTGAAGGACTCCCAGAAATCTCTCTGGATCAAACTCTGGTTCGTTCTTCCCGTGCTTGTGCTCTTCTATGGCACTGGACTCGTTCTCTACGCTTTTTATAAGCAACACGGCGATCCACTCGCAGCGGGTCTCATTGAAAAAGAAGATCAAATTCTCCCCTACTTTGTCGTCACTCAACTCCCCGCCGGACTCCCGGGCCTGCTCATAGCCGCTATCTATGCCGCCAGCATGTCCACCATCAGCGCTGGATTGAATTCGCTCGCGTCGGCCACGGTGGTGGACTTCCAGCAACGCCTCGCCGACAAGGCCGACGGCAGCCAAAGCACCAGCGTCAGCAAAGCACGCTGGATCACCGTCGGCTATGGTGTGCTCGTGATGGCACTCGCCTTCGCGGTGTCGAAGATGCCAGGAAATCTCGTCGAATCTGTGAACACCATCATTGGCTTGGTCGGTGGCCCGCTGCTCGGGCTGTTCTTCCTCGGCATGTTCACGCAACGCGCCACCACACGCGGTGCGTTGATCGGATGCTTCACCGGCTTCGTGGCATTGCTCGGTCTCTTCCTCTATCAAAGCGGTTTCTTCACGGCCACCACACCGCCGACACGCATTTCTTTCGTCTGGTTCAGCTTGCTTGGCACCGCCATCACCACGGTTGTCGGCCTGCTCACATCCGGCCCATCTGGCAACTCGTCAGCCCGCCATCAATGACGATGGTCTCGCCGGTGATGTAACTCGCCGCTGGCGAACACAGAAACGCCACCGCGCCAGCCACCTCCTCCGGCGAACCGGCGCGACGCAGTAAGATTTTCTTTTCGTAATGATCCAGCACCGTGCGGTCACACGACTCCATCCACTTCGCCGTCAGCGGCGTCTTGATGAGGCCAGGGGCGATGCCGTTCACGCGGATGCCATGCTCTGCCAGTGACACTGCCAGCGACTTCGTGAGCATCACCAGCGCGCCTTTGCTCGCGTCATAGGCGCAGGAGTCCATCTCGGCTTGAAAGCCATTCGTCGAAGACGTGATCACCACACTCCCCCCGCGCCTCTCGGCCACCAGACGCCGCGCAAAGGCCTGCACCGTGAAAAAGGCCGACGCCAGATTGAGCTGCATCGTCTTGTCCCAGCGCTCGCGTGTCATTTCGAGCAGTGGCAGGTCAAAAAAACTGCCTGCGTTGCAGATGAGCGTGTCGAGCGCGGGTTCGATGGCGAACGCGGCATCGACCAGGCGTTGCGGGCCGTCATTTTGCATCAAGTCGGCCTGCACATAGCTGGCGAGACCTTCGACTGCAGGCTGAAGCCCATGAAACACCACGCGTGCTCCCGACTCCTGCAAAGCCCTGCCCATCGCCAGGCCGATGCCTTGGGATGAGCCGGTCACAAGCGCGGCATGGCCTTCAAGAGAGAATACTTTCATCGGCGAGCTTGAGATATTTCAGCGTGTTGGTGCAAGTGATGCGCTGGACGACGGCATCTCCTGCGGCGCGGAGGGCTTTCATCTCGGCCTCGTAGGTGCTGATGAGCTTCACCACCTTGCCGCTGATCTCGGCGGCGTAGCTATAGAAGGGCGAGTCACTGCCCCAGATGAACTTGTCAGGATACGCTGCGGCAAGATCAGCGGTGACGCGGCCAGGATCGCTGTAGTCGCTGTCGAAACGACGCTCGCGCGGTGCGATGTAGGGCAGATCATCCACCGCGCCGACGCAGTGGATGCAGTGCGCGGAGTTGTCGAACCACGCGTTCGGCAATGCTTGGATGCGGTCGAGGCATTCCTTGTCGTAGCGGCAGGAATGCGCCGCGCAGAAGCGGATGTCGGGATTCGCCTCGGCGATGTCGATGATGTCATGCGCCTGCGCCCAGAGATCATCTTTGGCGACGCTGCTGTGAATGATGAAGGGCACATCCCACTCGCGGGCGAGGTCGAGGAAGACTTTCCCCTCGTGCGCGAGCCGTTTGATGTCCGACTGGATGATCGTGCTTTGGATTTTAATGCCGTGAAAGCGGTATTCACCGCGCAGTTTGACCATCTCCTTCGCCTGCGCGTCCGTGTTCCGCATCGGATCGACCATGACGAAGGGCAGGATGCGTTTCCCCTCCTCCGGAAAGAGCTTCTGGCATTCATCGAGCAGGCGTTTGTTTTCAAAAGCATACGGCACGGATTCGAGGCCGTTCTGGCCGAAGCCGATCCCGCCGCTGCGGAACTTCGTCACGTCCATCGCCGCGTAGCTGACAAAGGGAAAGGCAATCCAGTGCGTGATGCCGAGCGCGCCGCCTTCCTGCTGCATCTGCACGAGCTGCTGGGAGTAGGGGAAATCGCCGTGCAGATAAAACAGCAGATCGGCACCGAGGTGATTGTGACAGTCAATGAGCATGGAGGGAGTTGGGTTCAAACGAGTCGCGCAAAGCCTTGTTGCGGTCCTTGAGCCGCTTCGAGTGGTGTCTGGGCGACGATGCCGAGTGCTTCATCCAGCGCCGCGAGCATGGCGGCGATCTTTTCGTCGTCATGGCACCACGTCACATAAAGCTGGCTCGACATCAAAAAGCCGCGCTGGAGCATGTGACGGATCATGAGCGGTTTCGCGGCAGGATTGGCAAACACAAGCGACGGCGCACAGGGCATGCCGCCGATCTTCAATCCGAGTGCCGGATGCCGCGCGGCCACCTCGCGCAAACCAGCCTGCAATCGCTCGCCGAGGCTCCAGACGTGCTTTTGCACGCCTTCACGCTTCATTTTGCCAATGCAGGCCAGCGAGGCCGCTGCGCCGACGCCATCCGTCCAGTAGCTGCTGGAGATGAAACTATTGTTGGAGGCATCCATGACCTCGTTTTTGCCCACGATGGCACCGGCGGGATAGCCATTGCTCATCGCCTTCGCATACACGGCAAGGTCAGGCTCGATGCCGAGCATCGACGCGGCTCCGGGCAGGCCGAAACGCCATCCGCTGGTGACTTCATCGAGCACAAACACGGCTCCGGCGGCATGGCAGGCGGCGATCACGTTTTGCAGGAAGCCATCGCGCGGGAACTCGCTGCGCATCGGCTCCATCACGACGGCGGCGAGCTTGCCATCGAGCTTCTGCATCGCCGCCTGAAACGATGCGGGATCGTTGTAGCGAAACGGCACCGCCGTGCCTGCCAGCTCACGCGGCACGCCGAGCGGTTGAAGACCGGGCAGCAGATGCCCGTCGAGCGCGGCGTCATCACCGAGATTCGCGGCGAGATACCAATCGCTCCAGCCATGATAGCCGCAGAAGGCGACACCGCTTTTGCCCGTCGCCGCGCGGGCGATGCGCACCGCGAGTGCGAGTGCCTCGCCCCCGCCGCGGGCGTAGCGCACCTTGCCCGCCCAGGGATGCAGATCGAGCAGTTCATCCGCGAGTTTGACCTCATCCGGCGAGGCGAGCGTGGCGTAGCTGCCGAGATTCACGCGCCGCTTCACCGCTGCGTTCACTTCATCATCGGCATGACCAAGCAGGATGGCTCCCACGCCGCCGGTGAAGTCCGTGTAGCGTTTCCCATCGAGATCCCAGATGCTCGCGCCCTTCGCACGGCTGAAATACGACGGCCAGCTCTGCGGATCGAAGAGATGCGCGCGCTTGGAGAGCAAGCCCGTGCCACAGGAGATTCTCGTTTTGGCTTCTTCCCAGAGTTTGGGGCCGGTTTGCTGCCCGTCTGGCTTCTGAAGCAGCCGCAGCGCGTTCTCGCGGAAGATGTCTTCCAAATCACCCTGCGTCATGCCGGTGTCCTCGCAGGCTTCGCGGAGGCAGAGCAGCGATTCGATGCCGACTGTGGTGTATTGGCCGAAGATTGTCAGTTTATCGCCAGTGATCTCGGGGTGGATCCAAGTGAAACCATCGCCCTGAGTGATGCAGGAGCCGCGCAGCTCGCTGACCATGTAATCGCTGCCCCACAGCACGCGCTGCGGCCCCAGAATCTCGATTGCGGCACGGAAGGCACCGGCTTGCGTCACGGCGGAAGTATCCACGACCACGTTGTCGAGATCGACGAGGTGATGCAGCCCCTCGCGGGCATGACGGTAGTTAAACGACCTCGCCACATGCGCGAGGATGAGCCTGCAGCGCGGATAGCGGCGGCAAAGACGCTGGAGGGTCTGCACATTGCGCGGATCGGTGATGCCATCGGCCAGCATGATGTGCAGCACCATGATGCCATCGTGGTCGTGGCAGGCCTCCCACATCCACTCGGGTGCGAAGGATTCAATCTCCGCCTCCTTCGTGTCCGGCACGTCGGCATAAAGGCGATAGGGCTTGATGCCCACAAACACGCCCGTGCTCATCAAGCGCCGCACCTCCGCCGGATCATCCGTCGGCGCGGCGAGCACGAGCGCACGCGAGTTCGTGCTCACGTCGATCTGCGACTGCACCCACGCGTTTTCACCGGCGCGATCATTGCCAGCGCTCGGATAGCCAAAGAACAGTCCCTCGACCTCGCGGCCCGGCATCCACAGCCGCATCGCCGCCTGAAAATCCGCCATACCATAGCCGCGATCTTCATCGAGAAACGGCGGACGATTTCCCTGCGCGAAATGACGCGAGTGAAACAGATGCGTGTGCGCATCAAAGACCTTCGCAGGCACGAAGCCGTCGATGGCGCGGTGCAGCAGCTTGCGATCGGTGTCGTTGAGTTCGGTGACGAGGCGCAGAGACATGAAAGATCAGTCGTTGAGATAGATGGCGTAAACTTTCGCATCGCAGCCTGCGGGATAGTTCACGCGCAGCGCGATTTTTTTGCCTGCGGGCAACGGCCTCGGCCATTTCACGGGAACATGCACGCCGCGGGTTGTCACGGTGGCTTCGTAGCCTTCGAGCGGGCGGTCGAGATGATCGAGAAGCTGGAGTTTCAGCGGTGAGTCGGCTGTCACGCCGTCCACATTGACCGCAATTTCCTTCGCGGTGAAGGTGCTGGTGATGAAGTGCCCTTCTTCCTCGGTTACTTTGCGTGAGAGCGAGCCAAAGCCATCGCGCCGCAGCGTGGCGAGGCCGATGTCCATGTTCTTGAGCACGCCGCCGGTGTCCCAGTGCGAATACCAGATCATCGTCTTGTCTCCCTCGTTCACGAAGGCGTGGCCTTGCAGAATGGCGATGTCATCCCATTCGCCCGGCTTGCCGCGCGGGATGATTTGGAAGCCGGGCACCGGCTCGCGGAAATGCACACCGTCATTGCTGATCATCAAACCGAGATCGACGCGCACGCCGTAGTTCCAGCTTTTGCCCTTCGGTGGCGGCTGCTCGGCATCCTGCCACATACCGTGCAGACCGACCATGACATTGCCGCGATTCCACAAGCCCGCGCCCATGTGCATCTGCTGGCCTTTGACCGGCGGATTGGAAAGCTGGCCTGGACGCGCATAGGAAAACGCCTTCGCCTTCGACCACGTCACGAAATCCGGCGAGCGATAGGCCAGCATGTCGCGCCCGATGTCGCTGCCATCGGCGCGCCACGACCACGGGCTCAGCAGTTGTCCTGTGGCGTAGTAAAAGTCGCCGAAACGATACAGGCCGCTCACTTCAAACCGCTCGCCACTCGCATTGGCTGGGCGATCGCCAACGCATTTCCATCTGAGGCCGTCCGCACTCGTCGCCGTCACCAGCGCAGCCCAGCGCTTCTCGTTTGGCCCGATTCTGCTGCGCCCTCCTTTCACGTCCTCAAAGGGCATGTGAGCGATGTAGGCGCACTTGTATCGCTTGGCCGGATCAGGTTCATCGGGATCAAACAACACGGAGAGGAAGTCATCCACGCGCGTCATGGAATGGGGATCACCTTCAATGAGGCAGATGTTGTTCTTTTTGCTGCCGTTGAAGTCCACGAGGCCGAGATCGGGCTTTGTCCACGTCACACCATCTTTGCTTTCGGCATAGCACATGGGCCGCCACCAGCCGGGAGCCTGGCCTTTGACGATCTCCGGCTCATGCATGCCGAGATACCACATGCGGAAGATGTCGCCCTGCTTCAACACGGTGCCATAGAGGATGGCGTGGCCGGCATCCGGCGAGCCAGGCGACCCGCTGCGCAGAACCGGATTCGCCGGATGCTTCTGCGCGGTTTCGAGCGTGAGTTTTAGATTATGTTGCCAGGCGATGTTGTGGTCATCGAAGGCAAAGAAGACCTGCTCGGCGGCGATTGCGTTAAATGCCAGGCAACTCAGTAGGAAGTGACTGAATTTCATACGCTGAGTTTGATCGCCCAGCATGGCCCAACCAGCACAAGTTGCTGGTTCTCAGAACAAACCAATGACACGAAAGCCGGCGTGCCATCAAAGTCGCATCCACTTCTGCTTCGTGCCGCAGTTCTCATTCACTCGGAGATTGCCTCTCACGGTGCCTCAGCAATCAGATCCGAAAACAACACACACCAATTCCACAGCGGATACGCCTGCCCCGCCCGCGTGCCGTAGCTGGCATCGCCAAAGGTGTAAATGGAACGCTCGGAATCAGAATCACGCACATTGCCATAGCTAAACGCCCGCTGCGCCGTGATCGCCTGCCCAACCTTGAAGGACACGCCATTTCTCAATTCCCGCACCTCGAAACGCAGCACACTGACGCCTTTTTCCTCACGCACCGAGCGAATCGGCACGCGCGCAGCCGCGCCGGTGGTGCTCGCTACGAAGAACGCGCCTTCATTCGTCAGCGGCTTCAACTCCTTCGCAAAACTCCGCGTCAAAATCAGCTCATCGCCTCGCATCGCGGCAATGCTTCCCAGCGCCGTCGCAAACGGATAGCCATAGCTCACGCGACATTTCTCACCGGCTGGCAAAGGTTTCGCGAAACGGATGTGCAGGCTCGTCGGCGACACCAACTCGACCGCTGTGAGTGCGACCACTTGCGAGCCATGCACGCGAAAACCTGCCAGCGAGCTGAACCCGCCTTCGATGGCCGATTCCTGCCGCGCGAGGAAGGTCGTGTCGATCACCAACGGCGGCCTCGGCACGATGAACTCGATCACAACACCATCGCGTGTGGCTTCGAGCTTCGCGCTGCGCGGACGCAACGGCTGCCAGTCTTCCTTTTGATGCAGCACACGGTGCATGACTTTCCCCACCTGCTCTCCCCACCAGCGTTCGCCATCAGCCGCAAGATGGATCGCATCGCCGTGGCGACCAGGTGGATAAACGCTGTTGATCGCACTCGGCACCGCGTAGTGCGGCCCTACCATGTAAATCGCTTCATCCGCATCCGCTGCCATGAGTTGCGCCTCGCCTGCGGGACCGAGCGTTTGATAGGTGAACATCGGCAGCTCGCCTCGCTGTCCCGTGATGGCGCACAAATCCACCGACCACTGCTTTCGATACGCGATGAGTTGATCGCGATACCACTGCAATCCTTCCGCACGCGGCATCTCCGCATCCCAACGCGTCGGCACGATCCCGCCCTTTGGCCCGCCATTGCCCTCGCCCTGCATCCAGTAGAGTGCCTCAATGCGAAAACTCGCTCCACGCGCCTTCGCCTGCGCCGCCGCGCGCCGCGCATCATCGAGACTTGTGCGATAATACCCACCGCCATGCCTGCGCGATTCCGGTGTGCGTTCATCCACCGAGAGATCAGCGCTCGAAAGCTCCTGAATCTGCCTCCCTCCCTGCCCCGCGCAGGCGACGAGATACGCTGGTGCATCTTTATTCTTCAACGCCGCCTTCAAGTGATCCGCCATGCCATTCGCCACCGTCTCGCCAAGCCCGCCATTCGCCGTCGCCCGCAACGGCACGAGTTGAAACAACTCCGCGCTTCGATTCTCCGGCGTGGCGGAGTTGTTCTTCGGCAGCCACGTCCGCACCCCGCACTGAAACATCACATTGCCCCACGCACTCCCTTTCTCACTCACCACCGGCAGCGACTCCGATCCATCACACAACGACTGCCCCATCATCCAGATGCCGGAGAGGTCAGCGGCGTGGAGTGGCGCGAGCAGAGCAAGAAACAAGGCGATTGGCTTCATGGGATAAAGAGGGGGCACCACTCACAAAAGCTTCAGCTTCGCCAGAGCCTCCAGCCTCGGCCCACGTCCGCCAAACGTGAAATGCACATCAATAGGATGCGCAACTTTTGTGCGGCTGATGATGACGTTGTCCTCATGCACATCCGTCGCGAGCAGCTTGCCGGCTTCGCCTGCATCCACCCAAAAACGTGCCTGCAACGTGCCTGGGCTTTCATGCATCAAGCCCTGCTGCTCCAGCAAAGTCACCAGTTCATCCCACGACGGATGCCGTCCCTCAATGAAGGGCTGCGTGATGACGACATGCAGGCTGCCATGCTCCTCGTAGAAGCCCTTTAACACAATGTCGTCACCAAAGAGATGATTCGCCAGCAGGTGGTCGGTCAGGTAGTCGAACACCAGTTCGGCGGGCTTGTAGAAGACCTCGCCGGTGTCCTCATTGAACAATCGGGTGTCGTAGTCCTTCACTACCCGCCCTTCATCGAACAATACCGCGACGACGTGCTCCATCCCGCGTCCGAGGATGTTCTCCGGGACTTCAAACAGGCGATGAATCTCGCATGGATCGAGCATCAGGCCCGATTCGCGGCCAAACTGGGTGAGTGCGCGTATTTCCTGCTCTGCTGGATCGTTCGAATAGCGGTCTGTGTGATCGGCCCCTGCGCCTGCAACTGCTGCCGCCGCGCTTCGGAGAAGAACGTTCTCACCTCTGGATAAGGCTTCAGTCTGACTCTGGGTGTCTGGGACATGTGGTGGTTCCAACTTGAGCTAAAGAGTGCCTTTCGGCGGCTCGCGCCGCAAGTAGAAACAAAGCCCCCAAGACATCGGGCTCAGCGGAGAACCTTCAACCCGCTCATCAGCACATCCTGCATCGTCGTCGCCGGTTTGCCATCAAAGGGCTGCCGCACTTCGCACCTCACGCCAAGAGGTTTCAGCGTGTCCTGAAGCATCAAGCCGAGCACGGCGCTGTGCGTGGGATCGCTTTGTGGTTCGCCTTTAACCGGTGGCTTATCGACCTTGCCATAAACCATGAACGCAGGTGGATCGTCGGCACTGGCGTGCGACATCGGCGACCACTCGCGGAGATCGGCAAGATGCTTTTCACGGTTCGCGAGGAAGGGCGCGAAGGTCTCCTTTCGCGTCTTGCCGATGTAGCCGAAGGCGTGGCCACCGTATTCGCTGTTCGGAATCCATTCGACGAGCTGTTTCGGATCGAGCGAAGGCTGCGGTGCTTTGGTGACGGTGAACAGCACGCGGGTGGACTCGCGGGCGATGGGATCGGCAGACTTCGCATCGGCCATGTCATCGTGCATGGCGAGCCAGAGGCTGGAACAACCACCGGCGCTCACGCCGCTGGCGGCGATGCATGTTTTGTCGAGATGCCATTCGACCGCCCTTGAGCGCAAATACTGCAAGGCACGCGCGGCATCCATCAGCGGCCATTGCAGCGGCGGTGTGACCCTTGCGGCGTTCGCGTCGGCGAGGAAGCGGTAGTTGATCGACGCCACGGAAATGCCGGCATCGAGAAAAGCGCGCACATCGAGATGCTGATGAATGTCCGTCTTGTCCTGCGCGCCCCACCCGCCGCCGTGGATGTAAAACACCACCGGCGAGGGCTTCTCCGACTTCGCCAGCCACACATCCATCGTCTGACGAAAGTGCGGGCCATAGGCCACATCAACGAAAGTCGCAGGTGTGGCATCGGCTTTGTCGGTCGCGTAGAGCTTGCGCACCTCAGCGGGCGGCGGCGATCTTTTCGGATCCTGCTCCCTGGATGAATGTTTTTCCTGCGCGACGAGAAGTGGGGTGAATGCGCAAGCAATGAAGGTCATGAGTTTCATGAGGGAGGCGTAGCGGCCACGGCGGCGGTGTAGGCTTCTTTGAGTTTGGGGTCAGTTTGCGTGTGAGAGCCGCGATAGACGAGGAGCAGGCCGAGACGCGAATGCTCCGTCGTGTTTGGCGCGGAGTGATGGATGGTCTCGCACTGATGGATGGTGGCATCCCCCGGCTCCAGCAGGCCGCAGAATTGCTCGTTGAGCGGCACGGCGGGTGCCTCAGCGAGGCCAATGCTGTTGCCGCGCACGCCGCTCGGGCGTGTGGGCAGCATTCCGGCTTTGTGGGAGCCTTTGATGAAGAACACGGGGCCGTTCGCCTCGGTGACGGCATCAATGGCGATCCACACCGTGAGCATGTCCGGCGGCGTCTGGCAGAAGTAGGCGTTGTCTTGATGATACGGCACGCCAGAGCCGACGCGCGCGGGTTTGTTGAAAGTCTCGACGGCGCACAACACCGGCTCGCCATGCACCAGCGGAGCGATGAGGGCCTTGATGTCCTCGCGTTGGCCGAGAGCGCGGAAGAAATCGTTGTGCTCCTCCAATCGCCAGAGGTTGCGCACGGTTTTCTCGTCCTTTTCGAGCGTGCGGGCGCTCGGTGGCTTGCTGGCGAGATCGTCGCGAATGTAGCGCTTCAGCTCGGCGCGCACGGCAGCGACTTCACCAGCGTCGAGCAAGCTGCGCACGAGGATGACGCCATCGCGCTCGTAATCTGCAAGGTGGTTCATGGCTGGAGGATGATTTAGGTTTCAACGAGCCGTAGCGACTTTGCTGCGTGCAGATGCGTGATTCGGATGTCGTTGCAATCCGAAGTCGGCATTGAGCATCTCCATCAACAGGACTGCGTGCCACACCGCAGCCAGACCGAGGCAATGCTTCATGGCTCGGGCGTGCTCCAGATGGCCACGCCCATGTGGTAGCGCTGGTGGTTCTCGCTGCTCTTCGAATACCAGGCGGTGACAAGCTTGCCATCGGCGCGCTGCACGGTGCTCGGGTAGCCGCAGTCGCTTTCCAGTGTGTGCGCGATGCGGATCGGCTCGCTCCATGTTTTGCCTTCGTCGCTCGTGTGCTTGGCGAGCACGCCTGTCTGTCCCTTGATGCGGCTGCCGTAGCTGAGAAGAATGCGACCGTCTTTGAGGCGCACGAGGTGCCCGTTGATCTCGTTCTTCTGCGTCACGCGATTTGGCTCGCCCCAGGTGACGCCGTCGTCTTCGGAGATGAAGATGTCCATGCCCGTCTCGCGTGCGGCGGCCATCCAGCGCTTGCCACCGAGGTGAAGGATGGTCGTCTCGTTGCTCTTCGGGCCGATGGTGCCGGTGCGCGTCCACGTTTTGCCATCGTCATCACTGCGGAAGTGCCAGGAGCGATAACTTTTGGTCTTGGTGTTCTTGGAGGCATCTGTCCACTCGCCGCCGTAGCAGGAGACGTGCAACGCGCCGTCCGCGCCCTGCTTGATGTCGCCAAAGGGGATGTAATTCGTCCAGCCTTCGTCGGGCGCGGGGAAGTCCTTGATCTGCGACCAGGTTTTGCCGCCGTCGCTGCTGCGGCAGACCCAGGTGGAGAGGATGTCGTCGCGAAACGCAGGCTGCTTGGGCCGCTGCGGCTGCTTCACATCCGTCCAGCCGGAGCAGAGCACGATGAGGTCGCCGTTCTTGGCGATGCCTGCGGCGTGGTTCATGCGATTCGTGTGCGGTTCGTTCGGCGCGGGGATGCCACGCTTTTCCCAGAACTGACCGTCGGCGCTGTTCCACACCTCGACCGCGCCTTCCATCTGTCCGTGACTGGGTTTGCCAAAGAGAGTGGCGTTGATGCTGCCATCGGGCAGCACGGTGAGCGCCGGCCATGCGCAGGCGTTGTCGATGGCGATGAAGCGTTGGATTTCCTGCGCGGAGAGCGAGGCGCTGAGGGCGAGGAGAAGGATGAGCGATTTCATGGATCGAGGATTCACAGTTTCCATTTCGCCTGGCGCAACACGGCGTGCTTGGGTTCCTTCATGCTCTCATACCAGACGGTGAGCAGTGTGCCGTCGGTCAGCTCAACGGTGCTGGGGTAGCCGAGATCGCCGCCTTTGCCATCGGCGGAGAGGATGATGGCCTCGCCCCAAGTTTTGCCATTGTCGGTGCTGAGGCGGGCCTGATTGCCGAAGGGCGGCTTGCGGTGGCCATAGCTCATGACGAGGCGGCCATCGCGAAGGCGCAGCAGATGCGAAGGCAGGCCGTAGCACACGGGATGCGGCACGCTCCAGGTCTTGCCGCCGTCTTTGGACTCGCTTTGCAGCGCCCAATATTTGTCAGTGTCGCTGTGATTGCGGATATGCGCGATGAGCGTGCCGTCAGCGGCCTCGACGGCGTGTAGCTCATGGTAATTGTTCTTGGCATCATCGCCAGGACGCTCGGGAATGTCCGCCAGCCATTGCCAGGTGAGGCCGTCATCCTTGGATTCGCACACGCCGATTTTATTGTCCTTCGTCCAGAGTTGCTTGCCAGCGTAGAGCAGGCGTCCGTCCTTGAGCTGGATGGGGCCGTGCGGACTGTTGACGATGGTGGGGATGCGCTTCGACCAAGACTTGCCGCCGTCGGTGCTGCGAATCACCCACTCGCCCAGCTCGGCTTTGCGTTCCTCGTCGTTGAGCCGCGCGTGAGCCGCGTTCCATCGCGCAAGCTGCGCGGGCGGCATCGGCACGGATTTCCAACCACCGTCGCCCTGCGATGCCATCACCTTGCCATTCTTCAAAAACGGCTCGTAGGCCAGCGAGGTGAAGGTGGTGACGAGCAGCGTGCCCTTCGCTGTCTCCAGCACGCCGGAGTCGCGGTCATCGGTGGCGCTGTCGAGCAGCACGCGCGGGTGCGTCCAGGTTTTGCCCTCGTCGCGCGAGGTCATGGCCACGACCTGGCCGAAGGGGCAGACATGCGACTCACGACCACCACTCCAAGTGAGCCACAGCTCGCCATTGGCGCGTCGTGCCACCGTGGACCAGCCGTGGTAAAACTCCGGCTGGGTGGAGATCACTTTGGTTTCGAGGACGGTCTGCGCGAAGAGCGATGAGCAGAGCGCAAGGGTTGTGATCGCAAGGAGGGATCGCATGAGAGAAGTGATGAAAGTGGTGAAAGGAAATCAGGCTCAATCAGCAAAGCGCAGCGCATACAGATCGGCATCCTTGAGCTGGACACGCAGCGCGATGTTTTTCCCGGTGAGCTTCGAGAGATCGAGCGCGGCGGCCTCGAACTCATCGCCGTAGATTTCACCCGACTTGGCCACGACGGCACCGCCTTCATCGAGCACCTCGATTCGCACACTGCCAGCGGCGGAGGTGGCATAGTTGAGCACGAGCTTGCTGCCGGTGACTTTGAGTTGCCTGGTGGTGAAGCTGCCGCCCTTCGCATCGCCATGCATGGAGGCAAAGCCCTGCTTGCGCACCGTCATACGACGGATGCGATGATCGGGATGACGATAATGCTCGCTGATGTAGAGCGACCACTCACCACCACCTGGATCGTAGATGCCGCAGGCCGTCATGTTGCTGCGTTCGGTCCAGTTGTCGATGTCCGGGCCGGGCCGTGACCAGGCTTCGAGAAAGGGACGATCCCAATGCACACCATCGCGGCTGGACATGAAGACGGCGTCGGAAACTCCGGGAACCTTGTGCGCGGGGACTTTCGTTCGCGCGGGGACGAATCGCTTGGGGAACGAGAGAAACAGGTGCGGCGCTGTCGGGCAGGGCACGGTGGCCGAGGTGTAGAAATGCTCCATCGGCACGCCCTTCGCATACTGGTGCGGCACACCATCAGTCCAGGTCAGAAAATCCGTGGAAGTCATGCTCTGAATCGCGCGCACCTTGTTGGAGAAGATGCGGCTGAAGCAAGCGTAACGATTCCGTGTGGTGTCAAAGAACGCGAGGTTCTGCGAATCAAACGCGCCCTTGGTGATCACGGGCTGATCTTGGATTTTTTTCCAATGAATGCCGTCCGGGGAGACAAAGCCATACAACCCGCCGGGTGTCGTGCCCTGCATCCAGTTCTTGCCCGGCTCCTTCAGCCCGCCGAGCGCTTTGTAGCGCTGCTCTGGCTTCGCGTTCGGATTGGCATCAAGGAACGGCGAGAAATTGTGCGACTCCACCCCGCGCCAGACGACATTGTTGTCTTTCGTGCCGCCTGCTTCGATCAGGCCGAGCTTTGGGCGAGTGAAATGGATGCCGTCCTCGCTTTCGACCACGCAAGTGACCTGCTCCACGCTGCGGTCATTGTTTCCGAAGGAGCCGCGGTAGTAGAGGCGCACCTTTTTGCCTTCCTGAATGACGGAGAAGTAGCACGAGGTCGGCCCCTCCCACGGTTTGTCGGTCTTCAGCACGATCTCGCGCTTCACCGGCTCGTGCAGCTTCAAGGCGGCGCCGTTTTTTTGCGCGATGAGGTATTCATCAATGAAAAGCTCCCAGCGCGTGCCGAGGTCGAGAGGTTCCGCCGCCATGGTAGTCACTGTCAGCAAGGATGAAATGAAAAAAATGGATTTCATGTTGGGAGGAATCGAATTCACTCCAAACGGCTGAATTCACTGGATGCTTCTGGTTCTCGCGACAGACCAGATGCAATAACATTGTTCTCCTCACGAGCGCATCACATCACGCCACATCCATCATGCGTCGCGGTTTACGTTTTCACACGTTCTCGCGATCCCATCCATCCTGATGAGATCATGATCGATGGAACTGGGTGCTGTTTAGCCAGTTCTCAACGCAGCTTTCGAATTTATCGGAGCAAGGATGGGCTCTCGCGCTCAGACTTTCCACTCGCCACGATAATCGCGCGTGAGCCATGCTGCATCGCCACCGCTCGTGTAAGCGTGTGTGCTCGGCTCCCACTTCTGCGTGCCGCCATGATAGTATGCCTGATTCATGAGGTGGCAGGAAATCACGCTGCTCGCACCGATAGCCACGTCACAGATGGGCTTGTTGCGACTCTGAATGCAATCCAGCCAGTCCTGATGGTGATTGGGGGAGTTGTAGAGCTTGACCTTGGCTCCAGCGAGAAGGTTCCGCTCGGCCATCAAAACCTCGCGGTCGAGACTGGTGCCTTTGGTTTCTTTGCCGAGAAATTCGTGAACGGTCTTGCCGCCCATGACGAGCTTGAACTTGCCGCGGTTGACGTGGACTTCACCGCTGTCGCCGTAGAAGGAGACACCGAAGCCGCTGTTCACATGCGTGAGCGGAATGCCGCTGGCGTAGATGAGCCGCGCCCCCTGAGTGGCGGCATCATGGTTCTCAGGAGCGATGATTTCGACAGGGCCATACTCGTCTTCGCCAAGTCCCCACTGCGCAATGTCGATGTGATGCGCGCCCCAATCGGTGACCATACCGCCTCCGAATTCGCGCGTCATGCGCCATGCCGGGAAATGCTTATGAACTCCGCGCGGACTGAGGACACTGCTATAGGGGACGAGCGGGGCGGGGCCACACCAGCGATCCCAATCGAGGCCCGGCTCCATCGGTTCCTCGGGATTGGCGTTTGGCTTTGCCGGAGCACCGAATTGCGTTTCGACACGCTGGATTTTTCCAATGACGCCGTTGCGCACGAGTTCGCAAGCGATGCGAAATTCTTTGCTGGAGCGTTGCTGCGAGCCGGTCTGCAAGACTTTTTGGTGACGACGCACGGCGTCAATGAGCACGAGTGCTTCATGGATGTTGTGCGTGAGCGGCTTTTCACAATACACATCTTTGCCCGCAGCGACGGCGGCTACAGCGATAGCGGCATGCCAGTGGTCTGGCGTGGCAATGACAACAGCGTCGATGTCTTTGCGCGCGAGTAATTCACGAAAGTCGTTGTAAGCAGCGCAGCCTTTGAAGGTGCTGTCTTGATCTTTGCTATAGCGTTCGGTGACGGTCTTCTGCGCGTTTTCACGGCGGTTGGTGTCCACATCGCACACAGCGACGATTTGTACCTCTTTGCGTCCGAGGAAGCTGTTGAGGTGGCCGCTGTTCATCTTGCCGAGACCGATGAACCCGAGCGTGAGGCGGGAACTCGGTGCTGTCTCAGCACTCCACACACGCGAGGGCAGGATGAAGGGCGCAGCCGTGCCGAGGGCGGCAGAGCGGATGAAATGACGGCGTGTGGCGGAAGTGTGCATGGCAGAGAGATGGTTGGAAGCGTGTGTGTGCTACGCGCACGCTTTCTACTTCTTTGCGCGAAGTGTCAAGAATCCGCCAAGCCCAAGGGCAAGGTGTGATCACAGAAGGCGCGAGACATGAACTCCAATGAGTTCATCCGAGAGCCTTACGGCTTCACCGGAGCTGGGGCTGGTGCCGGAGCAGTTGCCGCAGGCTTTGGCGCAGGCGCAGGCGATGCGGGAGCAGACGCGGCGGGCTTTGGAGTGGGCGCGGGCGATGCAGGAGCAGACGCGGCAGGCTTTGGAGCGGGCGCGGGAGGAGGAGAGAGCGTGGCTCCGATACCGCCAGGCGCGAGGTTGATCTTTGGCAGACCTGGGATCGTGGGGAGCGCACCCGGAGCCGCAGGCTTGGCTTCCGCCTTGGGAGCAGGCGGAGGATCGACTTCTTTCGTCGGCAGTGATGCAGCAAGCCAATCGAGACGCCCCTGGCTTACGCTTTGGTATTCTTCCATGCCTGGGAATTTCACTGCGAGGTCTTCGTAGGCTTTTTTGGCTTCCGCCTGTTTGCCATCAGCCCAGAGCAGATCTCCCAAACGAATCTGCGCGAGTGGCGCGACCTCACTTGCCGTGAATTCACGGGTGATCCGCTCAAAGATGGCCTGCGCCTCTTTGCGTTCGCCCATGGCATCGAGCCGCGCTCCGAGATTGAGCAGCGCATGTGGCATGAGCGGGCTGGTCGTGTTGTTCGCCGTAAAGGCTTTCAGCACATCGACGGCGGAGCTTTTTTTGTTCTGATCCCAGAGCAGCGTCGCTTTTTCCAGCAAGGCATTGGCCGCAGCCGTGGTACCGGGGTAGCGAGCGATGACGAGGTCACAGTCTTCGACGGTCTTCGCAGCGGTGAATGCCTCGGCAGCTTCATTCGCTTTGAGGGTGTTTTGATGATGGATGACACCATAGGCACAGAGTGCCAGAACGAGAATGACAAACAGCCAGACAAGCTTGCGGAAGTTGTCCTCAAGGAATTTTTCCAGACCCGTGGCAGGGACTTCTTGAGAGGTCGCGTCGAGATGAGACATAAAAAACGATTTACGAAAAGCAGATTCTAAATGGCGAAGGAATGGGTGTTGGGAGGGCGGAAGCTGACCTCTCACAAGGCCGCGCATTCCGCCTTCCACGCTCCAGTTCCCTCACCGTGCGGCTCAGGCACCCACCTTGGCGCGCGCCTCTTCCGCCAGTGCGGTGGAGAGATAGCGTTCGCCGGTGGAGCAGGCGATGGTGACGATGAGCTTGCCTTTGTTTTCCGGACGCTGGGCCACACGCAGTGCGGCGACGACGTTGGCTCCGGTGCTGATGCCGACGAGGATGCCTTCTTCTTTGGCAATGCGGCGCGCCATGGCAAAGGCTTCGTCGTTGGTCACCTTCACACACTCCACGATCTGCGGATTGCCGGCACTGTCTTTGAGATGGAGGTTCTTCGGCACGAACCCAGCGGCCAGGCCTTGAATCTTGTGCGGACCGGGTTGCAGAGGTTCCCCTGCGAGGGTCTGCGAGATCACCGGTGAGGTGTCCGGCTCCACCGCGATGGCCTGAAAGGAAGCCTTGCGTGGCTTGATGACTTCCACGCAGCCCGTGATGGTGCCGCCCGTGCCGACGCCGGAGACGAGGATGTCCACCTTGCCATCCGTATCGCGCCAGATTTCCTCGGCGGTGGTCTTCTGATGGATCGCCGGATTGGCGGGGTTTTCAAACTGCTGAGCCATCCACGCATTCGGCGTGTTGGCGACGATTTCCTCCGCCTTGGCAATGGCCCCCTTCATGCCCTGCGCTCCAGGAGTCAGCACCAGATCAGCACCCAGCAAGGCGAGCAAGGTGCGACGCTCCAGCGAAGCCGTCTCTGGCATGCAGAGCGTGAGCTTGTAGCCTTTGGCCGCAGCGACGAATGCCAGCGCGATGCCCGTGTTGCCACTGGTGGGCTCCACGATGAGCGTGTCCGGCTTGAGCTTGCCGCTCTTCTCGGCGTCCTCGATCATGGCGAAGCCGATGCGATCTTTCACGCTGCCCAGCGGATTGAAGAACTCGCACTTGAGGGCAACGGTGGCGTCAATGCCTGCGGTGACTTTGTTGAGTTTGACCAGCGGCGTGTTGCCCACGGTTTCGACGATGTTGTTATAGATGCCCATGATCGTGTGAGTTTGGAGTTTAGGGTTGGGGGTTATGCCGTCAGCGACGGCGACAGGGATCAATGCTGGTTGCAGAATTCCTCGAAGCGATCCATGCCGGCATTGATCACGTCGAGGCCGGTGGCGTAGCTAAAGCGCACAGTGTACTCGGCACCGAAAGCGACGCCAGGAACAGCGGCCACCTTCTGCTTGCTGAGCAGTTTCTCGCAGAAGTTCACCGACTTGATCTGCATCGGCTCGATGTCCACGAGGAAGTAAAACGCGCCCATCGGCTCGACGACGCGGACGTTTTTGATATTGGAAAGGCGGCCCAGCATGTATTGGCGGCGCACGTCGAACTCATCGCGCATGTCGCTGACGATCTGCTGATCCATTTGCAGTGCCGCGAGCGCGCCATACTGGGCAAAACTGGTCGGATTGCTGGTGGTGTGGCTCTGGATCGTGTCGATCGCCTCGGCGATCTTCTTTGGAGCTGCGGTGTAACCGAGGCGCCAGCCAGTCATCGCATAGGCTTTGGAGAAGCCATTGATGGTGATGGTGTGATCGTAGATTTCTTTGCTCAGGGAGGCGATGCTGACGTGCTCATGCCCCGAATAGACGAGCTTTTCGTAAATCTCGTCGGAGAGAATGACGATGTCTTCAGCCACGGCCACCTCGGCCAGTGCTTTGAGTTCATCCCGGGTGTAAACGGAGCCTGTGGGATTGCCCGGCGTGTTGAGGATGATCATCTTCGTCAGCGGAGACATGGCGTCCTCAAACTCTTCCGGCGTGATCTTCCAGCCGTTCTCGCGCTTTGTCTCCACGATCACGGGAATGCCGCCGACCATGCGCACCATCTCAGGATAGCTCGTCCAGTAGGGCGCGGGGATGAGCACTTCGTCTCCTGGATTCACCACCGCGAGGATGGCGTTGTAGCAGGAGTGCTTGGCACCGCAGTTCACGCTGATCTGGGAGGGTTCGTATTGCACGTTATTGTCCACCATGAGCTTGGCGGCGATGGATTCACGCAGCTCAAGGATACCCGCGCTCTCCGTGTAGCGGGTTTTGCCGGAATTGAGTGCCTCTGCAGCGGAAGCGATGATCGGCGCAGGTGTATTGAAGTCGGGCTCACCAGCACCGAAGCTCAAAACATCCACCCCCTGTTTTTTCAGCGCCTTCGCCTGGCTCGTGATGGAAAGGGTCATGGAAGGGGCGACTTCGGCGATGTTTTTGGCGATGAAATCCATAGTTCGGGACGTGGTTGTGCGGTGTGTAAATTGCAGGGGGCGGACTATAAAGGAGGGGGCCGGAGCTTTGTCAATCAATCCTCCGGCGAGAGAGGGCCGCAGCTTCATGTCGTATTTCATCTTGACCCCTCCACCGCTCTCCGCTGACACTCCCCTGCCCCCGCTGATGTCCCTGATTCTCGCCGCGCTGCTCTACTTCAACCTGCTGCTCATTCTCGCGGTGGTCTCCGCCTCCGAGACGGCGATTCACAGTGCGCGGGATGTCGAGGCACAGCTCCTCGCCGCGGGTGAGGGGGCCGTGGCGCAGAAGCTGCGCGCAGTCACCGCGAACCCGTTTGCACAGCTCCACCGGGCCCTGCTGCTCTCCGCCGCGCTGAACCTCGCGCTGGCGGCACTGGGCTTCTGGATCGTCATGAGCGCGCTGCATACCCTCGGCTGGAATCCATGGATCACCGCCTCCGCGCTTTTTTTCGGCAGCGTGTTGCTGGGAGACATGGCTCCAAAGTTTTTCGCAGCGCGCAATCCCTCCGTGGTGTTGCTCGGCAGTCTCCGCTTGCTCAGCCCGCTGCGCCGTGTGCTCGATCCCTTCACCACCTTTGCCGATCGCGCCGCCGACGCGGTGTTGCAGCGCCTCGTCGCCCGCCGTGTGAAAACGCGCCTCCCTGTCACCCGCGATGAATTTGAAACCCTCGTCGAAGTGCGCCAGGAGCAGGGACTGCTCGACCCGGACGAGAGCGCCATGATCCACGAAGCTCTGGAAATCGAGGCGCTCACCGTGCGCGACTGCATGATCCCACGCGTCGATCTCTCTCTAGTCAGCAGTGAAGGCGCAGGGGAGAAAGTCCCTGCGGTGCTGGAAAAAACCACCGACCGCTTTGTCATCGTCTATGGAGAGACGCCCGACTCTGTCGAAGGCGTCATCGACGCAGCCGCGTGGAAGCTCGCCTCCCGCCCCGAGTGGCGCAGCCTCGCCCGCCCGCCTGTCTTTGTGCCGGAGACCATGCCCATCCTCGAAGCACTGGAGCACTATCTGCACGCCGAGGGAAGTCCCGTCCTCATCGCTGACGAATACGGTGGCCTGGAGGGCATGATCACACGGCGGGAAATCGCCGACTGGCTGCTCTACGATGCCGCTCCGTGGCATGGCGAGGGCGCAGAAATCCGCGAGCTTGGAGACGGGCGTTATCTCATTGATGGTGGTGCACGTCTGGATCATCTCCAGGAAGAACTCGGCCTGGAGGTGGATGCCGGCGGCATCGACACCATCGGCGGACTCGTTTTCACCCAGCTCGGCCATGTCCCCAAAGCAGGCGAGCGCCTCTCCCTCCCTGGGGCAGACATCAAGGTGCGCCGCGTCGTCCGCGCGCGCATTCAGGAGCTGCAACTGCAACTCCACTCCGCTCCCGCTCAACAGACCAGCGATCTCTGACGCCTCTCACCGTGACTTGGTTCCTGCTCATCCTCTGTCTGCTGCTTTCCTTCGTGCTCTCCGGCCTCGAAAGCGCCGTGCTGGCCGTCAGCCGTGTGCGGGTGCGCCATGCCGCCAGCGAGGGAGACGCACGCGCACGCGGCCTGCTGCCACTGCTGGAGGATCGCGATGCCCTCATCGGCTGCATCACCGTCGCGAATCACCTGACCAATCTCGGAGCCTTCGTCCTCATCGCGCTGCCCATCGTCAATCAGACAGGCGTGTGGAGTCAAATCGCTGCATTCATCCTCGGCCTGCCGCTTTTCCTCGTCGGCCTCGAAGTCATGCCGAAAAAACTCTTTCGCCGCTATCCCTTCCGTTCCCTGCGCGCTGTTTGGCCCCTGGTGCATCTCGTGGGCTTCGCGCGTCCGATCTTCCGCGCGTTTGCCAGGAAAGGCGATGCCGATACGGAATCCGCCGACTCCAACAAAGCGCGGCAACTCCGCGGGCGTGAGAACTTGAAATCACTCGCGCGACAACTCGCCTCCCAGCGTCAACTCTCCTCCGCTGCCACGCGCCTCATCGAGCGTGTACTCGACTACCGAAACCTCCAAACCGCCGATCTCATGCAGCCGCTGACGCGCAGCGTCGCACTCGCCGCAGAGATGCCCGCGCACACGGCACGCATCATCGCCCGTCAGCAAAATAGCCCGCTGCTCCCCGTGCTCGGAGAAAACGGCGACTTCATTGGTGTGCTCGACACCGCAGAGCTGCCGCCCTCGCTTCCCAACGACCGCCTCGTACGTCAGCACATGCGCGCACTCGGTGCCCCCCTCTCCGCCAACCTCCCTGCCCTGCATGCGCTGCGGCGCATGCGTCGGCAGGGTCGCCGCCTCGCCATCGTCGCCGATGCGCAGCAGTCGCCGCTTGGTTTGGTCACGGAAGAGAATCTTCTGCGGCCTTTGATGCCTTGATGGCTTCTCTCCCCTCTTCATTCACCGCCTCGCCTTTTCATCTCATGCCACGGCTCATTTTCGCCACCACCAACGCTCACAAAACGGAAGAAGTCGCCGCCATTCTCGGCCCCACATGGCAAGTCGAAGATCTGCGCGCCCATCCCGACATCGTTCTCGATGAAGAAACGGGCGACACCTTTGAGGCCAACGCTTGCATCAAAGCACAGAGCGGCAGCCGCGGCACTCCGGGCCTGCTCGTGCTCGCAGACGATTCCGGTCTTGAGGTCGATGCTCTCCATGGCGCGCCTGGAGTGCGCAGCGCGCGCTACGCTGGCGAAGATGCGGATGCCGCCGCCAATCGCACCAAGCTGAAAGCCGCACTCGCTGCCTGTCTGCCACAGCAGACGCCTTTCACCGGACGCTTCCGCTGCTGCATGGCCCTCGCGCGCGATGGCCGCGTGCTGCACGTCACCCACGGCAGTGTCGAAGGCAGGCTGCTCACGCAGGAGCAAGGCGAAGGCGGATTTGGCTACGATCCCTTGTTCATCCCCGATGGATTCAGCGACAGCTTTGGTGTGCTGCCTGCCGAGACAAAAAATCAACTCAGCCATCGCGCACGCGCGCTCGTCGCGCTGAAAGAAGTGCTCGCCTCACATCTCTGAGTCTCATGCACCGCCACTTCTCTTTCTTCGCTGCGTGCGCCCTCGTCGGCTGCGTCCAGCCACCCAAAGCGCTGCCTGTGACAGAGCCGCCAGCACCGCCGCCCGCAGCCGCACCGCGCTATCCTTCATGGGAAGAAATTCGCGAGCCTCAGCCCTCTCCTCCTTCGCTCAAAGGCGGCCGTGCGCTCATCGGCGGCGCGCTGCTGCACGAGATCACCGCCTCTTCAAAAGAAGGCAGTGTCGATCTCCAGTTCATCCGCTTTGATGATCGCGACTACGAGTTGCGCGTCATCGACCAACCTGAAGGCGATGCCGGTGGCAGTCAGCTCACGGACTCCATGCGCCGCGTGCATGCTGCCGCTGGAGTGAATGGCGGCTTCTTCACGCCACAATTCACACCGATGGGATTGATGATCGCCGATGGGCAACCAACCGGCACTTGGCAGAACAATCGTTTGCTCACCGGAGCCGTCGTCATCCGTCAACACCCGCGCTTGCTCTGGAATGCGGAAATCCGCGACCGCCACGCACGCCATCTGCTCCAGGCAGGGCCGCGTCTCGTCGATGCCGGGTGCGCTGTTGCGGGACTCGAACGCAGCAGACACACCACGCGCACTTTCATTGCCACCGACGGCGCGCACCAGTGGGCCATCGGCCTCGCTCACGGCGTCAGTTTGGGCGGACTCTCCGACATCCTCGCCACATCCGGCACTCTCGGCATGCACGTCCAGCGCGCGCTCAATCTCGACGGTGGCCACTCCTCCGCGCTTTATTACCGCAGTGCCGAGGGCAGCGAGCACAGCGACCCCGGCTGGAGCACCGTGCGCAACTACCTCGCCATCATCCCACGCTGATTCACGCAAGCAGTTGCCACGCGGCAGATGGCAGTTCACACTCCGCCATGTCGCCGGATGAACTCTTTGCCCGTGCAAACGCTGCCGCCGCAAACGCGCATGCGCCGTATTCTCAGTTCCACGTCGGCTGTGCTCTGCTGACACAACGCGGCCATCTTTTCACCGGCTGCAATGTGGAGAACGCCAGCTATGGACTGACCATCTGCGCAGAACGCAGCGCGATTTTTCATGCCGTGGCCACGGAGGGGCCGCAGATGCGCATCGCCTCACTCGCCGTGATTTCCCCTGGACATGAATTCCCACCCTGCGGCGCATGCCGCCAAGTCATCGCCGAATTTGCTTCCGCAGAAACGCGTGTGTGGTTCCTGCGTGACGGAAAACCAGTGTCCTTGACGATGGCAGAGTTGCTGCCCGCTGCCTTCGCGATATGAATGCACGCGCGCATGAAACTCCCTCCCTCCATCACCCTCATCGAAGAACCAGCGGACTATCCCATCCTCGTCATTCAGCACGAGGCAGCCAGCGGTCGCATCGCGCTCAATGGTGCGCATGTGATGGAGTGGCTACCTGAAGGCCACGACCCCGTGCTCTACATGAGCCCGCAAGCTGTGATGCAGCCAGGCACACCCATCCGTGGCGGCATTCCCGTCTGTTGGCCGTGGTTTGGCCCTCACGCGAATGACTCCACCAAGCCAGCGCATGGCTTTGTGCGTCAGCAAATGTGGGAGATCGACACTGCCCGCGAGAGCAGCAGCGAAGTCGAGATCGTTCTCAAACTCAGCAGCACGGCGCAGACGAAGGAACTCTGGCCGCATGACTTTAATGCGCGACTTCATGTGCGCATGGGTGCCCACCTCGAAGTGACACTCCAGACCACCAACACCGGCCGCGCGCCGTGGCGCATGACAGGCGCTCTGCACACCTACCTCAATGTCGAAGACGTGCGCAGCATCAGCATCCACGGTCTGCACGGCACGCACTATGTGGAGTCTCGCCTCTCCCCTGAACAGCGTCCCCAGCACGGGCCTGTGCTGATCGATCAAGAAGTGGATCGCCTCTATGCCAGTGATGCCACCATCATCGTGCATGATCCCAAATGGGGACGCGAGATCATCTTGGAGAAGGCCGGCAGCCTCGCCACCGTCGTATGGAATCCGTGGATCGAAAAATCAAAGCGCCTCTCCGACTTGCCGGATGAGGCATATCCCGAATTTTTGTGCATTGAGGCCGCCAACGCTGGCGCAGATGTGATCGAGGTGCCCCCAAGCGGCCAGCATCTGCTCATGCAACGCATTGATGTACGGTGCCTTGAGCACTGAGGGAGGAAAAACTACATGGTTGCAGTGTTCGCCACACTCTGTCGCGGGTGATGCGTAGGCTGCTTGACCCCGCCGCGTGCCTCGCCAACTCTGCCGCATGTCTGACGGTCTCCCATTAATCGACCGCGTGCGTTTGCGCTCCAATCAGTGGCGCAAGCTGAGGTCCATCGTACTCAACCTCTCGACGACGGACAGCTTTTACGGGAAAAAAATCCGCGAGTGGGAACTGAAGACTTCACGCATGAACCGCGTGGAGGATTTCATCGCTCAAGTGCCGTTCACGACCAAGGCTGACATCCAGGCCGATCGTGCAGCGCATCCTCCGTTCGGCACCAACCTGACGCGCGCGATTCATCAATACACGCGCTTCTGCCAGACGAGCGGCTCCAGCACGGGAGAGCCGATGGCCTGGGTGGACACGCCGGAGAGTTGGGAGGCGATGCTGCGCTGCTGGCAGCGTGTGTTTGACGCCGCCGGATTGGTGAAAGGACGGGACCGCATCTTCTTCGCCTTCTCCTTCGGGCCGTTCCTCGGATTCTGGACAGCCTATGAAGCCGCTGCGCGCGATTACCTCGTCATCCCGACCGGTGGCCTCTCCAGCCAGGCGCGTCTGGAAGCGATGGCCCGCTACGGTGCCACGGTGCTGTGCTGCACGCCGACCTATGCCATGCGTCTCGGCGAGATGATCGGCGAGGTCTCCGGCATCGAGCGCATGAGTTTGCGCATCAACAAAATCATCGTCGCAGGGGAAACCGGCGGCAGCGTCCCCGAAGTGCGCGCACGGTTGGAGAAACTCTGGGATGCACGCGTCTTCGACCACCACGGCATGACGGAGGTCGGCCCCGTCAGCTACGAAGCTGAGGACATGCCGCGTCAGCTCATCGTGATGGAGGATGCCTATCTCGCGGAAGTCATTGATCCCAGCACCGGACAGGAAGTGGCAGACGGTGAGTTCGGCGAACTGGTGTTGACCACCCTCGAACGCACCGCCTGCCCATTGCTGCGCTATCGCACCGGTGACTGGGTGCGCAAAAAGACTCACCGTGGTCGGCTGATGCTCGATGGCGGCATTCTCAGTCGTGTGGACGACATGGTCGTGGTACGCGGCGTCAATATCTACCCCAGCGCCATCGAAGCCGTCGTGCGCCAGTTCCCTGAAGTCACCGAGTTCATGGTCGAGCAGCGCAAAGTGGACGCGATGGATGAAATCGAACTCCTCGTGGAAGTGGATGGCAACATCGCCAAAACCACTCTCAAAAAGATCGAGGAGAAATTGCGGAACACCTTCTCCCTTCGCATCCCCGTCCATTTGGCAGAGCCAGGCACCCTGCCGCGCCATGAATTCAAGGCACGACGCTGGCGCCTTGTCGATGCCGCAGCCTAAATACCACCATGTCTCTGCTCCAGATCACCCACGTCGCCAAATCCTACACCGACCCCGGCAGTGGTGCCCGCGTCCCCGTGCTGCGGGATGTCTCCTTCTCCGTCTCCGCAGGTGAATCCGTCGCCATCACCGGCCCCTCGGGCTGTGGCAAGAGCACGCTGCTCAATCTCCTCGGCACGCTCGACTCACCGGATGAGGGAACCTATCTCCTCGATGGAGAGGATTTGACCCACAGCACTCCGAAGCATCTCGCAGCGGTGCGCAGTCAGAAGATCGGCTTCATCTTTCAGCTTCATCATCTGATGCCTCAGTGTTCCGTGCTGGAGAATGTGCTTCTGCCGACGCTCGCACTCAAATCCCCACCATCAGACGCCTCGCAGCGCGCCGAAGCCCTGCTGACCGAGGTGGGCCTCAAAGAGCGCATGAACTGGAAACCTGCGCAACTCTCCGGCGGCGAACGCCAGCGCGTGGCGTTTGTGCGCGCGCTCATCAATCAACCCCGCCTCATCCTTGCCGATGAACCCACCGGCGCGCTTGATGAAGCGAATGCCGCTGCGCTGACCGACCTTCTCCTTCAGTTGCAGCAAAGCAGCGGCGTCACCCTCATCATGGTCACTCACCATCAAGCTCAGGCGCAGCGCATGGGCCGCGTCATGACGATCCACGAAGGCAAGTTCTCATGAGGCTGGTGGATTACGTTCTGCTCTCGGCACGCCATTACTGGCGCGCTCATCTGGGCCTGCTCGGTGGCACTTTCCTGGCCGCGACGATCCTCACCGGCTCTCTCCTTGTGGGCGACTCCGTGCGTGCAAGCCTGCGCCGCGTCGCGCAGTTGCGTCTCGGCAAAGTGGCCGGCGGCGTGCTCGGCGGTGATCGCTGGTTCACGGAAAAACTCGCGCGCGCCACGCACGCCGCGCCGCTGATCATCGCGGCAGGCTCTGCCAACACCGCAAGCGGCACCGCGCGTGTGAACGGCGTGCAGGTGCTCGGTGTGGACGAAGCGTTCTGGCGACTCGGCCCCAGCGGCAAGGTCATCCCCCTGGGAAAATCATCCGTCGCCATCAATGCCGCACTGGCAGCCAAGCTCGGCGTGCGCAGTGGTGACACGCTGCTCGTGCGCCTGGAGCGTCCCGGTGCCCTCTCGCGTGATGCCCCGCTCTCCGGCAGCACCAATCAGGATGTCTCGTTGCGGCGCACCATCGCCACCGTGATCAGCGCAGAGGATTTTGCCGATTTCGGTTTGGTCGCTTCTCAAATTCCACCTGACACTGTTTTCGTTCATCTGGCGGATCTGCAAAACCAGTTGGAGATGGACGGCCGGGTGAATGCGCTGCTGCATGCCGATTTCCACGCACTGCGCGCCTCCTTTGAAGAGCGGCGCACTCTGGAGGATTTCTCCCTCAAGCTCACACGCATCACGAGCGGCAAGAAGGAATGGGAGATCAGCACCCCGCGCGTTTTTCTCGACGATGGCATCGCAGAGCGGCTGCTTGACTTCAAAGGTACGCGCGGCGTGCTCACCTACCTCGTCAATGGCATCACCTCGGCCAAGGGAGCCACGCCCTATTCCATGATCACCGCTGTGGGAAATGGCAAAGACGACGAGATCACCATCACTCAATGGCTCGCGGATGATCAGCAGCTCGCGCTCGGCGACGAGGTGACGCTGAAGTATTTCGTCGTCGGCCTCGGGCGTGATTTGCAGCAGCAGGAAGCGCGTTTCAAAGTCGGAAAAATTCTTCCCATGGACGACCCCATGGTCGCGCGTGCCTGGACGCCGGACTTTCCCGGTGTGTCGGATGTGGACAACTGCCGCGACTGGGAGCCAGGCATCCCGATGGACATGAAAGCCATCCGCGATAAGGACGAAGAATACTGGGACGAATACAAAGGCACTCCGAAGGGCTTCATCACACTCGCCGCTGGGCAAAAACTCTGGGCAAATCGTTTTGGCCGCCTCACCGCAGTGCGTCTGCCTTCCGATGGTCAGACTGCCGAGGCCAAAGCTAACATGCTCGCCCTGCGTCTGAATCTCGCCGACATCGGACTCGTGCCGAGAGATTTCAAAAGCGACGCAGGTGCCGCCGCGAAAGGCAGTGTGGATTTCGGCGGCCTCTTTGTCGGCCTGAGTTTCTTCCTCATCGTGGCAGCGCTCGTGTTCGCGGCACTGCTTTTTCTTTTCACACTGGAACGACGCGCATCGCAGATCGGGCTGCTGCTGGCCCTGGGCTGGACGCGCGGCATGGTGAGGCGCGTCTGGCTGCTGGAGGCGGGCGTCATCGCACTGGCAGGCAGTCTGCTCGGAGTGCCGGGCGCGGTGGCCTACACTCAGGCGGCGTTGCATGGTCTGAGTCATGCGTGGCACGGTGCCGCACAGGGACTGCCGCTGGTCTTTGAAGCCAGCTTCGGAACCATGCTCAATGCGTTGCTGACCACGCTCGCGATGGTGCTGCTCACGCTGTTCCTGACCTCCCGAAAATTATTTCTCTCTCCGGCAAGCAGCCTGCTGACTGGCACTTGGAGTGCCGAGCATTCCAAACCGGCCACCCTCGCAAAAAAACACAACAAGAGCGTGATCGCACTGGGCGCACTCGCCGCACTCTTGCTTGGGAGCGGATTCTTCGTGAAGAATCCAGAGGCAGTCGCCGGCATGTTCTTCGGTTCGGGCATGCTGCTGATGATTGCCGGCTTGCTCTGGCTGCGCGACAAACTGCGGCAGGACAGCCAACTCCCTGCACGCACGCTTTGGCAGATCGGCACGCGCAACATCTCACGCCGCCCCTCGCGCAGTCTCGCCGTCGTCGGCATGATGGCGGGCGGCATTTTCCTCGTGGTGGCCGTGAATGCTTTTCACATGGATGTGGGCAACGACACGCAGCAACGCAACTCCGGCACGGGCGGCTTTGCGCTCGTCGGTGAATCGTCACTGCCCGTTTACGAGGATCTGAACTCAAAAGCGGGGCAAGACGCCTTCGGGTTGGATGAAAAGCTCATGGCGACAGCCCGCGTGGTGCCCTTCCGCGTGCGCGAGGGAGATGACGCGAGTTGTTTGAACCTGAATCGGGCACAAAATCCGCGCCTGACAGGTGTGGATTTCAAAAAACTCGCGGGTTCATTCCGCTTCGCCGCTGGATCGTGGGAGGCCGCCATGCCCACCGCCCCATCGGCAGGAAAGTCGCGCGAGTCGGATGCCGCTGCACCCGTCCTTGCCATCGCAGACCAGGCCACCGCACTCTGGGGCCTCGGCAAAGGCGTGGGAGATGTGATCGATTATCCGGACGCCAGCGGTCACACCTTCCAAGTCAAACTCGTCGCGCTGCTGGCGGGTTCCGTACTGCAAGGCAGGATGATCATCAGCGAGTCCGACTTTCTGGCGAAATATCCAGACACCGCTGGCTATCGTTTTTTCCTCATCGACGCGCCTGCGCAAAAGCAGGGAGAAATCTCCGCACATCTGACGCGCCAACTCGAACAACGCGGCCTCGCACTGGAGCCTGCGCGGCAGCGTCTGGAGCGTTATCTCAGCGTGCAAAACACCTACATCGGCATTTTCACCGTGCTCGGTGGTCTCGGTGTCCTGCTCGGCACCGCAGGCATCGGCGTCCTCGTCGCGCGGCATGTGTTGGAGCGGCGCGGAGAGCTCGGCATCATGCAGGCACTCGGTTTCCGCCCAGGCACGCTGCGCGGCATGATTCTGGGTGAGCATGCGGTGCTGCTCGTGCTGGGAGTCATTCTGGGAACTGCCACCGCTGTGTTGGCGATCATCCCGCAACTGCTCGGAAGCGGCGGCGGGCTGCCGACGGCATTCCTTGGCAAGCTGATTGGCACCGTGCTGGCCTTTGGCTTCCTCGTCTGCGTCGCCGCGACGATCATCGCCGTGCGCGGCAGATTGACAGAAGCACTGCGGCGCGAGTGATCCCCGCGCCGCAGCTTGTGAACATTGCTTCACCGCCTCAGCGGGAAGTGTTTCAGTTGCTCTTAAACAAGCGTTTGAAGAAACGGCCCACTTCGAGGCCTGTGTCCCCCGTCCACTCCCAGGCGCGGCGAGCGGAGCGTTTCACGTTATCAGCCGCTTTTTCTCCGGGAGAACCAGGTTCATTGGCACTCACCGCACCGTTAAGGTCGTTGCTGGCAAGACCATTGCTCCACTGCTGATGAATCACCGCGCCAGTCTCGGCAGAAATCACGATGAAGCCCACCTCGTCCCCACGGGTGTCTTGCAGCGCCAGCCCCCACTCGGGCGCGCCGGTGGTCGCATTCGCCGCGAGTTGATAGGAGGCCGTGACGAAATTCACCTTGGCCAGCATGGCGTTCTGTTGCGCGATCTTTCTCGCCTCGGCAGAACGGTAGCGGATGCGATTGAAGGAGATCGGCTGCGGCGGCACGCGGTTGAGCAATTTACCCGCCCCATTGGGTTTGGGTGCCCAGCGCCCTTGCTCCACGTTCAACACAGCGCGCACGAGCTCTCCCTGACGGAAGGGATCACGCGCATAAACGGTCCATTGATTCGGCTCAGCGGGTGAAGCCGGAGACTGGAGAAGCAGCACGCCTTCGGAGGTGGCAGCACCGTACTCCTGATCGATGATGGTGGCGATTTCAGGATTTGCGCGCAGCAGCGACGAGGCCGTGAGGAGGATGCTAAGGATGAGTGCAGGTTTCATAGAATGCAGGGGCGGATTGGTGGCAGCAGAATAGGGAATGTTCAATCACGACTGCGCAGCTTGGCCAACAAACGCAGGATTTCGAGATAGAGCCACACCAGCGTGACCAGCAAGCCGAAGGCAGCATACCACTCCATGTGTTTCGGAGCACCCGCGGCGCAGCCATTCTCGATAAAGTCGAAATCAAGCACGAGGTTCAACGCCGCCACGACCACCACAAAGCCTGAGAAGGCGATGCCGATCCAGCCATTGCCAAACAGACCCGGAATCTGCACGCCAAACATACCCAACACCCACGCCGCGAGGTAAAACAAGGCAATGCCGCCCGTCGCAGCGAAGACTCCGAGCTTAAAATTCTGCGTCGCCTTGATGATCCCCGTGATGTAGGCGGCCAGGAGTGCCAGCAGCACGCCACACGTCAGCACCACCGCCGAGAGCACAATGCCGCCATACGCTCGCTCATACATCGCCGAGACAAGGCCGATCAACACGCCTTTGCTCAACGCATAGATCGGCGCCAACACGGGAGCTGCCCGCGGCACAAACCCGATCACGAAAGCAAGGCCAAGCGGAAGCAGCCAGCCGAATTTCAAAGCCATATTCAGCCACGACGGCGTGGAGTCCGCTGCCAAAAGCTTCCAGCTCCAACTGGCTGTCGTGATGAGCAGCAGCGTAAGCACGGCGGTTTTGATCACCGTGCCATTCAGGGTCATCACGCCATCGACAGGATTGCCTGTGCGTGAGCGCTCAAAAACGCGGTCATTGAGAGTGGGATTGGAGGTTCGCATAACGGGGCAATGATTGCGGCCTGATTAAAGGAGGAACGAGGCGTGAGGTCAATCCACCTCTTGCATGCACGGCGGAAGAATGCCCGAGCTTCAAAAGCTCGCCACACTCGGCATCGAGACCGCGCTCCTCTCGCAGGGGCCGGTCATTCGCGAGGCGACGGCGCAGTTCACGGCTTATGAGAAAAAACTCGACGATTTCCGGCCCGACTACCTTCGCGGCTACCCGGTGAGCAATCTCTCCCCGTCTGCATGAGGAAGATGAGCAAGAGCACGCCACCGATGCGGCGAACGAGGCCGCGCTCTCCACCCTGCAACGCCAGGGCGCGGCAGCCTTCCGCGCCGCAGTGCGCCGCGATCTCGCCCCACTGGCCGCCGCCCTGCTGCCGCTGGCAAACGCCCAGGGCGTCGAGGAAAGTCGCGCGCGTGCAGAGTCCCTGCAACACAACCTGCGCACCATCGAAGCAGCCGTCCTGGACGGAAACGCCGCCACCGCCGCACTCGAAGTCTCCCTCGCCACAGAATTCCTACGCGGCCTCGCCTCTCTCGGAGAGGAGGCGCACGGCGCGAATGCGGGCAATCCTTATCATGACGGCACCGGCAGGTTCACACACAAAGGCGGCGCGCGGAGCGGCTTCCGGGAGACGCAATCGCGCCCTCGGGCGGATGAGTTTGGTACGCTGCCTGATGATAGTGGGTATCTGTCTCCTGATGAAAACCTGGAGCGCGGCCAGAACGCGATGCGCTGGGTTGTTCGCAACAAGGGAGTGGTGAGAGACGCGATGCACATCCCTGGCCTGGGGTCGGTTACTTTCGCCTGGGGGAACAGCGGCATCAAAGACAAGGGGCACGTCGAGGGGTATGGCTTTTACCACATCATCGACAAGCATGGGCACTCCGCTGCCAAGGCGCTGCCTCACACCCTGGCCTTTGGCCGGATTTACCCGCATCCCACAGAGGCTCACAAGCGGCTTGTTTTCGACGGCACCAATCTGGCAGCCACCGCGCGCGAGCCCAAGAGCAACAGCATCGCCATCACCAGCTTTGAGCGGCCATCCAAGGAGTATCTGGCGTCCCTCGGCATTCACACATGATCATGAAAACCAACACATCGTTAAAACAAAGCGGCCCCGGCATTTCTGCCGGGGCCTACAAGCCGGGTGGGCGGGAGACTGTCCTGTTCTCAGCTCGCTCTACGCATCGTCTCCCTACATTGCGCGCAGGAGGGATGGGTGCCGTCAGGACTTTTATTGTCCACCTGATGCACCGCGTTGCAAGCTGTTTCCGTCCCTCCGCCGTTGCGGCCTCTTCCGCCTAGTGCCCCGCTCGCGCAGTCCTTTGGCTAACGTCCTTAACGTGAAGAAACCTTACAAGATCAACGATCCCATGAAAAAGAAAGCACCACTTGTCATCGCCTGCAACGAGGAAATCACCGCCGCCAACGACGCCATCGCGGGCAGCTTCACCGTCATCCAGGGCGGACAGATGGTCGTGCCCTTCGGTGACTATCCGGTCATCATCCGCATCAACGGGCAGCCCATGCGCGTGCTGCAGCGCGTCGATGCGCAGGCCGCCAATGCAATGACCGCTGACCTCGGTGGCTGGCTCAAGAAGTTCCTCGTCGGGCGTCCGATCTACGTCGGCCATCCCTATCACCCGGACGCAGCCATCGCCAAAGTGATCGGCTCGGCGGACCGTGTCTATGGCAGTGATACCAAGAGTGGTGAGCCGGGCGTGGAGTTCTGGAAGCAGGACGGTTCCTGGCTGCTCGTGGTGGAGACCATACACAAGCCGAATCAGCTCCGGGTTCACAACTTCAAGCGCATGAAGGAAATTCGCCGTGAAGCGGCCTCTTCCGCCTAGTGCCCCGCTCGCGCAGTCCTTTGGCTAACGTCCTTAACGTGAAGAAACCTTACAAGATCAACGATCCCATGAAAAAGAAAGCACCACTTGTCATCGCCTGCAACGAGGAAATCACCGCCGCCAACGACGCCATCGCGGGCAGCTTCACCGTCATCCAGGGCGGACAGATGGTCGTGCCCTTCGGTGACTATCCGGTCATCATCCGCATCAACGGGCAGCCCATGCGCGTGCTGCAGCGCGTCGATGCGCAGGCCGCCAATGCAATGACCGCTGACCTCGGTGGCTGGCTCAAGAAGTTCCTCGTCGGGCGCCCAATCTACGTCGGCCATCCCTATCACCCGGACGCAGCCATCGCCGCCAAGTGGCCGGACAAGCGCAGCCGTGGCACCATTAAAGACATCACCGTGAGCAATGAGAGCGTGACGCTGGACATCACGCTCGATGGCAAGCGCTACGGCCAGCTTTTTGATTTCATCGTGCAGGGAAAGGAATCAGTGCCGTGATCTCACGTCACGAGCATTCAACGAACGGCGCCGATGCAACGCGCCGGATTTAGGAAAGCTCGCGAAATGGGGACCCATCACGCGACTCCAACGGTCGGAATGCTGACGCATTCCGCTACGCCTCATCGCGGCCACGGCCAAGCTTCTGATGAGTCCCCCCCAGATTGGGTCGCTCTCTTCTGCGATCCTCAATAAGCGATCTGCAAATCCCGTATCTGATCCGTTTGAAAAATGACGGCGGCCAGCGTGAAGGCTGGAGGATTCAGCCATGGAACGCTAGCGGCACCCCGGAGACTCCGACACGCCGCCGCCCTTTGGCTGGCGGCATCCCGGAGACTCCGGCACGTCACCGCCCTTTGGCTGGCGGCACCCCGGAGACTCCGGCACGTCACCGCCCTTTAGCTGGCGGCACCCTGGAGACTCCGGCACGCCGCCGCCCTTTGGCTGGCGGCACCCCGGAGACTCCGGCACGTCACCGCCCTTTGGCTGGCGGCACCCCGGAGACTCCGGCACGTCACCGCTCTTTGGCTGGCGGCACCCCGGAGACTCCGACACGTCACCGCCCTTTGGCTAGCGGCATCCCGGAGACTCCGACACGTCACCGCCCTTTGGCTGGCGGCATCCCGGAGACTCCGGCACGTCACCGCCCTTTGGCTGGCGGCACCCCGGAGACTCGGACACGTCACCGCCCTTTAGCTGGCGGCATCCCGGAGACTCCGGCACGCCGCCGCCCTTTGGCTGGCGGCACCCCGGAGACTCGGGCACGTCGCCGCTATGGATGAAGACATCCTCAGCGAATGGCCTGCGTGGGAGCTGGTGCGCATCACGCCGCTGGCTGTTGACGAAGACACTGCTCGATGGAAACCTTCACCGCGCCATGAAAGCCCTGAAGCTCGACCTCAAGACCGGAAAGCTGGTTCCCTCCCGGACAGTGACGCCGCAAGAACGCGAGCTTCTGTTGAAAAGGTCTTCAATGGCGTTTTCGAAGGATGGGACTCCACGACTGATCCAACGTCTGCTGCGCTCAAAACAGGCATAGTCGGGCAGATCGCGGCAGCGGCCCACGGATTAAAGCCGCTGTATTACGACGCCTGGGGGGACAAGGCAGCAGGCATCGCGACGGCTCTGCGTGGCGTGGTTCCCGAGGGAACCAAGATCGTTGTGAACGGCTCCGATCTGCTCATCTACCGAGATGACTTTGCTGCGCGGCAAAGGCCGCGCAGAATGAGCTTTCACGGGTGGTGAGCAATCAAATTGAAGAATGGCCCGCCGAGTTGTTCTGGGACAATGCCAGCTTTAAGCCGCTGCTACCTCTTCTGGACGAGCTTCTACTAAAGTGAAATCATTTTCCAACCAGAACTTCTGCTTATCAAGACGCATCAGTATGCGCCCCTTCCCATCGCCCACGCCCTGCCCGCTTTGTTGCAAGGCTAGTCTCATCGCATCGTCGTGGTTTAGCCAAGGGTTCTTCCGCATCAGCAGGGCTGCGGTGGATAGTTGTCCTTTGAACGACAGCATGGGCAAATGTGGTTCAATCTCCCAACTTGTCAACCCATGATCAACGCCAAGGTCATCACCCTCGGCTTCGAGCAGGCCGCGCAAAAGATGCGCGCGCTCTCTCTGAAATTCGCCAAGCCTGAGCGCGCCTTCAAGGTCGCCGCCAATGACGTGGTGCAGATCAACGATCCGCGCTTCAACCTCAAATTCTACGATGGCACCGTGGCACCCAAGCGCAGGCAAAAGCTCGCCCTCCTTCTCACGAAGGCACTTCAAAATAGGGAATCCCAAGTTTCCCAGCCATTCGCTTGGGGCGACGCATGGCTTCGATCATGCGGGTGCTTTCGTCTGCTCCACGCAAATCTTTGCAGGCTGGATGGGCTTCGGCTGACTCAATGAGGCCGAGGTGATGCAGCACATGCGCGGTGCTGTGCTTGTAGGGCGAGGCGCTCATGCGTTCGTCGAGGCGGAAGACGAGGTCTTCAAAGGACTGAAATGCTTCGAAGAGCTTGTAAACACGCGTATCAAAACGCCCAGTGCCGGTCTTGAACTTCTTGTCCGCCACGGAGTCGAGCAGCCACATGTCCTTGGCCGCGCAGATGAGCGGACAGGCACTGACACCGGCTCCGATGAGGAGAGGCAGGCCCATTTTGATAGCGGTGGCGATGCCGTAGTCATCTCCGCTGTGCGGAGAGAATGGCAGGCTGAGCTTTTTGCACATCGCCGCCCAATAGTGAAAGTGCGGCTCGTCCAGCGTGCTAACCTTGCCGCCGATGTACTGCGGATGCTGTGCGATCTCATGAAAAAGCCACGGATCAAAAGGCGTGGCCCATGACACGAATGAAGGCTCCAACGCGTGGGCGATGCCGGGACGGATCAAATGCTCAGCGATTTGAAAATAGGCATCGCGCCGTGGCTCGTTTTCCAGCGTGTTGAGCAGCCTGCTGGTCATGATCATCATCTCGCAGTTGTCGTGCTCCTGCGCGATGTCGAGCAGCGGCCAGTAGCGCTCCGCTTTGAAGGCAGTGTCGTTTTCAGCCCCTCGCGCCGTGACCCCCGCGATGAAGCGTTGCGTGGGAAACTCCGCACGAAAGCGGCGGAGCACTTCGGCATAGAGATCAGGACTCAAATCAAAGATATAGCCCGTGTCCGCATTGAGTACGAAGACCATCTCGATCCCATAGTAGGCACCACACTGCTGCATCCAACGCACGCTTTTGATGAAGCCGTCCCAGTCGGGTTTTTTGTCCTTGAATGGCAGCAAGGTTGCCACACAGAGGCGCGCTTTGCTGTGGTGATCGACGAGTTCTTCTTCGCTGATGTAAGCCCACTCTGTCTCGCTCCAAGCGGTGGACGGTTTGAGATCAGCGGGATCGGAAATGAGGGCGCGGGTGTCGGCCATGCTTCCTACTAGAGCACGCGCCCCGGTGGCTCCAAGATGAATTCCGTATGACCGCCATCGGCAAATATGATGGCGCCTCTGGAGAAGACGGCATTCGTACACTTGCATCACTGTTTTGATGAAAGAGCGGCGATCTTCCGTTTGAGTCCCCTGCCCACCATGAAGCATCTTTTTTCTCTCCTCCTGATGACCTTGAGTTCCGCGCATGCAGCGGAGCTGCGCCTGGGTTCAGCCACAGTCAGCATCACTCCGGAACGCCCAGTGGCACTTGCCGGACAGTTTAACACGCGCATCTCTCAGCGCGTCGAGGCTCCCGTCATCGCTTCCGCAGTGGCTCTGGAGTCGGTAGAGGCGGGCAAGACGACGGAGCAGGCTATTTTCATCTCCTGCGATCTCGTAGCGATCCATCGCTCGGTGTTGGCGCAATTCCGCGAAAAGTTAAAACCGCTGCTCCCCGAGCTCGACATGCGCAAGGTCATCGTCTCCGCCACGCATACCCACACCGCGCCAGTGACCTCCGAGATTCCAGAGGAGACGCTGATCATGTATCCGATCCCCAAGGACGGCGTGATGCAGCCTGCGGAGTACACGGCATTTCTCGTGCAGCAGCTCTCCCAAGCCGCCGTGTCCGCATGGAAAAGCCGCAAGCCAGGCGGCGTGAGTTGGACGCTGGGCTTTGCGCAGATCGGTGAAAATCGCCGCTCCGTTTACGCTGACGGCCACGCACAAATGTATGGGAGCACGAGCAACGCACGCTTCCGGCACCTAGAGGCCGGATCGGATTCCGGCGTCGAGACACTGTTCTTTTGGAATGCCGAGAAACAGCTCCAGGCCATCGCCATCAATCTCGCGTGCCCCTCTCAGGAAGTCGAAAGCCGCAGCGCACTAAACGCCGACTTCTGGCACGATGTGCGTGAGCAAGTGAAGGCCAAACTGAATCGCCCCGATCTCACCGTGCTCGGCTGGTGCTCCGCCGCAGGCGACCAATCTCCTCATCCGCAATACCGCAAAGAAGCTGAGGCGCGCATGATCAAACTGCGCGGCATCACGCGGCAGCAAGAACTCGGCAGGCGCATCAGCAACGCCGTTTTAGACACCCTCGATGCTGCAAAAGCTGACATCCACACGGATGCTCCCCTTGCCCACCACATCGAAGATCTGGCACTGCCGCCACGCAAAATCCTCGACCGCGAATACGCGGAAGCGAAAAAGAACCTCGCGCAATACAGCAGCGTTCAGAAGCCAGACAATCGCATCATCACCATGCTCGCCCTCGAAAAAGGCATCATCCACCGCTACGAACACGCTCAGGACATTCCCCCGTACCCCGTGGAGTTGCATGTGTTGCGCTTGGGCGACATTGCGATTGCCACAAATCCTTTCGAACTGTTTCTCGACTGGGGCGTGCAAATGAAAGCGCGCAGCCCCTCCATTCAGACGCTCCTGCTGCAACTCACGAACGGTTGTGGCATGTATCTGCCCACTGCCCTTGCCATCGAAGGCGGCAGCTATAGCGGCCTGCCCCACGTCAACATCGTCGGCCCCGAAGGCGGCCAAATCCTCGTCGATCACACCGTGCGGGCGATGCAGACGCTCTTTGCCCCGGTCACGAAATAATGAAACGCACCCCAAGAAACCACAGAAGATGCCTGATGAGGAGAACGTTGACCAAATGCACCGGAGACCGCATTGTAGCCGCATGCCACAGACCACGACCTTCAAAGCCAAGGTTCCCAACGCCCGATTGAAAAAGGCGAATGCTGTACTGCAAAAACTTGGCCTCAGCGCTGGTGACGCCTTCAATCTAATGTTGGCTCAGATCGAGATCCAAAAGGCACTTCCTTTTGCCATTTCGTTGCAACCTAGGCCACTCCTCAGCGCTGAAGAACAGGCCGACGAATGGTCCAGAGCCTATGGCGCGTACTGAGCCAACTGCTGGTGAAGTATGGTTTGCCGAGCTCGGCATGATCGAGAAGAGCCGACCTGTGTTGGTGCTCGCTCCTGATGAACCTCAAAATGCCCGATCCCTCGTCATTGTGGCTCCCCTGACCTCGCAGATTCGCGGACAACGAGGCGAGGTGTATTTGGGCAAACCGCGCTGGCTTCCGAAAGAGTCAGCAGTCAATGTGCAGGGTCTTGCCAGCTTCGATGACAGTAAACTCGTCCGACGAATGGGCACGCTCTCTCAAGAACAGATGATTGCCGTCAAAGCAGTGCTTCGTGATTTATTAGGGCTCTGAATATAGAGCGACAACGAAGGGGCTGAACCGAAATGGCCCGAATCAACAAATCCTCGTCGATCACACCGTGCGGGCGATGCAGCACTTGTTTCCTGCTTCGACTTCGTCAAAGTGACCCCCATGAACCGCGCTTCAGCATGGTTAGCCATCCTCTATGTCCTCTGCAACGTAGCCGAAGGTCATGATCTCGTACTCGCCAACGGGCGTGTGATGGATCCTGCGAGTGGGCTCGACGCGACACGCCATGTCGGCATCACTGACGGGAAAATCAGTGCGATTTCTGAGACACCGCTCACGGGTGAAACCGTGATCGACGTGACCGGCCTCGTCGTGTCTCCCGGATTCATCGACTTGCACGCGCACGGGCAGACAACCACGGATTTGCAAATCAAAGCGCAAGATGGCGTGACAACTGCGCTGGAACTCGAAGGCGGGGTGTATCCCGTTGCGGCGTGGTATCGCAAAATGGAAGGCACTGCGCCGATTCACTATGGTGCCACGGTGGGCCACATCCCTGCGCGCTTCGCCGCATTCCATCCTGAAATGCGCGTCGGCCAGTGGGGCAGCGGCAAATCGCGCCTCGTGCGTCTCGGCCCGCGTCCCGATGGCGCAAACAAGGTGGCTGGTCCCGAAGAGATGAAACGCATCAGCGATGCGCTGCGCGAAGGACTCGATGAAGGCGCGCTGGGCATCGGATTTGGCATCAACTACACCCCCGCAGCCAACAAGGATGAGATCACTGCGCTCTTTCGCATCGCGGCGGAGCGGCACGTTCCGGCATTCGTCCACACGCGTGCCTTTGGCATCGAGCCGATCCGCGAGATCATCGCCATCGCGGCAGCAACACACGCGCCGCTGCACATCGTCCATGTCGGCAGCAGTGCCATCGGCGACATGCCCGAGGTTTTGAAACTCATCGACGAACAGCGCGCGGCTGGCCTTGATCTGACCACGGAGGTCTATCCCTACACGGCGGCGTCCACGATGCTGGAGTCCGCCATGTTCAATGCCGGCTGGCAGAAAAATCTGCGCATCAGCTACGGCGACATCACCTGGGTGGCCACCGGAGAGCGGCTCACACAGGAAACGTTTGAGCAGCACCGCAAAGAGGGCGGATGGGTCATCATGCACATGATGAAGGATGCGAATGTGGAGATGGCCATCGCGCATCCTGGCGTCATCATTGCCAGCGATGGCGTTCCATTTGTCGATGGCAAAGGCCACCCGCGCGGTGCAGGCACCTACGCTCGAGTGCTGGGCCGATATTGCCGGGAGAAAAAACTGCTCTCCCTGATGGATGCGCTTGCCAAGATGACCATTCTGCCCGCCAAACGCCTCGAAGGACATGTGCCGATGATGAAACACAAAGGACGCATCGCCCTGGGAGCCGACGCAGACCTCACCGTCTTTGATGCGGCCAAAGTGATCGACCGCGCAACCTTTGAGGCACCGACCACGCCCTCAGCAGGCATTTCTGAGGTGATCGTTGGCGGCACTTTTGTCGTGCGAAATGGCAAACTCTTGCAAGATGCGCGTCCAGGCCGCGCTGTGAAAGTAACTCCATGAAAACACTCCTCCTCTCGTTTCTCTTCATCACCACGGCTCTCACTGCTGATGATCCGCAATGGCGCGATCTCTTCAACGGCAAGGACCTCACGGGCTGGGCCAACGTAAACACCGCCAAAGACACCTGGAGCGTGAAAGACGGACTGCTCGTCTGCAAGGGCCTCCCCATCGGAGTGATGCGCAGCGAGAAACAATACGAGAATTTCATTCTGCACATTGAATGGCGTCACATGCAGGCGGGCGGCAATTCCGGCGTCTTTGTCTGGAGTGAGGGCAGCACGCCGCAAAATCGTCCGCTCCCCAAAGGCATGGAAGTGCAGATGCTCGAACTCGAATGGCCGAAACTCCATCCCACCAAAGACGGCCAACCCAATCATCCCGGCTATGTCTCCGGTGAATTATTCGGTGCGAACGGCCTGACCGCCGTGCCCGACAATCCGCGCGGCAGTCGCAGCATGTCGTATGAAATGCGCTGCAAGGGCAAAGGGGAATGGAACACCTACGACGTCGTGTGCGTGGACGGCACCATCAAGCTCGCTATCAACGGAAAATTCGTCAATGGCATCGGCCAATCCTCCGTGCGGAAAGGCTACCTCTGTCTTGAATCCGAAGGTGCTGAGATTCACTTCCGCAACATCAAGCTCATGGAACTCCCTCCGGGCCGTGTCACACCGGAGCAGACAGCTCCCGTAGTGAAGTAGCCGCGCAAAGAAAGGCGCGCCCTCCATCTAGGCGCACCCGCCGTACTCAATGAGTGCCTTGATGACCTTCCGCTCGCTCACGCGTTGGAACGCCTCAGCGATGCCAGCCAACGGAAAGCGATGAGTGATGAAGTCAGCGGAGGTGAGCTTGCCTTCGCGTATCCATTGGCAGAGCGTCGCCTGAGATTCCTTCTCGTAGCGGCGCGTGGGCCACTGGTGGACAAGGAGATTGAAATTGAAGTCCGCCTTTGATTTGTCGATGTGCAGAACACCGTGCGTGAGCACGCCATAAATGCAATGCGATCCACCGCGCCGCAGCAGAGGCAGACTCTGGCGCACGATGTCAGGGTGACCGACAGCGTCGATGACCGCGTCGAGTTTTTTGCCACGCATGCTTGCCAGCTCTGTGATTTCGACATCGCTAGGATTGAACGCCGCATCAGCTCCAAACGCGAGTGCCTTGGCCCGCTTATCCGCATGGCGATCCACGATGCCGATCCAGCCAAGACCAAACAGCCGTCCGAGCTTCACAAAGCTCAATCCCACCGGCCCGGCACCGAAGATGAGCACATCATCGCCAGGCTGAAGATGAAAATCGCGAAACGCGCCGAGCACCTCGCGCCAGGTACAGAGCAGCACGGCCTCCTCGGGCGGAATGTCCGCATCGACGCAGGTTTGTATCTCAAACACCTCCAGCCAGCCATGCGCCTCATCGGCGACACCATCAGCCACCATCGCATCATGATCGTTCGCGAGCGTGAATTCACCAAAACCGCCCCAGCCGGAATCCACCCCCTCTTTTTGCAAATCAAAAACCAGCCCGCCGACAGCGCGATCCCCCACTTTGAAATGCCTCACCTTCTCTCCCACCTCGACAACCCTGCCGACGCTTTCATGTCCGAGCGCGAAGGGAAATTTGGCCTCCATCCCTGGGAATTTGCCACCGAGTAGTTCGGAATCGGTGCGATTGCACAAGCACGCACATTCCGTACGCACCAGTGCCTGGTATGGCCCAGGTTTCGGCTGCGGCGTGTCAAGGATGGCAAGTTCTCCGGGCGAAATGGCGATGACGGACTTCATGGGGCGTGCATCGGAACACGCAGCCAGCGCGAGTGCAAGCAAGGAGAGGTCATTCACCATTTATGCGCTGGAATAGCCCCCGAATCTTGCTTTGAAAATGACGCCCATGTTCCGCACGCTCCTCGATTACCTGCTTTGGCCCGCCATTCTCATCGCCGCCCTCATCCCAACCGGCATCGGCATCGCCAACGGCCACGGCCCGCTGGCTTTCAACATCACTTATTTCAGTCTCGCAGCACTGTTGTTCGTTTTGGAAAAAATTCATCCTCACGAAAAACGCTGGCTCACCTCCGATGGCCAGGAATTCCCCGACTTGGCGCACACTGCGTTCACGAAATCATTTGTGCAGTTGATCGTGGTTTCGCTGACATGGCTCGGACTTGCCACCGTGGTGGGAGGCGACGCAGGGACCGGCATCTGGCCGAACCACTGGCCCAAATTTGCGCAAGTCGTACTCGGCCTCGTCATCGCCGAGTTCGGACTCTACTGGGCACATCGCGTCGCGCATGAATGGATGCCGCTGTGGTACTTTCACGCCGTCCATCACAGCTCAAAAAAACTGTGGTTCTTCAACACCGGTCGCTTTCACATCATCGACACGCTCAAGAGCATGATTTTCTCCGCTCCACTGCTCGCGTTGGCCGGTGCTCCGCGCTTTGTGGTCGAATACTTCGGAGCCATCACGGCCTACATCGGCTTCCTCACACACTGCAACATCCAGATGCGCTTTGGCTGGCTGAATTACATCTTCAACACCCCTGCCCTACATCGCTGGCACCACTCCATGGATCTGCGTGAAGGGAATAAAAACTACGGCGAAAACTTGATGCTGTGGGATCTCATCTTCGGAACCTTCTACGACGACGCAAGCCGACGCCCCCCTGCCGAGATCGGCATCAAAGACGCCATGCCCCGCTCCTGGTGGGGGCAAATCGTCGAGCCCTTCCGCTGGAAGAAATTCCAGAGCGCAGCGAAAGCAGGACAAACAGAGCACGAACTGCTGTAGCCACGCCGCTCGCCATCGTCATTCACTGAAAACGACTTGCTGCTTCCAGCAGTGCATGCGAAGCATCGGCCCCGAACAAGCGCCCGTAGTTCAACGGATAGAATGGTGGTCTCCGAAGCCGCAGATTCAGGTTCGATTCCTGACGGGCGCACCAGCCGAAAAACGGCTGAAACCCTTGTAAATCAAGGGATGTAGCGCAAATAAGCCGCAATGGCTATAAGTGTTCTCATGAACGCATAAATGCGCGAAAATGCAGCAAAATGCAGCCAAAAACCATTACAAAACCATTACAGATTTTGGGCCAGAGATGGACTGTGGGTGATGATGGCGGGATGCGTTGGGCAACGAATGGCGGGTGAGATGGCAAATAAACGGCAACGCGACGGCCATTTGGCGGCAAGTCGCATTCCTCGTGTAATGGTTTGTAACGGTTTCAACTCATGGAAACACCAGTGCCCTACATCGTGAACGGCAAGCCTGAGAAGACCCGCGATGAATGCTTTAGAATCAGGCCGAGGTTGGTTCGCTACCGTTTCACGCGAAGATCAAATGCCCGTTCGAGTGCCGCACACTCTGACGGAGCCATGCCGCGAATCATCGCTTGACCGGCTGCTTGATCCTGAAAACCCCAGTGTCACCCTTGGGACTATCTCTCGTGCCGCCAAGGCACTTGGTCGCAAGGTCAGGCTGGAGATGGTCAAAGCATGATTTTCATTCTCTCACCACTTTACGAGCTTGAGACAGCATGTGCATCTCCGGCACTGAGACGGTTGTCAATGCAGCGTGATGCAATCCGCAAATCGCTTGGAAGGCGCAGGTTGGCATCAGGTTTCCAGCCTGACACTCGTAACAGCCGCAACGCTTGACTACGCACGCGCACTTCTAAGTTCATTGAGGCGCAGCCAGATGCCTCTCGCGGTTTCTGGCATGGATTCACTGAGGGGAATTCTGCCATTCGCCAAAGCACGATACCATGCGCGGGCTGCTTCGACATCGGGATGCCGAAGCAGGCGACTCATGCTGGCGGTGGCAGCACGGCGTTTTCTCGCAGCGGGAAAAGCACGGCGGTAGGCATCGGTGAGAGGGCGCATGCCAATGAAGGCAGCGCCTCCTTTGACGGCGTAGCAAACGGAGTAGAGGGCGAATTTCGCGTGCCTGATGCTGATGCATTTTCCCAGGCATCTGCGTGGCAGCGGGAGTTTTGCGGCCTGACAATGGCTAACACTTCGGACGATTGCGGACGGCCTGCCCGTGCGTGGTTTGTGTGTTTCGATCTTCACCCATCCAAGCTCAGCGGCCTGCCTCACTTCCCAATCGTGGACGCTATATGTACGCCAGAAATCACGGATGGAAAGCATCCCGCCTACACGATCAAGGATGCGCTCGATGCGCTCAAGACGTTCGCGACAAAGGATGAGTTGTCTCATTCACTGATGATCTGCGATTTCCTATGCTTGAAGCGCGACAAACGCTCGCGCATGACCCCAAACGATCCACTTACATTAACAGCATATCTTGCCAAACTCAAGAGAGCCAAAATGAAAGCCCTTCGCAAGGTGAAACCCTCCGTTGATCGGTTAGATATCCCCTTGGTTCTACATGCGAGAGTGCTGTGTTGGCGAAGCCGATTTCACACTTTACAGGTAAAGCGTTCCATTGAACGAGCGGGGAACCCTCTCCTTGGGCTTGGCATCCTTCTTGACCTGTCCAGGAGGAGCCACGGCCTTTCTTTCATCCGCGAAGTAATCATAAATGAAAGACAGCGTCCGAGGCCCGATGCTGTCCCAATTCGCATGAATATCGTTGATTCGGCCACGAGCATCCGTGGTGATTTGCAGTTGGCACCTTGCCCTTGGGATGTATGAGCTGCTTTGGGAAAGACTGGTTTTTAAGGTTCCACCGCCACCGAAGTAGTTCGGCTCATAACTCGAAGATGCTGACGCGACACCAGGGATCATTTGCCCGGAGCCGCGAGGCTCCCACAAGTAAATCATGCCTCCAGAGTTCATTTGATACCCTGATTTCGGTGGGCCGTTTTTAATGAAAAAGTAATCTGCGTTTCTCCCATAATAGACCTCTCGAATCGCCGCCAGTCCTTGCTGCGGAGTCGTGCAGGAAGCCAAGAAAAGAGGAATCAGGAGGAGCCATCTCATCTTCTCACTCCACACCGGAAGCACAAATCGTCAATCCTAAACAGTACGCTCGCACGGTTTGGTGCGTGGAGGGCTTCGTGTTTTTCACGGCATCGCATTCAAACCTTCCGCTAGCGCCGTCTGCCGCTGGCGGTCATCGAAGGTCAAAAACTCATTGGCCCCGATTTCAAGTGCCAAGGCCACATGCAGCAAGTTGAGCGAGCGCACCAGCAGCGAGCGGGCATGTTTTCGGCTGAGACGATGCGCACGCTGAAAGACTGCCAGCCACGGCACGGCAGGCAGCGTATAGCGACCGCCTTTCACATGACTGCGCAGAAGCAGCATGGCACGCACGGCCTGGGCGCGTGTCACTTTCTTGGTGGCAATGCAACGACGAATGCCGTTAAGCATTTCCAAACGATGCAACGGCGTGAATACGAGTGGCTCCTGGATGCGGTTCACAACCTGCCAAGCCGCCGTCGTCTCCGACTCTCGGATGTAGAGCTTTAATAGCAGGCTGGAATCCGCATAGACAGGCATCAACAGCGATCCTCCCGCGATTGCTCCAGTTCCTCCGATGCACCGATCACTGGCTCAGGAAAAATTTCCTCCAGCCGCGCCAGATGATCCTGCCAAGACCATGCAGGCGGGGCTGCGACGGTCTTCTGTTTAGTCGGCGGCACCAGCCGTGCCACCTCACGCCCGCCGTCCACGATGGCGACCGTTTCACCACGCTGTACGAGTGCCAGCCATGAGGGCAGGCTTTGGCCGAACTGCTGGAGGGTGGCTACGCTCATGGGCAAAGAATACCCAGCGCAGGCTGGCGCAGCAAGAAGCAAGTGAAGGCGAGGCTTTCGGCATGAAATGGAGTTTGAAATGGCCTGGGTGAGTCACTGACAAAACTGACAAAACCCGGTTGTGTCAGTTTTGTCAGTTCCCTTGGGCGGGCTTACTCAATTCATCGCACGGGGATTGAGCCGGTAGAGGTAGGTGGATCGGCCTCCGCGCTCCGTGGCGTTTTGCGGGTGGGCCAGAAGCCAGTGGTGGCCGGTGAGGAGTTCGCAGGCGGCTTCGGCAGCGTCCGGGCGGGCCAGTCCGCTCCAGCCTTTGCGGTAAACATCGCGGGCTGTGAACGGCTCCGGCAGCACGGTGGAGCCATCGCGCAATTTCTTGAGCAAGACAGCGGCTCCCTGCGTGTCTGCCATGCTGCCAGCACCATAGACACGGGCCGCATGCGTTTCAAGATAAGCTGCCCATGCAAGCGCACGCTCCAGCGCGGTGATACTCACGGCTCCGGTCTGCCACTCTGCAACATGAAGCAAGACCGCCAGCGCGGGCACGAGCTTACGATACTTCGCCAGATGGGCCTCAAAGGCGGAGGGCATGCCATCAGTGCGCAGGCGTGTTTCGATCCCCTGCCGCCATCTGCGAAAGCGTTCGAGCGCATCCGGCGCGAAGCGAAAGGTGGGAATGCCATCGCGATTGGGAGTGACGCCCGACTTGATGAAGTGCTCGGGAGTGAAGTTCTCCATCGCCTCGAAGATTGCGGTGGCCTCGGCCTCGGCATTTTGATTTAGCGGGCGGTCGATGTCCTGCCAGTCGGCTTTCACCTCCGGCCAGACCATGAGGGAGAAGCGTTGCAGGAAACCATCTGCCCCAGCACTCTCAATCTGCGCGGCACGGATGTGTGAAGCGATCACGCCCGGTTGGATGCTGCCCATCACACTCACCGAACATGCGTCGATGATGCGCGTGCCACGCCCGATGCGGTCAAAGGTGAATCCTTCCTTGCCGCTCCATGCTTGAAGCAGGAATGCACGGAGCGCCTGATTGCCATCGCGTTCCAGCATCGCCAGCAATCCGGCAAGTTCGTCTTGATAAAGCAGTGTGCCGGTGGGGTTCTCCCGGAGCACTTCCCCCAGCGCCTCCAAGCTGGCATCATTCACGATGAAGCGGCGGCATGCGGTGGCCTTGCCATCTTCCTCGATCAACGCGGAGTAGTCGAAGCTCTCCCCCTTGTCCGCCGCCTTCTTGGCTTTCCTCTCCAAGCTCCCGCGTTTGAAGCGTGCGGCGATCTCGGCGGCTTTCTGTTCGCGATCCATTTCCTTGTACCGCTCGTTCGCCTCATGCTGCATGCGTCGCAGCGGACGCATGGCCGCCTGCATGGACGGGGATTTCATCAAAGACGGCCTGCCGATGAGCATCGCCCACAGGTGCGGAAACTCGGTGAATCCTTCATCCTGCTCCTTGGGCTGGATGCAAAAGCGCCTGCCTGCCACGCTGGATAATCCGGCCATCGCAGCCACGGCAGGGAAATCAGGCGGGCACTGCATGCGCTCCGCGATGTCGCCAATCCATCCACACAGCGAGGTTGGAAGCCATGCGGTGTCAAAGGTTTGCACTGGAGCGAGCTTCGCCACCAGCGGCACCGGCTGCGGCAGGGATTCACCCGTGTTGATGGCGATGCCCTCAAGGCGTTGCAGTTTCTCACGCAAAGCAGCGGCCAGTTCCTCCGGCCTCGCCTCGGCGCTTTCAAGAATCTGCCATCCCGCCGCACACTCACGGCGGGCATGAGCAAAGGCCACCTGCCGGGCATGCCATGCCGCATGCTCCGCATTGATGAGCGAGTGAGAGTCGATGAGAAGCAGCAGCACATCATCCGCATCTTTGACTCCACGCTCCGCCTGCAATGCCTTCTTGATTGTGTCGAAGCTGATGGCCTCGCCTGCCGCGTGCATTCGTATAACGTGCGACCACACAAGGCGGCAGTGTTCATCGAGAAACGCGCCCGCATCCGGCAGAATGCGTAGTATGACCGCCAGATGCTCAGTGCTACCTTCGAGCATCGCGGCGATGATCTGCCGCTCACTGTCCGTGGCACTGAGGCCGCTGCCATTTTGCAAATCGAGCGACTTCATGAGCGGGCCTCCTTTGCTGCTTCTCCTCTGAATTGCGGACGCCCCATCGCAGCCTTGCAAGTCTTTGCGAAATCGGAGCTCTTACCTTGCTGTCGCAGCTTTTGCAGAGTCGCAGTAGCACGCGCTAAACGAGAAGCGGAGATGCCAGAGCGGATGCTGAAATGATTCACTTCATGCGGCGTGCCGTGGTAGGCGCGGATGGAAAACGTCGTCGGCCCGACCAGTCGGGCACCATCCGGCATGATCGTTTGCTTGCTGGCATCCGCAGGCACGGCACGCGAGGCGGAGTCGAAGTTGCGGAGGGAATGCGTTTCTTGACTTTGACCGCCTGTTGCCGCATCTTTTCCTTGCGCTCCCGGAGTAGGCGTCTGTGCCGTTTGATTCTGGGGCTGCGTCGGAAGGCTGACAGAACCAGCCCCCCCTTGAGGGGCAAGGCCGGGAAGTCGAACTCGTTCGACAACATCGCCCTCGAATTTACCCTTGGTGAGTTCGGGGGCGTATTGTGTCAGGAGTCCGTATTGATCCTTCACTTTGCCGCTTTCCACCACAACCATGTGGACGCCCTCTTTGTAGGATCGAAAGTAAAGCGTCTCACCGCTGCGGGCCTTAACCCTGACTTGAGCGTCACGAATGGTTTCCAGAGTAGAGCCAATCCAGTCCCGTTTATCAGGATCGAGAGTGCGCCTTTCGATACGCTTGTCGCGTTGCTCGCCCAACAAATGCGCGGCCCTGTTTTCCAGGGTGTCCGAAAACTCGCCCATCTTCTGCGGATTGTCGAACTTGACCGCCGCACCCCACGGGTCTTTCACCGTGCCCATTTGCGTCAGCCAGCCAGCAACACGCTTCACCAGGGCATCCCAGCTTCCTCGCTTGAAGAATCCTCTACGGGCCTCGTTAGTTCTCGGCAGGAACTTCAACGCCTTCGCCCACGGTGTTCCCTCGCCAACCCCATCCCATGATTGAGGATTTCGGGAACCTTTGCGCACGCTAAACGTCTCGCCGTTCGGCCCAGGGTTCGCCTCCGAATACGACGCGCCTCCCGCGTAAAGTGCCTCGTTCGCGATGGCGTCCGCCTCCTTCTCGGCTTCGCGTTCGTGGACGGTTTGGCCGTTGGTGTTGCAATGCGCGGAGCTTGACGTAGCTTGATGCCGTTCCAGTTCCTCAACAGGGCGGGCGTTGCCACGGCAGCCCCGCCCTTTTGTTTGGGCGAGTGTCTGCATAGTGCTTCAGGCGGCGGATGAGGATGCGCGGGTTCCGGGGTTGACGGGCTTGCGTGCCTTGGGCTGAACATGGAAGCGCTCACGCAAGGCGGCCTCCACCTCCAGGAGTTCGTAACGAACAGATTTTCCTATTTTAAAAAACGGCAGCACGCCGTTGCGCGTGAGTTCGTCAATGGTGCGCAGTGACAGGCCGCAGTGGGCGGCAATTTCACGGCGGGTGATCTTCCTGGCGGAAAGGCTGGAAGCGGCAGTGATGATTTTGGAGTCAGGTTTCATGGAAACGCTGGACGCTGCTTCACAAAGCACACACCTGCGATTCGACTGCCGTTCCTAATTGATAGTATCAAAGCGGACGCTACAGCATCACGCTATCGCCTACCATGTTTCAGCGAATGCCGCACCTTCCTTGCCAGGGTGTCCAAGTCGCTTCCCGAAGGGATATGTTGAAACGGGACTCCGTTTCGAGAAAGCACGTTGGCAGCTTCAGTAATTCGCTCATCCATCCGCCTTCCTTCACAAGTCCAAAGCGCAAGAGGTACCCAAGCGCGGAGAAGCCATGCTTCGACACTTCGTTGAAATGCTTTTGGAGAACGCTTCTGTTTCTTGATCGCATCTGCAATCGCGAGAACGAGGCTTGTGTCACCAATACGGCTATATTCGGCAATTCTTGGACTGTGAATCAAAACGGCCTGCGATGGCGACCAGCCGTCGCGTAACGATTCGCGGAATTCAAATGCCGCCATCTGCGGGCCGAATTCCTCGCCTTTGCTCATGGCCAAATAAACCTCGCGCATTCCCTTTTTATCAAAACGCACTCGGCCATAATCGAGCACAGTCTGCAAGGCATCTTCTCGTTCAAACAGTGCTTGGTTAAGACGTGGTAGAAACATAGCCGCTTTTCCCATTTCAGACAGATAGCCATCCAAATTCTGCGCATCATCAAGAACCTTTGTTAGAGTAGCACGAGTGGTCAATACCTCGATTGAATCCGCTCCGAATTCGCCGACAGCTCGTCTCATCAAACGAGCGTATGCCATCTTTCGCGTGATGATTTTTCTGTTTCCCACTGCCCTCATGCAGCCTCCTTCATTGAAATGACATTCACTGGAACCACAGTCTGCGGTGTGATCGAGAAGAACGCTTTCGCATCCTCCGGTGTGGCAAGCTCACGGTAGTGCTGGAACAAGACGGCGGTGTTGGTGTGGCCGAGTTGGAGCGCGGTCTTGGCGGCATCTTGATGCAGGGCGAGGTGATAGCTCGCGAAGCTATGGCGGCAGGCATTCGCAGGCCATACGATGCCTGCGACTTTCCGGGCGATGTCGAAGCGGTCTTTGTGCCGCATCTCTGTCAGGCGCACGGGGCCGGAGCGTCGCGCGTGAGGCTCCAGCCATGCGCGAAGGTTTGGCGTGATCTCCACGAGGCGGCGCTGACTACTTTTGGCCTTCTCTGCTGTGATCTCGATGAAGCCGCGTCGAAGGTCGATCTCCCGCCAGTCCAGCCGCTCAATCTCCGCCGTGCGCAATCCGGCAAAGAAACCGATGGCGAGCGCGGGCACGATCTCCGCAGGCGAAGCAGCAAGCAGTGCGGCGGCATCCGCAGGGGTCAGGATGCCGGGTGCCTTGCGGATAACCTTCACCTTGGCGGCGCGTGCCACGGGATTTTCTTCCGTGTAACCCCGCCCGGCGCAGTAATTGAAAAAGTTGTGAAGCAGTCGGCGGTGCTTGTCCTTCGATTGCGGGGCGTTCTTGAGGCCGAAAATCCACGCATCAACGTCCTTTGTCGTGATCTCTGCCACGAGCCGCTTGGCATGCTTCTTCGCGAAACGCTCAAGGCGATACGTGAAGTCTCTCAAATGAACCGCGCTCACACCTTCTTTTCGGCGTGTCTCGACAAACTCATCGTAGGCTTTCAGCACGCTCACTGAGCGCCGGCGCACATGCAGGTGTTCCGCATAAAAACTCAAGGCAGCATCCAACGTGAAGCCTTTCACGCCAGCATCCGCGAAGCTCTCTGCCAACTCGCGCGAACGAATGACCGCTTTGCGCTCCGCGTCGGTGAAATCGCCGTGCTTCCGGCCCTCGTTCAAAAGCTCCACTTTCTTCTCGTTCATGAACGCATCCGCACCAGCCGGGCCAGTGCGAGCGGTGAAGTACTTCTGCGCATATTCATCTCCTTGGCGGAACGTGACACGGAACTTGTAGCGCGGATGTTTGACCTTCTTGAGGGTGATGAGTGCGCGAGCCATGATTGCATCATGATGCAGGGAATTGCATCAAAAGCCAACCAAAATCCATTACAAAACCATTACACAGAAATTTCCACCTTGATTTATCAGTGTGATTTACGGTCTCCGAAGCCGCAGATTCAGGTTCGATTCCTGACGGGCGCACCAGCCGAATAATGGTTACCCCATTCGAGAATCAAAACCTCCTGCTTCGCTCGGCTCATTTTTGAGCGCGTGTATTTTGAGCTGCAAAACACACCCAAATGCACGGAGACGAGATCCGAAGTCGCTGCGTAATCATGACAGTCCTGAGTGCTCGCCGGTCTGCTGATGCAGCAAAGTCGAAGGAGGCTCGTCGATTCGCGATCTTCGTTGGCGGTGCGCCAGTTCATGCGGCCACTCCGCTTTGCACGCGAGAAAACGCTTGGCATTTGATCCACACTTGAACGCCGCGCCCCCTTCTCCATGCTGATCGCCACATGGCCCAAAAACATGGATGTCTGAAAAAAATACTCCTGCTTGCCTTCGTTGGTCTTCTAACGAGTTGGCTCGCAGCAGAACATTTTTTCAATGTGGGTAGCAACCTCGTGGCTGTGACCGTTCGCGAATCGCGGCAACCTCTCCAAATCCTCACCAAACGCGGTGGCTGGAAACCTCCCTCCGGCCTGACGCCTGCAGATCTCGCTTCAGCCATGGTCGAGCGCCACTCTGAGCCCGGCATGCGCTGGAGCACACTCAGAGTGCGTCGTCATGGCGGTCTATTAGCATCCGTAGCGCAGCAACTTCTCGGCGCTGAAGTGCAGATCATCACGCTCTCGCCAGAGCAGTTCGATTTCATGACCACGTTCCTGCCGAAGTTCGCCCTCACCACAGCGCGCGAGCGCATGGCTGAGGAGAATCTCTGGTTCTCCATCACCGCCAACTTCCGTGATCCAAAGGGACGTCCCATGGGGTGGGTCTATCACCAAGGACGGCAGGTCAATCCTCCCTTTGGAGATTGGAGCGGGTGTTTCTTTGTCAAAGATGGGCGCCCCTGGTTCGGTCCGAAGTCGCTCCTCAACGAAGTACCTGGATTGATCGAAGAAGGCTCACAAGTCTATCCTTCGGTGATGAAAAACCACACCACGTTTTCCTACGTCGATCTGAAACCGGATGAATTTTTCGACGGTTCCAAGATCAGCTACCGCGCCCTAGGTGGCATGCGCAAAGACGGCACCATTGTCTTTGTGCTTTCAGGTGACGGCGGCGTGATGAATGTCAGCGAGGTGACTGAGATCGCGCGCAAGTTGGACGTGCAGCATGCCACTTTGCTCGACGGAGGGCGCGCCCTTCAGTATTCCATCCGCACCCACGATGGGCCGTGGCATTTCCACGCCTACAATACAGAGCTCCCCATCCGTCATAAATGGCTGGAGCGTCAGCGCTCCCCGATCTACATCGGCGTGCGTCGCAGAGCTCCCCCGATCGTCAGTGGCGACCTGCGGTCAGGAGATTGAGCAGGGGGCGAGAGCGCTTTTTCGCGCTACCCTGCTCTTTTTAAGCTGACGTGCGGCTGCGGCGACGCAGCAACAGCAGCACTCCGGCTGCGGCGATCAGCACTGCGCCTCCGGGTTCAGGAATGGGCGCACAGATGTTGTTTCCCACCAATGCCACGTTGTCGAGGTAGAGCGGGCCACCATTGGCACCCCAAGCATACAGTTCGATGTGAAATTGTTTGCCCGAAGTATCGATCCCTGTGGGCAGCGGTGTCACATCGACAGGGAAATTCAACACACATGAATCCCAACTCCCCGTGCTGTTGTCTCCGACGGGTCCTGTGGAAAGATACTCATAGGTGCCACCTGCGCCCTGCCAGAAAATCGTGGCCTGGATTGCATTCACGGAGGAGCTATCAGGGCGCATCCAATCAAATGAAATGCCCGAAATGTTCGCGATCGCGTCATTGCTCACAAACACATCATACGAGAGCGTTCCCGGGGCCGGAGAGAAGTCCGTGCGCGCAAAGCTGTAATCATAGGCACTATCCCAGCCGCTAAAGCTGCGAAACGCACTGCCGTCGGCAGCACCACTCGGAAACCAGCACTGTTCAATTCGATTCGGCGTGAAATTAGACGCACTGATACAGCAAGCCAAATAGGAAGGCGGCCCACCACAGCAACCATAGCCCGGCTGATTGAAATCATACATCACGAGCACATTCGACAAGTCAGGAGAAGTCGCTTGGCTGAGTGCCGGAAAGGCAAGCACGGTCAGAAGCAGTGAAAGAAGCCGATTTTTCATAAGAGTGACGACTGATAATTGCGACTCACAAATGCAGGCATTCCTACACATGAGAACATTGGTCACGATTATTATGAAGCCCGCCCCTTGCTCAATGTCGAAATTGTAAAAAAAATCTCAAACGACTATCAATTTTGATAAAGCGCGACATGCACCGGCCCTCTGAAACAGAACCATGAATCGGATTCCCCTTTCACGATCTCTCGCGCCAATGAAGGGCAAAACGGCACCACGCCCCTCCGTGCGCGTGTCCGATCTTTGCTAGGGAAGCACGGATGTAATCACCCCTAGCCCCATGATCACAGATGACGGGCCGGAAGGCATCGGCTCTATGAGTGTCCCTTCGTGGCAGAGCGGAATGGTTCCTTGTCTCTCGAAAGGCGATACGGCTACCGAAGGGGCACGATCCATGCAGTCGCTGCCTCACTCACAGGCCGCCATCTTCGCCAATTCATCCTGCACGCGCTTCTTCAGTTCCGGCGGCCCCAGCACGCGCGCCTTGCTGCCCCAGCTCAGCACCCAGCGCGTGATCTCCTCCAGCCCGGCGAGGTCCGCTTGGAACTCAATGACGCTGCCATCGGGTTTGATCTTCCGGACGGCCTGAGTCGGATGCCACTGACGCTCAGCCACGACGCGCGCCGCGTAATCCTCAAAGCGAATATGCACCTCGTGCTTATTCCTCCGCTCGCTCGCATAACTCCACACCCCAAAGCCGCCACCTAGATAATCGCGTGCGTTAAATCCCGCTTGGCGCGTGAATTTCGCCTTGTGGATTTCGAGGTTGGTGATGCGTTGCAGAGCAAAGGTGCGCATCGCTTCACGGGCAGGATCGAAAGCGATCAGATACCATCCGTGCTCGATCTGACCGATGTGATGCGGACAAACCGAACGCCGCTCAGGCTTGGATGACGTGAGCTTGTGATAATCAAAACTCACCTCACGCGTCCCGCGAATCGCATCCAGCAAATCGCCAAACAAAGTCACGTCCGCTGCCAGCACGCCCGAAGCCTTCACCGAAAAGGCCTCATCCAGTTCGCGCCATTCAATGGACACCTCACCTGGACAAACCTCCGCGATCTTGCTGAAGCTCTCCGCCAGCATGCGTTCCAGTCGTGTCCCACGCAGAGGCTCCAAAGCATGACGCGCCAGAAACAGCGCCACCAAATCCCGACGCGACAGGTGCAGCATGGGAAATTCGCTGACATCCTGGGTGTAGTAGTAGCCGTGTTTGATCGGATGATATTCCACGGGCATGCCAAGCTGATCCCGCATGAAGCTGATGTCCCGCTGGATCGTCTTCGCCGTCACCTCGATCTCCTTTGCCAGCGTCGAGCAATTTGGATGGCCTCCTGCTCGGATGATCCGGTGAATCTCCTGCACCCGCCAAATAGCCGGACGGCTGACCCCTAACCGCCTTGGGGCATGCAATGAACGGGCCTCACGGGCACCAAAGAGGCGGAGAGAGGATGATTTGCGCATATCCGTGAGATTTAATCCAAAAAATAAACCTGTCACCCTGCGAATGTCCGACCCCCTGTGGCAAGATTCGCACCTTATGAAAACTAATCCTGCTCCATCACCGACTGTTTACACCGAAATCGCCTACATCCTCGACCGCTCAGGCTCCATGGAACCGATGCGTGAGCCGGCCGTAGCCGCCTTCAATGATTTCATCCGCCTGCAAAAAGAGGTTCCCGGTGAAGCACGCCTCACGCTCGTGCAATTTGATGATCGTTACGAGGTGCCAATGGCCGCGCTGCGCATTCAGGATGTCCCGCAGCTCACCGCCGCCACTTTCGTACCGCGTGGCAGCACGGCCCTTTTTGATGCCATCGGACGCACCATCCACGACTTCAATATCCGACTGCAAAAACTGCCCAAGGCGCAGCAGCCCGGCAAAGTCATCCTCGCCATCTTCACCGATGGAGCAGAAAACGCCTCGCGAGAATACACGGCCAAGCACATCAGCGATCTGATCCATCTCTATCGGGTGGAGAAAGGCTGGGAGTTTCTATTCCTCGCGGCCAATCAGGATGCCATCGCCTCCGCTGCCGCCATGCACATGGACGCGCATCTCAGTGGCAATGTCAGTTTCAATGCCAAGGGCATCAAGTCCACAGGCAACGCCATGGCCCGCAAAGTGAGAGCCCTGCGCATGAAAGCCAGCGGCCATATGGATGCCCAAGCCCTGAATGATGACGCCAAGTCCCTGGATCAAATCGTGAAGGAGGAGGAGAAATGAGCCGCGACCACTGGCGGGAGACGCAGCAGACAACGCACCACGTTGGTCCATGGCCCGAGCCGAGCGTGAGACGCGAGCACGTCGTCAATCAACGTCGCCCTTGGCTCATGCGCCTCCGTCGCCGCCAGCCCAACCTCGTGCCCACCCTCCTCCTGACTGTCCTCTATCTCGCCGGAGCCGTGCATCTCGCCCTCCAGCACTGCCGACTCACCAGCCTGCTGTGTCTCCTCGCCGCCGTCGCCACCATCACGGTGAGCCGACGCCATGCGAGCACCCCAGCCAACTCCCGCTCACCCTTCACCCCCTCGCTTCGCTAAACTTCCCATGTGGCTCTGCACCCAACTCGGATTCTTCTCCATCGTCCGCAAAGACGCGGACACCTTCCACATTCGCGCCCGCTGCCTTGGCGATCTCGACGCCCTCTCTGACGCCATCGGCTTACCGGAGCCTGTGCCGTCCTTTGAAGGCTCCGACTACCCCTGGCGCATCCTCTGCAATTCCGGCGATCTCACCCGCATGTTTGCCCTGCTCGCCGCCAGCATCACCTACGACAACTTCAAATCCTCCATCGCCCGTCACCCAACGCAAAAACGCAAAATCGCCGCCTACCACGACATCCACCACCGCATGGTCGAGTGGCAGCAGCAGCACGCTCCGTCATGAAACACGAAACCTCCGTCCAAGACCTCCTCTTTGACGTGGATCAGGTGCCCGTCGAGGCCGTCATCGGCACGAACGGCCACACTCACCGCATCAACATTCCCGGCAAAAAAGCTCTTGTCCATCAAGGCACCGGACATGTCCTCGGCGTGGTCGGTCGCGGTTACCGTGTGGTGACCAATCGTGAGGCCGTCAGTCTTGCGCAGGAAGTCTGTGGCAAGGCGTTTCCTGGTCTGTCCTCCAGCGAATGGGTGGCCAAGCGAGCCTCCGCACCCCGCACCCTCAGCTACGCCCACATCGATCTCATGCACCGCACGCATGTGATGAACTACCTGGGCAGCGAGATCGCGCAGTCTGATCCCTACACGCCCTTCCTGCGGGTGACGAACAGCTTCAACGGTGCCCGTGCTCTCCGATTCGACATCGACTTCATGCGCGAGCACTGCTCCAACGGCGTCATCTTCGAGGAAGCGGTCGCCACCATCAAAGCCTCTCACAACAAGGAGGCGCTGGAGCAGTTGCAGATCGAGATCACCGCCCGCAGCCTGCCGCAGATGTGGGACGAGTTTTCCAAGTTCCTCACCACCGTCCGCAGCATCACCATGAACAGCGATCAGTCCGCGCTGGCGCTGAAAACCGTGCTGCGCCTGCCCGATTCCAAACCCGACGACAAACCCGCCCGCAAAGAAGCCCTCGCAGCCCTCGATGCCGACTTCTCCGCCCGCCTCAGCGGCTACCGGCAAGAGTTGGGCGAGAACGCCTATGCCGTCTTCAACACCCTCACCGACATCGCCGCTCGCCCACCAGAGAGTCCCTGCTTTCAACTGACCCGCGACACCCTTGAGCGCCGCTCGGGCCGCTGGCTGAAGGACTTGGCACGTAGCAGCCAGACATCCGCGTTTGATTTGGAGAAGTGGATTCCTTCTTGGCGAACCGAAGCAGGCAACCCGACGGGCCTCAAGGTGAATTAGGTCTTGGTTTCCCCGCGCCCTTGCTCTCTCGCTGCTTGGATAAGGGAAATTCTCTAAGCCGTGTTTGAAAACCTCTGCCAAGCTTCTGCCGCAGAGCGGCAGTCGTCTCGTAGCCCGGCCTTTCAAGGCCGGGAAACCATACGCGGGACATCCTGCCATCATCGGGCCGCGTCGCAGCGTGACGTCCGAACCTACCTGCTGGCATCCACGGGTTCGCGTGTCTCCCTGCGACACAGATGCATGCGGAAATCGGCGCATTTCATGTTCCCGGCCTTGAAAGGCCGGGCTACGGCACGTTCATCGCTCTGCGACTTCCAAACAGGTTTTCAAACACGACCTAGAAAAGCATCAAAGCACATGCACACGCTTGCCGACCTCGCCAAAGCCTTGAATCGACCGACGGTTTACTTGTCTGGCCTGCAGGCTCGTTTTGAACTGCCTGTCATGTCTGGAGCAGGCTATTCAGAGGCGTATCTCGCATTTTTCCGCGTGGTGCTGCATCTGCGCACCCTGGGCATTTCAGAGGAAAGGCTGCGGGAGCTTTGGGACATCGAGAAGAAGCTGCTCACCCTGCTGCATCTGGACTCCACCGGTTCCGCGACATGGTTTCTCGACTCGTGCGGCGCGACCACTCACACAAAGCGGCGGCTCTTGCTGACCAACCATGACATGGGCGTCGAAATCCACGGCACAGGTCTGCAAATGGGGCTGAACTTTGCTGACACCACACCCGAGCTGTTCGCCGGACAGGAAATGGGCGAGGATGCCCTGCGAGTGCTCCGCGAATATCGAAAACTTCACCGTGGCATACTGGATGACGTGAAGATGGAACTGCCGCATGTGCGTGAAGCTGCGAGCTGGGCCAAAAGAGTGTGAAGAGGCTCACCCACTTTCCACCGCTGCATCCAAAATCACACTTCCGCAAAGTGGAGCGGGTGATGGGAGAATCTCCTTCACTCGCTAAGGCTTGATAAATCAAGGGTTTGGAAACCAAACGGGTGTGCCATTGTCTCGCATCGGTGTATCACTCTGGCAACAATTATTGAGCAAAGCGTCTCGATAAACGGAAGCGCATCAGCCTTTGATGCTCAGTTTCCGAGCAAGTTTTGAGGCCTTCCGCGCTGGTGTTGGAGTCTGTTGGGCTGGCTTCGGCTCTGGGGTGGCTGGAGCGTCTTCGAGGTCGGTTGCTCCAATCTCGATTGCACGTTCATGCAGTGCGTTCAGGAGGTCTTCCCGAATGAAATCAGGCTTGGTTTTGCAGATTTTCTGCACCACGTTGTATGGATTGAGAATGAGGACATAGCTTAAAGGGCCGTTCGGACCGGAAGCCACCTTGATGAAGCCTAGTTTATCCAAAACTTTGATCCTCTCCGACCATGTTTGGACCGCTCGTTGACCTGAGAAACCAGAATGGAAGGCCATTTCAGGCTGTTTATTCAGAATCACAAAGCACTCATCATAAGCTCTGCACCACAGATCAAAATAAGTCGAGGAAACCGGCTTATTTTTAGAGAGTGAATCCATTATGACTGCCATCAAAGGCAGGATTCGAGGAACCGTTGTGAATCCAACGCGCTTTTGCCGAAGCCAGAGGTCTGCCTCTGTAATTTCAGGCCACACTTTTTGCCGAAGGGCGAGCTTTTGTTCCGAAATCTTGGCTTTGGTTTTTTCTGCCATGGCTGTATAATGAGGAAATTTGGCGGGCTGCGGTTTGGACCCGCAGCCCTTTCAAACAGTGATTTTTCCGAAACCTGCGGCGAGCGTTGTTTGGGGTTGGAATCCCATCCGACGCTCGTCGCGCTGTTTGATACGATGAGCTTAGATTTGGCCGGAATTTATGCAATGTAACGTGCATAAAATCTCAGCGAGTGACGCAGCATCAATGTCGATTGACGCCAGTGACTCGAAATGAACCGTGAAAACTGAACATTCGAGTTTCGCTGAACGTGCATCCTGTTGAAGCTGGAAGGCTTTAAATATAAGGGCGAGGCGATTTCCCGCCGGTGCTCACATATTCTCGTATGTGCTGTATATGTGCTCCTCGTGTTCTCCAGGTGCTCGCAGTGTGGAGGGGATGGTCAAGGGGAGGGCAATGAAATTCGCCGAGTGCGAACAGGCACAGCAGGAAAGACCACGTCGGCGGACTGTCTGAGCCATTCAAAAGCAGCCCGATATTCTTGCGTTGGCTCATATGGGCGAGGCGTCGCCCCTCTGCCGTTCGCTAGGGGCTGCAAAATCCCAGCTTCTCGCAAGGCATCCAACGCTGGACGGAAGGAACGGGGCAAGATACGGCGCGAAAGCTGCCCATCCATGACAAGCAAGTTCAGAACAATTGCGGCTTGGGCTTCATCTTGGATTAGCTGGGCAATGCGCAGCATGAGACGAAAAGGAGTGACTGGCGAGGAGTGCATGGCTTGCCGCTGTTGGATGAAGGCAAACAAGCTATTGAGCGTCTGGGCTGCATCCAGCGCTAGACGCTGAATCAGCGGGGTGAATGCGTCCCAGTTCGTTGCCGTGTGTCCAGTGCTCCGCCCTTGCGCAGCCGCAGGGATTAGAAACCCGTTGGGTGCTCTCAGCCTATGCCGAACCTCAAAGCGAACGCGGCGGTTTGTTTTGGCATAAACGCAAACCTCCCGGCCCTGCCCACACTGGATTCTAATACTTCGAGAATGGCCGTCTCGCTGGAGATCGGCGTTGAGACGGTCAAAGCTCCGAGTGCTGGCTTCAAGCTCTGAAAACGCCACCAGATGCGGCGTGATGCGGTCAATTTCCAAGATCGGGTCATCTGTCGCAAACTCCCAATAGGTTTCGCAATACTTGAGGTTTAGGCGGGGTGCCAGAACCAGATGAAGATTGCGGTCTGAGTTCACGCTGACACGTTCAAGCTCTCTTTCAAATGTGCGGAGCACGCTACGAAAGCAGCTTTCCAGATTCCCCCACCATCGTTCCCCGCTGGTGGCTTCCATGATCGTTCCGCAGGGAATCCAATTGTTGCGCCCATCCAGCGGAAACTCATTCAGTGGCCCCCAGCGCGGTTCCTTCACAAAGTCGCTTGGAATGACGCCAAAGTTTCCAGGCTGGGAGGGAATGGCCCTGTAGCGCTGGCTTCGTGCGAACGTCGTTGGGTTGATCGAGACGGCCAGATGCGTTGTGGTGCCGCTGTTGCCTTGGAATGATGAAAAACGCCAATGGCCCGCCCATAAAGGGGCGGAACGTGTTTGGCGCTGGCCTTCCGGCCCTAGCTGCAAATCTCCCCTTCGGAACTCCATTGGACGGCTTCCCAAGCCGCTTTCATCGGGGCGATTGAAAAGCATGGAGTAGGCGGGCCAGTTTTGGCCGGGGTCATTTCTCCAATCAGAGGGAGGAACGCTCATGTATTCCCGCACAGCCTGAATGTCTTCGGTGTGGCCTTCTAGCCTCCACGTCCCAAGGGTCATTTCTATTTTGTCCTGCTTCGCAGAGTGGGAGGTCACTTGCTGGGAATAGTCGAGGCTGGGGAGTTCTGTTGGCATTAGGCATGGTGTGCCATCACTCCAGGGACAACGCCATCTCTATACTATAGGAACGAGGAGGCAGAGCCGGGAGAAATCAATTTCAGGCGCTTCCCTGCCTGCTTTTCCCGTGAAGGTGTATCACAAAAATCATAGCGGCGAAAAACAACGGTTTTGCTGGTCAAATCAGGCGGGTTTTGTGTGCAATGAGTGTGCTACATAAAACACTTGATTTATGTGATACGATGCGCCAAAAATCCCCGCATGGAAAAGAAGCCCGTGCCAGTCGCCATCCTCGTTCGTGTCTCCACTGCAAAGCAGGACACGGCCCGCCAAGTCTCTGAGCTTCGCGCCCATGCACAGGCCAAAGGCTGGGACGTGGTGGAAGTGTGCGAGGAACAGGCCATTTCAGGCCGAGCGGATGAAGAGGAACGCCACGGCTTGAAGCGGGTGGAAGAACTCGCCGTTTCAGGGAAGGTGAAAAAGGTGCTCGTGCATGAGGTGTCACGACTTGCCCGCCGAAACTCGCTCGTTCACAAGTTCGTTGAAACGCTGGAAGAGCACGGCGTTTCTCTCTACTGGCACGCTCATTCGATTGAAACCCTACTCCCCAGCGGGAAGCGCAATCCCGCCGCCAGCGTCATGCTTGCCTTGCTGGCAGAGATTGCCCGCAGCGAGACAGCGACGCTACGGGAGCGCATCAATAGCGGCCTTGCAGAGGCCCGCAGGCAAGGGAAGCGGCTGGGACGCCCTCCAGGCTCCAATAGGCCCGCCAGCGCCTTTCTAGCAGCTCACAAGGACGTTGCCCGCCTGCTCAAGGAAGGCCATTCCATCCGCAACGCTGCCAAGATCAGCGGCAAGGCACCTTTGACTGTTCAGCGGGTGAAAAAGGCGATGGTGTCGGCATAAGCACTGCCTTTTGCCGCTAGCGTGCATAAATGCTGAATGCTGCCTAGGCCCGGAATTTTGAGAAATTGCTAGCATATTGTTCCTTGTTGCTGGTATCAAACTTCTCTTATGCGCACGCTCCCGGCTAATTTGGCAATCAATGTAAACGATCTTGATGGTAATGAGCGTTTCATTGTCTCAGACCTTGGGGTTGACGCTCTTGCATGGTTTCGATTCCGCTATGCAATTGCGGTAGGCACAAATGCTGATGTGGTGACTTCAACGCTTTCCCCTCCCGTTGCCATCTCAGACGATCTAAGGTCTTTATACTGTGACTTTGGAAGGAATCACTACGATGTTATTTGCAGCCTTGGAGCGGCAAAAAAATTGCAACTGGACGCTACCTTTTCTGCCGCAGCACCTCCACTACACGTTCACGTTCATCTAAAGGGCATTTATCACAACTTGGGATGCTGTCTTGATGCCTTATCACGGATAGTATATGCGCTCAGCTATGCGGATGCGCTCACGAAAACCTCAACGAATGCGGCTGGATGTCGCTGGTTTAGGCACAAGGTCGATTGGGGCACTGTGGGAAGAATGCAAGGTCTGCCAGCGTCGTTCTCAGCGGCATTTTCTAATGCCAAAATCGGAGAAATTCAAAATATCCGCAACACATTGACTCATGGTTGGATGCCTCCGCAAACGGTCCATGCAAATGATCCCTCCCTCAAATTGCTTTGGCCTGAACACGTTTGCACGGCTCGTGACATTCCTTGGGCGCACGATCCCGCAGATCAGCCTCAAGCAACTGGCAATGGTGTTTTGGTTCCAATGGTGGACATTGTGGCGAAGCATTACGATGAAACGTCGAAGGTTGTCACCGAAGTATTGGAGGCCGCGATACTTCAAATTCCCACCTTTGAGGGCTTTCACAACATTCAAATTGGCTCATAGTCTAATCGTTCCTGCCTGTCAGATGTCCAATTCGTGGAGGGCATCTTGCAGAAGTGCTACTTCACTTGCCTAAAAGCCGGGATTTGAGTTTCTATGCCCGCAACGGTTGTGAAAGAAGTGATGCCCATGAACAGGAACCTGCCAGCGGGCAAATCTGTATCTTCGGCATAATACTCCCCATCCTCGCGGAGAACGGCAATTCGTATCATTCTGCTCTTATCCCAAGGCACCGCAGGGGTGAGCCGATAGGAATAGATCACGGCGTCATTGACGACGTTATCAACCATCCAAGTTCCATTCTCGTCGTCCTTGTGAAGGACAATTTCAGATTTGAGCTTTTCAGTTTCGATTTCGTTGTCTCTGAGCCGTTCAACCACGTCGAACAATCCTTGTGTGCCACCAGCAAAAAGGGGCAAGGTAGAGTCCATTTTATTCAACGCGGCACGAACATTTTCGGGAGTCCATTGATTGGCCGCGTTCTCGCCCACTGGCGTTTTGCCGGAAGGCGTAGGGTCGGAACCGCCCTTCTTTGAGCTATCGCTGCATGAGCATTTCCCCAGCAAAAAGCAAAGCGCCACGAGAACCATGATTCCACAGCCACAGCCGGTTTTTTCTTCCTTGTTCAGCTTGGTAAAACTGCCCTTGGCATCATTCCAAACGTCTTTGAGAGAGGGCGGCTGATTGCTTCCTACTGGCACCGGGGGAGGCGTCGCAGAAGCGGCGGGGTGTGACTCGCTGGCAGGTGTGTTGTTGTCGGGGGCTTGCATGGTGGCGGCTTGGAAAATCAGGCCACCAGCCCAAAAAAGCTCCTCTGACAGGTGGCAGGGGAGTTGGAAAGCCGTAACACGACGACCGCGACGGTCTTTAGCCGTGCCGGGTAGGCGCAGCCTGAACATGCACCGCCGCCTCCCCGACCATTGTCGAGTTAGCGGCGTTCCATTTTCGGCGAACGCTTGCCGCGTGTTAAACGGGGTTTCCACGCCCCAGCGTGAGGGTTTTTCCCCACGCCATTTTCAGCGTAGAGGAAAGGAGCGAAATGGCAAGGGCACGCTGCCGCGATTGTTGCCGGTTTTCCTTTGATGTCCGTTGTTGCGGAGCAAGGCCAGAAGTCTGCCGGGAAGCGAAGGGCCGTTTTTCAGGGCAACATTTTTTCCCCGGCCTTCAAAGAGGTTGAGGGCGATAGCGCACCCTTTGCTTTTTTTCAATGTGGGGGGAGGGGGCTGTCTCCAGGTGGGAGAGGTCCAGTCCTTCGTAGCTAACCTTTGCCACTGCCGCTTTTAGCTCCTTTAGCTTGGCTTGGAAGTAGAGCTTTTCCATGCCTCGTTCCTCGCTATCCCAGCCACAGAGGGCGTTTGTGTATTCCAACTGCACGCCAGCCCGCGCCAACTCCGTTCGGAAGTGATGGCGGAAGGAATGGAAACGAGCCTTTGGCAGGTGTCCACACGCCTTTTCTTTGAAGCGTGAGAACCACTTGGAAAAACGGGTGCTATAGCGGCCCGTGCTTTTCCCTGATTCGAGGTCAGGAAACAAACGGGCTTTGGCTCCGTCCCGCCGCCGCAGCTCTACAAATTGAAGGAAGCCCAGCTTGATGATTTGAGGATGCAAAGGCACCTGCCGGATGCTGTTCTCGTTCTTCGTGTGCTTGTCGTCGGCTTCCTCGTCATCGTCCAACGTGGTTCGGATGTCGAGGTAATGAATCCCTTCCGCTTCCTTCACGTCTTCCGCGTAAAGCTGGCAGGCTTCATTGCAACGCAGCCCGTGAAATAGAGAGAGCAGCGGCACCCAAAACCGCCCGCGCTTCGGATGATTCGGGCCGGGCTTTGAGAAATTGGTTTCATCATCAATGCACCCTGCATACAGCGGGGCGCGAAAAAGGGAGTTCAGTTCAGCGCTGGTGAACTGAGGCGTTGGTTTTCGCCGTGACTTGCTACAAAATTGTTCTTTAAGCCCTGCGCCTTTGCTGGGCGAGGTTTCCAACCATCCGCGCCCCAGTGCAAACTTGAAAATGGCGCAAACATTCGTGAAGTATTTCGAGACAGTCTGGCGAGACAGCCGCTTTTGATTTCCTTCGCGGTCTGCGCTGGCGATGGCGGAAAGCAGGGGCTTTCCTTTGTAGCGTTGGCTGACATGGGCAGGAATCTTTTCCAGCGCCTCGCCCACTTTCCAAACATCCTCCTCCGTCACTTCTGAAATGAGCTTTTGCGGCCCGAGCACTTCAATCAATATGCGAACAGGAATGCTGTAGGTGACGGGCGTTGTGTTCGCGTTCCTTTTTCTCTGACGCTCCATGAATCGCTCTGTTACCTGTTTGAGCGTCGCAGTCTCACGCGGTGCTTTTAAAGGCGAATGCGCGAACACACGAGCAAAGAGCGGATCAGTCGCGGAGTTCACCAGAAGGCCCGCCGTTCGTTCAATCTTGCGGTTCAGGTGCTCTTGCATCGCCCGCTTTGCGTAGTGAATCAGCCGGTTAAAATCCGCACTGCCGCGCTCAACGGAAAGGCCGGGGCTGGATTGCATGACTTCCTGAATCAGGCTGTCAGTCCAGGACTCTCTTTCATCGCTGGAACTAGAATAAGCAGCGGCGTCCCCCTTCAAATTGTCCATGACTTCGGCCCGCTCATCTTCATCCATCCGGGCGCATTCTTGCGCGGCCCATTGCTCGCTTTCCCGTTCCTTGTTTTGGAACCATGAAGCCACGATGTAGAAAAGCTGTTCGTCTGTGAGCTTCGCCGGGGCGGAGGGGGTGAGCGCAGGAAGTGTCTTTCTTGCGCCTGCAAACTCGGCGTCCGCCTTTACGGATGCGATGTTGCAAGCCTGCTTGGCTTTTTTGAAATCCGCTGTCTTGAGAGAGTAGCGGATTTCCTTTTTCTTGAGCTGGTGGCGGAGTTCTTCGGGAACTTTGGCGCGAAAATAATAGATCGCACCCCGGCGGAAAAGGCGGGTGTGTCCAGGCACGACAACAAGGGCTGTTTTGGCTTTCGGTGTATCACTCTTGGTGCCCGCTTGATTCATCTTGCCCTTGTAAATCAAGCCTTTGCCTTGTGCATCAACGATTTGAGCGTTGAGGAGAGCGGGTGATGGGAATCGAACCCACGTTTCGGGTGTGGTGGTTTTCAGTGGTGCAAAGTGGTTGATTTCACTGGGAAAGACGGGGTTTGTGCAGTATGTTTACTGCACAAACTGCACTGCAAAAATGGCTTCGCTCTACCGCAAAAAACAGTCTCCATATTGGTTCATTCAATACATTGATTCAGACGGTACCCGCCGCAATCGGTCCACTGAATTGCGGGCTGATGATCCCGGCGAGACGGTCAAGGCTCGCACACTGCGGGCGGAAATGGAAGCAAAGGAACTGTCCCGGTCGGGAAGCACTGTCACAGGCGAGGCTTGGGATAGCTGGGTGCCGAAATACCTGGAGCGGCACTGTGACAGCGAAAAGACGCTGGTGCGCTACATGGGCATCTGGAAATGGGT
>JBDHQD010000014.1:0-70118 GCA_039806835.1 Prosthecobacter sp. | reverse complement strand
TGTCAGTGCGGATTTTACGGCGATCCCAAACGCGCTTGTCGCTGCTCATCCACCATGATCCAGCGTTATCGCCAGCGCATCAGCGGCCCTTTGCTCGACCGCATCGACCTCCATGTGGAAGTGCCGCTAGTGGACTATCGGGAGCTGTCAAAGACAGAGCCTGGAGAAAGCTCCGAAGCCATTCGTCAGCGCATCGAAAACGCACGGGGAGTGCAAGCCGCGCGATTCAAAGGACACAAAGCCATCCACACCAACAGCGCCATGACACCGCGCCTCATCAAAAAACACTGTGAGCTGGATGCCGAGTGCGCGGGCCTGCTGGAGCACGCCATGAGTGAGATGAATTTCAGCGCACGTGCGCATGATCGCATCCTCAAAGTCGCGCGCACTCTGGCCGACCTGCGCGGCTTTGAGAAGATCGACTCCGACAGCGTGCTGGAAGCCATCGGCTACCGCACACTGGATCGCAATCTGTGGACTTGATGCTCTTCATTCAGCCGCAGCGGGCTGAATGAGCCGCGTCGATGCACGCGTGGTTTCAAATCGTTTTCTAAGCGCACCTCTGCCCCTTCATTTTGCAAGTGCAGCCTTCCATGAGCGGCAAGCTGGACGAATGGATGCCGCATGAAGTGTTATCGCAAGGCCGAGTGAGGTGGGGGCAAGAGGTGTTAAATTTCAAACCACGCATTGAGTCTGACAGATATGAAGGCAATCGCCAGACCTTTGAGGGAAAGTACCTATACGGAAACTCCCAAACACCTAGCCGAGAGAAGTCGCTCGTCCCTTTTGTTGCGATAAAACCACGACAAAAAAATTTTTCTCCCGTCAAATCTGACCCTGTCCTTTATTCACGGGTATCCTATTCGTTTGTACGATAATGAACTGAGTAATTGTTGCTAATTTCAACCTACTATCCGAGGTCGCTTTTGGGGATAGTGCTAAAAATTTTTTTAATTGATCGGCCATGTTGCGTGTGTCAACGATGCATCCAAACGTTATCAATTTAAAGAAATTACTGAATCAAAAGAAGTGGGGAAACTGTTGTGTTTGCCCGCTGTAGCTTATGAATAAAGTCATATCATCAACTCTTGGTTTTGCGCTGCTGGTACCAGCCTTTGTCGGTGCCCAGACATTATCAGTCGTTAATGATTTTGGTGCTGGAGGCATCGTCAACGGCTGGCAATCGGATGATACACGCAACGCTGCCGGAACTCACATCATCAATTCGACCACGAATGCCCCGCTGGGGTCAGCAACTCTGGATGCTGCCGCTGTGGCTGCCCAAATCGACTGGTTGAATAACTATGGATCGCGCGGAAACCTAGGTGGCGTGCGGCTGGACAGCACCGCGACTGGCAACGGCAAGTCAACCCTGAGCCTGGTGGATGCGGTCACTGGCTTTGGGGCTGCCAGCTTGCTGAATGATCCGGCCTTCTCCGTCACCTATCGTTGGCAGAACAATGACACCGTCGCCCCCGGCGTCGCCTTCAAGATCGGCATCCAGTCCACCAACTGGGGCACCGGGGCAGGCCAGTCGCAGAACGGCTACACGCCCACGCGCTCCGGGGAGCCTGCGTGGGATATGCTCTTGGTGTATGATCCAACAGAGCCGGGGAACACACCGGGGAATACCACCACGAACGGCACGTTTTATACCGCCACCATTTCGGCTACGTCGGGCAAATTCTACCTGTTTGACCAGTCAGGAAATGCCTTCTACAGCCCGCCGGGCTTCACAGGTAAGACGTTGGCGGATTGGGCGGCGGATCCTACTTGGGGCAACAGGTTATTCGGCGCGGGAGCAAAAATTAGCAGTACGCAGTTCGGTGTGGGGTCTGGGAATGCGAATGCGGCGGGCACAGTGGACTTTGCCAGCATCAGCTACCTGAACAGCGGCAACGTGATCGACTTCGTCGATGGCACAAAGTGGACGAACGCGGCGGGCGGCGCTTTTAACACGGGTGCGAATTGGGCGGGCGGCGTGGCACCTGCGGCCACGGTGAATGGGATTTTCGACCTGAACAGCACCTACACCGTCACCGTACCAGTGAGCAGTGCTGTGCGCACGCTGGGTGTGTCAAACGGCAACGTGACCTTTGACGTGGCAGCCGGTCAGACGCTGACCTTGGCGAATGACGGCTATCTCTTCGCCGACACAGGCGCGACACTCAGCGTGTCTGGAGCGGGTGCTGTGTCCGCAGCTGTGGTGGATGCCATTGGCACGATCAACCTAGCTACTGTGACCGACCTGAGCGGCGGATCGGTGTCGCACCCGATACGCGACGGGGGCCCTTCGGCGACGTCACGCTATGGCCTAGTGGTGGAAGCCGGGGGCACGGTGAACCTGCTCAGTGGGGCGGACGTGACTGTCAGCCAGACCAACAAGAACGTCGGGATGCGCGTAGGCGAAGGCACGGGCACCGGCACGTTGAACATCGCCGCAGGCGCGAACCTGGAGGTGGGCAATACGGACTCCTTTGGTGTTAACGGGCTGACCAGCAACGGTTTCATCGTGGTGGGTGACTTCGGCTCCACCGGCGTGGTCAACCAGACGGGGGGGCGGTGCTGCTGACAGACGGCTCCTTCAACTTGGGCAACCAAGGCGGCACAGGCACCTGGAGTATCTCCGACGGATCGCTGACGCTGGCGGGCGGTCTGCACAGCTTGGGGCGGAACACCGGCTCGCGCGCGGCGGGCACGGGTACGCTGAACTTGTCCGGCACGGCGCTGATGGAGATCAAGGCCAGCCTGAACAACGGGCCCGCGACCTTTGTGGCAGGCGACCGCGATGACAGCACCACGGACGGCGTTGGCGCCGTCAATCAGACCGGCGGCACGCTGCGTGTGGAAGCGGGGAGCAATCTCTTCCTCGGCGGCCACGGCAGCAGCCAATACAACCTGAACGGCGGCACCTTGGAAGTGGGCGGCAGTAGTTTGCGTGGACTGTATCAGAACGCGCCCGGCGGCAGCTATGCCTTTAACCTCGGTGGTGGCACCATCAAGGTGATCGGTTCTGATTTGAACACTTCGGTGAACGCGGCGACCGTGGCCTCCACCGCCTCGATCATCGACACCAACGGCTTCAATGCCAACTGGTCGGGCAATCTGACGGGCAGTGGCATCCTGAACAAAACGGGCATCGGCAAGCTAACGCTGACCGGCACGAATTCGATCACGGGGGAGTTTTATGTGACGGGTGGCGAGGTCGCGCAGACCACGGGCACCAGCGGCATCAAGTATTATGCGGTCGGGTCTGGTGCAGGCAATACCGGCGTGGCCTCGCTTTCCTCTGGCACACTCAATGTCAGTCAAGCTCTGCAAGTGGGCGACTACACTGGCACGGGCACCTTCAATCAGACTGGTGGCACCATCAATGTGGCCGGCCTGACGGGCGCTTCGCTGAACATCGGCAATCAAGGCGGCAACGGCACCTACAACCTGAGCGGCGGTCAGCTCAACCTCGGCGGCGTGAATGGAGGTCTCTACAGCCTGGGTCGAGCGACGGGAGCCAACCCCGGCGGTGTGGGCGAGCTCAATATCAGCGGCACTGGCGTGTTGGAGGTGCAGAGCGGTGGCTTTATCATTGGAGATCGCGATGCATCGGGTGCTGAGGGGCGCGGCTTGGTCAATCAGACGGGCGGCACATTCCGCGTGAACAGCGGTGCATTCCTTTACCTCGGCGGCTATGCTCCGACGATTGCTGGCACCAACACCTACAACCTGAACGGCGGCACGCTGGAGATCGGCGGCAACAGCTTGGTGCCGAACTACGCCGGAGCAGCCCCGTATGCCTTCAATCTCGGCGGCGGCACCATCAAGGTCATCGGCTCGAGCTTGACTACCGCTGCCGCTGCGACATTGACTGCCGCCACCACGTCCAAGATCGACACCAATGGCTTCAATGCCACTTTGTCTGGCACGCTCAGCGGCACGGGCGCGCTGGAGAAGCAAGGCACCGGCGATCTGAAACTGACAGCGAACAACAGTTACACAGGAGCCACCACCGTCTCTGGCGGCACCATGCAACTAGGCAACGGAGGCACGACCGGCAGTATCGACTCCAGCGCGAGCGTCAGCATTGCCAGCGGAGCCACGCTCAAGACCAACCGCAGCAACGCCATCACCCTCAGCCAAGCAATCACGGGAGCGGGGAATGTCGAGATCGCCAACACTAGCACCGGCACCACGGCGCTGACTTCTGCCAGCAACGCCTACACCGGTACTACCACCGTTACTGGTGGTGCCTTGCAAGTGGGATCGGGTGGCACCGGCACCACGGGCACGGGCGACGTTTCTGTTGCAAGTGGCAGTACCATTCTTGGCTCAGGTGTGGTGCAGGGCAGCAATTTCACTGCGGCCAGTGGCTCCACCATCCGTCCCGGCGACAGCGTGGTGGACAGTAGCCACGCTACGTTGATCTTCACTCCCGCATCAGCAAGCGGCACTACCCATTCCTTGCAGGGTAGCATTATTCTAGGCGTCTCCAGTGCCACGACTACGCTGGATCTCACAGGCGTGATCATCGGCTCGGGTGCTTACAATAGCATGGTGGATGCAGTGACTGGCGTCGGCTCTCATGACCGTCTGGTGTTCAACAACCCTACATCAGGCACCGGTTACACGCTCAATTTCCTGACCACTACAGGAAATCTGCAAGTGGTGGGTAGTAACTTCACGCCTCATTATGGAGATGTGTTCAATCTGCTGGATTGGTCGAATTTGGTGACGGCGAACTTTACGGGCTTCACCTTCAACAACGGTTTACTCACAGGCAATGGCGACGAAGGAGCAGATTTGGATCTGCCTGATTTGACTGGCACGGGGTGGTACTGGGACTTCAGCCGGTTCACCGCTACGGGCAACATCGTTGTGGTGCCAGAACCGAGCCGTGCGCTGTTGCTCCTACTCGGCATGAGCCTGCTGGTGGTTCGCCGTCGTTGTTGGGCCTGAATCCTATTTCTCGATCTTCTGCATCATGGCCAAAGCACTCCATTCGCCCGAGCAAAAGCAACGTCTCTGCGTGGAGGCCCGTCGCATGATGAAAGAGCAAGTCGCTTTCAGCCGCATCTGCGATGTGCTCCAGGTCAAGCCGGTCACACTGCGCAAATGGCTCAACAACCAGACCCGCGATCAAATCTACCCGCCAGTGCCTAACGTCGGCAGGATCTGACGTGCGCTCGCTGTCGAGCAAGTCGTTTTCACTTCATGTGATTGCTGACTTGCCGCCGACCTCGAGGCTTTTTTCGTTCGACAAAACATCGCCGTGATACGTGTCGAAGCAGCCAAAGCGTTATAGTGCTTCTTTGATGTTGTAGGTCATGGTGACAAAGCCAAGTCGTGTGCAGCAGGAGCGTGCAGCCATCGCATTCAGTGATGCGTGTGGAAGGGCAGAGGGTCGCGCAGATTGACCATGAGCAGGTGCTTCACTTTCGGTCGCTCAGGGCTGCGATGAAATTTAAGCACGGCTTCTTCAATGCGTTGGTCATCCTTGGTGGCGCGTTCGTGCTGGCGCAAATGCTCGGCCCAGGAGCCGACGAGGAAGGTTTCGCGGAAGTGCGTGGGATCTTCGAGATCGGCAAAGAGCGAGCAGCGAAACGCGCCGTCGCGCAAACGAATCTCGCGCAGTTTGAACATGGCGGCGCGGAAGGCGGGGGCATCGGCGGGATCAATGTGATACTCGACCGTGATGAGCACCGGCCCGTCCTGCGGCGCGGGCTCGTTTGCCATGGTGTGCGGCTGCATGTGACCGGAGGGCGTGAGGTCGAGGCTTTCCACCTGACTGATCGGCAGCAATTTGGTAAGCAGCGCGCTGATCACGAGGAGCGCCGCAGCGATGCCGAGCGCGGTGAAGGCGCTGGTGTGCGCAGTGATCCGCCCCCACGTCAGCGCACCGAGCGCGAACGCGCCTTGCGTGATGACCAGATAAATCGCCGAGCTGCGCGCGCGCACCCAGTTGGGAAACGAAATCTGTGAGGCGACGCTGAAGGTATTCATGCCGGTCATCCACGCCGCGCCGGTGACGACGAGCACCAGGCCCATCGTCACTTTGGTCGGCATCAAGGCGAGCAGCCCGGTGGCGAGCGCGGACACGAGACTGGCTCCCAGCAGCGTTTGATCAAAGGTGAACCAGTCGCGCAGCTTGGGCAGCAACAGCAGCGCCATGACAATCGCCCCAACGCCGTAACAGCCCATCATCACACCGAAGTCCGTGGCACTCCACTGCCGCCCATGCACGATCACGGGCAGCAACACCACCGGCGCGACGGCGGCAAACACATGCACGCCCGCGCGACTCAGCACTGCGCGCATGGGCCGCGAGTAGCGCGTGTAGCGAATCGCCGCCGTCATCGCGCCGAGCATTTGTTCTTTCTGCGCGCTGCGTGGCGAGGCCAAGGGGCCACTCGTCATCATCACCACGATCACTGCGATGAAGGAAGCCGCATTCAGCGCAAACACCGGCCCCGGCCCGTGCGCTGCGACCAGAAGACCGCCGACGATCGGCCCCAGCGAGCGTGCGACGTTGTAACCCACGCCATTCAGAGCCACGGCGGGAGCCAATTCCTGACGCCCCACCACTTCCGGCACCAACGCTTGCCACGCGGGCATGGTGAAGGCGTTGGCAACGCCCAGTTGAAACGTCGCGAGCAGCAGTAGCGATTGCGTTAGCGCCCCAGACATGGCCAGCCACATCATGCCCAGTGCCGTGATCAGCGCACCCGCCTGTGCCAGCACGATCAAGCGCTTCCTATCCACCAAATCCGCCAGCGCGCCTGCGGGCAGCGCGAGCAGGAAGAGCGGCAGGCTCGACATCGTCTGCATGAGCGACACGAGATACGGCGAACTCGTCATCGTGGCCATCGTCCACACCGCCGCCGTGTCGTTCATCGTGGTGCCGATGTTGGACACCATGCTGCCGAGCCACATGGCGCGGAAGAGACGATTGCGAAGCGGCGACCAGGAAGACATGCGGATGCACTCTGGCACTGGGTGCGCCTCATCGCGATGGCGAATCTGCGGGAAAGAAGACCGCTGAGGCAGATCAATGCTCAGGCGCATCGATCAAAGCGATTCGACATGAAACGAAGACTTCCCGTGTGCGTAGTTCCTCTCCCCATGATCTTCGACCGACTCGCGCGCTGCATCTTCGTCCTCGGTTTCTGCTGCCCCGGCCTCGCTGCCGAACCGCCCAAGCCTCGCCACGGCGAGAAGCTCATCGTCATCAATGACGACGGCTTCAGTTCATTTTATAGCGGTCGCTATCGGACGGCGGACGATTTGAAACAGCAAGTGCTGCGCTTTCGCGACACACAGGTGGGGGTGTTTGAGTGGTGCATCGCCGCAGGCAGCCGCGTGAATTTCCCATCGCAGACGAGCGAGTTGATCGGCACGGGCGTGACCGAATTCCCACGACGCGGCGACAAGTTGGCGGCGGACACACTGCATCAGCTCGCGCACGATGGCGTGGACACGCTGCAAGTCGTCGCGGACGCATGCCGCGCGGCGGGCATCCGTTGTTACGCATCGCTGCGCATGAATGGCGACTATCCCGTGAGTTGGATGGGCGAATCGCTGCCGCGCCTGTTGAACAGCACCTTCTGGTGGCAGCATCCCGAGTTCCGCGTGCGTGGGAAAAAAGGCGAGGATAAGACCAAGCTCTCGTATGCCTTTCCCGAAGTGCGCGCGTTCAAGCTCGGCATCCTGCGCGAGGCAGCGGAGCGCGACATCGACGGCATCAACCTCGACTTCCTGCGTCATCCTCCCTGCTTCGGCTACGAGGAGCCGCTCATCATCGCGTTTAAAGCCAAGCATGGCGAGAATCCGCGCGAACTCGCCGTCGATGATCCGCGCTGGCTGCAACTCCGCGCTGACATCATGACGGGATTTGTGCGCGAGGTTCGTCGGCTGCTCGACGATGCCGGACACAAGAAGGGCCGTCATCTGGGACTCAGCGCGCGCGTCGATTGGAAGGAATACCGAGCCTGGGGCTGTGACATCGACACCTGGCTGCGCGAAGGGCTGCTCGATTACCTCGTCGTGGCCCAGCACTCCCTCGGCGGCTACGAGTTCGACATCGCGCCTTTTGTGCAAAAGGCACGCGGCACCGGCTGTGCCATCTTGTTTGGTGAGGAGGCCACGCTCTCCGGTCACGACACCACGGCGGCGGAGGACAAAGCCATCGCTGAAGGCAAAATGAAGCCGCCAAAGCGCACCTCGCTTTCCCTCGCGCAATATCAAGCACGCGCCGCTAAATGGTATGCTGCCGGCGCTGACGGCGTGCATCTTTTCAACGAAGGCAACCTGCAGGTGATGAAAGTGCTGGGCAGCGTGAAGGCGGACTCTGCGCGCGCAAAGGAATGAGAGATGCGGCTATCACCGCATCGTTTTCATGGCGTGGCGTTGCCGAGATGACCGCCAACGGGCGCTCTCGTTATCCTGCGACGACGGCGGCGCGGGCGTTTTCCATGGCACCGGTTTTCTCCAAATAATAATCGTAGCCGCCTGCGTAGGCGGTGAGCGTGCCGGAGTTGATGTGGATCACCTTCGTGGCCAGGCGGCGAATGAAATGCACGTCGTGGCTGATAAAGACGAGCGTGCCTTCAAACTTCTCCAAGGCGAGGATGAGTCCTTCGATGGCCCAGATGTCGAGGTGAGTCGTCGGCTCGTCCATGAGCAGCAGGTTCGGCGGATCGACGAGGAACTTCACGAGATTGAGGCGGCTCTTCTCACCGCCGCTGAGCACGCGGCATTTTTTATGCACGTCTTCGCGTTTGAAGAGGAAGGAGCCGAGAATGCTGCGCGCTTCGTCTTCGCGAATTTCCGGGGCGACGCGCCGCAGTTCCTCCAGCACGCTGCAATCGGGATCCAGGGTGTCGGCGCGATGCTGCGAGAAGTAGCCGAGCTTGACGTTCGTGCCGAGTTTGCGATCACCTTTTTGGAAAGGCACTTCACCGGCGAGGATTTTGATGAGGGTCGATTTTCCTGCGCCATTGGGGCCCACCAACACCGTGCGTTCGCCGCGTTCGATTTCGAGATCGAGCCCCTTGTAAACCTGCTTCGTGCCGTAGGCTTGGTCGATGTTTGAGAGCGTGATGAGACGTTGGCCACTGCGCTGCGGCTGGGGAAAGTTGAAGCGGAAACCTTTGCGCAGCGGGCGTGGTTTTTCGAGCTTGTCCATTTTCTCCAACTGCCGTTCGCGACTCTGCGCCTGCGCGGCTTTGGAGGCCACGGAGCGGAAGCGGTCGATGAATTCCTGCATCGCCTCGATTTCCTTCTGCTGATTTTTCCAAGCCTGCATGGCGCGCTCCCAGTTTTCTTCGCGCTGCTGGAGGTAGTCGCTGTAGTTGCCGGAGTAGGGGATGAGTTTGCTCTCGTCGATCTCGAAGACGTTGAGCACGAGTTCATCCATGAAGTCGCGGTCGTGCGAGATCATGAGGATGGCACCGGGATAGTTTTTCAAATAGTTGCGGAACCACATGAGCGACATGAGATCGAGGTGGTTCGTCGGCTCATCGAGCAGTAGCAGGTCTGGTTCCATCACCAGAAGCCGCGCCATGTGCGCGCGCATCACCCAGCCGCCGCTGAACTCGCGCGCGGGCCGGTTGAAGTCACTTTCGAGGTAGCCGAGTCCCCTGAGCATGCGCTTGGCCTTGGCTTCCGCCTGGGGATCCTGCAGGGCGTCGTGCTTGGCGTGAGTTTCAAAATACTCTGGGCTGGACACATCCCCTGCGGCTTCAAAGGCGGTGAGTTCTTTCTCAAGGCGTTCGATTTCACCGGCCTTGCCAGTGGCGACTTCGAGCACGGTTTCATTGCCGACGGGTTCGCATTCCTGCGGCAGAAAGCCGGTCGTCGTCCACTCATCACGGATCACCTCGCCAGCATCGGGCGTGTCTTTTTTCAAGATGAGTGAGAACAGCGTCGATTTCCCTGCGCCATTCGGCCCCACGAGTGCCACGCGCTCACCATGATTGATGGTCATGTTGGCGTCCTTGAAGAGTGTGCGGGCGTTGAAGGACTTGGTGACGTTGCGGATCGTGAGCATGGGGGCGCATGAGGTAATGCACCCGTGGAGTCATGCAACTCCGGGCAGGTGCGGTGTGTTTGGATTTGCCTGTCTTCTGGCGCGAGCCAAGGCTCACGTCGTCAGGCGGCGGATGCCTTGGCCAAGAGGCTGCGGCCTGTCATCTCGGCGGGCTGTTTCACGCCGAGCATGTCGAGCAGGGTCGGGGCGATGTCGGCGAGGATGCCGTTGCGGACGGTGTAGTTCGCTGAATCAGCGGCGACGTAGATGCCGTGGACGAGATTGGTGGTGTGCGCGGTGTGTGGGGAGCCGTCGGCGTTGCGCATTTGCTCGCAGTTGCCGTGGTCGGCGGTGATGAAGAGCTTGCCGCCGAGTTCGAGCACCTTCTCGACGATAAGCTTCACACCGAGGTCGATGGTCTCGCAGGCATGCACGCCCGCCTCCACGACGCCGGTGTGGCCGACCATGTCGGGGTTGGCGTAGTTCATGATGACGGCGTCGTAGTTTTCCAGACGGCGCAGCACCTCGAAGGTGAGGTCCGGGGCGCTCATCTGCGGTTTTTTGTCGTAGGTGGGCACTTCTTTGGGCGAAATGGCGAGGTAGCGGTCCTCGCCTGGATTCGGCTCCTCGACACCGCTGTTGAAGAAGAAGGTGACGTGCGGGTATTTCTCGGTCTCGGCGGCGCGGAGTTGTTTGAGTCCGGCGGCGGCGATGACTTGACCGAGGTTGTTGCTGAGGCTCTCGGTGCCGAAAATCACGCGAGCGCCGAGATCGGTGTAAGTCGCGTCATACTCGGTGAGCGTGTAGTAGCCGGTCTTCGGTGTGACTTCGCGGTCGAAACCGGCGAAGTCGGCCTTCAAGAAAGCCTCGCTGAGCTGACGGGCGCGGTCGGCACGGAAGTTGAACCACAGGATGACATCGCCATCGCGGATGCGCTGCTCGTTGGCGTGAGAGAAGATCATCGGCGGCATGAACTCGTCGCCGCGCGGCTCTTGCGGATACGCGGATTGCACCGCGGCGCTTGGCGCATCGCTGCGCACTTCACCACGACCGAGAACGATGGCGTCCCAGGCGAGTTTGTTGCGCTCCCAACGCTTGTCGCGATCCATGGCGTAATAGCGCCCGATGACGGTGGCGATTTGCGCGCCGCTCGGGGCGAGGTCTTTTTCCAGCTTCGCCAGATAGGCTGCGCCGCCGGTCGGCGAGGTATCGCGGCCATCGGTGATGGCATGCACCATCAAGTCGGTGACGCCCGCCGCCTTCGCCGCATTGCACAAAGCCGCGAGGTGATCCTGATGCGAATGCACACCGCCGTCGCTGATGAGGCCGAGGAAGTGCAGGCGTCGGCCCTTGGCCTTTTCGAAGGCCTCCTGAAGCACGGGCATCTTCGCCAGCTCGCCATCGCGGATGCTTTTGTTGATGCGGGTGAGGTCCTGATAGACGATGCGGCCTGCGCCGAGGTTGAGGTGGCCGACTTCGCTGTTGCCCATCTGACCTTCCGGCAGGCCCACGTCCTCGCCGCTGGCGCTGACCGTGCCGCGCGGGTAGGTGGCGTAGAGGTGGTCGTGGAATGGCGTGCGGGCGAGCAAGGTGGCGTCGCCATTGGCTTCTGCCTGGGCTTTGCCGCCGGGGTTGATGCCCCAGCCGTCGCGAATGATGAGAACAACAGGTTTTTTGGCCATAAAAGGGAGGAGGACATGCTCCTTGTGCCAGACTGACTTGATAATCAAGGGCGGGAAAGACGTGGCGCGTCAGAACGTTTGCGCCCGTGACAGACTCGGACTATAAAGCAGGGCTTTTTCCGAGTTCTGTTGTCACTCCCGCCATGATTCCCGGATCGAAATTTCAATTCATGCCCACTGCTGCTCTCGTGCTCACGCTCGCGCTCTCGGGTGCGTTCGCCGATGTGGCGCGTGGAGATGATGGGAAGCCAGGCTTCTTCAAACGGATCTTCGGCGGCGGTGGAGAGACTCCGCCGCCCCCGCCCAGCACGCGGAGCAGCCCAGCACCCGCAGGGAAGCCACCGCGGGTGATCATCACCACCACGGGAGGCGGCAAGTCGAAGAAAAAAGTCGAAATCGGCAAGCCGAAGACTCCCGCAAAGACCGTGAGCAAGACGACCTCCAAGCCGGAGACAAAATCCGAGCCTGTGAAGGATGTGACGACCTCATCGCGGCGCGGTGAGGGGGAATTCAAAGGCGATGGTGAAGAGGACAAGCCAACCTCCACCGCGCGCGAGGTGACGCAACTGCCTGCGGATGGCGGCTGGGAAATCTACAAGCTCGGCGGGCGCGATTACGTGACAGCGGAGAGCATCCGCAATTTTTACAATCCGGTTTATGGCTTCACGACCTTCCGCCTTCAGGGAAACCATTTCTGGCTGGGCTCCTCCAAGCTCATTTTGAAGGCGACGGTCGGCTCCCAAGAGATGCTGATCAACAACATCAAATTCATCCTCAGCTTCCCGGTGGAGAGCTACAAAGGCAAAGTGCTCTTTTCACGCCTCGATCTCTGCAAGTTGATCGACCCGGTGCTCTATCCCAGCCACATTCAGAACGCGGAGTACTTTGACACAGTGGTGGTGGATGCCGGGCACGGTGGGCATGATGCTGGTGCGCGCGGTGTCTATGGCTACGAGAAGGATTTCGCGCTGAAGATGTCAGTGACTCTTGGAGCGGCGCTGCGGCAGCGAGGGTTCAAGGTCGTTTACACGCGGCCATCGGATCACTTCATCACACTCAGTGGCCGCGTGGCCATCGCAAATCAGACGCCGAAGAGCATTTTCATCAGCCTCCATTTCAATTCAGCCGGCTCCTCGGCTTCTGGCATTGAGACCTGGGCACTGACTCCCCAGAGCGCAGCGGCCACCATTCCCCGCGGCGGCGGCTACAACATCCACGGCGTGACGGGCAACAAACAAGACTCCGCGAATATCGCGCTGGCGACGGCGGTGCATGCCAGCGTCATCAGTCGCTTCAAGTTTGTCGATCGTGGCATCAAGCGTGCGCAGTGGAGCGTGCTCACCGGCTGCAAACGCCCGGGCATTCTCTTTGAGGGCGGATTCGTCACCAATGGCAAGGAGTGCCTCCTCATCGCATCCGACACCTACCGCCAGCAGGTCTCAGCAGCCATTGCCGATGCGGTGGTGAATTACCGCAAAGCACTCGAATCTGCGATGGCGAAGCGGTGAGATCGCAGCGGCACTGAACGTGAGGAGATGGAGGTCGCGATGAAATGCACCGCTGTCGTGGCATGGCTGCAACGTACTCGCCTTGAGCATCGTTTTGATCCGTGAACTTCATTTCACTCGCTGCATCTCATGTCTGCCCGCATCCTCAATCGTCGCACTTGTCTGCGTGGCCTCGGCGCCTCACTCGGTCTGCCGTTGCTGGAAAGCATGGGGTGGGCAGATGGGAGCAAAGGGCGTCCTGCCTACAAACCGCCAGTGCGCCTCGGCTTCATGTACATGCCGCATGGAGTGATCATGGATCAGTTCTGGCCGAAATCGCCGGAGAGTTTTCTCAAGACGCCGCCACCTGCGCTGGAGTCGCTGCGCCCCATTCTCGATCAATGCCTGCTGATGAAAGGCATCGCTGGAGTGCCGATCGCGCCCTTTAACGGCGCACCGCATGCCCTGGAGCTTTCCACTTGGCTCACCGCCTGCCTTCCCGATGCGGCAAAGCGCGGACAGATTCACATCGCCATCTCCGCAGATCAGATCATGGCGAACTATTACGGGGCACTCACTGCGTTGCCATCGCTTGAGCTCGCCACCATGCCGCAGACGCACAAGGAAAACCAGGAGGGGCTCAACGAAGGCTACTACTCTCACTGCAGCTATCGCTCCCCCACGCAGGCCATGCCTGCGGAAATCAATCCACGCAGCGTGCTCAACCGCCTCTTTGGGAAGTCTGGCGCGGGGGAAAAGGCCGCACCTGTGGATCCTTTGGAGCGACAGATGCTCGATCTCGTCATCGGAGGGGCCAAGGATTTGCGCCGTACCCTGCCGCATGGCGATCAGCAGAAACTCGATGAATACCTCGACAGCGTGCGCTCGGTCGAGCGCCGCATCGCCGCCATCGAGTATCGGCAAAAAGAAGCTGCGTTGGAGAAAGCCGGTGTGAGCATGAGCAAACGCCGCGCGAGTGATTCACCGCCCATCGAAGTGAAGATTCCAGAAGGAGACCGCCGCAGTGAATACATGCAGGTCATGTGCGACCTCAACGTGCTTGCTTTCCAGACGGACACCACCCGCGTGAGCACCTACATCGGCTCCACGCCGAATGGAGTCTCGTATCCCGAACTCGGTTTTACCGACATGCACCACGCACCGACGCATCACAACAATGAGCCGGAAAAGGTGCGCAAAGTCGCCGCGATCACCAAATTCAACATCGACCAGTTTGCCTACATGGTGAAGAAGATGGCAACCTTGCGCGAAGGTGACGGCACGCTGTTGGATAACTGCATCATGATGTGGGGCACGGGGCTTGAGGATGGCAACAAACACACGCGCGAGAACCTGCCCTTCATCATCGCAGGCAAAGGCGGCGGCACACTCAACACCGGACGCTTCATCGACACGGTCAAAGGCAATCAGGGCGACTTGCTCACCACCTTGCTCGCCTGCGCGGGCGTGCCATTGGACCGCCCCATCGGTATCGCGACGAAGCGAATTAGCGAGATGATGCGCGGCTGAGGGATGCGTGCAGTGGGCGGTGGACTTTAAATACTCGAACCGCAGAGAAACAAAGAACGCAGAGATCGGAGAACAGTGTATCAGTCCTCTGTGCTCTCCGTGCCCTCTGTGGTGAATGGATCGGAGATCCATTGGGACAGCGCTGACGAGTATGCGTCATTGCTTCCAGGATACCCTGTTCCTTGCAAACGACATGCGAGGCGGAGTAGCATGGTAAGGAGCGCGGACTTCCAGTCCGCAGCAGGTTCTTCTCGCGATGAGCGAACGAATCAGTCATGACGAGGCGTAATCTCGGTGTTCTTCGATGGATCGGAGTCTGGCGACATGCGGCACGCTTTTTGCGAGCGACGTGCTGCGGCTTCGGAGAGCCGCGCTCCCGCAGGCACTGATTTCAGCGAGTCATTATCGCATCAGAAGATTGAACCGCAGAGACACGAAGGGCGCAGAGATCGGAAAACAGGGAATCAGGGAATCATTCTCTGTGCTCTCCGTGACCTCTGTGGTGAGTCAGCTGCTTCCAACAACGGTTCTGCCTGTCCCCTTTTCTCATGAGTGCCTTCATCGCCAACTCGTGAAAGCGAAATTCGCGAAGGGATGAGATGGCAGGAGCCAGCATCATGCCCGGCAAGTTTTCCGCTCATGGGAAATGCCAAATTGCCAGGCAGTTGCACATGCTCTCATTTTCCGGGAGCCGCTGATTCCAGAAACACGATCTGCGAAGGATTGCCCACGGGAACATACTGACCGGTGAACGTTAGGCGGCCGCTTGCTTTATCCACGCGAAATACGGCGAGGTGGTCGGCGCGTTGATTGCAGCAGAAGAGGAAGTCGCCACTGGGATCGAAGGCGAAGCTGCGCGGGTAATCGCCATGCGTCCATTCTTCCGTGATGTAGGTGAGGGTGCCGTCGGCACCGACGGCAAAGATGGCGATGCTGTCGTGCAGGCGATTGCCTGCGTAAACAAATTTGCCGTCCGCTGAGACGAGGATCTCCGAGCAGAAATTGCTGCCTGCATAGCCTGGAGGCAGGCTGGAGACAGTGTGGCGGTGAGTGAGGCTGCCCTTGGCCGCGTCCCAGTCAAACAGTGCGACGGTGGAGCCTTCTTCCTGGATGGAGTAGAACCAGCGGCCGTTGGGATGGAAGGCAAAATGGCGGGGGCCATCTCCTGGTGGCAGAGAGACAAACGGAGTGTCCGCAGGGGTGAGGGTGCCACGGTCGGCATCGAACTTCCAGATGAGGATTTGATCGAGGCCGAGATCGACATGCAGCACGAATTTGCCTGACGGATCGGGTTCGATCATGTGTGCGTGTTCTTGATCGTGGCCGCTGAAAGCAAAGCTGCCGGGCGCAGCGTTGGCGGCTTTGGTCGGGCCGATTTTCCCGGAGTCTTTTTTCACATCCGTGGCTTTGCCCAGGCTGCCGTCATTCTGAATGGGGATCACAGCGACGGAGCCGCCGAAGTAGTTGGCGACAAAGAGATAACGGCCACTGGGATGCAGGCTGAGGTGAGTCGGGCCTTTGCCGCCGGAGAGGACGGAGTTCACGAAGGTGAGACCGCCTGTGGAGGGATCGATTTTGAAGGCGCTCACGGAGCCTGATTCGTCGGCACCGATGCCTTCCGTTTCATTGCCGGAGTAAAGATGCGTTTTGTTGGCGTTGAAGAGCAGGCAGCTTGGGCTCGTGCCCATTTCCTGAACGCCGATTTCTTTCATGGTTCCACTGCTGCGATCCACATCGAAGATGTGAATGCCGCGCCCATTGCCGGGAGGCAGGTCCACCTGCGTGGGGCGCATGTTCTTCAGCGGAGAAGTGTAGGTGCCGACGTAGGCCGTGAGGCGTTTCTTTTCCGCTGCGGTGATGGTCAAAGACGGGGCGAGTAGCGCGGCGGAGGCGGCAGTCTGCAAAAAGGTGCGACGCGAGGGATGCGGGATGGGCTGGGACATGGGAGGCATGCTAGCGGGCATGCGCTGTCATGCAATCAACGGAACTCCAACGCAGCAGCAAAGGCGCGCTCAAGCATCTTCAGTGTCAGCGAGAATGGCGCGCTCGACGCGGCGATCCGGGACGAGCCAGAGCAGTGCCACGCCTGTGTAGATGCACGCGGCGATCCATGGACGGTAAAAGGAGATAAAGATGGCGACGAGATAGGCGATGGGAGAAATCTTCCCTTTGAAGTCTCCACCCAGCGCGATGGCGAGCCGTGAATCCCGCCCATGATGCCGGAGGATGCAGCTCTGGAGAATGGCGTAGGCGATTGCGGCAAAGAGCAGCACCAGTCCGTAACACGCCGTCGGCAGTGGCGCGAGGTGGTTCTCCCCCGCCCAGCCTGTGGTAAAGGGAAGGAGGGAGAGCCAGAAGAGCAGATGCAAGTTGGCCCACATGACGCGTCCTGTGACCTTGCGGCAGGCTTTCAGTAGGTGGTGATGATTGTTCCAGTAGATGCCCACGTAGATAAAACTGAGCACGTAGCTCAGGAACACGGGCAGCAGAGGCTTGAGTGCAGCGAAGTCCTCACCATGGGGCACTTTCAACTCCAGCACCATGATGGTGATGATGATGGCGAGCACGCCATCGCTGAATGCTTCGATGCGGTTCTGTTCCATAAGCTGGGATCAACTGAGCGAGGGCACGCCAGCGGCAGTGTCCACCTCGGCGTCGTAATCCACACCGGCGAGGCCAAAGCCGAACAAGCGCAGGAAGCTGGATTGGTAGCCTGCGAAGTCGCCGAGTTGCGCGAGGTTTTCAGTCGTCACCTCACGCCAGCGTGCATCGACGAGTTGCTGCACCTCGGGTGCCATCTCCCAGTCGTCAACGCGGATGCGGCCCGCTTCATCAGGCTGGGGCGAGCCGCCGTAGAGGCGATCGCGGAAAAGACGATCCATTTGCTCAATGCAGTCCTCATGGGTGCCTGCGTCCTTCATCACCTTGTAGAGCAGGGAAATGTACAAGGGCACGACGGGGATCGCCGAACTGGCTTGCGTGACGAGTGCTTTGTTCACCGAAACCCATGCCTTGCCGCCGAGAGGAGCGAGCTTGGCATCCAGCGCGCGCTGGGCGCGTTCGAGGTCTTCCTTCGCGCGGCCAATGGTGCCGTTTTTATAGATGGGCCATGTCACTTCCGGGCCGATGTAGCTGTAGGCGACGGTGCGCACTCCCTGAGCCAGCACGCCTGCGCTTTGTAGCGCGTCGATCCACATTTCCCAGTCTTCGCCACCCATCACAGCGACGGTTTGCGCGATGTCGTCATCGTTGGCAGGTTCGATGGTCACTTCATTGACCACACCATTGCCAGTGTTGAGATTTTTGTTGGTGAAGGTGCTACCGATGGGTTTCAGGCAGGACTTAAAAACCTCGCCTGACTTGGGATGAGTGCGGCGCGGAGAGGCGAGCGAATAGACCACGCAGTCCACTTGGCCGAGGTCACTTTTGATGGCTTCGATGACGGTGGCCTTCATTGCATCGGAGTAGGCATCGCCATTGAAAGAGCGTGCATAAAGTCCCGCAGCGCGAGCTTCCTGTTCAAAGGCGGCGGAATTGTACCAGCCTGCGGTGCCACAGCGTTCTGCTTCACCAGCTTTTTCAAAGAAAACACCGATCGTGGCCGCGCCAGAGCCGAATGCCGCTGCGATGCGTGAGGCAAGGCCGTAGCCTGTGGAGGCACCGATCACCAGCACCTTCTTCGGGCCAGCGGAGATGGGGCCACGATTTTTGACGACAGCGATCTGGTCGGCGACATGGCGCGCGCAGCCGGTGGGGTGGGCGGTGGTGCAGATGAAGCCACGGATTTTAGGAGCGACGATCATAGGGATGGAGTTTGAGCGTTAGCAGTCGGGGGCATGCTGGCAACTTGTTTTCAGATGCCACAGGTGGTGAGGATGCGGTTTACAGCACGTGGAGTGGGCGCATCTTATGACCGCCTCATATCGCCATGAAAAGCATCCTTCTCATCTGCGTGCTTGCGCTCAGTGCCTGTGGCGGACACAGCACCGCAGGCGGCTACCCGCTCTCTATCTGCGTCGTTTCCGGTGAAAAGCTCGGTGGCATGGGAGAGCCTGTCATCGTGCATCATCAGGGAAAGGAAGTGCGTCTTTGCTGCAAGCATTGCCTGCCAAAGTTCCAGGCTGATCCGGCAGGCTACGCGGCGAAGGTGCGGTGAATCCCGCCGCACTCCATGCACGCATGAAGGGCATAAGCACCTGCGACCTCCAACCGGATTGCGCTGTCAGATCGTGCTTCATGCGGCGAGTCGCAGCCGCATGAAGCGTGCCGGGTCCAATGACGAGAGCGAGTGGAAATGACGCTGCGTTTCACTCTGCATTCAAATCCTTGTGATAGTACACTTTCACAAACTTCATTCCTTTCCGGTCATCATAGCCGCGTTCGAGTTCCGGTGCCGATTCACCTGCTGCGGGTTTGATGTGGATTTCGACTCCGGTGTCGAGTTTCAGCACGGCGGCGATGCGTTTCTTTGCTTTGGCGAGATCTTTTTTAGAAATGTCGAACGAAGTCTCTAACGCGCGGCCTTGCTCTTCTTCAAGACGGGCGCGGTGCTCGTGAAACTGGGAGATGGTGTCTGGGGATTTGAGCACTTCTTGCTCAAACTCTTGCAGTTCGAATTTTTCGCGTCCCTCGAAGTAATCCAGCGCGTTCTTGGCGGCGGTGGCAGCTTCCCACGGCGGCGTATCTTCATCTGCGGCAGCTTTCCGTTCTTCGAGAAAGGATACGGCCATCTTGGCATACGCATTGGTCAGGAATGCCGCGTCAGGCACGGCTTCGACACCGAGGAACTCGCGCACCCAGAAGCGTGTGTCGCCACCGCCGCGGTCGAAGGTGAGCACGTAGTGGCCTTTTTCCTGCCAGTAATCGAGAATGAGACAGCCTTTGTCGATTTTGTCGGGGTTGATGCCGTGCTCTGCGGCGAGGAGGAGATCGCCATCGCGCGCGGTGATGGTGAGGAACGGCGTGACGCTGTCGGACTTGAGGATGCAGAGTCCGTTGACGAGTTGGCCGTCGATGTGAATTTCCTTCAGCAGCGCGACACAGAGGTCGCCCGTCTTGATATTGGGATGGTTGGACTTTGCGTAGAGCCGCTTGGCAATTTCGATGCCACGTTTGAGCAGGGAACCTTCATCGGCAAAGATGGCTTTTGCGCAGTTGCACATCTCGTGTTGTTCCAACGAGGTGTGATGCGTGAAGCGGTGTGCGATGAGATTCTTGAAGGGTTTTAAAAAGATCGCGGTGAGGGATTCCTGGTCTTTTTCGGCGATTTCGAAGACTTCCTTGGAGGTTTGCAGAGGCTCCTCACGCTGAGGATTGCCGATTTTGGCGAGGACGGCTTTGACGACGGTGGCTGTGTTAAGACGGAGTTTGACGGACATTCGGGGCGCGGAGGTTTGGGAGGAAATGCTCAGGCGCAAAAGATTTGATAAAGCAGTGTTGTGAAACGGTGTGGAAAGGGCGTCAGGGATTCCCCGATGCGACGAACAGGGGAGCGCCGATTGCCTGAATGCAGGCCACTGTCCAGACTGCTGAAAATTCAACCGCACTCCAATCGCATGACTCCCTCGACGCGCAAATCTCTGAGCCGCTCTGATGTGACAGGTCTGAGTGGCGCATACCCGACGGATGAGGAGATCGCTCTCCTCACTTTTTCGAACTGGAAAGCTGAAGGCTGTCCGCACCTGAGGATCGAACACTGGCTCGATGCAGAACGGGATCTGTTGAGCGCTTACGCCTGTATGGACGTCCGCGCGGCAGGAGATCCGCTGAGGTTTTCTTCGCGCAGTATTCTCCGGCGGTGATGCTTTCATCTTTGTCTGAACTCGAACCCTCAACCAAGGCAAAACCATGAACGCCGAACCTGAAATTCTCGAGATGGAAAACTCCACCGACTTCTGGAAAGAGGTTTCCGAAAGTGAATCGTTCGTGAAAGAGCCTTCTCGTCCCAAGCTGGCACTGGAAGCTTTCGTGCCGCAACAAAGGCCGGGGAGGCAGACTGCCGCTGTCCAGCTCGCTCGCTGGAGGCATGGCGGGATCAATGAATAATCGTGAGCTTGTGAAGTTATGAAGAGGCACTGCGGAAGTCAGCGCACGCGTGCGCTGGGCGGCGGCGGGGAGAGAGGCTCCGTCGCGATGTTTGTGCAGCCACAGCACTGCAACTGGGCACAGTACCAGTTGCTGGCGCGTGTGTGGCGAGGACGTTTTTGGGCAGTCGGAGTGCTGGCGGTACTTGTCGCTGTGCTGGTGCTGAGTTGGCGCACGGTCGAAGGGGAGCATGTGTCCCAGGAGCGCTGGTTTTTTGCCATCGGCTCAGGGCTCATGCTGGCCTGGATTTCGCGGCTGACGGTTTTGGTGCTGTTGGCCACGCCCAAAAGACTGACGTTTGAAAAGGGATCGCTCCATCTCTCAGGATGGTGGGGAATGCGTGTGCGGCGCGCGCTGCGGTGGTCTCTGCGAAGAAATGCCTTTGCAGAAAAGCGGCGGCCCAGTTGTGCTGAACTCCGGCTCATCTATCTCTGGCTTGGGCATGAGCGTGAATGGCGCATGCTCGTGGACGATGAAGCTGATGCGGCGCGGTTGCTGCGCATTTTGCAAGAGCGCCTGCCGCAGGCTGCGGGAGATGAGGCACGCTCGAGGCAGTCTGTGATAACGATTGAATCAGGAGCGCTGAGCCGGTAGCATGCCGTCATGCCGCGCGTATCTTCCAGGCATCCAGGAGTAGTGCCCATCACGGTGGAAGGCTCGTGGAACTCGAAGAAGCCTAGGATGACGGTTGCTCCTACTGTTCAGAGAGACGAGAGGCTGCGCCAGTGGCTGGATCATCTGCCTGCTCTCGGGTGGACATGTGGTGCTGACGGACGTTGCATTTGGTTCAATCGTGCCTGGCGGATGTTTGTCGGGGAGGTAAATGATGAGCACCTCGATGATCTCCGATTGGCGTGTGCGCATATCGAAGATCGTGAACGATGTGCGGAGACTTACGCCGCCGCATTCAAGGCACACGCTTCCTCTGAGATGATCTTCAGAGCGCGTCGTCATGACGGCTCTTATCGCTGGCTGTTTGACCATGGCATTCCATTGCACGATGAGGCTGGCGAGTTTGCAGGCTACATGGGCATCAGCGCGGACGTCACTGACGCTCAAAAGGGGGCAGGCAGTGCTGATAAGGCTGCTTGGATAGCTTCTGCCACAGACGTGGCGGAACAGCGCGCCGCCGAGCTCACGGCAGCGAATGAGAAAATCGTCGCGCAGATGCAGGAGCGCCTGCGACTGGAGAACGCGCTGCTGGACATCTCTGAGCAGGAACAGCGGCGCTTGGGGCAGGATTTGCATGATGGGCTGTGTCAGTCGCTCTCCGGGCTCGCGCTCATGGGGCGCTCCCTGACCAAGACGCTGGAAGAGCGCGGGCTGCATGATCTCGCTGCGCAGGCGCAAAGACTCGCGGGTTTGATCCATGAATCAGCTGAGGAAGCGCGGGATGCAGCCCGCGGGCTGCATCCCGTCGTCATGGACTCCGAGGGACTGGTCTCCGCTTTGCATGAGCTCGCAGCGCGTACGCACGGCCAGGTGCGCTGTCGCCTGCGCTGTGAGCGCGTGGTGCCGATCGCCGACAACGGCGCAGCACTGCATCTCTACCGCATCGCGCAGGAGGCCGTGGTCAACGCCCTTAAACATGCCAATGCTCGCTGCATCACACTGAGCCTGCGGATGCGGGAGCATGTGCTCCTGCTCGGTGTGTCTGATGATGGGAGCGGCATGCCAGAGGTGTTGCTAAAAAATCACGGCATGGGCATTCGCCTCATGCAATACCGCGCGGATGTGATCGGTGCTGACTTCAGCATCCGCCGCCGTCGCAACGGCGGCACGCGCATCACCTGTGCTTTGCACATGCCCACCACGGAGGGCGCGTGACGTGGGTGAGCTTTTCACGATGTGAGCGATGAAACGAAACACCTCCAACGAGTCAAAGCGGCATCTGGGGCAGCAGCGCCGGATTCTCATCGTCGATGACCATCCCATCTTCCGCAAAGGCATCGCCATGCTGCTCCAGCATGAGGCAGACCTCGTGATCTGCGGTGAGGCCGAGACAGCAGCCGAAGCCCTGGGGCTGGTGGACAAACTGCTGCCCGACATCATCTTGGCGGATATTTCGCTGAAGGATGTCAATGGCATCGAATTGGTAAAGTCGCTGCGCTCATTGCGGCCAGAGTTGCCCGTGCTGATGTTGTCCATGCACGAGGAATCTCTCTACGCCGAGCGTGCGCTGCGCGCCGGTGCGCGCGGCTATCTCATGAAGCAGTCACCGCCGGATCTCGTCGTCACGGCCATTCGGCAAGTGCTGCGCGGAGACCTCTACCTCAGTCCTTCGGCAAACCATCGCATGCTCAATGCCTTTCTCTCCGGGCAGAAACCCACGGTGCATGATGCCGTGGAGCAACTGAGCGACCGCGAATTGGAAATTTTCGAACTGTTGGGCAAAGGCCATGGCACCAGCATGATCGCCCACGAGTTGCGCGTGAGCGTGAAGACTGTGGAAGCACATCGCGCCCACATTAAAACCAAGCTCAATCTCTCGAGTGCGCCAGAGCTCATGCGCGCCGCCGTCGAATGGGTGACACGACACTCAGGGCCAGGCTAGGTGGAAGGCGCGCACTGCGATGAGTCTTCTTGTTCGCTGCGAGGTGTGCAGAGTCTGAGGCAGAGCGATGAATGTGGCGGAGATGAACTCATCTCAGAGCGGTGGATCAACGAAGTTTCAAGCTTACCTGTTTGAGGTCCATCACCTGGGAGCCTGGCATGGAAAGCACTTCCAGGGTCAGGCGGGAGGGGCCTTGGGGGAGCTTGATCACGCCTGGCTTCAAGATGGCCCATGTGCGATTGCGAAAACGCTGCCTGCTGGCTTCATCACGATGCGGCAGCGGAATATCCCTGACCGGTGCAGCCGTTACCGTGGTCTCAAGATTGCCTGCGGCGGAACTGATGCGGATTTTTGATCCTGCGTCTGCCGCAGGGCAGTCGTAGGCGATCTCAATCTCGTAGTTGCCCGCTTTCACCGCGTCGATTTCAAACCACACCTTCGCTTTCGCGTCAGTCCAGTTCGTGAGCCAGTCGTGTGCGAAGCCGGGGCCACTGGCGAAATGCAGAGGCTGGTCATAAAACGCCTGCGGAGCGTGCAGATCGACAGGGTTCTGCTCCGCGTGGCCGACGGGCAGTGGGAAGCGGCGCAGGCCGTCGCGCGAGATGTCCGCAAACCATGCGTCGTATTTCGCAGCGAGCGATTGAACGATCTCCGGATTTGCCTTGGCAATGTTGCGCATCTCGCCGGAATCGGTCTCCATGTCATAGAGCTGCCAGGCGGTCACGCTAGCGTCATTCTGTTTTGCTCTTGAGCCGCCTCCCGGTCCTTTGATGTCGCGCACCAGGCGGTATCGCTGCGTGCGCACGGCGCCGGGATATTTGTTCGTCTCATCAATCGGATTGTGGGTGAACAACGTGCGGTCCGGCCACGCGGCGTTTGCATCGTTTTCCAAAAGCGGTCGCAGGCTGATGCCGTCGAGTTTTGGTCCCGCAGGAGCCTTGATTCCGCAGAGGTCCATCAGGGTGGGGAGGAGATCAATGTGGGCGACGATGGGCTTGATGGTGTGAGGCTGCCATGAAGCGGCAGGCCAGCGCATGAAAAGCGGCACGCGACTGCCACCCTCATGCACGCTCACCTTACCGCCGCGCATGCCTGCATTGTAAATCTTCAGGCCAGCCGTGCCGCCATTGTCAGTGAGGAAGATCACGATCGTGTTCCGGGCGAGGTTCAACTCGTCCAGCCGTGTGAGCAGGCGCCCGACGTTGTCGTCGATGTTTTCGCACATGCCGTAAAAGGCGGCCACGTTGTCCTCCAAGCCCTTGGCTTTGAATTTGTCGAAATATCTGTCCGGCACCTGATAGGGGGCATGCGGCGCGTTGTAGGCGAGGTAGCAGAAGAAGGGCCGGTTCTGGTTTGCGCCGATGAATTTCATCGCCTCGTCGGTGAGCACATCGCTGATGTAGCCCTTGGTCGGTTCGGGAGTGGAGCCGCGCAGCAGAATGGCGTCGAAATAACCGTTCAGATGGCCGTTGTTGAAGCCAAACACGTCGTCGAAGCCCTGCCCGGAGGGCGTGAAGGGAAACTGCTCTCCATTGTGCCATTTGCCGATGCAGGCCGTGCGATAGCCGTTGTGCTTCAGCGCCTCGGCCAAGGTCACCTCCGACGGGCGCATCGCCTCTCGATTATGGGTGACTCCGTGACAGCCCGTGCGCAGCGGCCAGCGCCCTGTCAGGAGCGCCGCGCGGGTCGGTGCGCAGAACGAGTTTACATAAAAGTGCTCGAATTGGACGCCGGAGCGCCCGAGTTGGTCGATGTTCGGTGTGTGCACGTGCGGGTTGCCATGGATGGAGAAATCGCCGTAGCCTTGGTCATCGGAGATGATGAGCAGCACGTTCGGCGGCGCGGAACTGGCCAGTCGGGCGGAAAGGAACAGCGACAGGACAACGAAGAGCGCGCAGGAAGGTCGGGTCATGGAGTGGAAACGTTCCTGTAGCGCAGATCATTCTCACAAAGCCGTCTGTGAAAGGGGCCTCGCCATTTCGGAAGAGAAGGGTGGTTTGCCTCGAAACAATTCAAGCGATGACGTTGGGTGATATGAGGGTGGACTTCGCCATCGCACATTTGCCCTCACCGTGTCGCCATCGTCATGATGCGTACCACTCTCTGAGGTGGAGAAATAGGAGAGCAAGAACTGGGTGGATGGAGTGCGGTGATGCGCCAGAATGCGAGGCATGAATGATTACGAACGCGTCGCTCGCATCATCCGCTACCTGGATGCGCACCATGGGGAGCAGCCCAGCCTCGCTGACTTGGCTCAGTTGGCAGGACTGAGTGAGTCGCACTTCCATCGGCTGTTTTCGCGTTGGGCGGGAGTGACGCCGAAGGATTTCCTGCGCTGTCTGACACTGGAGCACACGCGGGAGCGATTGAGTCAGGGAGCGAGTGTGTTCGACACAGCGCTGGATGTCGGGCTGTCTTCAGCGGGGCGGCTGCACGATTTGTGTGTGACGCTGGAGGCTGCTACGCCCGGGGAGGTGAAGTCGGGCGGGGCAGGGTGGGAGATCGTGGCAGGCTTTGCGGAGACGCCTTTCGGATGGTGTTGTGTGGGGAGGGGGCCGCGTGGGATTTGCCACTTGAGTTTTGTCGAGGCTGAGTCGTTTGAGGAGTTGCAAAACACTTGGCCGAGTGCGCAGATTCATCGAGATGACGCCGCTGCGCAGGAAGTGGCCGCCCAAGTGTTCCAGCGCGGAGCGGGCCAGCATGTGCGCGCGTTGGTGCGGGGGACTCCGTTTCAGCTCCGTGTTTGGCGGGCGCTGGTGCGCGTCCCTGTCGGAGCACTGGTGACCTATGGGCGACTAGCGGCTGCCACGGGCCATGCTGGAGCGGCACGGGCGGTGGGCACGGCAGTGGGGAGCAATCCCCTGGCATATCTCATCCCTTGCCATCGAGTGATTCGAGAAACCGGGGTGGTGGGACAATTTCGCTGGGGTAGGGAGAGGAAACAGGTGATGCTCGGCTGGGAGGGAGCCGGTCAGCAGTGAGGTGAACCGCTAGGGGCTGGGGAAAAAGTGAAGGGCAGCGCGAAGGTTAAGGTTTCATAACAAAACCATAAAAGAGGCTTGTTTAGGGCTTTGTTTATTATTATAATTATAGTAAACAAAGATTATTCTGTGAAATCGGCCAATTCTCACGCCATGCCCGCCCCGCTTAGCCTATGAAAACCCGCCCCTTCGTTTTGCCCCGACTCTGCTTGCCGCTGCTGTTGCTGCTGGCGTGTCTGCCCAGCGCGCGCGCGAGCACCATTTTCTGGGGCAGCAACTTCAATGACAATCTCTTTGATAGCAAAGGGCAGCCACTGGACTCGACCTACAGCTTCGAGATCGGCTCCTTCGGCTCGTTTGTGCCTACTTACCAGAACGTCGATCAGTGGGCGGCCAATTGGAAGGTGTTTGACCGTGCTTATGACCCTGACGCCAACGGTTGGAATTCAGTGGATCAATTCTTTGTGGGCACGGTGGATCACAACACCTCTGCGGGATCGGATTCGCCCGATGCCAACCCTGCCGATGTGTTCACTCAGGGAGAGGTGGCTTACCTTTGGGCTTACAATTCCAAGAGCATCGTGCCCAGCAGTGAATGGGCACTGGTCACCGATGGCACCACTGTGGGAAACACAGGCAATGAATGGATTTTCCCTGATCCCGCCGACACTACGGGATCGTTCAACTGGAACCTGAGTGACGCGAGCACGGCCATCATCGGTGGGGCCAATGATGTGCGTGGCCCAGGCACCTATTCTGCCACGCCCGGGGTCTTTAGTCTCCAGACGGCGGTTGTGCCTGAACCTGGATCGGCACTGCTTTTGATCTCCGCAGCACTCACCCAACTCTTCCGCCGTGCTAGGCGCGTGCCGCGGGCAGCTCCGCTTTGAAAAAAATCCCCCCATGAGGGAAAGACCGCCACGATTGAACGTACCGGCGTGCCGTTTGCTGACGGCGCGCCTTGTCGTTTTCTTCTGCCTGCTGGCAGGAGCGGCGTTGGGGGTGCCTGATTCTGGGGACTATTCGCCTTTTGGCAGTGCGACCAGCACGGTGAACTCCAGATTGAAGCTGGGAGCACTCCTTGATGGAGAGTGGTTCTCTTCTGAAAATGCCACAGCGACGGGGGATGATGATGATGGCTCTGACGATGAGGATAGTGTCACCATTCCCGACAGCATGTATGCTGGCACTTCTACGACGCTGACGATCAAGGTCACCAACACGCGCGGTTCTACCGCCTTTCTCAATGCGTGGATTGATTTTAATCGCAACGGCTCCCTTACGGACTCTGGTGAGCAGATCGCGAACAATATTACCATCGCCACAGGTACCTCGAACGCGAACAAGTCGCTTACATTCACGGTACCCTCCACCGCCGTTGCTGGAACCGCCGGCGTGCGCATTCGATTGACATCTGTTAGCAATCCTGGCCCGACGGGAGCCGACGGCACTGGGGAGGTCGAAGATTATATCACCACCATTGTGCCGCTCACGGATCATGGCGACTACTCACTCTTTGCAGATGCCAGCAGTACGCTGAATTCAACGCTGCGCATTGGCGCAACGACCGACTCTGAAACGACCGCCGCAGAGGATAGCACAGCTACGGGTGATGATAGCAACGGCAGCGATGACGAGGATGGTGTCACGGTGCCTGCGTCGTTGATGCTGGGCAGTTCGGGATCGATCACAGTGAATGTGACCAACACCAGTGGCTCCTCGGCCTATCTCAATGCGTGGATCGACTACAACCGCAACGGCTCGCTCACAGATTCGGGCGAGCAGATCGCCTCCAACACGATCATCTCCACGGGCACCTCGAATGCGAATCGGACGCTCACTTTCACCGTGCCAGCGGGGGCGACTACTGGACTAGCAGGGGTTCGTGTGCGTCTTACGTCGGTGAGCAGTCCAGGCCCGACTGGTGCAGATGGCAATGGCGAAGTGGAGGATTACACCGTCAACTTGGCGACCAACCTCGGCATCGGCAACATGGTCTGGAATGACGCCAACGAAAACGGCCTGTTCGATCCCGAGGAAAGTGGCATCAACAATGTCCTCGTCGAACTCTGGGACGCAGGAGCAGATCACGCCATCGGCGGAACGGGAGCCAATGCGGACACCAAGCTGACCTCCATGAACACGCATGGCGGAGGGCTGTACAATTTCTCCGGCTTGGATACGGGCTATTACTTTGTGAAAGTACCGACTCCGCCCCTCTCGCGCACGAGCCTCGTCGTGGACACCACGGACAACGGGCAGGATGGGGACAATAATGCCTCGCAGCCTGGAGGCTCCAGCACTTCAGCCTACAGTCCTGTCATTCACCTTGTCGGAGGGCAGGAGCCTGGTTCAACGGGCAGCGGGAACATCGACAACACGGTCGATTTTGGTTTTGCCGCCAACATCGGTTCGCCCTTCGTGTGCGATAATCGCTTCTGGGTTATTCAGAACGCAGAAACGAGTTCTGGCTCAGGTGTCTGGGACTCTACGCTCTACTATGTGGGAGATGGACCGTCGCTTGTTCCGGCATTTGTTTTTACTGACCACAAACTCAACGGACTTGCTGCCTACGGCGGCTACCTCTACTGCGTTGATCAAAACGGTAACCACCTCTATCGCATCAACGCTCAGGGCGTGCTTGTGGATATGGGAGCCATCGCCGGATTGCCCGCGCCTGGCGGAGGGGGGCAGTGGTCTGGGGCTACGGCACTGACCAATGGCCGGATGATCCTCAATCTCTACACGTGGGGATCCAATCCAACGACTAAACTTTACACGATCGACCTCGCTTCGGCCACACTCGTGGGTTCAGGCGTGACCGTGACCAACACTGGTACCGGTACTACCTACCGAGGCAACTTCGGTGACATCGTGTGGGATCCGCTCACGGGAAAAGTGTACGGTTACTCAACGGTGGACACGAACTGGCTCGGTCTCTTTGAGATCAATCCCACCACGGGCGTGTCCACTCGTGTGTCTGCCTCCACACCAGGGTCGTGGGGCTCCATGATCATCGACGCCAACGGTCTGACCTACGGCTTCGGCAGTGCGGGTGCCACGGGAGCGCAGGACACGCTCTATGTCTTTAATCGTACAAATGGCGTGCTCAACGGCAGCATCACCGCAGTCGGCTCTGGGCCGGCGGTGTCCAATTCTGACGGTGCAGCCTGTCCCGGTGCTCCGCCCTCGATGAAGTTGGGCAATCAAGTCTGGAATGATGTGAACAACAACGGCATCAAAGATGCTGGCGAATCCGGGATCGACGGAGTGACATTGCAGCTCTTCCTCGGTGGGCAGGATCCGTTATCCGCTGCCCCAGCGGCTAGCGTCACCACCAGTGGCGGTGGCTTATTCAGTTTTAATAACCTGTCACCCGGACAGTACTTCATTTACATGCCATCTCCGCCGACGGATTACCCGCTCAGCAGTGTGCCCACGGCGATCACGGACAATGGGGTGAACAATGATGACAACGGCATCCAGACAGCCAAAGGTCAGCCGGTGCGCAGTCCGCTCATCGGGCTCGCTGGTGGTACGGAGCCCGTCAATGATGGTGACACAGATTCCAACACAGACTTGAGTATCGACTTCGGCCTGCTGATGCCCACGGCGGACTATGGAGACATGGCCGATTTTGCGGCGGCCTCACAGGCGGCGAGCATCGGTATTCGCATCGGCACCAACGCCACCGATGCAGAAGGCTCCACCCCTGGGGCGGCCAATGCTGCGGGCGACGACACCACAGACACAGACGACGAGGATCTCGTCATGCCGCAGGTCGTTTCTGGCGGAGAGGCGACCCTGAATGTGCCTGTGACGCTCAGTGGTGGGCTGACACTTGGGCGCATCGGTGTCTGGGCGGACTGGAATGGCGACGGCGATGTGCTCGATGCCAATGAAACGATCACTCTTAGCAGCTCCGGACTCATCGACGGTGTCAACACGATCACCGCCACGCTCAGTCCGCCAGCGGGCACCAGCGTTGGCACGAAATACCTGCGCATTCGCGTGGTTGAGGGCACGACAGCTCCGACCTTCAGTGGTGAATCCACACTGCGCGGGGAAGTGGAGGATTACGCCATCACAGTCACGTCACCCACTTTGGACTACGGCGATCTGCCCGACACGATCATCGGCACCAGTGCGAGCAATTACCAGACGCGCTCGAACGACAACGGTCCCGCCCACACAGCCAACAGCAAGCTCCGTCTCGGTGCTCAAGTCGATGCTGAAGGCAACGGCCAACCCAACACGACAGCGACGGGCGATGATGCGAATGGCGTCGATGACGATGACGGCGTGGCCTCGTTGCCTGTGCTTACTCAAAACTTGCCCGCAACGCTCACTGTCACGGCGACCAACACGTTCGGCGCAGCGGCCTTCCTCAAAGCATGGATTGACTGGAACAACGACGGCAACCTCACCGCAGGTGAAGAACTCGGCTCGCAGATCAGCGTTCCCAACAACACCAGCAATGGCTCCTTCAACTTCAATTTCACCGTGCCAGGCACCGCGCCTGTCGGGCCGCAGCTCGGTTTACGCATTCGTCTCGCCAGTGCCTCCATTCCCGCATCCACTGGCGTGGTGGGGACAGGTGAAGTGGAAGATTATCTCGTCACGGTAAATGCCTCGACTTCGGACTTTGGTGACTATCCCGGTTTCCCTGCCGCTTCGCGTCTGGCCAGCACGGCCATCAAAATCGGCTCTGCCGCGACGGATACCGACGCCGCCAATCCAACCACTGGCAATGCCACGGCGGACGACACCAGTGGCACCGATGATGAGGACCTCACAATGCCGACGCTGTTTGTCGGCACTAGCAGCACGCTGAGCATCCCCGTCACGCTTTCAAATCCGGTGACTTCGGGGAAGATCGCCGTTTGGGCCGACTGGAATGGCGACAACGATGTGGCCGATGCGGGCGAGGTCATCACGCTCAGCACCAGCAGTGTGGTCACCGGCACGAACACCATCACCGCCACGCTCAATCCACCCATCGGCACTTCCGGCGGGACGAAATATCTCCGCATCATCGCCACCGAGGGCTCGACCGCGCCATCCTTCTCTGGACTGAGTTCCCTGCGCGGTGAGGTGGAGGACTATGCCGTCATTGTGAATGCCTCCACACTCGATTTTGGCGACTTGCCAGACACATCAACAGGCACGGGGAGTGGCAATTACCAAACACTTCTCAGTGACAGTGGCCCTTCTCACACCACCACACCGAGCACGCTCCGCCTCGGAGCGACAGTGGATACGGAGAGCGATGGGCAGCCCAACTCGGCAGCCACGGGAGATGGTGCGGACGAAGATGGCATCGGTGCCATGCCGACATTCTATCGTGGGCGTCCTTATGACATTCCCGTTGCTGTCTTCAACAATACCGGCAGCACAGCGCGCGTCTTTGCCTTCATCGACTGGAACAACGACGGCGATTTTGCTGATTCAGGAGAGAAGCTGAGTGCCGTAGCGGCTGGCTCGTCTGCGGTGCTGCAGACTGTCCACATCACAGGCACGACTCCTGGAAGTGCTGCGCTGTCTTCTTTCGGTGCGCGTTTCCGTTTGTCCACCGCTGCGACTCTCGGAGCAACCAACGCCGCCAGCGATGGTGAAGTGGAAGATTACATGGTCACGGGCGCATGCCCGGTGGTGACCATCGCGCAGACTTCGCTGCCTGCCACCACGCAGTATGCCAGTTACAGTCAAACGCTGACCATCAGTGGCGGCACAGCTCCTTATGCCTGCACGATTCTCAGTGGTGCTCTGCCGAGCGGCCTCGCCATGAATGCCGCTGGGGTTTTCAGCGGGACTGTGAACAGCTCCAGCGGTGCTTATGTTTTCACCGTGAAGGCCACGGATGCGAATGGCTGCTCAGCAACACAGAGCTACACCATCAGTGTCGGCTCCGGCGGCATGAGCGTGGGCAATCTGGTCTTCCTCGATGAAAATAACAATGGACTGAAGGATGTCAGTGAGCGCGGCATTCCTAATGTGCCGGTGGAAATCTGGAGCGCGGGTGCAGACGGCAAATCGAACTCCGCAGATGATCAACCGGTGACTGCGGGTAGAGCCTCAGCACTAGGCGCAGATGGCATGCTGACCCTTGGGAGCTTCGGCGGCATTCCGGCAGGTTTCAGCACGCTCACTGCGCGTACCGACTGGAATGGTGCTTACCAGTTTACGGAACTTCCGACGGGCGTTTACTACTTGAAGGTCACGCCGCCGAACAAGACCGTGTTCACGAGTAAATTTGGCGCGGGCACGACCACTTACAGTCTCAATCTCGACTTCCCACTCGCCAGTTCCTCTCCCGTGTTGGTGGATGATGGCACCGACAATGATAGCAACGGCTTCCAGACGAACGGATCGTTTGCCGCTGCAGGACAGGCAGCCATCGCAGGTGTCGGCGCGGCGGTGTTCAGCATGCCTTTCACGCTGGCAACTGCGACCGAGCCTGGCACCTCTAATCAGGGAAGCGATGAGTACACCATCGACTTCGGGCTGCGTCCCTGTCCGTCGGTGGGAATCACGGCGCTGGTGGTGCCTTCCGTGAAAACGGGTGTCGCCTACAGTCACGCATTAACGGCTGCGGGAGGTGCCGCTCCTTATGTGTATGCCATCACTCAGGGTTCACTGCCCTCCGGCTTATCCATGAACAGCAGTGGTCTCATCACAGGGACCACCACGGTTGTCGGCACCAGTGCCGTCACGGTGCGCGTCACGGATGCATTGGGTTGCCAGGGAGTCACCACCTTGCAGGTCAGTGTGACCAGTCCCATGAGCATCACCACCACGACGCTGCCCAACAGCGCGGAGGGGGCGACCTACACCACGACCACGCTGGCAGCCACGGGTGCCACAGCACCGTATCAGAATTGGCGCGTGTCCAGTGGCGCGCTGCCCGATGGATTGGTGCTCGATGCAGCCACTGGCGTGATCTCCGGTACGCCGACATCGCCTGGCACCTTCAATTTCACGATCTCCGTGGATGATGCATCCGTCATGCCAGCCACTGTCACCGTGAATAACGGCTCTGTGGAAACGGATGCATGGGCGGCGGTTCCCTTTGCGCCACGTTCATCCATCACCGGATGGTCTCTTGGGAATAGCGCGCTGGCAGGCACAACCACCGCCGTGCAGATCTATGGAGTGAATGACAGCACTGTCACGGCCTACGGTGCCACACCTGCCGGAGCGCAATATCTCGCATCGCCGTTTGTTGGCAGTTGGGTCTCGCAAACGGCGAGCGGTTTCACCGTAGGTCGGCCCTACAAGCTGCGTGTGCGTTATGCGATGCGGGGCGCGTCCTTGCCGCAGCCATCCACGACCGAGCCGCAGCCGCCGTTCTATGGCAATGCGCTTTGGGTCGCGGGTTACAACGGAGCCGCCGCGAGTCTGTTTGGCCCCGCATTCAAAAACTCGCCCGCTCCCTCGGCGGCCAACTATGACGCCTGGCGTACGCTGGAGATTCCCTTCGTACCGCAGGCGAGCAGCATGGTCTTTTCCTACGGACTCGATGGTGCGGCCATCGACGATGTGCAGTTCATCCCCACCGTTGCGGGAACAGCCTCTGCTTCAAAAGGATTTACGGTGGTGATCACCAGCAATCGCGACTGGGGAGATCTTCCCGACTCCGGCATCGGCACCGGGCAGGGGAACTACCAGACGCTGAGCAACGACAGCGGCCCCTTCCATTATCGCAATACCAATCTTCGCCTCGGAGCCACTCTCGACATTGAGGCGGAAGGCCAGCCTGCGGCCATGGCGAACGGAGATGATCTCAACAACGACGACGAGGACGCCATCACCACGTTGCCTGTTTTCGCTCGCGGGCAGGCTTACATCCTTCCTGTTTCCGTGTTCAATAAAACGGGCGGCAGTGCACGCGTGTTTGCCTTCATGGACTGGAATGGTGACGGCGATTTCCTCGATCCCGGTGAGGCACCGAGTGCGGTCACGGTGAGTTCCAGTGCATCGCAGCAGAGCGTGAATGTGACAGGATCGGTGCCTGGCAATGCCGTGTTGGGACAGGAGATCGGCCTGCGCGTGCGTTTGAGCACGGCAACCTCGCTCGGCGGATTCGGTCCCGCGCCCGATGGTGAAGTGGAGGACACTTTGATCACTGCCGTGTGTCCTACGGTGACGCTGGATCCCACCTCATTGTCTGGAGGTACTCTCGGCACGATGTACTCGGCGAATATCAGTGCCAGCGGCGGGACAGCACCGTATACTTTTGATCTGACTTCCGGTGCGCTGCCACCCGGCCTGACTTTGGATGCGAACACTGGAGTACTCTCAGGCGTGCCGAATGTGGCGGGGAGCTCTAATTTCACCGTGAGAGCGACGGATGCCAATGGCTGCGCTGGATCAAAGACTTACACACTGGTCATGTCCTGCCCTGTGTTGACCATCACTCCGGCGACACTCCCTGCGGGTACGGCGGGGAGTGCCTACTCGCAGGCTCTCACGGCGGCGGCAGGAGTGGCTCCGTACACTGCGTGGACTATCGTCAGTGGTTCGCTGCCTACAGGGCTGAGCCTGAACGCAGGGACGGGCGTCATCAGCGGCACTCCGACGGCGAGCAATGGCGCAGGCACGGCTTTCACCGTGCGTGTCACGGATGCGAACGGCTGCCAGGGCAGCCGCGCAGTGACGCTGAAAATTTGCCCTGTGGTCTCCATGGGGCCAACCACGCTCGCCGCAGCGGTGGTGAACAGCGCGTACTCACAAACACTCTCTGCCTCTGGTGGTACGGCACCTTATGCCTACACACTCACTTCGGGTACACTGCCAGCGGGGCTTACTTTGAACCCAGCAGGTGTGTTGAGTGGCACGCCTTCCAGTACGACGAGCCGCACTTTCACGCTCATGGCGACGGACGCGAATGGCTGCGTTGGTACACGCACTTACACGCTGGCACCATCCTGCCCGGCGATCACCATCACCCCTGCGAGTGCTGCGCGTGCGGTTGTAGGCACGGCCTACTCTCAGGCTCTCACAGCCACGGGCGGGACGGCACCTTACGGAGCATGGACAGTCATCGCAGGCACGCTGCCTGCGGGTCTGTCTCTCAATGCGACGACGGGAGTGATCAGCGGCACGCCGACAACTGCCAACGCTGCCGGTGCCAGTGTCACCTTCCGCGTGACGGATGCCAGCGGTTGCACGGGCACGCAGGCCGTCGTTTTCCAAGTCTGTCCCATTTTGACTCTGTCTCCGAGCGTGCTGCCTGCGGCCACGATCAATACGGCATATTCACAGACGCTCACCACATCGGGTGGTGCCGCGCCCTATACCTACACGATCAGCGCGGGGGCATTGCCAGTCGGCGTCTCACTCAGCGGTGCGGGAGTGCTCTCAGGCACGCCTACGAGCACCAGCGCATCCACATTCACGCTGACTGCCACAGATGCGAATGGCTGCTCCACTTCTCTGGCTTACACGCTCGCGCCTGAGCCGGATTCCGACTTCGGAGATTTCAGCGGTTTCAACGCTGCGAGCAGTCGTAAGATCGCCAACTTGCGTTTAGGTTCCCTCATCGACGTGGAGACGGCTCCCGCAGCCAACACCACGGCAAGCGGTGACGATAGCAATGGTGTGGATGACGAAGACGGCGTCTCCGTGTCGGGCAGCATCACTCAGGGAGCGGTCTCTTCCATCACAGTGAATGTGACCAATACCAGTGGTGCCTCTGCTTATCTGAATGCGTGGATCGACTTCAATCAAAATGGCTCCCTCACGGATGCAGGCGAGCAGATTGCCTCGAACATCATCATCGCCACCGGCACTGCTAACAGCAACCGTGTGATTAACTTCACAGTTCCAGCCAGTGCTGTTCTCGGAGGCACTGCACTGCGCGTGCGCCTCACATCGACACCGTCTCCAGGTTCCACGGGTGCCAAGGGCAATGGCGAGGTGGAAGACTATGCGACATCCATCATCCCGCCGACGACGGACTTCGGCGACTTCAGTCTCTTTGACGACGCTTCCAGTACCGGCACGTCTGAACTCACGCTGGGTACGCAGGTCGATCTCGAAGGTGCGGCCACCAAGAATGCGTCTGCGACCGGAGATGATGGCACGGGCAGTGACGACGAAGATGGCGTGGTCTTCCCGTCGATGACAGCGGGACAGCCGATGTCCCTGCCTGTCACCGTGACGAATACGACAGGTTCTCCTGCCTATCTCAATGCGTGGATCGACTTCAACAACAACGGCTCCCTTGCTGATGCAGGAGAGCAGATTGCCACCAATGTGGGAATCGCTACGGGTACCCATGGTGGCACCGTCAATCTGAACTTCACCGTTCCTGCAAATGCGGTCACCGCCGCTGCACTCATCGGCGCACGCTTCCGTCTCACCAATGTCACTACTCCAGGGCCGACGGGCGATGTGGGTCTCGGTGAAGTGGAAGATCACACCGTCGTTATCCTTGCGCCGCTCACGGACTTTGGTGACTTCAGCGGCGTGCCCGGTGTTTCCAACACAGCCAGCACCAATCTGCGTCTCGGTCAGCTTGTGGACACTGAGTACGCTGCCACCACTGACGCACTCGCCACCGGAGATGATGCCACCGGAAGTGATGACGAGGATGGTGTGATCTTCCCCGCATTGATCGCGGGTGGTCCGGCTACGATTCCTGTGGTGGTGACGAACTCCACAGGTGCGCCCGGCTATCTCAATGCCTGGATCGACTACAATCACAATGGCGTCTTCACCGACCCCGGTGAAACGATTGCCAGCAACACCGTGGTGGCTGCTGGTGTCTCAGGCGGCACGGTGAACATCAACATCCTCGTGCCTGCGGCTGCGGTCACCGACACCAACCTCGGTGCGCGTGTGCGCATCACGAGTGACCTGTCACCTGGCTCCACGGGTGCTGGCGGCATTGGTGAAGTGGAAGACTACGTTTTGACCATTGCCGCGCCCACGACGGACTTTGGAGACTATACGCTCTTTGCCAATGCCACGAGCACACGCAACAATAGCCTGCTGCTTGGCTCTCTCGTGGATACTGAGTATGCGCCTACAATGAACAACACAGCCACGGGTGATGACACCACGGGCAGTGATGACGAAGACGGTGTGACTTTCCCTGCCATGATCGCCGGAGCACCCGTGGCCTTGCCCGTCACGGTGACGAACAATCGCGGTGCAGATGCCTATCTCAGCGCTTGGATTGACTACAATGGCAACGGCGATCTCACCGATCCGGGAGAGCAGATTGCGGAGAACGTCGTCGTTGGCACAGGCACCAACAAGGGGGTGCTCAATCTCGATTTCACGGTGTCTCCCACCACGCTGACCGGGGTGAATCTCGGCGCGCGTGTGCGTTTGAGTTCGAGTTCTTCCGCAGGAGCCTCCGGTGCGGGCGGCTTTGGTGAGGTTGAGGATTACCTCGTTACGATCGCAGCTCCGACGACGGACTTTGGCGACTTCAGTGGCTTCGCTGCTGCTTCGCAAGGTGTGAGCCCAGGTTTGCGCATGGGAGATCTCGTGGATGCGGAGTACGCGCCATCTGCCAATGCCACAGCGACGGGAGATGATCTCTCTGGGGCTGACGATGAGGATGGGGTGACGTTGCCCGCCATGACCGCCGGACAGACGGTGAGTATTCCTGTGGCTGTGTCCAACAGTACAGGTGCGCTCGGCTACCTCAACGCGTGGATCGACTTTAACAACAACGGCTCTCTCTCTGATGCAGGGGAGCAGATCAGCACGGACACGGTCATCCCATCCGGAAGTGACCACGCTGTCTTTAACATCAACCTTGTGGTGCCAGCCAACGCGGTGACGGGTACGACTCTCGGTGCGCGCTTCCGCCTTTCTGCGCCCACATCTCCTGGAGCGGTGGGCGCCAATCCCGCCGTGGGTGAGGTGGAGGACTATGCCATCACCATCACTGCGCCAACGAAAGATCATGGGGATCACTCGGCACTGTCCGCCGCGAGCAGCACGGCGCGCAGTGACTTGGTGCTCGGTGCCAAGGTGGATGCCGAGTATGCCATCGTGCCGAATGCCACTGCAACGGGCGACGACACGACCGGAGTCGATGATGAAGACGGTGCTGTGGTGCCAGTCGGCATGCAGCCGGGGGCGAGCGTGACCATCCCCGTCAAAGTGCAAAACATGACTTCTGCGGATGCGTGGCTGCACGCTTGGATCGACTTTAATAATGACGGTGTGCTCGACGACACGCCCATCAGCGCAGGTGGTGAGCGGCTTGAGCCAGCGCGGCGCATCACGAGCGCTGTCACGGGGCTGATCCTGCGTGAGTATTGGACGGGCATCAGTGGCACGCGCGTGTCTGATCTGACGAACCATGCGAGCTACCCCGACGATCCCGTCAGCTACGATTACCGCAATAACTTCACTGCTCCGGTGGATTGGGCAGACAACATGGGCCAGCGCATGCGTGGCTGGTTGGTGCCGCTCGTCAGTGGCGACTACACCTTCTGGGTCTCTGGTGATGATGAAACACAGCTTTTCCTCAGCACAGACGGAGATCCTGCCAATGCCACGATGATCGCGCATGTACCCGGTTGGACGAGTTCGCTCCAGTGGAACAAGTACTCGGCGCAGCAGTCGGCGGTCATCACGCTTCAGGCTGGGAGAGCCTACTACATCGAAGGATTGATGAAAGAGGGCGGCGGAGGAGACAGCATCGCCGCAGCATGGCAGTTGCCAGGCAGCAATTCTGGCCCGGTTGTGATAGACGGCAGTTATCTCGTGCCATGGAGCCCATCACAAAACTTCAGCAGCACTCAGCAGATCACGTTCACGGTGCCAGCGTCCGCAGTCACGGGGGCAAATCGCGCCGTGCGCTTCCGTCTCACGGATTCTTCTGCGACCACAGGCGCAGGTGACTCAGGCAGTGGCGAGGTCGAGGACTACGTCACCACCATTTTGGCACCGACGGTTGATTTCGGCGATTGGAGCGGCACCGCCACAGCCTCCAATGCAGCGAGTGATGTCCTCCGCCTCGGTGCGACGGTGGACAGCGAGTACAGCGCCACTGCAAACGCAGATGCTACGGGAGATGATGTCACCGGCACTGATGATGAAGACGGTGTGACGCTACCTTCACTCATAGCGGGTGGTACTTTCACCGTCCCTGTGGTGGTGACGAATACCAGCGGTGCAGCGGCTTATCTCAATGCGTGGATCGACTTCAATAACAACGGCTCCTTTGCCGATGCTGGAGAGCAATTCGCCTCCGACGTGGTGGTGCCAGACGGCTCCAGCAATCTCACGGTCAATCAAACGCTCGCAGTGCCCTACTCCGCCGTCACTGGAGTGAACTTGGGAATGCGGTTCAGGCTCACGTCTGAGAGCACGCCAGGTGCCACGGGAAGTGCAGGAGGCAATGGCGAGGTGGAAGATTACGTGGCGACGATCGCCTTGCCGACGACGGATTACGGCGACTTCGATCGCTTTGTCAGCGCATCGAGTACGGTGGTCAGTTCGTTGCGCCTCGGCGCGGCTGCGGATGCAGAGTATGGCGGTGCTGCCAACAGCACGGCCAGCGGAGATGATACCTTGGGCGTCGATGACGAAGATGGTGTGACCATTCCAACGATGACCGCTGGCGCGCCAGCCACTCTCCCGGTGGTGGTGACGAATAACAGCGGGGCGACCGCTTATCTCAATGTCTGGATCGACTTCAACAACAACGGCTCACTCGCGGATGCTGGAGAACAAGTCGCGGCAAATGTGGTGATCGCGAATGGCACGAGCAACGCTGTGCGGAATCGCTCATTCACGGTGCCTGCGTCTGCCGCTGTCGGTGTGCCGCTCGGCATGCGTCTGCGCCTCACTTCCATCTCCGATCCCGGCCCGGGTGGTTTGGATGGCAACGGCGAGGTGGAAGATCACATGCTCGTCATCGACAGCCCGCCGCTGGACTACGGCGACTGGAGCGGTGCACCTAGCGCGGCATCGAACGCGGTGTCCACGCTCCGACTCGGCGCGTCGGTGGATACGGAGTACAGCGCGGTGCTCAACACCTCTGCGACCGGGGATGATACGACGGGTGGCGATGACGAAGATGGAGTCGCATTGCCTACACTCATCGCAGGCGCACCGGCCACGCTGCCCGTGGTGGTGACGAATGCTGGCAGCGCCGCAGCTTATCTGAATGCGTGGATCGACTACAATAACAACGGCTCCTTTGCTGATACCGGTGAGCAGGTCATTGCCGACTGGAGCGTTGCTCCGGGGACAGCGGACCTCACGCAAAACATTGACATCACCGTGTCGGCAAATGCCGTGACCGGCTCCAACGTGGGGGTGCGTTTCCGTCTGACCGACGTGCCGTCACCTGGGCACACGGGCACCGCAGGCAGCGGCGAGGTGGAGGATTATGTGATCTCCATCGCCGTTCCGGCTACGGACTTTGGTGACTGGGCAGGTGCTGCGGATGCGTCCAACCTCGCCAGCTCCGACCTCCGAATGGGAGCACTGGCAGACACGGAATATGTTTCCACGCGCAACGCGTCGGCGGATGGAGACGACAACTCGGGTAGCGATGATGAAGACGGTGTCACGCTGCCTGCGCTCACGCCGGGCACGGCGGGCAGTGCCTCGGTGGTTGTCACCAATAACAGTGGCGCGGTGGGTTATCTCAATGCGTGGATCGACTTCAACAACAACGGCTCCTTTGCCGATGCCGGAGAGCAAATCGCAACAGCGATGGCGGTGTCTGCGGGAACCAACGGTGTCACCTTGAATCTGCCATTCACCGTGCCGGTGGACGCCATCCCTGGATCGCGGGGCGCGCGCTTCCGCTTCACCAGTGTGCAAAATCCAGGCTCCGTCGGTGCTGGTGGTTTGGGCGAAGTGGAGGACTACCTCGCGGTGGTCGGCTGTCTGCCTTTTGCGGTGGAGCCTGCGTCTCTTGCAGAAATCACCGTGGGTACGGCCTATTCACAGACCGTCTCGGCGAATGGCATGAATCCGCCATTCACCTTCAGTGTCAGCAGTGGCGCATTGCCGAGCGGACTTAGCCTCGACAGCGCCACGGGAGTGATCAGCGGCACTCCCGCAAGCCCTGCCGCAACCACTTTCACCATCACGGCGACGGATGTGTATGGCTGTGTCGGCTCACGCACCTATAGCGTGACGCCCACATGCCCAGCGGTGGACATCTCGCCCACGACCTTGCCGCAGGGGACGCTCGGCACGAATTACTCAAGCACGCTTTCAGCGAGCGGTGGCACGGCTCCTTATGGATCGTGGAGTGTTGTTAGTGGTCAGTTGCCGGCGGGCTTGAGCCTCAATGCGGCGACGGGTGTCATCAGTGGAACTCCGACAGCGGCAGGGGCACCTGCATCATTCACCGTGCGTGTGACCGACACGTATGGCTGTGTAGGTGAGCGTGCGTTCACGCTGCTGATTTGCCCCACCTTGACACTCGGCCCTGCCAATCTCGCAGCGGGCAGCGTCGGTCAGGCCTATTCGCAAGCAGTGAATGTCACCGGTGGCAGCGCTCCGTATGGTTTTGCCTTGGCCAGTGGCAGTCTCCCTGCCGGACTGAGTCTCGACTCCTCCACTGGTGTGATCAGTGGTGTGCCCACCGTTGCGGGATCATCCGCCTTCACGCTTCGTGTCACGGACACTTATGGTTGTGTTGGCACACGCGCCTACACCCTCGCGTCAGTCTGTCCGGTGTTTGACCTTGGCTCTGCTGCGCTGCCTGTGGGTTATCTCGGAGGAGCCTACGATCATACGCTCGCGGCGACGGGCGGCACAGCGCCTTACACCTATGTCATTCAGACGGGCGCATTGCCCACCGGGCTCTTCCTCGCTTCCAATGGCATTATTTCGGGAGTGCCTTCAGCCACGGGCACCTTCGACATCACGGTGCGCGTCACTGATGCCAACGCCTGTGCGCAAACCTTCGCGCTGAGCATGCAGGTGCATTCACTCTCCATCGGGGATTTGGTGTTTGAGGACTCCAACAACAATGGCACCCGGGATGTTGGAGAGCCAGGCATGGCTGGCGCACGCGTGCAGCTTTTTGCTCCTGGCACTGACAATGCGGTGGGTGGCAGTGACGACGCGGCGGATACGCAAGTCGGTGCGGACATCATCACTTCTGCCACGGGTGCGTACAGCTTCACCGGAGTCGCTCCGGGTCGCTACTACTTGAAGGTCACGCCGCCGGTGCCGCTGCTCGTCACAAGCGGCACTCCAGTCACCGCTGACAACGACATCGACAACGATAACAATGGCTCTCAGCCGGGAGGTGCTGGAAGCCCGCTTGTGAGTCCGATCATCACACTTTCTGGCGGTGGCGAATCGGTCGCGGATGGGGATGCCGATCCCAATACCAACTTCACCGTCGATTTCGGCTTCTGGGCTTCCATGGCAGTGGGGAATTTCATCTTCCTCGACATCAATGGTGATGGCGTGCGCAATGAAGGCGAAAGCCTGGGTGACATCTACGTCGAGCTTTATGCGGAAGGCGCTGTGCCTGGAACAGACCCGCCTGTCAGCGTGGGTTCTTCTGGGTGCAGTTGCAAAGGGCGCTACTACCTCGAAGGACTCAACCCTGGAAATTACTTCCTGCACATCCCTGCCTCACAATTCTCCTCGGGCATGCCTCTGGAAGGATTGCTGCCTATGTCCGCAGTCGTCGCTGGCGATGATGATTCCGGACAGGATCTCCTTTTTAACAGTTCGCCTGCCACCAACGGAGCCAGTACGGCCGTCTTTGCACTGCGCGCAGGTCAGGCTCCTGTCGGCTCTGCGGAGTCGGGTGATGAGGGCAGCATTGATGACGCGACGGATAATCTCGTCGATCTCACGCGCGATCTCGGCGTGGTTGCACCTGCGGGCACAGGCTTCGCGGCCTCTGAACGCATTCGCCGCCATATCGTGACCGGTGGTTTCACGCCGACGCTCCTCCCGGGTGCCACGACCTTTGCCATGTGGAATCAAAACAATTCCCTCGGCGGCCCATCGGACGATCCAGATGAAGATGGCGTCGCGAACTTGCTGGAATACGCGCTCGGCTCTGATCCTGCCAGCCCGCTGGAGGCGCAGCGCTTTGCACTCGCTCAGGATGGTGCAGGCGGCATCGCAGCCCTGCTCACACTCCCTGTCGCGACGCATGATGACATCTCCATCTCGCTGGAGACACTCACGGATCTCACGCAAGCGGAGGATGCGAGCGCCTGGCAGCCGCTCTCCATGGCCTTCAATACCGCATTCAACGGCAATGGAACACTCACGCGTGCGTATGCCGGACTTGAGAGGCTGCTTGTCTTCAAAGGACTCGATACCGGCTTCCTGCGCCTCAAAGTGATGCTCGATGCCGATCGCGATGGCGTGCCTGAAGCCAGCGTCACCTCGGGCATCCAGGCATGGAGCCGACAGGAGTTCGCCACAGGCACCCGCACCTTCAGCATGCCGCTGCTCGGCGAGGCTGTATTTAAAGGACGCATCTCCGCACTCAGCACCGGCGGCGGAGTGGTGCTGCCCTACATCATCACGTTGCCGCCTGGTTCCCTCTACCTCGAAGTCATGGATGGTGATCGAGCAGGACAGCGTTTTGAAATCGACGCCACCGTCAGCTCTGGCAACACGATCGTTCTTCAGGATGCTGCGCAGGCCACTCGCGATCTTGTTGGCGCGCGCATTGCCATTCGCAGACACCACACGCTCGCAGAACTGCTGCCGCCAGAAGCTTTTGGCAGTGGTGACCAAGTGCTGTTCTTTGACAACGTCACGAATGACTTCACCTCCATGGTCAACATGGGCACTTCATGGCAGGGCGGCATGCTCAGCATGAATGCACGCCCGTTCCAGCCACACGAGGCAGCCATGGTCTCACTCAATGGAGCAGGTGCCGCGCTCTTGTTCACTGGAGAGGTGCGCACGAGCGGCTTCACCACATCTCTTGCTGCGGGAACGCAGTTGGTCGCTTCAGGATGGCCGATGACGTCACCGGTGCCTGTCACGGGGCTGCAAGCCGCAGTCACTCCTGACAGTGCCGATCGCCTGCGTCTTTGGGATGGCGATACCACACCGGGACTTGGCAGTTACTCCTCGTATTATCTCAATGGTTCCGCAGCTGGGCCGACCTGGCAGCCGCAGGATACGGGAGCACTCTCATCGCCGCTGCGTCGTGCATTCCACGGCTTCTTCCTCATCCGTGGAGAGCCTCTTCTCCTGCCAGAATCTCCACCGTGGTCGCAGCCATAGCTCTGGGTATGGCGACACATCCAATGGGATGTGGGAAGTTGAAGAGAGAAAGATGCTTGCACAAGCCGCCGACGCGACTATATCTCGCGCCCTCGCCAGCACCTGTTGGTTCACACACAGGAAATGCCTCCGTAGCTCAGTTGGTAGAGCAGTTGACTCTTAATCAATTGGTCCTAGGTTCGAGTCCTAGCGGGGGTACCACTGGAAGTCAGTGGTTTGCAGACGGTTTGCTGCGTGAAAGTTTTTTTTTACTCGGACATTTCTCGGACACTTTTCGAGCCAACTCCTCCCGCCGAAGACATCAGGTTTGCATCAGGGTTTCAGCCTGACTTTCTTCCTGTGCGAGGCCGTGAGACAAGCAGGGGAAATCAAATTCCAAACATGACTGCTCATCTTCTCCAAAGGAGGCTTGGTGGAAAAGTCTGGAAGGCCACCTACAAGCTCAAAGGCGATGGGCATAATACCAACGCGGCCCAAAATGAACGCGCCAAAAGAGAGCATAGATTTGCGGGAGTGATGCCCCCACCTGGGTCAGCGGTCGTGCTTGTTGATGATACATTCACCACTGGCAACACAATCACTGCTTTTATTGACGCTCTGCCGGAGCCTCCGGTTGCCGTCGTTACTCTGGCGAGGAGCCGCTACGGCGTCAGGCTTAAATCCACGGCGGCGCAGCGTCGGGCGGCTCTTGACAAGATGGGGGTGGATGAGGAAGGATTCCGCCATGAATTCGGATTCGACATTAGCCGCGCAACTGGAGCCGAACTCCATGCCTACACACTCAACGGAGCTAGAGGAATCGGAGGCTTCCGAACTCGCTTCGTTGAAGGCGGAGTTCGAGAAGGCGGACAGGTGGGCGGAGGCGCAAGAGTTGCCGGAGCACTTGAAAATGAAGTAGGCAAGAGAACTTCCTCTTATCATCATGATGCTCGACTTCGGGCATCTGATGTCCTACTCGACGACGAAGAAGGCAGGACTCACGCGGCCATCGCACAAGGCTTGATGCGTGCGAGCACGGGGCGCATCCCGGCTTCGGTGACTTGGCGGTCGTAGTGAGATTGCAGGTTCAGCCAGATTTCCGCAGGCCATGCGAAGTAGCGGGAGAGGCGCAAGGCGGTGTCGGCAGTGATGCCACGTTTGCCTTTCACGATTTCATTGATGCGGCGTGGCGGCACGCCGATGTCCTGGGCGAGGCGGTATTCAGACAGGCCAAGCGGCACGAGAAATTCCTCGCGGAGAACTTCACCGGGATGAATGGGGGCGTGCGTTTTCATGGCGTGGGCGGGTTAGTGGTAATCAACGATTTCGACCTCATGCGGCGCGCCTGATTCCCAGCGGAAGCAGACGCGCCATTGGTCGTTGATGCGGATGGAGTGCTGTCCTTTGCGGTTGCCCTTGAGGACTTCCAGCCGGTTGCCGGGAGGCACTCGAAGCTACAATAATTCCGTGACGGCGTGAAGCTGCGCGAGCTTCCGCAAGGCCGTGCGCTGGATGTCCGGCGGAAAGGCGCGGACTTTCTCCAGCCGGAACAAGCGGGCAGTGTCGTCGCAGGCAAAGGAACGGATCATGCATCGTGGTGCATGCTCATAATAACGTGATGCGTTAATAGTGACAAGGGTTATTGTCCCTGGTTGCGCCGGATGGTTTTGTCGTCTCCCTCACCTCCGCCTTCGATCACGATCATGGGAGCCAGCTCGGTAAAGGCGGCTTCGATTTCCGCCTTGCAGTCAAGAACGGGCATCCGCCTTGCCCACAGCTTTCTTGGAAACAACTTCCTCGGACATTTCTCGGACACTTTTTGAGTTCATCCTCGTTTGCAAAAGAGAGTGAACCGAAAAATTTTTTTTCACGGCGGTTCTGAACAGCCAACGCTTCGCGGAGTTCGTCAGCGACTCCATTTCTGAAATTATCGAGGCTCGCGAAATGGGGATACATCACGCGATTCCAACGTCGGAATGCTGACGCATTCCGCTACGCCTCGCCGCAGCAACAGCCAAGCTTCTGACGCGTTCCCCAAGATTTTGCCGCTCTATTCTGCGATCCTCAATAGGAAGTGCCGTCATCCCACCGCGAACAGCGCCTGGATGTCTGCCTGGGTGAGTTGCAGTTTGTCGGCGCGACCGGTGAGCAGGCCCTCGACGAGCGCGGCTTTTTTCTGCTGCATCTGCACCACGCGTTCCTCGATGGTGCCTTCGCAGATGAGTTTGTGGACAAAGACCGGCTTCGTCTGGCCGATGCGATGTGCGCGGTCGCTGGCCTGCGCCTCGGCGGCGGGATTCCACCACGGATCGTAATGAATCACCGTGTCTGCGGCAGTGAGATTGAGACCCGCACCGCCCGCTTTGAGGCTGATGAGGAAAACGGGCACGTTGCCACTTTGAAATTCGCGGATCGGTGTCTCACGATCTTTGGTGCTGCCGGTGAGCTTCACAAAATGCGTGCCGTCTTTTTTCAAACGCGCTTCGATGAGTGCCAGCATCTCAGTGAACTGGGAGAAGATCAGGATGCGACGGCCTTCCTCGATCAACTCTGGCAGCATCTCATCCATCAGATAAGACGTCTTGGCGGATTCCTCGACGCTTTGCGCGCTTTCCTGCTTCAGCAGTTTCGGATGGCAGCAGACTTGGCGGAGTTTGAGCAAGGCGTCGAGCACGACGATCTGTGAGCGGTCCAGACCGTTCGCCGCGATGGCTTCGCGCACGCGTTTGTCCATCGCGGCACGGATCGTCTCATACAAATCGGTCTGCGCTTTGCCGAGTTCGATGGTGTGCAGGATTTCCGTTTTCGGCGGCAGTTCCTTGGCCACGGCATCCTTGGTGCGGCGAAGTAACAGCGGCTGGATGCGTGTGCTGAGCTGTCTCTGTCGCTCTGCATCGGCCTCACGCTCGATGGGATTGCGGTAATGCTGGCGGAAGGTGTCTGCATCTCCCAGCAGGCCGGGCATGAGGAAGTGAAAGAGGCTCCATAGCTCGCCGAGATGGTTTTCCATCGGCGTGCCGGTGAGGCAGAGGCGATGTTTTGCTTTCAAGCTGCCGCAGACCTGCGCGGCGAGGCTTTTCGGGTTCTTGATGTTCTGCGCCTCGTCGAGTGCCACGATGTGCCAGTCCTGGGCAGAGAGGATTTCCGCGTCGCGCACGAGCAGCGGGTAGCTGGTGACGACGAGATCGTATTGCTTGAGAAACTTGAAGTCTCCCTTGCGGCTCTGCCCGTGCAGCAGGAGCAGGCTCAGCGTTGGCGTGAATTTGATCGACTCGTTGATCCAGTTCCGCAAAACGCTCGTCGGTGCCACGATGAGACTCGGATGCTTGGCGCGGCCGCTTTCTTTTTCGAGGAGCAGATGCGTGAGTGTTTGCAGCGTTTTGCCCAGGCCCATGTCATCGGCCAAGATGCCATGCAGGCCGAACTCGCGCAGGAATTGCATCCACGATGCGCCCTCACGCTGATAATCGCGCAGGGTGGCCTTGAGCGCCTTTGGCGGTTCGATGAGCGTGATGCGCTGGAAGTTCTCCAACTGCTGTGACAGTGCCGCAAGCTCTGCTGGAGCGCGAATCGGCAGCCCATCGAGTGTGGCGAGCTGCGCGGCGCGCAGTTTGTCGAGCTGGAGTTTGCCGTCTTTGCGCACCGGGCGCGTGGCGAGTAATTCGTCAAAAAAACGCAGCAACACGAGCAGACGTTCTGCAGGCACGGAGAGCACGTCATCACTGTCGCCGCCGAGTGAGAGGAGGAAGCGTTGATCGAGATTCTTTTCGAGAACGGCTGCGGTGAGTCCCTGGTCAATGCAATCGACCAGCAAGGGCACGAGCGAGAGACGCCTGCCTTCGATCTCCACGCCGAGGTCGAGTGCGAACCAGTCTTTGCCGCTTTGGTCGTTTTGCAGAACGCTGAACCAGTCCTCATCACTCGCTTCGTGGATGTGGAAGCCGATGTCGGCGGGCACTTCGATGCGCCACCCCATCTCGCGCAGTTTTTCAGCATGGCTCTGGAGAAATTGCGACCAGAACAAAGCCTGGTCTCCCGCCACGGCCATGAAGCCGAGGGTGGACTCCTGCGCCTTGGTGCCGGGCAATGCTTCTGCAAAGGGTTTGAGGCCGAGTGTGGAGAGGTCTGTCAGCAGCAACCGTTCAGAGCGCAGATTGCGCGCCATGGTGTTTTGTCGGCCTTTGGCATCTTTCCATTGGTGTGTCGGGCTGCGCACCAGCATCTCAAGACGCTGCGGGCAGCCTTCATACTCCGCGTAGGGTTGTGCGATGGCGATGCTGCGTGACGTCCAGCCGCTGATGCTGCGCTTTGCGGTGACCTGCGGTACCTCCACTGGGATGCGGCGCACGACGAGCACGGGCTTCGGCTCCGCAGGCGGCAGTTCCTCTTTGATGTCGGTGATCTCTGCAGATTCCGGCTCCGGCGAGGCTTTTTCCTGCACGCGGGCCATTCTTTCGGTGCGCTGTCGCCCGTCCTCGGTGTCGAGCATCAGCATGAGTGCCGCTGCGTGCTGGCAGAGGGAGCCCTGCAAGCAGGTGCAGTGCGAGGTCAGTGCCATCGAGCCATCCTGACGCAGCCGCAGATTCACGGTGACGGATGCTGTGTTGAACAATCCGGTGCCGACACCGGCGATGAGTTCCATCTCATCCGCCGCGCAGACATGGGCACCTGCGACTCCGACATCGCCATGCTTCAGCAGCCGCCCGCCCTCTACGATTTGTTGTCTGTGGAAGAGCCACAGCCACGACTTTGCGCGCACTTGTGCCCAGAGTTTGGGAAATGAGAAGCCACCGAGGTCCATCACATCAGTCCACTGCGCGAGCCCGATCCCCGGAGCTTCTGTCATCATGCGCAAGTGGGATGGCGGGTTGCATGGGGGAGACTGGCTTTGTGATGTCGGCATGTCAACCGTGCCCACCCATTCCGAAAGATGAAGAAAGGAATCATGTGCTGTGGAGTGCCTCGGATTGAAGGGAACCTTGAAGGGCTGGTTGATTTCCTCAGCGGTCTGGCCTAACTCCGCGGCCCATGAAAGAAAGTCTGAAGATTCTGAGCGGCTCCGCGCACCCGACCTTGGCCAAAGCCATCGCAGAAAATCTCTCGATGGATCTTTGCGCGGCAGAGCTGACCACCTTCCCGGACGGCGAGACCTTTGTGCAAATCCACGAGAACATCCGCGGTGGCGATGTCTTCATCGTGCAGCCGACCAGCCCGCCAACAAATCAGAATCTGATGGAGCTGCTCATCATGGTGGATGCGGTGCGCCGTGCTAGTGCGCAGCGGATCACGGCGGTGCTGCCATTTTTTGGCTATGCGCGCCAAGATCGCAAAGACCGCCCGCGCGTACCGATCACTGCCAAGCTGGTGGCCAATCTGCTCGTGGCGGCGGGTGTGCATCGCGTGCTCACGGTGGATTTGCATGCGGGGCAGATTCAGGGCTTTTTTGACATCCCAGTGGATCATCTTTACGCGGCTCCCGTGCTGATGAAGGCGATCCGCGAGCGGGAGCTGGGCGATCTCGTCGTCGTCTCACCCGATGTCGGCGGCATCAAAATGACGCATGCTTTTGCGAAAGCACTCAAGGCACCCATGGCCATCGTGGCCAAAAACCGCGTCAGTGCGGAGGAGGTCGAGGCACACAGCGTCATCGGCGATGTGGCTGGTAAGAACGTGCTGCTGGTGGACGACTTGACGGAGACCGCCGGGACGCTGACTGCCGCTGCGGATTTGCTGCTCAAGCATGGAGCCGGGAAAATTTACGCCGGCGTCTCCCATGCGGTGCTGGGGGACAAAGGGCGCGCCCGCATTGCGGCCTCCCCGATCGTGGAGCTGCTCTCCACGAACTCGACCCCCCACGCTGTCGGAGAGAAAGTCACGGCACTGGACATCGCCCCGCTGCTGGCCCAGGCCATCGCGCGCATTCACGGCAATGAGTCCGTGACATCCCTGTTTGACACACGGGGGTAGGCGTGTATTCTCCGCGCCCTTTTTCCAAAACCCACACCTCCCGAGAGGAACACGAACATGGCCAAAATTCTCAATCTCCAAGCAGAAGCACGCACCCAGTCCGGCACGGGCGCGGTGAAACGCATGCGCAAGGCAGGCAACATCCCCGCCGCGCTCTATGGCCGCAAGGTGAAGCCTGCGAACATCCAGGTGCATGGCAAAACCTTCGCCAAGCTCCTTGAGGGTTCTGCTTCTGACAACATCCTCGTTTCCCTGAAGATCGCAGGTGCGGCAGATCAGCTCGCGCTCGTGCAGGAAGTGCAGCACGACTATCTGCGTGGCGGTATCCTTCATGTCGATTTCCATGCCGTTGCTGCGGATGAAGAAATTCATGCCAACGTCCCTGTCGCGATCGTCGGTGAGGCCAAGGGTCAGAAGCAGGGTGGCCTTGTCGAAGCGATTCATCACGAGATCGAAGTGCGCTGCCTGCCGAAAGATCTGCCGGAGAGCATTCAGATCGACGTTTCCCACCTCGAACTCGGTCAAGGGGTCCACGTCAGTGAGATCAAATTCCCCGAAGGAGTGACCTGCCGCCTTGGTGGCGATGTCGTCATCGTCATGTGCGAAGAGCCGAAGGTCGAGGCTGAGCCTGAACCCGCAGCCGCTGCGGCACCCGCCGCTGGTGCCGCTCCTGCTGCTGCGCCTGCCGCAGGTGCTGCCGCTGCTGCACCCGCCAAGAAATAATCCCTACGCGATGTGGCTTCCGATGCGGACACAACGAGCAGCGGCTTGAGTACGCCGCGCCTCATTGTCGGCCTCGGCAATCCCGGCGAAACCTACCGCGACACCCGCCACAACATTGGATTCATGGTGCTGGACGAAATCGCACGCCGCCTAGGAGCTTCCTTCCGCGAAGAAAAGCGTTGGGTCGGCCTCGTTGCGAAATTCAGCGGTGGCCATCTGCTCAAGCCGCTCACTTTCATGAACGACAGTGGCCGCTCAGCGCAGGCGGTTGGTCATTTCTACAAAGCCAAACCTGCACAGACACTCGTGGTTTATGACGATGTCGATTTGCCCTTGGGTCGCCTTCGCTTTCGCGCCAATGGCTCCGCCGCTGGACATAATGGCATCCGCTCGCTCATCTCTGCCTTCGGCACACAGGATTTTCCGCGTTTGAAGATCGGCATCGCTCCCGCTGAAGGCCGTCCTGCGGGAGAGCGCATGGTGGGCCATGTGCTAGGAAAATTCCGCGCGGAGGAGCAGCCTGCGCTGCAATCCGTCATTGCGCGTGCCGCTGATGCGGTGATCGCAGCGATTGACCGCGGCCTAGAAGCCGCCATGAATGTCTTTAACCGACAACCTGAACCCTAAAACCACACCACCGACATGACACGCAACTATGAGGCACTCATCGTGCTCGACACCAAAGGCAAGGAAGAAACCATCGACTCCCTCGTCAGCACCATCAGCAAAGACATGGAGAAGTCTGGTCTGAAGCTCGAGCAGATCGACAACATGGGTAAACGCAAGTTCCCCTTCAATCCACGCCACGTGGAGGCCGGGCATTTCGTGAAAATCCAATTCGCGGGAGAGCCTGCCGCCTTGGATTCTCTGCGTGCCAAGCTGCGCCTCAACGAAAACGTTTATCAGCAGTATTACCAGAAGCGCTGCGCCTGAGTCGCGCAACGCACGCGTGCATCTTTGCCAAACCCCGGCTCCGCTCTGCGGGCCGGGGTTTTGTTTTCGCCACATGCCCGGCGTTGACAGCGGGGATATTCCATCGCTACAGACTGGTGTCTCCCGCAATGAATCTGCCCAATCAGCTCACACTCTCCCGGCTCGTGCTGACCGCCGTGTTTGTGCTGTGCTTTTATCTGCCTTGGAAAAACACGATGTCCCTCGCGCTGATCGTGTTCGGGGTCGCCTCAGCTACGGATTACTTCGACGGACAGATCGCGCGTGCGCGCGGTATTGTGACCAACTTTGGCAAGTTGTTCGATCCTCTGGCGGACAAGATTCTCATTGCTGCCGCTTTCATATTGCTGACGGCGGATCAAGCGATTCCCGAGGCACTGCGCATGCCGGCGTGGATCACGATCGCGATTCTGGCGCGGGAGTTTTTTGTGACGGGCATCCGCCTCGTGGCGGCAGGGCAGGGGGCGGTGCTTGCTGCGGAAAAGCTCGGGAAACACAAGATGATCTGGCAGATTGTCACGGCACTCTACTTCATGCTGCGTCAGGCATCCACCGAGCCGCTGTTTAGCTTCATGCGTCCGGTGTTTGTCTCTCATCCCGCCGTAGAGCAGAGCGTGGCGGCTATTCTCGTTTATTTCACCACCTTGCTGACCTTGGTGTCCGGCTTCAGTTATTTCTGGAAGAACCGGCACCTTTTTGACGATGCCTGAGTCTCTCTCTCCTATGAATGCTGAAGACCAAATCGCCGCTCTCGGACTCTCCCTGCCACCTGCACCGCCGCGCGGAGGGGTTTACCGCCCCATCGTGATTTCAGGAAACATGGCCTACGTTTCCGGTCATGGCCCTTACTTGGGAGAAGGTGGCTATCTCACGGGCCGCGTTGGTTCAGAGGTCGGCATGGAGGAAGGAAAGGCGGCCGCACGTCAAACCGGCCTCGCGCTGCTTGCCACGCTGAAAGGTGAACTTGGCAGTCTCAATCGTGTGAAGCGGGTGGTGAAACTGCTCGGCATGGTCAACTGCACGGCAGATTTTCCCGATCATCCGAAAGTCATCAACGGGTGCAGCGAACTCTTTGCGCAAATCTGGGGGGAGGATGCTGGCGTGGGTGCCCGCAGTGCCGTTGGCATGGGATCATTGCCTGGCAACATCACCGTCGAGATCGAAGGCATCTTCGAACTGGGCTGAAGTGATTCATTCGCCCTGAACGGGCTGACGATGTCTCTACCGCCAGCTTTTTCATGAAGTTCACGAAGCACCAAGGTCAGAACCAGCAGGAGCCCAAGCCGAAACCTGGCCCCCAGCCGTAGGGCATGCCAAATCCGTAGCCACCTCCCCAAGGGCGATTGTTATAGCGCAGCGCGTAGATCGGTCTCCGGCTGTAATAAGGGCTGCCAAAGTAGCTGTTGGAGAAGTAGGGATGCCAGTAGTACGAGCTCGTAGTGGAGGAGTAGGGGCGGTAATAGCGACTGCCGTAAAATCCGTTGGTGTAATAGTAGTGGTCACGACTGGCACCGATCGCGTTGCCTGCGATGCCGCCTAGGACACCGCCGATCAAGGCACCGCGCACGGGATGTCTGCGGTTTACCAAGCTGCCGAGTACAGCTCCACCTGCGGCACCATAGAGGGTGCCTACTTGTTGGTTGGATCGCATGCCGTAATAGCGGCCGTTGTAATACGGATATTCGCACGAGGTCAATGTCAGCGCGGCACCGACAAGGAGAATCACAAATGTGGGGAATGAAGGTGTTTTCATAGCGATGAGTGCGTGTTGAATTGCGCACCAAAGCTCTGACCTTGGCAAGAGTGAATGATTCAGCCGAAAGCAGAAAATGCGCTCTCTCGTGGAGTGGCTGTGGATTTTATAAATTCGTCTTCAGATCACTCAAAACGCGATGATCTGAAATGGCAGGCTGTCCCGTACATGAACATCTGGCGGGGTGCTCATGAGCTTTTCAAACTGACGCGCCCATTCGCGGATGGCGTACTTCGCCTGGCCGGTGGGAAAGAGTTCCTGCGGGAAGAAAAAGAAGAGCGATTTTGCTTCCTCCTTGTCGGCGAACTCGAATAGCGGTTTCCCACTTCGCGGCTCAATGAGGGCTCCCTCCATCGCGATCACGCCGCGAACGGGTTTGCCGAAGATGCTACCGACCATCGGGAAGGTAACCAAATCGATTCCTTCACGCAGGAGGAGGCCGGAGTAGGTGTTCGGCTCCCACTCAAAGATGGAGAGGCGCAGGGTCATCGCATCCTTGGCAGGCTGGTCCACCACGGTGTAGCGCGATTTCGGGTTCGACTTGAAGGCCTTCACAAACTTGTTCTGCGTGTATTTGAGCAGGCTTTTCATCTTCCTATCACGACGCTTTTGCGTGAACTCCATTCGCGCGGACCACTGGTGCATCGGCCGCAAGTTCTCATCCGTCACTGGGGCGATGTAGATTTTGGTCACTTTGTCAGCTGCTTTCACCACCTTGGGATCTTTGTTCCACCAGTTGCCGATGAATGGGGAGCGCTTGCGGTTTTCTTTCAGTTCATTGCCGTGAGAAAGAAAGGAGGTGGGCTTGACACTCACTGCCTCAACGACGCTTTTGACGGTGCGGCAGGAAACCATCACGGGAAGGAGAAGACACAGGGCAGCGCGCAGCAATTTCATTGGATATTTGGATACGTATGAAAGTGGCGGCTGGCAATTTTTTCTACTCAGTTCCCCGCTAGAGAGCCTGCTGCCGCCGATAAACTTCCGCCAGCCATTTGCGCTCGTGAAGGCGGGTGGTAGCTTTCCGCCTTTTAACCTCCGCACCGAATCCGGCGTCGCCGTGGATTCCGCTCCATTCTTCTTCCTTATGTCTTGGCTCTCTTCTCTCGGAACTTTGGGTGAAGTCATCCGCTTCTGCATCCTCGTCCTCGAAGTGGTGCTTGTTTTCAATCTCATGATCGTCGTTCACGAATGGGGGCATTTTCTCGCTGCGAGGTGGCGCGGTCTGAAAATCGACAAGTTCTACATCTGGTTTGGCAAACCCCTCTGGAAGAAAACCATCAACGGCGTCGAGTATGGTCTCGGCAGCATTCCAGCAGGTGGATTCGTCGCCCTGCCGCAGATGGCACCGATGGGCGGACTCGAAGGCGAGACGAGCCATGAGCCGCTGCCGCCCATCACTCCATTGGACAAAGCCATCGTCGCCTTTGCCGGGCCTCTTTTCAGTTTCTTGCTTGCCTGTGTGTTTGCGGTGGCCGTTTGGATGGTGGGCAAGCCGCAAAGCGAAGCGCACACCACCACCATCGTCGGCCATGTGGTGAAAGATGGCCCCGCTGCGAAGGCGGGCATCCTGCCAGGAGATGTGATCAAAACGGTGGACGGTCATCCTGTGAAACGCTTCGAAGGGCTGGTGGACAGCGTGCGCTGGGGAGTCGTCGCCAGTGAAGGCGACACCATTCCCTTTGAGGTCGAGCGGCCTGGGCATCCCGGCCTGCTCAAATTCGAGGTGGATCCCAATGCTTGGCCCGAGTCTGGCAAAAAGAAGGCACCCGTTTCATGGTGGCGCTCGATCTTCCAGCGGCCCGAATTGCGCAGCGTAGGAATGGAGGGCCAGATGACGCCGATGGTGGGGAGCGTTGCTCCCAATAGTCCGGCGGCAGAGGCCGGGCTGATGCCCAATGACCTCATTCTCCGTGCGGATGGCACGCCGCTTCGCAGTCCGGGAGATTTGAGCGACCACATCAAAGCCCATCCAGGCAAGGCCATCGCGCTCGAAGTCGAACGCGGGAGCAAGCATCTGAGTATTTCGGTGCTGCCGCGCATTCCAGACGAGAGCAATCTGGCGGAATTCACTGCCGATAAAAAACCCTATCCCATGATCGGCCTCGCGTGGGACTCCGAAGGGCGGCGCACGCCTGTTACCCTCACGCCGTGGGAGCAGATCAGCGATGCGGTTCGTCATATGGGCAATCTTGTCACCAAGCTCCTCTCGCCAAAATCTGATCTCAGCCCAGCGCACATGAGCGGTCCGGTTGGCGTCGGACGCCTCTACTACAAACTCTTCCAGCACCCAGATGGCTGGCGCCTCGTGCTGTGGTTCAGCGTCGTGTTCAACATCAACCTGGCCATCCTCAACATGCTGCCATTCCCCGTGCTGGATGGCGGCCACATCACCTTGGCAGCGGCAGAGGCGGTGCGCAGGAAACCAGCCCAGGGTCGCGTCCTTGAATACGTGCAGACGGCTTGCGCGCTGATGCTCTTTGGCTTCATCATCTTCGTCACGCTCAAAGATACGGGCGACATCATCGGCAACTCTGGAAAAGGAGGCGGGCAGCAGCTGAAGATCAAATGGCTGCCAAAAGATCAGCGTGCGGGTGCCTGATGGACCATTCTCCCTCCCGGCCACATGCGCGTCCTCATCCTCGTCGAAAATCTGCCTGTTCCCTTCGACAGGCGCGTCTGGCAGGAGGCATGCGCGCTGCGAGATGCCGGGCATGAAGTGACGGTGATCTGCCCTCAGATGCGCGGCTACACGCAGGCGGAGGAAAAACTCGAAGGCATTCAGATTTACCGTCACTGGATCAGTGGCGAAGCCAAATCACTCAGTGGATTCATCAGCGAATACACCTCCGCACTCTGGGGAGAGCTCTGCTGTGCACTCAAGGCGTGGCGTCGTGGTGGCTTCGATGTCATCCACCTCTGCAATCCGCCTGATCTGCTCTTTCTCGTCGCGCTGCCCTTCAAACTATGCTGCGGCGTGAAGGTCATCTTCGATGTGCATGATCTCTGGCCAGAGATGTTCGAGGCGAAGTTCGGCAAGCGCGGCCTCCTCTACTGGGCGGTGCGCACTGCAGAGCGCTGCACACTTGCGCTGGCGGATGTCGTCATTGCCACCAATCAAAGCGTGCTGCGCGCCGTCAAAGAACGCGGGAAGCTCCGTGATGAGCGCGCCTTCGTCGTGCGCACCGCGCCGAATCGCATGAACACCGCCGTGGAGCCAGACGATTCTCTCCGCGCTGAAAAAAAATATCTCGTCGGCTACGTCGGCGTCATGGGCAATGCCGATGGCGTCGATTACCTCGTCCGTGCCGTGGAGCACATCGTCAAAACGCGCCAGCGTCAGGATGTGCAGTTCCTTCTGATGGGCTCCGGCCCCGAGCATGCCGAGCTCGTCGCTCTACGTGACCAACTCGGCTTGCAGGATCACATCAACATGCCAGGACGTGTCAGCGATGATTATCTGTGTCGTGCGCTGCGCAGCATCGACCTCGGCGTCGCCTGCGATCCCATCAACGCTTACAACGATCACTGCACCATGAACAAGGTGCTCGAATACATGGCCTTCGGAAAACCGATGGTCATGTTTGGTACGGTCGAGGGACGCTATTCCGCTGGGGAGAGTGCGGTGTACGTTATGGAGAACAGCGCAGAGCGGCTGGGCGATGCCATTCTCGCGCTGCTCGATGACGAGCCGCGACGTGCAGCCCTCGGTGCGGCGGGGCATGCGCGCCTGACAAACGAACTGAACTGGGAGCGCAGTGTGGCGGAGTTGTGTGCTGCGTACAAGACCGCCGCAGGCTCATGAGTCCCACTGACTCCGCTGTACACCCACGAAGGCCATTCCCAGGCCCACGATGACTTGCGCGAAGAGCACAAAGGCCGCCACATTCGTGCCGACGAGGTCGGTCTTGGTCACGGTCTTCACCGCATCATAAAACGCAGTGCTGCGCATGCTCGAAAGACTGCCGCTCCAACTCCAAAATGCGGCGATGAATGGCTGCACCCATTTCTCCAACCAGTCGGGGAGCGTGAGCACAGCGCCAGAAAGTGGAAGCTGAAAGCCAACGAGGTAAATGCACAGAATGGTGGACTTCTCCGGTGACTTGCTCAGTGCCGAGATGCCAAGACACACGCTGGTCATCGCCCCTGATGCCAGCACTAACAACAGCAGCTTCATGATGAGATCACCGGGTAGTCCACCGACGACGAGATCGACGAAAAATCCCATCCACAATGCCTGTGCGAGCACAAAAACGCCGAGGAAGAGCACCTTGCTGCCCACATACGCGAAGGGATGCAAGCCGCCTAATTTTTCGCGCTCCAAGATCAGGCGTTCCGAGGCAATCTCACGCGCTGCGTTGTTGCTCGCCATCAAGGTGACGAGCACGACTTGCAGCATGATGAGGCCAGAGACGAGGCCACCGGCACTGAGTTGTTCGGCTTGATGTTGGGCTTTTTGCGTCCATTCAGCCATGACATCGCCACTTTGATAGGTCGAGAGAGCACGGAGTGGTTTGATGCCATCGAGTGCGAAGATCACCACAAGGAGTGGGAAGCCAAATAACATGGCGAGGTGGAGCCACACCTGCGCTTTGTCACGCCGGAAAATCGTCCAGCGCCTGCGTAGCAGCTCCAGCAATTGCGAGAGTGCGGAGGGTGTCTCCACTGGGGGCAATTCGTGACCATCCACCATGAATGTTGAAGTCGGCTCTGCCACGTTACGCGCTTCCTTCACGGAGGTTTTGGGCGGTTGGGGATCCTCCTCGCTGTGAGTACGCCTGACACTGAAGCCGTGGCGCTGGTAATACTTCTCCCGATGTTTTTCCCAGGATTCATGCCAAGCGAATTTATCCCGTTGCGTGAGCTTGAGATAGATTTCTTCGGGGTGCTCCACGCCAAAGTAGTGCAGCATGGGTTCTGGCGGTCCATGGTAGGCGAGCACACCCTGGTAGAGCACCATCACACTGTCGTAGGCATCGAGACTCGCGAGGCTGTGAGTGACATTGAGTACGACACGTTTCGGATGGCCGCGTGAGAGTACACGCAACAGGTCTGTGATCTCGCGTTCGGATTTGGGATCGAGACCGCTGGTGACTTCATCGCAGAGCAGCAGGCATGGATCGGTCACAAGTTCCAGGGCCAGCCCCAAGCGACGCTTTTGCCCGCCAGAGAGCACCTTCACCAGTCGGTCGGAGAGGTGCGTGAGTCCTGTTACCTCAAGAATGTGATCGAGCGATGGAATGAAGTCCTCCGTTCCTGCGAGTTGCGTGCGCAGAGACATGGCACTGGCGATGCTCTCTTCCACCGTGAGTAGATCGTAGGCCACGCTGAACTGTGGCACATATCCCAAGTCTCCCGGATGGAGGTCTTCGTCTCCGAGATCGCGCCCAGCCCAGAATAGCTCGCCGGAAGTCTGCTCTAAAATGCCGGTGATGACTTTCAGCAGAGTGGATTTTCCGCAGCCGGAAGGCCCTACGATGGCAGCCAGATGACCGGAAGGCAGATCAAAGGAAATGTCATGCAGCAAGCTGAGCGTGTTGATTTCTCCGCCATCTCCTGGAGAGGGAACTTCAAGACTGACGTTGTGCGCAGTGAGCATGCAGGCTAAAGGGTGTGGTGAGACTAGGCCGGGAAACGCCGGTCTGGCGATGAAAAAAGCAACTTGCCTCAAAATGCAACGCCGCGCTCGCTCTGCCCGCCGCCCTTCGTCGCCCATGCGTTGGTTCGCTTGGTTGGCAGGTGGTCTTCTTCTCTGCGGCGTACTGTTGATTGCCGTCGCCCCCACGCTCGTCACGCATTTGATTCGTGCGCATTTGATGAGCGATGAGTTCCGAAAGGAGGCTGAGGCGAAAATTTCCACCGCGACGGGAGGCTCGGCGCATCTTGATCCGTTGCGCTGGAACGATGATGGGACTGTCAATACGCGTGAGATCACGCTCGAAAACGTGCGTGGATGGAACCTCGAATCTTCGGGAGTGCATGCCACGCTCGATTTTGGAGCCATTAAACGCAGAGTGTGGAGCATCACTGATGCGGGCGCGGACGAGATCACGGTGCGCCATACACAGGCACAGCCGTCGCTGCTTTCTTCGCAGCGTGAGGAATCGGAAGCCGATCAAGATGCGGGCGCAAATATCCCATCTTTTCTCCGCTCCTACCTTCCTCATTCGACTGAGGTCGCGAGTGGGGAGGTGCAGAGCTTCAACCTTGAGCACGGTGCTTGGAAAATCGCAGGCACCCGAATGCAGGTTGGTGCGTGGCGGGTGGGGCAGGCATCAGTGTCTGTGAAACTCGGCGGTGGTTCGTTGCATACTCCCTGGCAGCCAGGCCATCTACGCCAGCCGATGAAGTTCGACATCTCTCGTGCCTCGCTGCGCGCTGGGAGAGAACAGCTTCAACTAAGCGACGCTTCGCTGCGATGGCGAGGCGGGGCAGAGGTGGCCCTGCGGGGGAGTAGGGACTTCGATACGAGCGCGTGGAAACTGGTTTTTGATGCACACGATGTTCCGTTGGAGGAGTTTCTCGATGCTTGGTGGCAGCAGCGTCTCTCTGGTAAGCTCAAGGGAGACGGCGAGATCACTGGAGACAAAGTTGGCGCTACAACATGGGCAGCGAATCTTGCGCTAGTCGGCGGCGTCCTGCAGGGACTGCCAATCCTTGAAAAGCTCGCTACCTATACACGTGTCGGGCGCTTCACACGCGTGGTGCTTGATGTCTGCAAAGCCCAGGTGAAGCCGCAGGGGGATGCACTGCGTGTCGAGCAGATCATCGTTCAATCGGACGGCTTGCTGCGCATCGAAGGAGAGATGACCCTGAGAGGACGTGTCATGGATGGCAGTTTCATGGTGGGGGTGACGCCCGAGACGTTGCGCTGGCTTCCCGGTGCGGAAAGCCATGTTTTCACCGAACGCTACACGAGTGGTCCGCCGGGTTTGCTTTGGACGCGTGTGCGAGTCTCTGGTCCACAGGATGCCCCGCAGGAGGATCTCAGCACCCGCTTGGTTGGCGGTGTGGGCATGTCGCTGTTGTTTGATACGCCAGGAAAGGTCGTCAAGGAAGGTGCAGACACGTTGCTGAAACCCGTGCTGGGTGGAGAAGCCGCAAAGCTGCCGGGGAAGGTCATGGAGGGGGCCGGAGGTCTGCTGGAAAACGGTGTTAAGGCGGGGGCGGGACTGCTCGAAAAAGTTCTGCCTGGGTCGCTCGGGAAATGAGGCGGTTGCACAGCGGGGATGAGCCGCTAGCGTGGGCTGCTATGTCAGATAAAGCCTCGATCTCTTTCGCCCCCCGTGAGTCCAAGCAAGCCATTGAGGAGGGGCTGCGGTTTGCCCCCAAATTCGATGAGCATGGCCTCATCCCGGCAATGGCTGTGGACGCAGAGAGTGGCGCTCCTCTGATGCTGGCCTACATGAATGAGGAATCGCTCAAGATGACACTGGAAAAGGGACAGGCGGTGTATTGGAGCCGCAGTCGCAGCGAGATCTGGCACAAAGGAGCCACGAGCGGTGAATTCCAAGAAATTGTGGACATCCGCACGGACTGCGATCAGGACGCCCTCGTGCTGCGCGTGAGGCAGCGTGGAGGTGGCTGCTGCCACACCAAACGTCCAACGTGTTTCTACCGCGTAGTCAAAGCCACCGATGGTGAAGCCCTGTTAGAGTCGGTGGGTTGATTTCGCCGTTCTGCGTTTTTCGCTCGTACAGCGATCCCAAGGGCGGTCACATCTGTGTTTGATCTCTCGGGGGGGGAGCGCACTTGGCGTCCGCTTAGCGACTGACGGGCATGAATGCTCCGTAGCGTGCGTTTCCTTCCCAAGACCTCGGGCGGTTCCAAGGCAGGTTGCTGTAGTCACCACTGTCTGGTCCCACAACCTTTTTGCGCTGAGGGCCGTCTGAGGAACAGGATGCGAGTGGGCAAAGAGCCGTCGCAAGCAGTAAGATAAATAGCGGCAGACGCAGTTTCATTGGTCCTGTCAGAGTGAGGGCTTAGTTTTGTGCCAAGTTTTCGAGAATCACTCTGTCCCCAGGCATGATCACCTCACCATTGACAACTGCATCCGGCACAATGGCAGCCAAGGTGTTTCTGCCTTCGACCTTCATCACACTGACCTTGCCCACAGTCTGCATACCACGGGTGACGATCAATTTGGTTTCCTCCGTGAGCCCTGTTGTCTTGCCAGCATCAATCACCACAAAACCCCAGTCATAATTCACAGCAAGCACTCGTGAGGTCAGGCTATTGCGCTCAAAGTTCTTTCGACGCTCTTCAATTTTGTGGAGCACATCGTCGAGGCGCTTTTGCACACCGGCGATTTTTTCCTCCTCGGCAGCCACTTCTTTCTTCTTGGCCTCTGTCTGTGCTTCGTATTCGAGCTTCTCTTTCTTCAAGCGGTTGATGTCTTCAGAGATGGTTTCTGGCTTCACATCCTTGGGCAGGTCAGCGAGCAGTTTGTTCAGCTCCTCCTGCTTCTTCACCTTGGCATCCAACTCTGCTTGGGTGCGGGTGGTTTCACTCTCGGCTTGAGCGAGTTTGTTTTTCTGCGCCTTGAGCCGTTCTGCCTCGGCATCCAATTCTCCTTGTACGCGGGTGATGTCTGCCACCAACTGCCCGACTTGCCCCACGACGACTTTATCGGCTGCTTGTTCCGCTTTGATTTTATTGCCGGTTTCAGCGATGCGCGTACGCACTGCGGCAAACTCGCGGCCATTCTGATGGGCAAAAAAGCAGGCGACGAGAACCACCACCGCACTGAGAGAAAAAAGAACCTTGGTCATGGAGAGGGGGAAAGGAAAGGGATGAGGCCGCTAGGTCAGGGTTAAAATCAGAGAATCAGGGCTTGGCTGGAGGTGGCGCAGCTCCAAAGGGGTCTGCCGTGCTCGGTGGAGTGGCACCACCTGCAGGTGGGGTGGCGGGTGCTGCGCCCGCTGGAGGCGGTGGTGTGCCGAAAGGATCGCCGCCCATGGCGGGGGCTGCTGCGCCCGCAGCCGGTTTCGCAGCGGGAGCACCAAAGGGATCGCCACCCATGGCGGGCGCTGCGGCTGCCGGAGCAGCGGCTGGTGCGCCGAAAGGATCGCCACCCATGGCAGGTGCTCCTCCTGCTGCTGGGGCGGCGGCTGGCGCACCACCAGTCGCTGGGGCAGCACCACCTGCGGGTGCCTTGGTCGCAGGAGCATTCTTTTTGGCGCTTTGATCAGCCGAGGCGACGACGAGGTCGCCAGGACGAATGCGCTCGCCTTCAGCGAGACTGCCTTTGACCAAATCGGCAACCGAGGAGTTTTGTTCGACATTGCGCACCTTGAGCTTAGCCACCACGTCTTTGCCGCGTTTGACTTCGAGGTCGGCATTGGCAAACACGCCGCCGCCGTTCCCCTTGTTGAGAACCACGAATCCCCAGTCGGTGTAAGACTGGGCCACTTTGGCGGTGAAATCATCATCTACGATGCCACGGCGCCCGCGGGCTTCACGATCTTCCGCTTCTTTGGCTGCTTTAGTGAGGCTGCTCACGCGCTCTTGTGCTGAGGCCAAGCGCTGATTTTGATTGGCCAGCGCAGCCTCGGCTTCACCGCGTTCTTTTTTGATGGTTTCGATCTGGGCCAACAGCGCCTTGATGTCACCCGCAGCGTCGATTTGTGCCTGCAAGTCTTTCACGACTTTGGCAATCTGTTCCAGATTGGTTTTCACGACGGCCAATTCCTGTTCCTTGGCTTGGGCTTTGGCGGCGGTGTCCACCACGGCAGCTTTGGTCGTTTCGAGATCCTTGTTCACGCCTGCGAGCTGCGTTTCACGGCTCTTCTTGGCTTCTTCAGCCTTCTTTTTGTGTCCCTGAATGTCTGCCAGGTTGGCCGTGTAATAGGCTTCGCGTTTGCGTTCTTCCACCAGCGTCTTTTGATTGGCCCAGGCGAAATAGCAGGCAGTGCCGAGGCAGACGACGGAGAGAGCAGAGAGGATTTTCCAAACCATAAACGGGGGCGGAGTTGAGAATTTGAACCTGATTTGTACCGGAACGCCCCCGTTTCGACAACACCAATTTTCGGGCATTTTACGACTGGAAGCAGAATCTCACTTGAGCCGCGCGGATCACAGGGCTAGAGCAGCCTCGTCAGGGGCCGCGAATGTTCAGCTTGCGAACCCCGCCAGGTCCTGACGGAAGCAACGGCAGCCTGCCTGTCATGTCGCGGTTCCCTGGCACTTGTCTTTCATTGAACGCCGCCGAGCAGATCGCTGCGGAGCTCGCGGCAGAGGGCGTCCACTTCTTCGATGGAGACGCCGCCTTCGCGCCAAGAGAGCGTGGCTGTAAGGCGTCCACCGCACTCGGAGAAAAACAATCCCAAGCCTGGCGGAGAGCACACGCCAGGGATGGTGTAAACATCCTGCACCTCCGCCCCAGCGAAGCTGCGGTGCGTGGGTAAAAAGACGCCGGTGTGCGAGTGGAAGATGCTGCAAATTTGCCCCTGATTCGTCCAGCGCATCATTGGTACGAAGCGGGAGATGGGCATGTGCGCGGCGAGGGTCATCATCGCCTCAGTCGCCTGCGCCCTGCCTTGCATCATGGCCTCCCGATATTTCTCGACCACATGAGCGGTGCTTGCGCGCGGGGAGGTCATGGCGGCGGCGTCGAGAAACAGGGGCAGCGTGCCCATGTGATTGCCGAAAATCAGATCGCGCGGGCGTCCGCGTGGTTGGAATGGAATTTGCAGATGAAGCTCCGGACTCTGCCAGCCGCGGATTTGATGCAGGTGGCGCACGATGCGGGCTGCAACAGATGCGTAAAATGGCATCTGCATGAAGTCGCCACAGAGTTCTCTCAGGTGTTCTGCGGCTGCTCGCGTCTCCTCTGCGGTCAGTTGGATCAGGCGGAAGCATGGTTTCCCATGCAGGGGCATGCCTGTACACCAGGCCGAAAGACTGCCTGCACAGGTCATGGCATGGAGGCGTCGTGTCAGCGGCCGTGCGCGTTGATAGAGTGCTTTCATCGACTCCCGCTTGGGCTGTGGCAACACGGGAGGTGTGGAGCCTCCGCCCTCCGCCAATCGTTCGAGCAGCAGATTGACTCCAGTGCCGTCCAGCAACGCGTGCCGCCAGGTGAGCAGGATGAAATGATCCTCGCCACAGGGAAAAACCTCCATCGAGAGCGGAGTCGTCCATTCTTTACCAGAGCGCAGGCCGCAGAGTCGCTGACGGATGATCTCATCACTCGGCGCGGCCTCCTGCGGTGGATGCCAGATGATGGGCGGTGCGACCACGGCTCCCGAAGTTTTCCACACCAGCCGCCAGCCGCGCCATCGGCGCCGCAGCTTCGCGCCCAGCATGGGCTGATTGGCATGCAGCTTCTGCCAGGAAGCCTCCAGCTCCGCTGCATGAGGCCGTCCGCGTAGTTTCAGCACCGTGACGGCGCGATGCGGTCCTTGCCCGGTGCGGATCATGAAGTTCTCCAGCCCTGCGAGGACGAAATCGACTGTGGTTGTCGGCAGTGTGGACATCAGGTGGCAGAGCGACGTTTTTCTTCCAAGAACGCGGCAAGGGCATTCGCTGTGCTAAAGCGCTCACGCGTCATCTCACTGGGGTGGATGCTTAAATGAAAGCGCTCCTCGATTTGCAAGATTAACTGCATCATTGCCATGGAATCCAACCCCAGAGAAAATAGGTCCGTCCCCTCAGAGATCGGCTCCTGCGGCTCCAGAATGTGTCTGGAAGTGAGCAGTTCGATCACAGCAGTTGGGAGGATGGGAGCTTCGGGCATTGAGTTTTAGATGAAGCAGTCACCATGACATCTGCAAGAAACTCCTGCATGCGTATTTTGCCGTCAGCGGAGGTTGCAGAATGCGCGCACGCCGCCACCATGCGCGCCCCATGAATAAGCTGGACGAAATCATCGCCCACAAACACACCGAACTGCAACGCTTGCTGCCTCGCGCCGACAAGCTCCGTGCTGCCGCGACACAGCGCGACGATGTACGCTCTTTTTACGATGCGCTGCGTGCTGACCCCACCCGCCTCAGCATCATAGCTGAAGTTAAACGCGCCTCCCCCTCCGCGGGCACCATCGCGGCTGATTTCGATCCGCTCACCATCGCACGCGGCTACGAGAAAGCCGGAGCCAGTGCCATTTCTGTGCTCACCGATGAGAAATACTTCCAAGGGCGGCTCGATTACCTTTCCCTCATTCGCGAGCAGATCGACATTCCCTGCCTGCGCAAAGATTTCATCATTCACGAGGCGCAGATTTTTGAGGCGGTGGTCGCTGGGGCCGATGCCATCCTCTTGATCGTCGCCGCTCTCGACCAACCCACTCTGGAGCACTTGCTCGGAGTCGCCCAGACATTCCAGCTCGATGCCCTCGTCGAAGTCCACGATTTGCCCGAGCTCGAACGCGCACTCGCTGCCGATGCGCGCATCATCGGCGTGAACAACCGCAATCTCAAAACCTTCACCGTCGATCTCGGCACCACCGAAGCACTCGCGGAGGAGGTGCCCGATGACATCGTCCTCGTGGCCGAGAGCGGGATTAAGACGCCGGACGATGCTGCTCGCCTTGCCGAAGCCGGAGCGGATTCTCTGCTCATTGGCGAGACGCTCATGCGCAGTCAGAACATCATGACCGACCTACCCGCGCTGCGCTCTGCGATTCCGGCAAAGCCCTGGTGATGATTGGGACTCCACGGACGGCGAGCTTCGTGCGGATGCGTGCTCATTTGCGTAGAGATTCTCCGCGATGAGTTAGAACTCCTCCTTGCCAAGCAGGGAAGAGCCCCCATATTCGCGCCCCTTTTCCCTTTTATGGACATCCTCATTGGCATTCTCACCGCAGTCGAAGTCATCGTCTGCCTCCTGCTCATCCTCGTCGTGCTTATGCAGCGCCCGCGGCAGGAGGGCCTGGGTGCTTCCTTTGGCGATGCTGCGGCCAGCCAAGTCTGGGGCGCGCAGACCACCAACGTGTTGCAAAAATTCACCGTCTATCTCGCCATCATCCTTTTTGCCATCACCCTGCTGTTGGCCGTCCTAGTCAGCCGCAAACAAGCCGGTGGTAAGAGCGAGAAAATCTATGGCGATGCCAAGCCTGCTGCAGCGGCTCCAGCCGCCAAAGCGGATGACAAGAAGCCGACTGAAGCATCGAAGGCAGAAACCAAGAAGGTCGCAGAACCGGCAAAAGCTCCAGCGAAGGCTCCTACGACTCCTCCGGCAAAAACGCCTGCGGCTCCGGCCAAGGCTTCCGCCACGCCGCCCGCACCGGCCAAAACGCAACCGGCTCCTCAGCCTGCGGCTTCCCCGGCACCAGCTCCCGCTGCGCCAGCGACACAGCCGAAGTAAGCACGCGCACTGTTCACCTCTTGGGGCAGGGAGAACGGAAACATGGAGCCTTGCTCCGAGCTGGATGCAGTTTCGGACGCTGTCTTCGTGCGCCATTCGGCTTAGGGCGTAAGTGCCTGCATCGTTGTGGATCGTGCGGCCGAGTCTCCTTGCAGATGGAAGAACGGAGAATGGAAAACTGCCAATGGCAGGAATGCTTGGTTCATTTTCCTCGCCCGGAACGTCGAAGGGCAGGGCTGCTCAACAGCAAAAATGCCAGCCGGGTATCCCGACTGGCATTTGCGATTCTTAACAGCGTTGCAGTGCCGATTACTCGACGACATTGGCGCTTTTGATGATGACAGGCTCCAATGGCACATCACCGTGCGGGCCTTTGCGGCCTGTGGCGACGCCGGCGATGGCATCGACGACTTCCATGCCTTTGCTCACTTTACCAAAGACACAGTAGCCCCAGCCATCCTGGCCTGGGTAGTCCAAGAAGCTGTTGTCTTTGAGGTTGATAAAGAACTGGGAGCTGGCGCTGTGAGGATTCGGCGTGCGGGCCATGGCGAGGCTGCCGCGGACGTTCTTGAGTCCGTTTTTGGCTTCGTTTTCGATGTTCCCATCGGTTTCCTTTTGCTGCATGTCCGGGGTGAAGCCGCCGCCCTGAATCATGAAGTCAGGGATCACGCGATGGAAGATCACGCCATCGTAAAATCCTTTGCGCACATATTTGACGAAGTTGGCGGCAGAGATGGGTGCCTTGGCAGCGTCGAGTTCGATTTCGATGGTTCCTTTGCTGGTTTCCATCACGATTTTTACAGGTTTGGCGTCGCTCACGTTTTGGGCAGGGGTTGTTCCGGTCAGGGCTGCAAACGAAAAGATGAAGGCGGCCAGAGTCGGTAGGATTGATTTCATGGTTTTGGGAGTAGGCACTGAGCCACGGAGTGATTGGTTTGCAACGAACAATCTCACGCCACCGCAGGGGAAAGCGCGCTCATTTCCGTGGGAGTAAACGGCACGTGTGATCATGGCGGAAACACAACGGTGTCCACATCTGATCTGAAAAAGCCGGTGCTGGCGGGGTGCTTGGCGACTTGACGTCGTCTGTCGTGAGTCGGTCAGACGATGGCGCATAGCTACTTGCCGAAGCACTGGGCAAAAGGTGGACGGCTGGCGCAGCGCAGCCCTGCGCTGCACGTTGTTGACGCTTCAGCGTGTCTTTACCGCTCCATTTGCCCTGGTCGCCTCCGCGCCCCAGTCGCCTCCCATTCTCGCGTGGGCGCGGCGCGCGGCGCGCCGCAGCCAGTAGCCTAGCCACTCCCCGCTGGCCTCTTCTGGGGTGTGCTCCAGCAGTGAGGCGTCGCCATCATAGCTCACGGCCCCTGGGCGCAGCCATGTCCCGCCGCAGCTCACGCGCAGGAGTACTTTGTCATCGCGGGTGAGGGTGAAAGTCATGAGCGGCCTCCAAAGATGGACATTGCCAGGGTAAAGGTCTCGCGCGCGGATGGCAAGTCCACAACGGTGGACACGTTTGATCTGAAAAAGCCGGTGCTGGTGGTGTGCTTGACGACTTGACATCGCCTGTCGTGAGTCGGTCGGACGATGGCGCATAGCTTACTTGCCGACACCTTTTCGCGGCTCCCCAATGCTGCTTTCTTTCGCTCCACGGGCCTCTTCTCATTTGCTCCCTGTGCGGTCATCTTTTTGCTCCGGCTCTCGCGCAACTTCCTGGCTGTTCACACCTGCGTCATTGCCCGGAGTTGGCTGACTCACGCTGGGTCCAGCTCGGCGTCTCCCGCTGACTTCGGGCGGGGGTTCCTCCAGTGCTTTGCCTCGCTCTCGCCAGAGCTTTGCCCGGAGCATTCCCTCTTTTCCGCGACTCTGCACAGCAAGCGCGGGAGGCGGCGAAGCAGGCAGGGGGAGTGTTGCCGAAAACGCTGGAGATGGTGCGCCGCAGCACCCAGCATTCCGTGAAGTTCATCCGCTGGGCAGCATCCCGTCTCTGGCAATCCGACCCTTGGAAACTCGCCTGCGCCGCCTTGGCGACCCTCTACGCCCGATTATGAGCGTGGTATATTGGACACCGTTGTTCTTCACTTATTTCTTAGCCGCAACGCCACCGGCGCAGCAAGTGGCGCAGAAAGAGCGAAAAAAACAGAGGCACGCATCATCTGACGGCAAAGTGCTCAGGTGCAACGCGCGACAAGGGCGGATTTTCGCAACTTGCTCGGGGGGAGGATCAGCTTCGCGGGTTCCTGCCGCTGTCTGCGCGCCTCCTATGCGAAATTTTTCTCAATGCATCTGTAACGCTTTTCTCAAATCCGCTCTCTCCTCGGTGAATGCTGAAATCACCGCTACGTGGCGCTGACGGAGGCGGCAACCCGAACCCAACAACTCAAACCGGAGAACAACCCCATGAAAACTCAAATCAAATACATCCTGCTGGCTCTGTCCCTGGCTGCTGTCTCCAGTACGCGGGCGGAGGAATATGTCTATGTGGACGTGGACGGCGATGGCTACCTCGACGCAGTACCGGCTAGCCAGCCGGTGGCTGTCAATGGCCCGCAAATTTGCGGCGGCGCAGACGACGACCAGATCGTAGGCGGCGATGGCGCGGATTTTGCGAAGCCCGTGCTGAAAGGCTTGGTCAGCGACACACTGGGCATTGCCACAGGCAACGCACCGCTCGCAGCGGCCGCGCCATCCAGCATCGTGACCGGCGCTGGTGCCGGCGGCGGACCGCATCTCTCGCCTGATCCTGCGCAGTGGCCTGTTGGCATTGTTGTAACCAATCCCGGTGAAGGCGGTATTCTCACAGAAAAGCCGGAGAGTGGTATTGTTGTAACCAATCCCGGTGAAGGCGGTATTCTCACAGAAAAGCCGGAGAGTGGTATTGTTGTAACCAATCCCGG
>JBDHQD010000008.1:0-217589 GCA_039806835.1 Prosthecobacter sp. | reverse complement strand
AGGGATTGCGCCTCCCGGAGGCAGCGCGAGATTTTCATGCGGACATTGTCATACTGCAAGTTGTGCTCGGAGGCGATTTCGCCGTAGGCAAGGCCGACAACATAATGCTTCCAGAGGAACTCGTAGCAGTCAGGGTTCGCCTTGCGAAGCAACTGGACGGCATATTCAAGATCGAGCTTTTCCTGGGCAGGAATGGCCGTTCGTGGTTGCCCGGATTCAATCATCTTCAAGAGTTCATCCGGCGAAACAGAGTGCAGCCGGTCGGCCTCCCTGCGCCTGAAATAGTCGCTGCTCTTGTTGCGGGCGATGCGATAGCACCACGCCCAAAACTCGCTTTTGGTGTCGCCCTCAAATCTTCCCAGCCCGGCAGCAATGGCTTTCAAGGTTTCCTGAAGCACATCGTCGCCTGCCTCTTGGGGAACAGAGCTGAATACAAAGAACCGGATTTCTGCCGCAATGCTGCGAAACAGCGTGTCAGCCAGTCTGAGGCGCTGGTCGAGTGCCGCTGTCACACGGTAGGTGCGGATTAGCTTCATGATGTCATCCATCGGGGCGGCACGATACGGGCTGCTCCACGGTCGGCCAAAGATTTTTAGAATCCGCTTGTTCGGATTCCGGGCGGGTGGCCGACTGGAACGGCAGAAAGGGAGAACCACGTCATGAAACCTTCTGCCAACTCATCAGACAAGCAGCTCAAGGCCATCAGCCTGGAGCAGGTGTTGCAGAAGCGGCAGCTCGATCAGGCGCTTAACGCCAAGGAGTTCGCCGTCCTGGTGGGCATCTCCTATTCGACCGCTCGCGACTGGTTCCGCACGCCTGGCTTTCCAGTGTTTCGCGGTGTCGTGTTCTGGCAGGATTTCGCGCAGTGGCGCACATCACGCCCAAGAGGTGAAGCGAGCGAGTCCAAACAGACGGAGCGTCTGCCGGTCGCGGGCCTGCCGACTAGGGCGGCAAAAATCCTGATGGGAACACGCTGATTGCGTGGCTTCCTCATATACCCCTGCGGGGTATGCGGTGAAAAACGCCAGACCGCAGGGCAGGGAATCCAAGGGGCGAAAAAACTTCGTTTACTGCACTTTTACTGCACACGCTGTGGAACCCTTGATTTTGCGTGGAGCGGGTGATGGGAATCGAACCCACGTATCAAGCTTGGGAAGCTCGTGTTCTACCATTGAACTACACCCGCATGGCTCGAAGGCGTGCGGAGTGTGTGCGGCGCGTTGGGATTGTCAACCACCGGGCAGATGCTGTGAGTGAATGCGCAAAACACCACGGCGCATGTGAGCGATGATGCACGAGAGCTTCCTGAGGAAGCGAGCCTGCGCTTCTCTTTGTGGTGCTCGGGAAGGGACTCGAACCCTTAAGCCTTTCGGCACAAGATCCTTAGTCTTGCGCGTATACCAATTCCGCCACCCGAGCAGGGTCTGTGGAAAGCAGGGCGGCGAATATAGACGCTTCGAATTTTATGCAACCGCTGTTTTGCGTTTTTACAAAGTTCTCGTCTCACGTCGCAACAACGATCAATCTCCTCGCCACCGTCCGTTGGAGTTTACGTCATGCTTATGCGTCATTTCTTGCTTCTCCTCGCCCTAGCGCCTGCTGCGTTTGCAGCGTCGCCCTATCCTGCCAAGACACCCGACACTCCGGGCAATCGCCTGCTCGATCGCTACTTTGCGGGGCAGGCGCGTGAGATCGCTGAGAGTGGTGGCATCGACAACATCCAAAGTGCCGCTGAGTGGGAGGCGAAAGCTCCTGAGTACCGTCGCGAGCTCGCCGAGATGCTGGGCATCGATCCGATGCCTGAAAGGACGCCTCTCCATGCCACGAAGACCGGTGAGGTCAAAGGCGAGGGCTTCATGGTGGAAAAGCTGCACTTCCAGTCGATGCCCGGCCTCTATGTCACTGCGAACTTGTATCGCCCGGAGAAAGTGGAGCAGCCGCTGCCGACCATCCTCTATGTCTGCGGCCATGCCAACAAGATGAAGGATGGAGTCAGCCTCGGAAACAAAACGGGCTACGAGCATCATGGAGTCTGGTTTGCGCGCCACGGCTATGTGTGCCTCATCATCGACACCGTCCAACTCGGTGAAATCCGCGGAGAGCATCACGGCACGTACAGCAAAGGAAGGTACTGGTGGTGGTCGCGCGGTTACACACCGGCGGGACTGGAGGCGTGGAGCTGCATCCGCGCGCTCGACTATCTGGAGACACGGCCCGAGGTGGACAAGGCGCGCTTTGGCGTCACCGGACGCAGTGGCGGCGGCGCGTATTCCTGGTGGATCACAGCCCTGGACGAACGCATCAAAGTCAGTGCGCCCACAGCCGGCGTCACCGACATCCTGAATCAAGTCATCGACGGCTGTGTCGAAGGCCACTGCGACTGCATGTTCTACGCCAACACGTATCGCTGGGATTTTGCACGCATGGTGGCCCTCGCCGCGCCGCGCCCGCTGCTGATCGTGAACACGGACAAAGATTCCATCTTCCCTGTGGATGGCGTCTTCCGCATCTATCAGGATGTGCGGCGGCTCTACGGACTGCTCGGCAAGGAGGCAAACATCGGCCTGCAAATCTCCGAAGGGCCGCATCAAGACCTCCAGCCGCTGAATATGGGCGCGTTTCACTGGTTTGAGCGCTTCCTCAAGAAAGCCGACCCGATGCAGGTGATCGACGGTGCCAAGAAAACGCTCGATCCCGCCTCGCTGCGCGTTTTCACCACGCTGCCCACGGATGAAAAGAACACCAAGATAGACGAATCCTTCGTCCCGATGGCAAGCCCTCCCGCACCTGCGAAAGACAGCACCGAGTGGCAGCGGCAGAGTGAGTCATGGATGCAAGCGCTGCGGGAAAAAGTCTTCCGTGGCTGGCCGAAGGAGATCGCATCCGTCAATCCACAGAAAGAAAACAGTGCCGCGAGTGACGGCGTGCGCATAACCGCGTATGACTTCGAGAGTCAATCTCCTTACCGCCTGCGGCTCTACCTCGCGCATCGGGACGGGCTGCGTCCGCAGGATCTGGAACTCGTCGCGCTGAATGTTCTCGATGAGCAGGGCTGGGATGATTTTTGCGCCACTTACAACGCGCGCTTTGGCAAGCTGATCGAGACTTTCCCAAGTGTCGCCAAAGACGAGAAAGCCTTCGAGCAGGAAAAGAAGATGTTTGAAAACTTCAAATGGGGCATGGCCTACGTCTGCCCGCGCGGCATCGGACCTACGGAGTGGACAGGCAGTGAAAAAGCACAAGTGCAGCGCCTGCGCCGGTTCTATCTCCTCGGACAGACGCTCGATGGCATGCGCGTGTGGGACATCCGCCGCTCAGTGCAAGCCCTGCGTGAGATACCGGACTTGCGAGAGACGCGGCTGTGGATTCAGGCACGGCGAGACATGGCCATCGATGCCGTGTATGCGTCGCTCTTTGAGGACAACATCCAACGCCTCGACCTGCACGATCTGCCGCTCTCTCACAACGGCACCGCCACTGGCCCACAAGAAAGCAGCGGGCCTGCACTGCTGAATGTGCTCAAATACCTCGACATCCCACAGGCCGTTGCCTTGGCTGCCATGCGTGGGCGAGTCGTGATCTACTCGGATCACAAGGAAGCCTGGCGTTATCCTGCCGCCGTCACCAAGAATCTCGGCAAAGAAAAGCAGTTCCAAATTCGTGAGCCTTTGAAGGAATCCACGGAAGCCCGATAACCCACACCACGCCTGTTTTTCCCGATGCAAATCAAGCCCTGGTGAACCACGAATCATCTCTCCCATCGCGATGAGCACTCCCGAACAAGCCCGCCCTCCGCTGCCGCCATTTGATGAAATCACTGCGGCACAAAAAGCACGTTTAGCAGAGGATGCGTGGAATACGCGCGATCCCGCACGCGTCGCGTTGGCTTATTCGCCTGACAGCGTGTGGCGCAACCGGGCGGAGTTCCTGCGTGGACGGGAGCAGATCGTGCAGTTCCTCACCCGGAAGTGGGCACGCGAGCTGGACTACCGCCTCATCAAAGAAGTGTGGGCATGGCAGAGCCACCGCATCGCTGTGCGCTTTGCCTACGAGTGGCACGACGATTCTGGACAATGGTTCCGCTCCTACGGCAATGAGAACTGGGAGTTCGACGAGCACGGCCTGATGCGCCGCCGCGTGGCGAGCATCAATGACCTGCCGATTGCTGAATCAGCACGCCTTTACCACTGGCCGCTGGGTCGTCGCCCTGATGATCATCCCGGTTTGTCTGAACTGGGGCTGTAGTCTCTCCCTGTCGCATGCTTGCCGTGTTGGCGAGCGATGCGCAGGCTTGCTGGAGACGCTGCCTCAGCAGAGTGGCTTTGGCAGCGAGGGCGCGCTGCTCACTTTCATACTGCGCCCGACCTTCTGCCGTTTCGATCCGCACAGGCTCATATCCCGACGCCCGCAAATCGTAAGGACTGGCACGCATGTCGAGTTCACGTCCCTCAAGCGCCAGAGCAAAGCACTCACCGATCAAATCTGAACCGATCCACGGCCAGAGTTTCGAGGACCATTTGTAGAGATCCATATTTGCGTGCAAACACGCGGGCTGTTCGAGATCAAGGCGGGATGCGAGCGTGGGCCGGAGCGTGTTGAGTGGACGCGCCTGCGGAGTGAAAAAACGATAGGCATCGTAGTGCGAGCAACACACCACCTGCGATTCGACAAAGGCAGCCAGCTCTGCGGCAGGCATTCGCAGTTCCCATCCCTGATGCCGCACCTCATCCTGAGATTGGCGATACACCATCGCCCATTCATGGAGGCCAAAGCAGGAGAACCTCCCTGCCCTGCTGAGGATGCGCTGGCAAAGCAGAGCTACCCACTGTGCGAGCTCACGTTCACGCGAGCCAAAGCGCTGTGCATCGAGGCGCAGTGTGCCGTTTTCTTGAAGGAAGCGCGGACTTTGCAGCCAGGGGAAGGTTTCCAAATCCGCCGAATCGACAGCGATGGCAACGCCCAGCGGTGGCTGCCATTGTTTGAGCTTTGCAGGCGAAAAACTGTAGTAGGTGAAAAGAAAATCATGCACGGGATGCCGCGTGCCACGACTGCGCCGATCCACAAAGGCATCTGCGGCTGCGGAGACACGCGCCACATGCGTCTGCATACGCGCATGCCATTCGTCTCGACTCCACATCATCCCACTCATGGCACCAACAGCGTCGCCAGTCCCAGGAACACTCCCATGCTGATCACATCCGTAGCCGTGGTCAGAAAGATGCTCGACGCCGTGGCAGGATCGGCACCGAGTTTTTTCAGAGTCACGGGAATCAAAACGCCACTAATGCCACTGACGACGCAACTGGCCACCATCGCAATCCACACCACCAGCGCCAGTCTCAGTGCATGCGCATTGCCATTCATCCGCGCATACACATACATTCCCGCACCTGCGGACACACCGACGAGCAGTCCATTGAGCAAGCCGAGCAGCCCTTCCTTCAACACCAGCATGCGCTCCTGCCCGGCCCGCAAATCTCCCAACGTCATGCCGCGCAGTGCCACAGCCAAGGCCTGACAGCCTGTGTTGCCGGATTGCCCGGCGAGGACGGGTAGAAAGACGGCCAGCAGCACCAAGCGATCCAGCGTCCCCTGAAACACGCCTACCACAGCAGCGGCGATGAAACAGGTGAGCAAATTGAGCTGAAGCCACGGGTGGCGAAAGCGCAGGCTGCGCAGCAGCGGTGTGGAGAGTCGTTCCTCATTTTTCACCCCCACCATGGAGCCGACTTGAGCGCTGATCTCGATCGCACGCGCCTCGAACAGCGTCTGCCCGCGCACTTGCCCCAGCAGCAGCCCCTCTGCGTCGCACACTGGATAGACCGGATAGTGCCTGTTGACGACCGTCTTCATCGCGGCGGTAAGTTCCATGTGCGGATCGAGCGTGAACGGACTGCGAATCATCACCTCCGCCAGCTTCGCGTCAGGAGCTGCGAGCATGAGGTCGCGCATGACGAGCAAGCCGAGAAGTCGATCCTTCTCATCCACGATGTAGCCGTAAGTGATGAGTGCTTTCTGGGCGAGCCTGCGCACCTCTTCGATCGCATCACGCGCGGTGACTTGAGGGAGAAAGACTGCTGCGGCGGGTTCCATGAGCCTGCCCACGCAGTCCTCTGGGAACTCTCGATTGCTCATCCACTGCCGGGCTGTCTCTTCTGGAGCGAGCGAGATCACCACCGTGCGCGGTTCCTCCTCCATCTCCTCCATTACCTGCTGAGCCACCATGGGATTCAGTGCTTCGAGCACACGCGCCGCGTCCTCCCTGGGTGCTTCTTCGAGGAGGTCTGCAGCTTCAGGAGCGGCGCGTGTGGACACGGCCGCGAGGAGGGATTCTGCGGAGGGCTGCATGCGGCCCAGCGTAATCGCCCCGGAGCACTTGTCACCCCTGTGGGAAAAAAACCTCGCGTCCGGCAAGACGGCGCGCACATTCCCGCCCGGATGCCCCTCTACGATCGTGACTACATGCGCGAGCCGCCCCGCAGTGCCCTGCGTGGACTCACGGCCTTCCAGATTTTCCTCGGCATCAATGTTCTGGTGTTCGTGGCGCAGTTCGTTTTTGAAATCGGTTGGCTGCGAAACCCTCTCAATGGCAGGCCCATCATTCCGATGGGAGGCACGAGCTTGGCCGATCTCACTCACGGTCGCCTCTGGACGCTCCTGACCTACATGTTCGTCCACAATGGGCCAGGGCATTTCATGTTGAACATGATCTTGCTCTGGTTTGCCGGGCGTGGCGTGCAACAGCTCTTTGGCAGCCGCCACTTTGCGGCGATCTACCTCCTCTCTGGTGTCGCTGGTGCTGCTGCTGAGCTTTCCGTGAATGGACTCGTCCGTGGCGACTCGCTCACGACGCTCATCGGTGCCTCAGCCTCCGCTTTCGGCCTTCTGATGGCACTCGCCGTGGCACTGCCGGAAATGGAGATCACCGCCTTCATCTACTTCATCATCCCAGTGCGCTTGCGCCTGTGGACTCTGGCAAAGACGCTGTTCCTCATCCAGTTCGTGTTCGGCATGGCTGGCGTGTTATTCAACTTCCTGCCAGAAGGCATGCAGATCGCCTACTTCGCGCATCTCGGTGGTGCAGTGCTGGGGTGGTTCTATGCGCGCCGCCTCGGCTATGGTGGCAGGCCGCTTACCTATGCCGCGCAGTGGCAGCCCTCCCCTGTGGCCCAGGCACGGCGCGCTCAGATGGCCCGCAGTCACATCAGGCGACAACGCGGCACGGATGTTTCCTTGGAGGCATCCTCTGCGAGTGCTGTGGAAGATACGCTGGTGTCGCTCATCGAAGATGAAGTGAATCCCATTCTCGAAAAAATCAGTCAGCACGGCATTGGCAGCCTCACCGAAGACGAGCGGCACATCCTCGAACGTGCGAGCCGCGAGTTGGATCGTCTCAAGCAGGGTGCGCGCGGACGCTGATCCTCCTCACTCTGTGTCATTCTCATGCTAGGCCACCGCTCCGCCCGTCTTGCCGCCGCGCTGTTACTCGCGCTGCTGTTTGGTTGGTGGGTACGCTCGTGGCGTCAGCCCAGAACGCCCCGCGCTCCCCTGCCTGCGGAGACGCAACCGCCATCGTCATTCTCAGAGCCTGCGGCGAAGTCATCTTTCCCCGATGAATGACCCCGCGGCACCTCTTTTTCCCCAACTCACACCCCACCTCGACTTCACTTCATGTCCATCGCCACACGCCGCGGAGATCAAGGGCAGACAGATTTGCTCTTTGGCTGCCGCCTTCCGAAATCGCACCCGCGAGTTCACGCCTTGGGTGCCTTGGACGAGCTGAATGCAGCACTCGGTCCTTTGCGCGTCGCTGCATCGCGTGCAGAGACGACGGAAATCGTGGCCCACGTGCAGCCTTTGCTCATCCAACTCATGGGAGAGCTTGCCACACCACATGGAGCTGAAGATCGCTACGCAGAAAGCCATCCGGCGCGCATCGGCGCGGAGCAGGTCGCCTGGCTCGACACCTGGGTGACTCGACTCGAAGCCGGCGGCGCACTTCAAATCCGTGGCTGGGCACTGCCCGGCGCAGCAGGCGTCATGAGTGGTGCCTATGCCGATCTCGCACGCGTCGCCTGTCGCCGCGCCGAGCGCGTGGTGATCGATCTCGAAAACACCAGCGACGCCGTCCCCAACTCCGAGATCATCCGCTTCCTCAATCGCCTCGCTGATGTGCTCTGGCTGCTCGCGCGCTGGGAGGAAATGCCCGCAAGCTAAGCGCAGTCCCCCCCTGCACGCTGCTCCGACAGCACGAAAAAACCCCGCCGCGTGAATCTCACGGCGGGGTTGTGGGAAACAGCAGTCCGCGTGGGATCAGCTTTCTCCAGCCACTTTGCTGATCACCTGGCGACCGCGATAGTAGCCGCAGGACGGGCAGGCCACGTGGCCGGGGACCGTCGTGCCGCACTCGGGGCAGCTCTTGAGGGTGGGCGCCTTCCAGCGTTTCGCGCCCTGGCGCATGCGTTGGCGGCTCTTGGATTGTCTGCGCTTGGGATTGGCCATGAGATGTCTGGGGGTGGGGGTCTAGTTCAGTTTGTTCAATGCCTCCCACACACCCTGGCCCGCACTTTGAGATTCTTCACCTGCTGTCTCCAGCTTGGTTTCAAATCTGCCTTCGGCGGGACACTGGCGGGGGCGGACATTGCCGTCCTCGCAGCGTGGGTAGCTCGGAAGGGCGACGAGAGTATCTTCCCTGATGGTATCCGTCAAGTCGATCATGCCATCCTTTGTGATCTCGATTTCGGCGGTGTAGCGCGGCAGGCAGACGCGATGCTCATAGCGCTCCAGGCAGCGGCCGCATTCCAGGCTGAAAACAGCCTCCAGAGAACCAGAAATCACGAGATCGCCTCCGTCACGCTCGATGTGCAGATCGTATTTGAGCGGCGAGGCCGCCTGAATGACGTCCTTCTCATCCAAGGCAAAAAAAGCAGTCGGCTCTTCGCCGGAGATGTCTCTGCCATCCGCTGGCAGCGTGCGCAGGTCGATGTGAAGCGGGCTTTGCATGGCAGGATCAAGGTTGAAGTTTGGCGCGAAGTGCCGTGGCGACGTTTGGCGGCACGAACTGCTCGATGTGGCCACCGAGTCGGCAGATTTCCTTCACCAAACGACTGCTGATGTAGGTGTACTCCTCGCGCGGCATGAGGAAGAGCGTTTCGAGATTTGGCTCCAGCTTACGGTTCATGAGGGCGAGCTGAAACTCGAATTCAAAGTCCGACACTGCACGCAGACCACGCACGAGCGCGCAGGCCTGATGCTGGCGGGCAAAGTCCACCAACAAGCCCTCAAAGGGCATGACCTCGATGCCCTGAATCTCGGCTGCGGCATGGCGGATGAGATCTACGCGCTCATCCACACTGAAGAGGCTCTGCTTTGCATTATCACGCGCGACGGCGATGATGAGGCTGTCGAAAATCCCCGCCGCACGCTGGAGAACGTCGAGGTGCCCGTTGGTGATGGGGTCAAAGCTGCCTGGATAAATGGCGCGTCGCATGATGAATTGCGGTGAAGTCTAGCGGAATGCCTGCACGGCGAAAGAAGAAAGCGTCACACCAAAAGAACCTGCGCCATCGCATGCTCCTGCGTGTGCGTGAGACTCACGAGGCAACTGGCCCCGCCAGCGTGGCGCAGCGCAGCGCCATGCAGCGTGATTGTGGGCTTCCCACTAGGCGCGCGCACGACCTCGATGTCGGTCCAATCCACCCCTTCCGCCCACAGGCCGGTGCCGAGCGCCTTCGCCACCGCCTCTTTCGCCGCAAAACGCGCCGCATAGTGCATCGCAGGCTGCGCACAGGCATCGCAGTAGGCGATTTCCCCCGCTGTGAAGGTGCGTTGTTTGAAGCGCGCGCCATGCTTCTCCAGCAACTCGCGAATGCGCGCGACCTCGACAAGATCAATGCCGATGCCTGTGGGCTTCATACGGCTCACTGCTTGTAGGTGGTCATGACGGCGAGCATTTCCCGCACGGCTCCATGCAGGCCGATGAAAATGGCACGCGAAACGATATGGTGCCCGATGTTCAGCTCTGCGAGATGCGGCACCGCCCAGAGTGCAGGCAGATTTTTCACCGTCAGGCCGTGGCCCGCATTGATCTGAAGTCCGAGTGAATGCCCCAGCTCCGACGCTGCGCGGAGCCGCTCTACCTCGGCCAAGCGCTGCGCTCCGAGGTGATTGGCAAACGTGCCTGTGTGCAGCTCGATCATGGCTGCACCAATCTCAGCGCTGGCGCGCACTTGCTCTGGCTCGGGGTCGATGAACATGCTCACGCGGGTGCCATTTGCACTCAAAGCAGCCACCGTCGCACGCAGGCTCTCACGCTGGCCTGCGACATCCAATCCGCCTTCCGTGGTGACTTCTTCACGATTTTCCGGCACCAAGCAGACGAAATCAGGCCGCACCTCCAAGGCGATGTCGAGAATCTCCCGCGTGTTGCCCATTTCCAGGTTGAGCTTGGTGCCGATGCTTTTGCGCAGAATGCGCACATCTTCGTCCTGAATGTGACGGCGATCCGCACGCAGATGCACCGTGATCGAGTGCGCTCCAGCAGCCTCCGCTGTCAAAGCCGCCTCCAAAACCGACGGCTCTACCGTCGGCGCAGCGAGCATCGTGCGATAGCGCGCCTGACGCAGCGTGACGACATGGTCGATATTGACGCCGAGGTGGAGTTGTTTTTGCGGCATGTGCGCTATGTAACGCAACCGCCACCGCCCGCAAGCCCTGCGTCCAACTTGGCTTTTTCAGCGACAACTTTGGAAAAAGAGCAGCAGCTCCCCAAGAATCTGCCACGCTAGCGCGCTATGCTCTGACTCGGCAGCCCCCCACCTCCATGAAATCCCTCTTTTACACCGTTCTCATCTTCGCCTGCGCCTTCCTGGCCTACGACTACTTCCTGGCACCGCCCGGACAAAAAATCGTCTTCAAAGACCTCAATCCACCGCCCAAGCAGCCCGTCGCGCCCACACCCGTCGCGCACGCGCCAGTGACACCGGAGAAAATGCCGGAAGCCAAGCCTGCACCCGCTCCCGCTCCAGAGCCAGCCAAGCCGATGACCACTGTGGAAGCTCCCAAGCCAGCTCCGGCAACGGAAGCGAAACCCACGATGTCGAAAGGCCCCAAGTTCGATCCCATCGAAAAACTCACGGGAAACTGGATGAAAATCCCTCCCACAGCTTTCCCGCGCGAAGTCACCCTCAAACAGGACACCCTGTTTAAGATGAGCGTGGGCGGCAGCAAGATCACCGCAGGAGCCAAGGTGTTTGTGCTCGCTGCTGAGAATGGCCAGCTCACTCTGGCACCGACACCGACCTCCCCAGCACGCGCCTTGGTGCCGCTCGACAGCACCGATCTGAAAGAGCGACTCAACGAAGCCTATGAGAAATGGAAAGTCGTACGCGCCGAAGAGCTGCGCCAGCTCGCCGCAAAAAAACAGCAACTTGCCGCCGCAAAGCCAGTAGAGCCCCCCTCCACTGAGAACATCGAAGCAAATGGAAAACCGACACGCGATGCTGACGGCAGCTATCCACTCCTCGTCGCCAGCATGCGGCGCGGTCAAGTCACGGAGATCACACTGGAGCACATCCTCAACTGGCAGGAGCCACAGCCTGTGCGCATTCAAGGCAAAAATGGCTGGGCCGTGAAAGTGAACTGCGAAGTGAAAACGATCTTTGGCTTCCAACCCGTGGAAGCGCAGGCATTGGTGCTCGACGGCAAAGTCACGGGCTGGTTCTACACAGGCTCAGGTGAAGAGGTGCCGTGAGAATTTTCTGAGAAAAGAACTTTCCGTTTGCCAGCGTGAGGGCTGCGTTTACTATCGCGGCCCCCAAGGCAAAGGAGCGGTAGTTCAGTTGGTTAGAACGCCAGCCTGTCACGTTGGAGGTCGCGGGTTCGAGCCCCGTCCGCTCCGCCACTGGGATTTGTGAATCAGCCGCCTTGAAAACAAGGCGGCTTTTTCATGTCGAGCGAATACTCGCTCACGGCACCGGCTTCAGCGCTGCGTCATAGCAGCGGCGCTCCTCCGGCAGCATCGCCGCTCTCGGATCAATACCCTTCACCACTCCGACAGCTTCGTCGTGGAAGCCTGCGCTGTTGGCAATGGCGGCGAATACAGCGTGCTGACCTTTGCTGAGGGGATTGAGATCGATGTATTGGAGGTTGGACACCGCCTGCTGGATGTCCTGCAATCGCCAGTATGCCAGTGCGACTGCGAGTTTGCGCAGATTATCCGTCGGCCGCAGTTGCAGTAACTTCTGCGCCTGTCGCAGGGAGAGTTCCATGTCCTTCCCAGCCAAGAGTGTGACGTAGAGATGACTCTCGGCAAAAGCGGGATCGTCCGGCCAGCGCTTCACGGCGTCCGTCGTGGCACGCAGCAGTGATTCCGTGTTCTGGTTGGCCATGCAGGCATTGATAAGCCCTGCAAATGCCTCGCGCTCGATGCGTGGCGAGGCTGAAGCACGGCGCGCTGCCTTGATCGCTAAACGATAAGCCTCCTCCGCAATGTCGTAGTGCCCGCGATCCGCTGCATATTGGCCGATGCGGAGCAGCGCGGGGTAACGGCCATTAACGTGCGCGGCGTCCTTCGCCGCGATCAGCTTGGTGCGCAGTTCCTCCGCCGGTTTTTTCAACACGTAAGCGAGATGCGCGCGATACATGGTCACCGTGGCAGGATCGAGCACCTCAGCGACCTTGCGGTCATTGACCAAGCGCTCCACATCATCAAAACGCTGCAACATGGTGAGCGCATTGAGATAGTTCTCCAGCAGCCCTTGATGGGTCTTGGCATCTTCTTCTGGCAACACGGCCAGCACTTGACGGAATTCGCCCTCCTCCACCAGCCAGCGGATGAACGGCAGCAGTTGATCGCGCTTCTTGTCGCGAAAGCGGATCGCAGCATCCAGTACTATCTCTTTTTTGTGCGCGGGCGACATGGCCACCTCCCGCTTCAGCGCGGCGACGTAATGCCGCTCATCCGCTCGTGGATGCTTTTTGAGTCGCTGCACCAGCCGATCCTGCTCCAGCGGAGGGAGCGAAGTCAGGCCACTGATGAATTCCAGTGCCTGAAGCCCCAGCGCATCATCCTGCGCTGCCAGCGTCCAAAGCAATTCCCGACCACGCCCCACTTCAGAGGGATTGCTGGACTCCACCTGCACTTTGGCTAGGCGAAAGGCACTCTCCTTGTCGTCAGGATGTTTTTCTGAATACGCACGCAGCACATTGAGCAACGGCTTGTTCTGCTCTCGTTTCCCCCACACCTCCTCAGCCAACTTCATGAGTGCTTCGCAGGGCTGTTCCACCTCCATGAGCCTTTCCAATGCTGCCGAGGCATCCTTGGGGCGGCCGAGATTTAACAGCGTGCGCACATGCATCTGCTCATCCGATGAAGTCAGTGCCCCTCTATTTTTGAGCTTGTCATAAAAATAGAGAGCGGTGTCCCGCTTCATCAGCGTGAAGTATTCAAAGTTCAGTCGGATGGCATCCACACTTTCTGGAGCCTTGGAGTAGGCCTCTTGCGCCTTCATCACCGCGTTGACGATCTGCCCATTCTCCGCCATGCGCCGGGCTTCCTTCACCATGCTCCCAGCCCGCATGTTTTTGTATGAGTCCTTCAAAGGACGGGCATAAATGATCCCCAGAATGATGAGCGTGATGCTGATGGAGGAGAGAACCCCTGCGGCGATCCAGCGCGACAATGACGTCTGCCGATCACGATGCGCCACCGTGGGAGGAAATAACCACTCCCACGCAGCAACAAAGGGACGCCACAGAAAGAACACCTTCGGTGAACCTTGCTTTGTGGGGTCGATGTCTTGATGCCAAAGCATGTCTGAAAACCGCTCAAACGGAATTGTTACAGTAAGTGGCACCGATATTCCGTCACGTTGAAATTTTATCCTGCATGCACTGGGAAGTACCGGGGCAAAATTCAGTTGAAAAGGCGTGTGGCGTTCCTAAAACAGCGAATCCGCAACGCGCCCTGCAAAAAATGGTCATACAAGACCGCTCGTCTGCGGCGTTAATCCCCCACCAACTGGTACAACGACGATATGATCCAAGTTAAAAACCTCATCAAGGTATTCGGCACCAAGGTGGCCGTCGATGACATCTCATTCTCCGTGGAAAAAGGGGAAGTGCTCGGCTTCCTCGGTCCAAACGGCGCCGGCAAGTCCACCACCATGCGCATGGTCACCGGCTACTTCCGCCCCACGAGTGGCAGCATCAGTCTCTGCGGTACCGACATGCTGGAGTCTCCTGAGCAGGCGAAGCAGCGCCTCGGCTACCTGCCGGAAAACGCACCCCTCTATTCGGACATGACCGTCGTCAGCTTCCTCGCCTTCTGCGCTGAAATGCGTGGTCTGCATGGCGCAGAACGCACCAAGGCCATCGACCGTGTGCTGGATCTCTGCTTCCTCGACAACGTGCGCAATCAGAGCGTGGACACCCTCTCGAAAGGTTACCGCCACCGTACTTGCTTCGCGCAGAGCATCATCCACGACCCCGATGTACTCATCCTCGATGAGCCGACTGACGGCCTCGACCCCAATCAAAAGCACGAAGTGCGCGGCATGATCAAGCGCATGGGACAGAACAAAGCCATCATCTTCTCCACGCACATTCTAGAGGAAGTCGAGGCCGCCTGCTCCCGCGCCATCATCATCGACCGCGGCAAAGTCGTCGCTGACGGCACGCCCGAAAGCCTCAAGAAACTCGTCCCTGGAGCAAACTCGCTCGACGAAGTCTTCCGCAGCATCACCAAGCCTGACACAGCCCAGAAAAAGGCCGCCTAAAAACACGCCACACCTTCATCAACCCAGAAAACAATCAGCGCATGAGCAATCGAGACCTCCGAAACACCGTGGCCGTCTTCAAACGGGAGTTTCTTGCCTACTTCAACTCTCCCGTGCTTTACGTCATCGTCGTGATCTTCCTGCTCGCGGCGATGGGCTTCCCCTTCTTCTTCTCCCGCATTCTCGATAGCGAAGATGTCTCTCTCACGGAACGCTTCTTCGTCTGGCATCCGTGGATTTACACCGTGCTCGCGCCCGCTGTGGGCATGCGCCTGTGGTCGGAAGAGCATCGCCTGGGCACCATCGAGTTGCTGCTCACGATGCCCGTCTCTCCATGGCAAGCCATCTTGGGCAAATTTTTTGCCGCTGCATGCGTCTGGCTCATCGGCCTCACACTGACCTTCCCCATCGTGTGGACGGTCTGCTATCTCGGCAACCCCGACATGGGGCCGATCATCAGCGGCTACGTTGCCAGCTATCTTTATGCGATGGCCTGTCTCTCCCTCACCTGCGCCGTCAGTGCCGTGACGCGCAGCCAGGTGGTCTGCTTCATTGTCAGCGTCGCTTTCTGCATCGTCATCGCTCTCATCGGCGACCCCGGCGTCACGCACACCATCGTCAGCACCGTCCCCTCCTGGGCCGAGGGCGTCGTGCGTTTCATCAGCTACTTTAGCTTCATGGATCACTTCTACGAATTGACCAAGGGCATCTTCGTCTTCCGCGACGTGCTCTACTTCCTCTCGGTCATCGTGGTGACCCTCTTCGTCACCGATCTGGCTCTGCGCTCCAAGCGCGCCTGAGACGCAGCCACTGGAACTCCCAACCCCTCACCTGATTCGATCTCATGAACCTGAACAGCAAACAGGCCGCCGCCAGCATCACCGCCATCCTGGTCATCGCCATCGTCGTTGTACTGAACTTTCTTGTCGGTGGCCTCGGCTTTGGAAACTTCCGCATCGACCTCACCGAGGATCGCCTCTACACGCTCTCTCAAGGCACCAAAAACATCCTCAGCCGCATCAGCGAGGATGAGCCGGTCACCATTCGCTTTTATCACACCACCGATGATCGCGTCATGCCCAACGTGCTCAAGCCGCACGTCCGTGCTGTGGAAGACCTGCTGCTGGAGCTGGTGAAAGCATCTGGCGACAAGGTCATCCTCGAAAACATCCATCCCAACCCGAACACCGAAGAGGAAGACAAGGCACGCGAGGATGAAATCCAGGACATGGGCCCTGTGAATCAGGAAGGGGACAAGATTTACTTCGGCCTCGCCGTGCAATGCCTCGACCGCAAGGAAGTCATCCCCTTTCTCAATCCCCCAGCACCCAGTGAAGGCTCGTCCATCGAGTATGACATTGCGCGTGCCGTTTCCAAAGTCATCAAGCCTTCCAGCAACGTCATCGGTGTCATGAGTGCCATCCCGATGATGGGTTCGCCCATGTATCCCTTCCAGCGCCAGCGTGGACAAGAACCCTGGGTCGTCATTCAGCAGTTGCGTGCCGATTACGAAGTCACTGAAGTCCCCATGGGCACCGACAAGATCGATCCAAATATCAAAGTGCTCCTGGTTCTGCATCCTGCCGACATCTCCGAAACTGCGGAGTACGCCATTGATCAATACCTCCTCGGCGGGGGTAAGGTCATTGCCTTTGTCGATCCGAACAGCGTTGTCGCTCAGGCATTCAGCAGCCAGCCCAATCCCATGACGGGCCAGCCTGGCGGCATGATCAACACCTCCTCCGATCTCAAAGAACTGCTCAAGACTTGGGGCATCGGCTACAAGAAGGATCTCGTCGTCGCTGACATGAACTACCGCGGCATGCTCCAGGGACGCAACAACCCCACGGCACTGCAACTCCCGGCGACAGCCATCAATCGCGACGATCGCATCACCTCCGGCCTCAATTCTCTGGTGATGATCACGGCAGGCTCATTCACCACCGACAAACGCGAGGGGCTCACCGCCAGCATCCTCGCCTCCAGTTCGGAGGAGTCTTCCATGATCGACATCACCGATGCTGAAAAGGCGCGCAGCCCTCAGGGGCTCACCTCCTTCACCGCCAGCGGTCGAAAGCAAATCCTCGGACTGCAACTGACTGGCAAATTCAAAACCGCCTTCCCCAATGGCAAGCCCGCTGCACCCGCCGCTGGCAAAGAAAGCGGCGGTGCCCCTGATGAAGCCAAGCCAGCCACTGCAGCCAAAACCACCGCTGACTCCGGCAAAAAAGAGAACGCCAAAAAAGACGACGGCTCCCTCAAAGAATCCGCCAACAGCGAAGGCGTGGTCATCCTCTTCTCCGATGTGGACATGCTCTATGATGCCTTCTGCGTCCAACAGGATCCCATGACCGGCATGCTCGTCTCACGCACCGGCAATCTCCCGCTCCTCCTCAACGCTGTCGAAGTGCTCGCAGGCGGCGGCGACCTCCTGCAAGTCCGCAATCGCAAATCCGCCGTTCGCCCCTTCAGCACTCTGAAAGAAATGCGTGAGAAGGTCGAAAGCCGCTATCGCCCACAGCTCATGACCCTCGAACAGGAGCGTCAGAAGATCGCGGAAAAAATGGGCGCGTTGCGTTTGAAGCGCGACTCCAAAGGCAAGGGCTTCATCGTCGATCCTCAGCAGCAGAAAGACCTGGAAGCACTCATGCAAAACGATGTCGATCTCTCGCGCAAGGTGCGTGAAATCAAGAAAGACCAGAACAAGGAGATCGAGTTCACCAAGACCACTCTTAAATGGCTGAACTTCCTCGGCGTGCCGCTGCTCGTGAGCTGCGCCGGCATTCTCCTCGCCATTCGTCGCCGCTCCATCACTGCGGCCGCCTAATCTCCTCTGTCTCTCATCTTTTCCCCATCACCATGAAGAAAATCATCATCCTGCTCATCATCCTCGCCGCGCTCGTGGGCGCGGCTGTATTCCAGCAGAAAGATCGCAAATCACGCCTCAGCAGCGCCGCGCGTAAAGGCGCGGACATGCGTCAGTTCCTCCTCCCTGACCTCGACGTCAACACGGTGCAAAAAATCCGCATCAAAGACGGCAAAGCCGAGGTCAATGTCACCCTCAACGGCACCGTCTGGACAGTGGCAGAGCGCGGTGGTTATGAGGCCAGCTTTGATAAAATCAGCCGTGCCTTGCTCGCGCTCAAAGAGCAGAAAATCAGCCGCAAAGAAATCGTCGGCAAAGCTTCCTGGGAAAAAGTCGGAGTCCAGCCACCCGGAGAGCCTGACGCTCGTGGCATTGGCACGCTTGTTGAACTCCTCGATGCCAAAGGCAACATCAAGAAGTCCTTTGTGCTCGGCAACAACATCACCAGCTCAGGCAACACCAACACCTCTCCCTTCGGTGGCAACAGCGAACGCCTCGTCCGCATTCCAGGTGATGGCGACACCCTTTGGGTCGTCGGAAACACCTTCTCTGATCTCGAAAGCAAGCCTGACAGTTGGTTGGATAAAGCCTTCTTCGATGTGCAGAAGGCCGCCTCCGTCGAAATCACCGCAGAAAAGCCCGAGGACTCCTGGAAAGCTGTGCGCGCCAAGGAAAGCGATACCGACTTCACTCTCGCTGCGGGAACCAATCCCGGAGAGAAGCTCGACAATGGCAAAGCCTCTCTGAGCAGCATCCTTTCCGGTGCCACCTTCAATGACGTGCTCCCCAAAGACAAAGCCGCAGCCACGATGAAGGGTGCCGTGAAAGCAAAGATCATCACCTTTGAAGGCTTCACTTATGACGTGCAGGCCGTGAAACATCCCGGCAAAGACAGCTCTGGAGACAAATACTTCCTCACCGTGTCTGTCAGCGCCAACATCCCCAAAGCACGTGAGGCAGTGAAGGATGAGAAAGCGGAAGACAAAAAGAAAAAAGACGAGGAGTTTGCCGCCGAGAAAAAGAAGAAAGAAGAAAAGCTCGCCGCCGAGAAAAAGCTCGAAGGCTGGGTCTTTGAAGTCAGCGAATACACCGTCAGTACGCTCCTCAAGAAACGTGCCGAGGTCCTCGCTGAGCCTGAGAAAAAGGACGCATCCTCAGCCACGACTCCGGCCACTCCCAGCGGGCTTCCGGATGTTAAGAAAATGATCCCTAGTCTGAACACGCCTGCTGCCCCTCCCGCTCTCAACAAGCCTGCCTCTCCTTTGCCAGCCGCCCCGAAGGTGGAGATCAAAGCTGCTCCTGCTCCTGGCTCCAACCCTGTCACAGGTGAAAAACCTGCACCGCCAGCAGTTCCAAAACCGCAAGAGGTACCCGCGAAGAAATAGCCTGCCTCCTTCCTCACGACCCATTCATCACCCAGCGGGGTGCCTTCACCGAGGCACCCCGTTTGCTGTACCTGCCAAGTGTAAAAACGAAAAAACCAGGGGGAGTAACCCTCCTGGTTTTCTCAGTGTAAATGGATGGAGCTGATCAGTCAGCGTTTTCTTCGACGTAGCGCACGACGTCACCCACAGACTGGAGCTTTTCAGCTTCTTCGTCAGGAACGTCGATGCCGAATTCCTCTTCGAATGCCATCACCAACTCGACCGTGTCGAGGGAATCGGCACCGAGATCTTCGATGAATTTGGCTTCAGGGGTGACCTGCTCGGGGTTCACGCCAAGCTGCTCAACGATGATGTCTTTGACTTTTTCGGTGATGTTTTCTGCCATAGAAAGGGGGGTGGTGAGTGGGCCGGAGCTTTAGCGGCTCGCTATGTTTTAGCAAGGGGAAAATCCATGCTTTTTTTCTCACCGCAAAAGCGACTCACTCCGTTTTCTCAGTCCCCTGCTCTTCTTCGGCCTCAGGGACTTTCTCGATCAGCTCTCCGCTGAAGCGCGCCAGCATTCGTTCCAACACCCGTCCCGCTCCATCGAATTTTAAATCGTCAACAACAGCCCGCTTTTCCTGCCCGGCGACACGATGCCACACATAGGCCAGCCCTTTGTGCTCCCACGCGCGTTTGTCGATGCAAAACACATCTGCGTACGCAATGCGCTTTCCTTCCGGAGTAACCCAGTGCGCCTCCTCCCCGCGCAGCACCTTGCCGCGATTCTTTAACCACACCAACCCCACTCCCAGCACCACCGCAAAGCAGGCGTAGGCAAACCAGAGCTGCTCCTCGATCTCACGTTGAGTGTAGAGTTTCGGGTCTTCCTCCCAGCCGTTCTGTGCAGCATAGCTGATCCAGCGCGGCGGCTCCCCCTCTTGACCAGCGGGCAGTCCAGCAGCGTGTGCCTCATCCACCCAACGCTGCAAGTGCCCTTCTTGCTTGGCTTGATCGAAAGAGGGGAGATACACTTTTTCAAACCACTCCTTCTTCTTCGCAATTTCCACCGACTTCGGATAGCCACGCAGCCCGTCATACAAAAACACCAGCCCAAAAACCAGGAAGAGACCTGCAAGCATGATCATGCGACGTGCATACCATCGCGTCACCCGGCAAATGATCTCTGAAGTGGAGTCTGAAGGAGCTACAGCAGCGTTTTCCATGTGAGCGGACTCAATCTCGGCACCCGTCTGCCGCAACCGTCGATTTCAGTGTGACAAACCATCGTGCAGATTGGAACGCCCACGCGCTTCCCTTCTTCCAAATCACGCGTATGAGAGAAAGAACCTCCTCCCCTTTCCCCATCCATGCACTTTGATCCCCTCTATCTCATCATCACGTTCGGAACCCTCGCCCTCTCACTGCTCGCTTCGTGGCTCGTTAAGAGTGCCTATCAGCGCTATTCCCAAGTGCCTGCGTCTTCCGGCTTCACCGGCGCACAGATCGCACAACGCATCCTCGACCTCAACGGCATCCGCGATGTCCAGGTCGTCCCCACACGTGGGCTGCTGAGCGATCACTACGATCCCTCTTCAAAGACGCTCGTTCTGTGTGAAGAAAATTACCACGGCACAAACGTCGCCGCTCTCGGCGTCGCCGCGCATGAGGCAGGGCACGCACTTCAGCATCAACAACTCTACGCGCCTTTGCAATGGCGCATGGCAGCCGTCGGCATCACCACCCTTGCGGGAAATGTCATCCCCATTGTCGGACTCGGGCTGTGGTGGATTGCCCCGAAAATTGCCCTTCCCCTGCTCGCCTTGGCTTTCGGGATCATCATGATTTTCCAACTCATCACCCTGCCTGTGGAGTTTGATGCCACAGCACGCGCCAAACGCATCCTCGCCCACACCGGAGCCATCGCACCAGGCGCGGAAACCGCAGCGATGAGCAAAGTGCTTGATACTGCCGCACTCACCTACGTTGCAGCCTTCATCAGTGCTCTGGGCACCTTTCTTTACTACGCGCTCCAAATGCTCGGCGCCCAACGTGAGGAAAACTAGGGTGGCCGCCTGAGCGACTCGCCCTGCGTGTCGCTTTAAACACCAGCGCCCTCTCCTGAAGGCCGCTGGCAAAAACGAGACGTGCCTGCGTTTGAGAATTTTGCTTCCCATTTGTTAATAAATGTTTATTATCAATGGCTTAGAGTGCTTTTCCCAGCCTCCCCCTGCAATCCTCCCCAGCCATGCCTCCCCTTGTTCTTCAAGAACGACTGTATGACCTCAGAGGCCAGCACACACCACTGCCACAGCTCGGAGATTTGTTGCTTGAGCTCATTCACGCTGGAGGGCCCATGCCCGCAGAGTATGCCCTGCTAGGGCGTACGCTCCGCCAGGTTGGCGATGCCGTGCGCGCCAGACTTCTCAGCCGCGATGACGTGCTTTCCTACGCCCAAGACGTGACCAGCCGCTATCTCGAAGGCACCATGCAGGCCCGTGCCTTGGGGAAAAAATATGGTTACAGCGGCGACTTCGAGATGATCGACGCCATCTACACACTGCGCACAGCCCCTGAGCCTCATCTGCGCAAATGGGATCTCTACTTTCACGCCCAAGCCGCTCCGAACGCGGTGCGAAACAGAAAAAGCTACTTCCACCACCTCCTGCACTCACACACAGCCGCTCCCCAAAAAAGACCGGTGCGCGTACTCAATGTCGCGAGTGGCCCCGCACGCGATGTGCGCGAGTGGATGCTGGACAATCCCGAACGGGAGGTGTTTTTCGACTGCGTGGACGCAGAGATTCACGCCATCGAGTGCGCCAAAAAATTGTGCGCTCCTTTCGCTGAGCGTGTGGAGTTCTACCATCGCAATGTTCTGCGCTTTCTCCCTTCCAAAGGATATGATCTCGTGTGGTCCGCCGGCCTGTTCGACTACCTAACAGATCGTTCTTTCGTATTCCTCCTGAAGGCATTGATGGCTGTGACGCGGCCCGGTGGCGAGGTAGTGGTTGGAAATTTCTCCGACTTCAACCCCAGCCGCGACTACATGGAGTTGCTCGGCGGTTGGGTACTTGAGCATCGGACACGCGACCATCTGCGTGAACTCGCCCAACAAGCAGGCGCCTCTGCGGACTCCATCGAAGTGCAGTGGGAACCCGAAGGCGTGAATCTCTTTTTGCACATTCGGCGCTAGTACTGAACAACGACAACGGCACCGACGCCAAGATCGGCGCAGCACTGGCCCGGCACCTGCAACAAACGCGTTTTGGCCGCGTTCCCGCAGTATGAATTGGCAGGCTGCCGCCTTCATCCTCACTCTATCCTCCATGCTTCATGCCGAGGATGCAGAGATTCTGTTTGTGCGCCGGGTGTGGCCGTTGTTTCAGCAGAAATGCCTCGCCTGCCACGGCAACGACGAGAAAAAGATCAAGGCGGACTACGATATGCGCACGCTCGAAAGCGCCACACAAGGTGGTGAGAGCGGCAGCCGCGCCATCACCCCCGGCAAGCCGGAACAAAGTCCGCTCTACCTCGCTTCGACACGCCAGCACGCGGATGACTGGAAGCCGATGCCGCCCAAGGAGGCAGATAAACTCTACGTCGAGCAGCTCACATGGATCAAAGACTGGATCACCGCCGGAGCACCCTGGCCGAATGAGCAACGCAGAAACGCGATCGCGAAAGCCAATCAGGAAAAATGGAGTGCGGAAGATGGCGTCACCGTCAAAGTCAGTGGTGCGCTCTCTCCCGAATGGGCCAATCGCCGTTACAAGCCCGAAGCACTCTGGGCTTATCACCCCGTCTCAAAACCGAAGATTCATGCCGGTAAAGAGATGCATCCAGTGGATGCGTTGCTCGCAGTGGAGCATCCCGCACCTGAGGCAGATGCGCGCACTCTGATTCGTCGCGCCACGTTTGACCTCATCGGTCTGCCGCCGACGCCTGAGGAAGTCGAAGCCTTCGTGCGTGAATCCAAGACGCCGCAACAACTTCACACAGCCTATGCCAAACTCATCGACCGCCTCCTGGACTCTCCTCATTATGGTGAGCGCATGGCTCGCCACTGGCTGGATGTGACGCGCTACGCAGACAGTAGCGGATTTGCCAATGACTACGAACGCGGAAACGCATGGCGCTACCGTGACTATGTGGTGCGCAGCTTCAACGCAGACAAACCCTACGATCAGTTCATCAAGGAGCAGATCGCCGGAGATGAAATCAATCCCAAGGATCCCGAGATGCTCATCGCCACGGGTTTTTTACGCATGGGGCCATGGGAACTCACCAGCATGGAAGTGGCCAAGGTCGCGCGACAACGCTTTCTCGACGACGTGACCAACTCCGTCGGGGAAACATTCCTCGCCCATTCCCTGCAATGCGCCCGCTGCCACGATCATAAATTCGATCCCGTGCCGACGCATGACTACTATGCCATGCAGGCATGCTTTGCCACCACGCAACTCGCCGAGCGTGCCGCCCCCTTTCTGCCCACCGAGAACACCGCTGGATTCGCAGAACGAAAATTCCTCGAAGCCCAGCATGCCGACCACACCCAAATGCTACAGCAACTGGACGCGAAGCTGCTAAAAAATGCTGCAGCGTGGTTCACCTCACAGAAGCTCGATCCCTCTGCTTGGAACCGCACCGCCGCTGCCGCTAGAGAGTTCGTGGAAAGCGGAGGCAAGATGCGCAAAGCACGCGACTTCAACGGAGTGTTCGATACCGCTCGCGCCATGATGAAAAAGCAGGGCGTGCCGGAAGATCGTTATCCGCCCAAGCTCGTCGGTTTCACCCCAGAAGATTACGGCAACGAACGTGTGGCGCGCAAAGGACTCGAACGCCTCAAATGGGAATTAGACCGCTACGCCCCCATTGCCTTGAGCGTTTATGACGGCGTCACACCGCAGGTCACCGCTGTCATTGCCCCTGTGCGTATGCCCATAGACCGCATGAAGGACGGCGAGTTGGAGCAAACGGCCATTCTGGGAGGTGGTGACCCATTTTCACCGACCACAAAGGTCAAGCCCGGTGTGCTTTCAGTGCTCAGCAGTGTGGAATTTCCTGAAGCCGTCGAAGGTCGCCGCATCCATCTCGCCAACTGGATTGCCAGCGCATCGAATCCGCTCACCACACGTACCATCGTCAACCGCCTTTGGCTCTGGCACTTCGGGCAGGCCATCGCAGGCAATCCAAACAACTTCGGCAGCACAGGCAAGAAGCCGACACATCCCGCGCTGCTCGATTTTCTCGCAGCGACGCTCGTGGAGAAAAAGTGGAGCATCAAAGAGATGCATCGTCTGATCATGACAAGTGCCGCTTATCGTCGGAGTGCTCAGACCGAGTCACCATCGACACCCTCACACACCATCAGTCGCGAAGACTTGGAAAAATCCTATGCCGTTTTCAAACCACGCCGTCTCATGGCCGAGGAACTGCGGGATGCCATGCTCAGCATCACTGGCGAACTCAATCCAGAATTGGGAGGCATTCCCAACCGTCCGGAGATCAACCTCGAAGTCGCAATGCAGCCGCGCATGGTCATGGGTACCTTTGCCTCGGCCTGGGTGCCGAATCCATTGCCGCAGCAGCGCCACCGCCGCAGTTTGTATGCGCTCAAAATTCGCGGCCTGCGCGATCCTTTCATGGAAGTGTTCAACGAGCCTGCTCCCGATTTCTCCTGCGAGGCGCGCGAGGTTTCGACCGTCACACCGCAGGTCTTCAGCCTCTTCAATGGTCAGGCCAGCTATGATCGTGCGCTGGCACTCGCAAACCGTGTGTTAAAAGAAAAAGGCACCGATCCCATCACCCGCATCTTCGAACTCTGCTACAACCGCAAACCCACGTCTGAGGAAGCTCTCTCATGCAGTGCGCATTGGGAGAAGATGGCATCCAAGCAAGCGCACCTCACCTTCACGAAGACAAAACCACCACTCGAAGTGCGCCGGGAAGCCGTCGAAGAAAACACCGGTGAGAAATTCAGCTTCCAAGAAAAACTACCTGGTTACGCGGAGTTCGTCCCAGACCTCCAGCCCGCCGACTGCGACGCGAAAACGCGCGCGCTGGCTGATGTCTGCCTCGTGCTCCTGAACTCAAACGAATTTGCCTATCTTTACTGAGCCATGAACCACTCGCCCTTCCCCTGTGCTGGTTCGCGCGTGCTGCATGCGCCGACGCGGCGTGAGTTTGTCTATGGCCTAGGCACCTCCCTCGGCAGCGTGGCACTGACTTCGCTGCTGGCGGCGGAGAAAAAGGATCCGTTGCTGCCCAAGTCGCCAATGCTTCCAGCGAAAGCAAAGAACTGCATCTTCCTCATGATGGAAGGTGGCCCCAGTCACATCGACTGCTTTGATCCGAAGCCCGTGCTCGATAAACTCCACCTGAAAGAATTCGTGCGCGCGGGAAAGCAAAAGTCAGCAATGGAAAGCGGGAAGCGTTACTATGTGCGCTCACCGTTCAAATTCGCGCAGCATGGCCAGAGCGGCGCATGGATGAGCGAGCCGTGGCAGCATCTCGCAAAAGTGGCGGACGAGCTTTGCTTTTATCGCGGCTGCCAAGTGGATTCGGTGAATCATCCGACGGCGATGTATCAGATGAACTGCGGCAACCGCTTCGGTGGCGATCCCGCCATCGGCGCATGGGTGACGTATGGCCTTGGCTCGATCAATCAAGACCTGCCTGGCTTCATCGTGTTGCCTGAGATCAGCTATCCTCAAGGTGGCAGCGCGAATTGGAGCAACGGCTATCTGCCCGCGCACTTTCAAGGCACGGCACTGCGCTCCAAAGGCTCACCCATTCTCGATTTGAAACCGCCGCGTGGCATCACCCCGGAGCACCAGCGAGATAACCTGAACCTGCTGGCCAAGCTGAACGCCAAACATGCCGAAGATCACCCGTGGCATGATGAACTGAAGGCTCGCATGAACAATTACGAACTCGCCTTCCGCATGCAGATGCAGGTGCCGGAGGTCGTCGATCTCGAAAAGGAAGATGCGAAGACGAAAGAGATGTACGGCATCGGCCAGGACGCTACGGACGCATTTGGGCGCAAATGTCTGCTGGCGCGGAAGTTGGTAGAAAAGGGTGTGCGCTTTGTGCAGCTCTACAACGGCACATGGGATAGCCACGATTATATCGAGCGCGCACACGGCAATCTCATCCGCGGCGTGGATCGCCCCATCGCCGCCCTGATTGCGGATTTGAAACAACGCGGCTTGTTGGAAGACACACTCATCGTGTGGTGTGGTGAATTTGGCCGCACGCCTGACAATGGCGTGCGCGGCGGCACGGCCTACGGCCGAGACCACAATCCGAAGGCGATGACCATCTGGATGGCTGGCGGCGGTTGCAAAGCCGGGCACAGCATCGGCTCCACAGATGACCGCGGCATGGAAGCGGTAGAGGAGGTACATCATGTGCGCGATTTGCATGTGACGCTGCTGCGCCTGCTCGGCCTCGAAGACAACAAACTCACTTTCTATCACGGCGGTCGCTTCAAACAGCTCTCGCAGATCGGTGGGAAGGCGATCGACAAACTGATCGCGTGAAAAATTGCGTAATGATGCGTGCGCGGGACGTTGTTCCCGTGTCATGATGAAAAAAATCCTCTCCTTGTTGACTCTCGCCGCTCTGGCAGGTGCTCTTTGGGTCACGCTGAAGCCAAAGCATAGCGGCGCAGCATCGGTCACTGTATTCTGCGCGGCTGGTTTAAAGAAGCCCGTCGTAGAAATCACCGCAGCCTATGAAAAGGAGACAGGTACAAAGGTGCAACTCCAGTTCGGCGGCACAGGCACACTGCTAAGTCAGTTAAAAATCGCGAAGCAGGGCGACCTTTTCATCGCTGCGGATGACGGCGCGCTGGCGGATGCCCGCAAGACAGGAACCACCCATGAGGAATTCCAACTGGTGCGGCAGCACCCTGTCTTGGCCGTGGCAAAGGGGAATCCGAAACACCTCACGAGCCTGGCTGCTTTGAAACAAGAAAACATCAAGCTGGCACTGCCCAATCCGGAAGCTGCCAGCATTGGCCGAGTGAGCAAAGCCCTGCTTGGCGCAGACTGGAGCGCACTGGCCGCAAAGGCAGCGGTGATGAAACCCACGGTGACGGAAATCGCCGCCGATTTATCCCTCGGAGCCGTCGATGCCGCCATCGTGTGGGATGCTGTCGTGCCACAATTCAAAGGCATCGAGAAGGTGGCACTGCCTGAGCTTTCCCATCACGCTGAGTTTGCCACGGCCACGGTGTTGGACTCCTGCACGCATCCAGCAGCTGCGATGCGTTTTGCACGCTACCTCGCAGCTCCGGAAAAAGGCGGTGCGATATTCACCCGGCATGGATTCCAAGCCGTGGCGGGAGATCGCTGGTCGGCGCGCCCGGAGCTTGTCCTCTACATCGGCAGTGTGAATCGCGCGGCGATTGAGGATGTGTTGCGCCAGTTTGCAGAGCGTGAGGGCGTCTCCATCACGACGACCTACAACGGCTGCGGCATCCTTTGTGCAGCGATGAAGACCATGAAGGACAGCAGCAATCCGAAATTCCCGGATGTGTACTATGCCTGCGACGTGTGTTTTGTGCCGCCGGTGGCAGAACAATTCCCGGAGGCTGTGATTTTGACCGAAGCAGAAATCGTGATTGCCACGCTCAAGGGCAACCCACATGGCATCCACACGCTCGCAGACCTAGCCAAGCCGGGGCTGCGTGTGGGCCTCTGCAATGCGGAGCAGTCCACTCTGGGCTTTCTCACGCACTCGATTCTCAAGTCGATGAATTTGCTGGAGAGCGTGAGTAAAAACGCATCCTCGCAAGTGCCCACGGGGGATTTCTTGGTGAATCAAATGCGCACGGGCTCGCTCGATGCCGTGGTGGTGTATGCCATCAATCTTCAATCCAAACCCGACGAGTTCACGACCATCCCGCTGCCTGCGGACAAAGCCAAAGCACTCCAGCCCTTCTCGGTGCGAAAGGATTCCCAGCACCAGCAGATGGGACGGCGACTGCTCACCTTCCTGCGCCAGCATCGCAGCAATTTCGAGAAAGTCGGTTTCACTTGGAAGGGCGAGACGAAGCCGGTGAAGAGTGCTGAGATCGTGCTGCCGGAGTGGATGCAGCAGAAGTAACGGCACACCGACTGTTAATCCGCTTTCAGCACCTGACGTAGCCCTTCGGAGAGCAACTCCTGCTGCCAAGCCATGAGGTGCGCTGACGGATTCCCGTCGATGACGAGCTCCTCAATGGTGCCGCGCGAGCCGAGCAGCGAAGGCTCGATCTCGAGCTTCGAGGCAACGCTCTCACGATGCGCGCAGAGCTTGTCGATGTGCTCATGTTGAGCATCGCTGAGACGACCTTTGGTCTTTTTCGGACGCGTGGGCCACGTCGAGGGATCAGAGCCGCCTACGGCAACGATGATGTCGTGAAATTCTTTTTTCCAGCGTGGCCGCCAGCCGTTGGGCGGATTCAATGGCTGCCCCGTCTCGAACTGCTCGGCGTAGGCGGTCATCTGCTTGTTCGACATGATTTTGAAGCAAGGCACATCACGCTCTTTCGCGATGCCTTCACGCCATTCCCACATGCTTTTCAGAATGGCGAGGCCACGCGGATGCAACCGCCCTGATCCCTGCACGCGCCACGGGTCTTCGCGCGCAGCCGTATCCCGCGCGGCCACATCTTGCTGAAGGGCACGACAGCTTTGTTGGAACCACGCTTCCCGACCTTTATCGCTGAGCTGCGCGACAAATTTATCCGCCAGCGGGAGGAGGTAGCGCACGTCATCGACGGCGTACGAGAGCATGTTGTGCGGTAGCGGACGCCGACTCCAGTCTGCCTTCTGGGAGGCTTTGCAGAGCTCGATGTCGAAATTGTTTTTCACGAGTGCGGCGAGGCCGAACTGGCGCGCACCGAGGAGCCGCGCGGCGATTTGTGTATCCCTCACCTGACGCGGTGACCAGCCATAGCTGCGGCGCAGCATGGTGAGATCGTAGTCGGCACCGTGGAACCACAGCTCATGTGCATCGAGCAACTCCAGCAACGGGGAGACATCACTGATGGCCAGTGGATCGACGAGCGCGAAGCGTCCGGCGCAGTTCACCTGAAGGAGGCAGAGCTTTTCATGATAGTGGTGCAGACTGTCGGCCTCTGTGTCGAGACAGCAGCGCTGATCGGCACTGTCCTTGAGCCAGCGGTGCATTTGCTCCACCCAGCGAGTGAGATGCTCGGGAGTGTCGATGAACTCGTAGTCCGCCGTGGCTGGTACTGCAGCGGTCATTTCAGCCCAGTCAGAAGGATTTCTGCGTTGTTGCTGGTGCGTCCGATGTTTCGGATAAGCAATTCCAGCGCCTCCACGGCAGGGACCGCAGCGAGTTGCTTGCGCACCTGCGTGATGCGGCGGAATTCATCTGGATGGTAGAGCAAGTCGTCGCGTCGGGTGCCGGATTTCAGCACATGCAAGGCAGGGAAAATGCGACGCTCTGAGATTTCACGATCGAGCGTGGCTTCCATATTGCCTGTGCCTTTGAATTCTTCAAAGATGACCTCATCCATACGGCTCTCCGTTTCAATGAGAGCGGTGGCGATGATGGTGAGACTGCCGCCTTCTTCGACGTTGCGCGCGGCACCAAAGAATTTCTTCGGTCGCTGCAGTGCCTTGGTGCCGACGCCGCCTGACATGATGGCTCCTTTGCCACCCTGCAGTGCGTTATAACCACGGGCGAGTCGTGTGATGCTGTCGAGCAAGATGACAACGTCCTTTTTCATCTCGACGAGGCGGCAGGCACGCTCGCGCACGATCTCGGCGACTTGGCTGTGGCGCTTTGGGCTTTCGTCAAAGGTGGAGCTGTAAATCTCACAGCCCTGCACGGTCTCTTCAAAATCTGTCACCTCCTCCGGTCGCTCATCCAGGAGCAGGACGATGAGGGAGATTTCCTTGTGATTCTGCGAAATGGATTTGGCGATGTCTTTGAGGATCACGGTCTTCCCAGAGCGTGGAGGCGCGCAGATGAGGCCACGCTGGCCTTTGCCCAGGGGAGCGACGAGATCGAGAATGCGGGAACTCAGCGCGCAGGGCTTGGCTGTCTCTAGGATGATGCGCTGATTGGGGAACGTGGCAGTGAGCTTGTCGAATTCCGTAGGCGGCTCCCACTGATCCACCGGCACACCTTCCACCTCGGTGATGCGGTCGATGGCGATGTATTTGTCCTTATCCTTCGGAGCTTTGGCATAGCCAGCGATGAACTGACTGGGGCGGAGGTTGAATTTCCGCACCAAGAACAAGGGGACAAAGACATCCTCCGGGAGTGGTGCAAAGCTGTACTTGGGATAGCGGATGAGGCCGAAATTGTCGGTGCCAATCTCAAGCACCCCTTCGACTTTGAGGCGGGTTTTATGCTCGGCGAGCCAAGAGCAGAGGTCGTAGATGAGTTGGTGTTTGCTACGACTCGCATTGAGTCGGAAGCCAACGCTGTCTGCCAACTCCTGCAACTCCGCGAGCGTGGCTCCTTGGAGGGTATTGATGGAAACTTCCTGGGGGAAAGGTGGCTGAGCACCTTCTGGCTGACGAGGCGGGGAGGCCTCTAGCGAGGGGGCATCCGACTCGAGGGTGACATCCTGCACGGCAGGTTCAGCCGCAGAGTCGGTGGGGGCGATGGTGGGATCATTCATGCGTGCAAGAGTGGACTTGCCAGTGTCAGCACCTGGGCTTCAAGAGAGGCCGGACTGCCATCATTCCAAATGACAATATCCGCTCTTTCAACCTTGGCTTCGACGGGCCATTGGGCATCCAGAAACTTGTGAACGGTGGGTTCATCGAGTCTCCGGACTTCCATCATCCGCCTGACCTGCACCGACCGGCTGGAAGCCACCACGATGACGAAGTCTGCTGAAACTGCGGCTCCAATCTCATAGTGCAGCGGGACTTCCGCAAGGAAAAGATTCATCCCCGCCTTCCTCGCCTCATCTCGTGCAGCCTCCAGTGCCACAAGTACTGGCGGGTGCAGGATTTCCTCCAGCTTGCGCCGCAATGCACACACTGGCAGCACTTGGTTAGCAAGCCAATGCCGATCCACCCTGCCCCCCGACATCACGCTGGGCCCAAGCGCTGTCACCAGAGCCGCTTGCACTTGATGATCTTCCAGCAAACGCCCAACGGCTTCATCTGCGGAAAACACCGCGACTTTGGGGCCGAATAACCCGGCCAACAATCCGGTCACCCGACTTTTCCCACAGGCGACACCTCCCGTGACAATGCCTGACTTCATCGTCTCCATGTCCTGCTATGAATCCAAGAGCGTCTGCGTGTCAATCCGCCAAACCAAGAAAAAAGGCAGAGGACTCGCCTCTGCCTTTTCACGGATTAATGACAGCCTAGTGCCTTCAAGGAGTCACCGGTGGGAGCAGCGGATTGCCAGAATCCACCGCCGCTTCTGCGTTATTCTTGGCGACCTGACGCACACGCTGACCCGAAGGATCGATCAAGTGAGCGGTGACAAAAATCATCAAATTACGCTTCAGGTGCTGTTCTGCGGAGGACTTGAAGAGGCGACCCACAAACGGAAGATCACCGATGATGGGGAGCTTATCCTCTACGTCTTGCACGTCTTCGCGGATCAGACCACCCAGTGCCACAGTCTGGCCGTCCCAGACAGAGACTGCGGTTGAGACTTTGCGCACCGAGAAGACCGGTTGGTTGATAATGTTTGGCGTGATGACACGGTCAGGCTGGTTGATGGGAATGATCTGTGTCACCCCACCCACGACCACCGCAGCAAAGTTGGTCCCCGAAGGCTGTTGAATGGGCGAGCCGTAGTTGATGAAGCCATCAAACTCGACCACTTCAGGGGCCAAGGTCAGCTCAATGGTGTTCCCATCAGCGCCCACGGTGGGCTCAGCTTCCAGACGCACCCCGGTCTGACGCATTTCAAAGGCCGTAGGCGTCGTCGGCGTGGCAATGAGATTGATCGTGGCACCACCACCACCACCACCACCGTTACCGCTGATGTTAGGAAGTTGCGGCGGATCGAACTCCGTTGGGTAGATGAACTCGCGCGTCACTTCCATCGTGGCGCGTGTACCGCTCTTGGTGGTGACACTCGGGGCGCTCATCAGGTCCACGCCTTTTTTCTGGCTGAGGCCACGAATGACCATCTGGAATTGTGGATCCGTGAAGATACCAGCCGTGGAGAAAATCCCCGGAGCAATAGTCTGCGCGGTGGTGGTCGAGCCAGTCTGCAACAAGGTATCAATGCTGTTGCCGCTGATGGCATAGCTGCCTGAACGCAGACCGGAGGTGATCGGTCCACCACCACCCGCATTGGTGGCTCCAGGAGGCAAAACGCCACCGATGGCGGTGTTCACCACTGTAGCTGGCAAAGCAGGGGTGAGCGAAGGGATGGTAACCTGATTTTGGAACGGATAGTTGGTACTTGAGTACACGTTACCGTTGCCCTGTGAGCCACCGCCAAAGAAGACGTTGTTAGCATTGACTCCGACGCCCCCAAGCAACCAGTCAAAACCGAGTTCTTCCGTATTCTTCTGGGTCACTTCGACAAATTTTGAGGTGATGACCACCATCTTGGGACCTCCCTTGGTGATGCTCTCCACATAGGCTTCCACCAAATCAAGGTTGGGTTGCGTGTTGCGTACCACCAAGGTCGAATTGGCAGGGTTGAAGCTGGCGGAGGAACCTTCAGGGAAGGTGATGCCTTGCGCTTCAAGAATCTGTTTGGCCGTCTTGCGAGTGATCAGGCTGGAACCCCCAGCAGCTGCTCCTCCAGGAGCTGCAAATGGATCCGCCGGTGCGGCCGCAGGAGCAGGGGCACCTGCGTCGCCACCACCACCGCTAAGGAAGTCCGGCGGGACGCGATAGCTACGGGTGTACTGCTCGCTGGCGTTCTCAGAGAGTGGAACCACGAGGACGGCATGGGCCTCCACTTTGTATTTCATCTGCGCCAGCTCAGTCACATAGCGGAGTGCTTCAGACATCGGCACATCCTTGAGATCGAGACTGATGGAAGCATTGCTCGGAGCGTCCCCCGTGCGAAGAATGATGTTCACCCCTTTGACACCAGATGCATCCGTGAAGGTGTCTAGGTCACGGCTTTTGATGCGCAAGTACTCGATGGCCTCTTCAATGGTGGCCCCCTGGAACTGCACCGTGGGGAAGATGATCTTGTTCATCTTCTCCGTCAGGTAGGCGCCAGGGCTGCGTCCTGTGCCATAGTCAAATTGTACCACTGCCCCCTGAACAGGTACCTTATCCTCCCACATTTCATCCACTTGGGCCAGCATCTTGGCTCGCTGGTGGTCGTAGGCTGTTTTGAAGTACTCGATGCGCTTGCGCTCTGCATTTTCCATCCCGCGACGCGCGGCACTGTTGTAAGGATCGACTCGCAAGACATCTTGGTATTGCGAGATCGCCTGATCGTAGTTGCCCAACTCCACCGAGCTGTTTGCGATGTAGAGGCCTTTCTGCACCTTTTCCACATTCTGCACATGCTCAGGTGTCAGTGCTGGCGGCCAACGGTCCGGGTCGTTAAGCTCACGGAGAAAGGTGGTGGCTCCTTTGTGTCCTGGCACCGTGCTGAGTGCTCCTTCGAGTAGTTCGCGAGCTTCCTTGTAGTTCCCCACCTTGGCGCGTTCGCGTGCCACGACCACACTGCAATCAGCATGCTTCAACTGGGCAAGATTCAGCCAATCACGAGTCAGCGGCGCATTGGGCAAGGCGTCGATGGACGCTTTATATGAACCCAAGGCACCATCGTAGTCCCCCTCGCTGAAAAGTTTGTCCCCACGATCCATGGCTGTGCGAGCATCCTCAATACGTGCATACCTGCGTGCGATCTCACGATTCGCCATGGAAGACACAGAGCTTTGCGCCATCGCCTGGGGCGAAAGCGCAATCAAGGATGCAAGGGAGAGTTGAAATACCAAGCGGGAGGGATGGGTCATAGAGAGCGGGCTGACAGCTTTTTTGTGGTAAAGGGGCGATTACTAGCAGAGAGAGGCGTACTTTGGCGAGGTTTTTTTTAGCTTCGCAGGTGAAAATGAAAGACCTAGCCTTGTTTAATGATGATGACGTTCTTTGACGGCTTACCTTGTTCGTCTGGGGCGATGGTCGCCTGCGTTTCCTCCAATTGGAGGACATGGTAGGTGATGCCCAAGCCGGGAAGTTGGAAAGTTTTGCCTTCCTTGACTCCAGGGATGGTCACGCGCTTTTTCCAGCGAAATTCAAACTCCGCCTCATACTCGGCGAGATTGATCTCCTTCCCCTGCACCAATTCGAACTCCTTCTTGGTGGAAAGATCCAGGACCTTGAGAATGTGCGCCTGCATGGGACCAAGGGTCGGATGCTGGATGGTATCCTGCCTGCCGGAGAGAATTTTAAAGCGCAGCGTGCCTTTATCGAAGCCGAATTCTTCATTGAGCGGCTTGAACACGCTCACTTTGGTAGGGACCGTGCGCTGAATCTGGAAGGTGCCTCCACTGCCGCCAACGAGCTTCAGGATGTAGTCGTGGCTGATGCGCTGCCTCAGAAAGAGCTTATTGGTGAGGGGCGGCATGCTGGAAGCATCGCGGGGATTGGTCTTGGCCTCGAACTCCTCTAGGTTGGAGAAACCATCCGCATCCGCATCCAAGGCTCCCACATTGGGAGAGAAGATGCCGGGAAGCGGTGGCTCAGGCGGCATCTTGCTCTTGTCTCCAATGAGATAAGCATTGGTCATCGGCGGGCGGAGCTGCGGCTCAGGCAGCAGCAAATCGAACAACTCGGCATCTTTCATCACCAAGAGCACAGACTTGTTCAGCGGCACAGGCTTGCCATTGCGCTTGGGTGACAGCCATGCGTATTTCTTTTTGATCGTGTCAATGGCATCTCCCACCTCCGTCGTGTTGGGCGCGTTGAGTTCCTTTCTGGCCGCAGCATCTCCAATGCGAATGCTGTCCTCGAATCCCTGAGATTCCAGTACGAGATACGCGGCTGTGCCGATAGCCGCCAACGCGGCGATGGTCAGAATGATTTTTTCGTAACTTCCCTGGCTGTTCTGCATGATGCTTGGGGTCTGCGGTTAACTTCGGTCGGGAATGGGCTGCTCAGCGCGCAGCAGCACCTTTGGCGGCTGCCAGAAACTTCACCCAGTCGATGTCTAGTCTGACTTTGAGGCGCTCCTCTCCAAGGACAGGGATGGAGTCCACCTTCGCAGGTGGAGGTGGAGCGAGACTGTTCGCCGCAGCTGCAGGTGCGGCCTCCTGCCCTGCGGGGGGAGCGGCCGAGTCAGCGTTAGCGTTAGCATTCGTATCATCGGGTAAGCGCACATCCGAGCGCAATGGCCCGTCCAGCTTCTCATTTTCAATCCGCAGCAGGCGGACATTCATGAAATACTTCATTTCAGAGGGGTTGGAGAGCCTGCTGATAAGCAACTGCAATGGCCCCTGATCGAGCGTCAGGATGACCGAGATTTGATGCTTGGCGAGAATCTCCGCGCTTTGTGCTGCTGTCGGCTGGGCAGCGGCTGTATCCGTTTCCACTTTGAGTTTCGCGCGCTCAAAGAGATCAACCGATTCCACGCGGCAGGCCATGAAGAGCTTCACCAATTCTTCAAGCGCGTCGAGATAACCGGAAAGCTCCGTCGCCGCAGCGGCTGTTTTCGGCAGTGCCGAAGTGTACTCTTCAAAACCGAAGGCAAAATCAGCAGGGAGCGTCATTTTGACCTGACCGGCGGCTTTGCGCGTTTCTGCGATCTTATTTTTGAGCTTGTCCTGAAACTCAATGTCCTTCATTGGCTGCACCTGCGGCTGCATGATGAGGAGAGCCGCACCGAGTTGATTGACCTTAGCGGCATACTCATCCACGAGAGCGCGCTTGGCTTTCACATTTTCATCCGTGGGTGCCAGAGGCGCACTCTTCAAGGCCACGAGCTGCCCCCCCATGGCGAGGTAGTTGTCCTTGGTCTGGGTGTAGGCTCCCCAAGCATCAAATAGCAGATAGCCCAGCCCCACCGAGCCGACCACGATTACGCCGAGAATTGCGGCGAGCGGTTTGTTTTCGCGAATCCAGTCCATGACTTACTTAAATTGCAGGGGGTTGCTCAAGGGGAACTTGATTTCAAAGTGATAGGCGAAGCGATCTTCTTCGACGCCGCTGTCCACTTTCACGTACTTGTCCCTGTTGGTTTCAAAGTCCTTCACGCTGAAAATACCCAGTTTGGCGAGCTTTGCAGCGAAGTCATAGACCACCTTTTGCTCACCTTCTGTGTTTTTCCGGTAGAGCCCCTGCAAACGCAACGCAAAGACAGGCGCAGCTGCCGCATCAGTTTTCGCCGCTGTGGAAGATGCCGCCTTGGCCTCTCCACCAGAGGCACTCCACAAAGGCTGCGTGAGTGGTTTGCCATCCTTCAGAGGCTCGATCACCGTCAGCCAGATGAAATCGTTATCAAACTGCTGATTCAGGCTATTGAGCAGGCGCACCCACCAGGAGCGATCCGTAACAGCCTGTTCGAGCTGGGAGCTGCGCTGCCGCAGTTCCTCCTGGCGCGCAGTGAGTTGCTGGAGTTGCTGCGCCAGCCCAGTGAGGCGCGTCCCCTCAGCCTGCACGGCTGCCGCTCGATTCTGGATGGCGGCATCCGCGCGCTTGAACCAGAAAATACCCGCCGCCAATGCGGCAAAGATGCACAACCCGGCAAGGATCAACGCCGGTGCACGCCGCGCCGCATCGCGCGCAGCCACCAATGCGTCAGGCACTAGCTCGATCTCACATGGGCAACTCCCCATGCCGCGCAGTGCCAACCCGACCATCTCCCCAATAGAAGGAGCATCCATCTGCGCAGCATTGGCATCGACTCCACGATCAGGCTGCACGCCTCGCATGCCATTGTAGATTTCCACCGGCATCTTCAGTTTTTCAGAGAAGAACTCTGCGACATACCCAGCGGCGGAGCCACCTCCTGCCAAAAAGACTCGTTTCGGGGCACTCCCACCCTGCTGACTGCGGTAGAAGGTAATGGTGCGCATCACCTCCGAATGAAGGCGGGTCATTGCGTTGCGCATGACTTTCGACATCGCATTGACCGCCTCGTCAGGATGATCCTCCACCGCTCCGCCGAGTGCGACGAATCCCTGCTCGCACTTCTGCCGCTCAGCATCGGCAAAGTGGGCAGCGAATTCCTTGGCGATGGCGTTGGTGACTGCGGCACCGCCCACGAGGAGATTGCGGGTAAAAAACCGATCTCCCTCCACGAAAATCAGATTGGTCGAGCGTGCTCCGAGATCAATGACCAGCACAGGCTCATCGACATCCGGATAGCTGTAACGGAAAGCATTATAGAGGGCCAGCGGTCCCACATCGTAGCCAGCAACATTGACGCCACACGAGACAAGCTCTTCGTGCATCTCGTTCAGCGGCTCATACTTCATCGCAGCAAGGACGACTTCGACCTCGCCACCTTCAGTGTCGCCCACCACTTCGTAATCCCAGGAGACTTCATCAAGCTGCCAAGGAACATTTTGCCGTGCCTCAAATTCGACGATCTGCGCGAGCTTATCGCCTTGGACGGGAGGAAGTTTGACAAAGCGGCTGAACACCGGATGTCCCGGCACGGCACACCAAGCCTTCTGCCCTTTGATTTTCAATCTGGATGCCAACTCCTGCAGCGCCACTTTCATCTGTGGCAGTCTGCTCACGTCCACCGAGGGATCGCCATCCATCTCCACAAACGCGTATCTCTTGAGGATGAGATCCCCGCCTCCGGTTTTACCAAAGACCGCGCCGCCGACGCGCTGGGAGCCAAGATTGATGACGGCGATGCTGTTTGAGTCTGCCATGCTGGATGATTTTTTTCGATTCGTGTCGGCTGCTTGAAAGGTGGGGGTTATTTGGCCTTCACTGGAACATCATAGTCCCCCCACAGCGGGCCGAAGGGAGTCTGCCCTTTGCTCAGCAGCAAGCCTTCGAGCATTGCAAATTTATCAGCGTTCTCCCACCATGCCGTCTTGCCCACACTGGAGTCCGCACGCACGACTTTACCATCCACCACAAACTCGACGCCCCAGCCTTGAATGTCCGAGCTGGCAGTCACGTTGTCCTTTTGAAAAATCAGCTTCATCGTGGCAGGCGAGACATAGGCCAGCGCATGACAGGTTTCTGCGGCTGGGATGTTCACCAAGTCCAGTGTGCCTTTGATCACTTCCCGTTTTCCGTCTTTGGTGCTGTGTTGCAGGGCGAGATAGAGAGTCATCTGCATGGATGACAGCGTCCCTTGCCTGCCGCCGGCATCTGCTGGCAGTTTGATTTCAAACTCCACGTCAGCCTCGATCCATGTCTTTTGGCGCCAGCGTTTTTCTTTAACGCCGCCGACATTGAATGCCGGCGTGAGCTGCTCGCCGAGGTTCACTCGCTTGATGTTCACCGCAACTTTGGGTGCCTCCGCCGTCTCTGCTGGTGCCTGGGCATGTCCCTGCACTGCCATGATGAAGGAGAGAAGCATTGGCCACGCGAAAAATTTCATATGGGGAAAGGAGGGCTGGTTGTTCAGATTGATTTAAGCGTTTTATCAACAAAACGCCCCATTCATCAAGCAGGGATTCGCAGAAAGTCCCGAAAATAATCCACCGTGCGCGTGATTCCTTCCTCAAAGGGCACTTGCGGCTCCCAGCCGAGAAGTTTTCTCGCCAGCGTGATGTCGGGTTGGCGCACTTTGGGATCATCCGCTGGCAACTCCCGGAAGTCGATCTTGGATGAGCTGCCCGTGACGCGCAGAATGGCTTCCGCAAACTGCATGATCGTCATCTCCGCAGGGTTGCCGATATTCACCGGCTCATGCTGATCGCTTTGTGAAAGGCGATAGATGCCTTCGATCAAATCCGACACATAACAAAAACTGCGCGTCTGGCGTCCTTGACCAAACACCGTCAGCGGCTCACCGCGCAACGCCTGACCGATGAAGGCGGGCACCACCCGCCCATCCTCCAATCGCATGCGCGGGCCATAGGTGTTGAAGATGCGCACGATTTTCGTGTCCACTCCATGATAGCGGTGATAGGCCATCACCATCGCCTCCGCAAAACGCTTGGCTTCGTCATACACGCCACGCACGCCGATGGGATTCACATTGCCCCAGTAGCTTTCTTTTTGCGGATGCTCCAGCGGATCGCCGTACGTTTCGGAGGTGGATGCCAGCAGAAAGGTGGCTCCTTTAGCCTTTGCCAAACCCAGCGCATGATGCGTGCCGATAGAACCCACCTTCAACGTCTGAATCGGCAGCTTGAGGTAGTCAATCGGGCTGGCCGGTGAGGCAAAGTGAAACACGAGATCCACCTCTCCCGGCAAGTAGAGATATTCCGTCACGTCTTGGTGGATGAACTTGAAATCGGCATTGCCCGCGAGATGCGCGATGTTGCGCTCGCTGCCAGTCAGCAGGTTGTCGATGCCGATGACTCGATAGCCCTCTTTCAGCAAGCGATCCGTGAGATGCGAGCCGAGGAATCCAGCGGCTCCGGTGACGACAGCGGTCTTCTTTTTAATGCTCATGTTAAATGGTCTGCTTGTGGGCAGGCGGCGCGGAGTCTGTGACAAACACTCCGTAGTGCAAGCAAAAGCCCAGCGCAAAGCAGACGGGTCACACCGTCACTCCCAGTGCTGCCAGCGTCTTGAGCACGATGGGCTCACCCGGCTGCAGCTTCTCACGCTCTGCAAAAAGCACACGGGTGACGCGTTCGTAATCCGGCAGCTCGCCTGTGCGCCGCTGGGCGAGCAGCCGCACATAGCGGACAGCGCGGTCGATGAGCTTATTATTGCTCGGCTTCACGTACGTCATGAGGTTGTCGCGGTAGCGACCCAAGCGCCCCATGACGAGAGTGGAATGAGCATTGATGAGCATCTTCAGCAGCAGATGCGCGTGAAATTCAGGCACGTTTGCCAAGCTGACCCGCGCCTTCAGTCCATCAAATTCCCAAGTCATCTCCCCTGCCCCTCCACCGATGCTAAACAACACATGCCGTGCTTCATGCGTGCGGATGCGTCGGCGTTCTCGCAAAGTTGCTGCGAAGTCATAACACGCCAACACCTCCGCGCCTGCGACGTGACGCACCTCCGGCCACTCCAGTGTGCGCGGTTCCCGACGCAGTAGCGCCGCCCAGGCCGCGCGCGTCTGCGCCTGCTGCGGCATGATGTAGTGGCACCACGAAGCTGGGGCACTGGTATCATCCTGCTTTTCAAAAGCCGCGAGACTGAAGGTGGGCGCGCGCTCCGTCGTGTCCGTGACGACGGTGATGCCAAAGCGTTCACTCTCATACAACACGTAGCCGCCGCTTTCATACACTGCCGCTTCATGTTCGATGAAAGGCACGAGAAACTGACCATCACACTGCGCCAGATAGCGCAGCAGTTGCCGCACTTCCGCAGGCGCATTTTCAGGATCGCCCTGATGCATGAAGGCAAAGCCGATCGCCGCCATGAGCACCGTGCTGGCCTGCATGCGTGTGCTGCCTGCCACCGCCATCGCGCCGACGGCGAGGTTGAGTTTTCGAATGCGCGCATTCTCGATCACGTTCTTCGAGCGCACCGCGGCCTTCACCAGTTGCTCATCTGGATTGCAGTAGAGAAACCAAGGCGCATTGGCAGAGAGTTCTGCGGCACGCTCCACCGCGCCGATGACAAAGGGCGTTTCGCCTCCTTCCGTCGTTGCAATGAGCAGATCCCCCTGCGCAAACCCCAACTCTTCAAGCTGGCGCGCTCCAAACTCAGGATGATCCTCGAAGTTCTCGATGGCTTTGATCAAAGCGAGGTCTCCCCCCGCCATGAACGCCACCACACGCTCTGCATCCGGGCAGGGCAGCACACCCATGCGGCAAAAAATCTCGATGCTCAGAGAGAGTCGCCCCGTGGCACCACAGCCACAGAGAAACACTCTTTTCCCTGCCGCGAAGGTGTCTGCCACAGCGCGCGCCAAATCAGCCAGCGGCGCACTCCGAGCCTCCATCTGCCGCAGCGCATGCACATCCACTTGGTGCAGTAGCGTCACGGCCTCCACCAGATCACTCGTGGCCATCTGCGAAAGCGAGAGCGTAAAAGGGTGCTGCGACTCCGTGTCCAACGCGCCGAGTTGATAGTCGGCGGCGACGCGGAGGAATTCATCAGCGGCATTCATGCAAAGGATTCGACTGGAGTCGCCAAACGGATGTTCACTCGGACGATTTCACAGCCGCTCTCGTGCCTTCACTTAATCTCAAAGGCACTGGTTTGCTGCTGCGAATTTACGCCTTCCCCCAATGCTTCAACAGCGTGGTGGCCATGTCGGCAGGAGAATCACTCACCGCGATGCCGCACTCTGCCAAAATGCGTTTCTTCGCTGCGGCGGTGTCTTCCGCGCCACCGATGATGGCTCCGGCGTGGCCCATGCGGCGTCCGGGAGGTGCCGTGGCACCAGCGATGAAGGCCGCGATGGGTTTTTTGCAATGTTCTTTGGCCCAGCGCCCGGCTTCGACTTCGGCGTTGCCGCCGATCTCGCCGATCATGATGATGGCCTCGGTTTCAGGATCATCGTTGAACATTTTCAGCACATCGAGATGGCTGGTGCCATTCACCGGATCCCCGCCGATGCCGACGCAGGTGCTCTGGCCGTAGCCGCGCGTGGTGAGCTGCCACACCGCCTCGTAAGTGAGCGTGCCGGAGCGGCTGACCACTCCGACATTCCCACGCCGGTGAATGTAGCCCGGCGCGATGCCGATGCGGCAGCCGCCATGAGATTTGTCTCCGCGCCCAGGCGTCACGAGGCCGGGGCAGTTGGGGCCGATGAGGCGCGTCTTGCTTCCCTTCATGGCGGCTTTGACTTTGATCATGTCATTGACAGGAATGCCTTCCGTGATCGCCACGACGAGGTCGAGTCCGGCATCCACACCTTCAAGGATCGCGTCCGCAGCAAAAGGCGGCGGCACAAAGATCACGCTGACCGTGGCTCCGGTTTCGCGCGCCGCTTCTCCCACCGTGTCAAAGACCGGCACCTTTTTGCCGCTGTGCTCAAAGATTTGCCCGCCCTTCCCTGGCGTCACTCCCGCCACGAGATGCGTGCCGTAGTCGATGGAGGCTTTTGCGTGTCGTGATCCGAAGTCGCCGGTGATGCCTTGAACGAGGATGCGTGTGTCAGTTTCAACAAGAATGGCCATCGGATGAATTCAGGGGAAGGTTTTTTTGATGCCGTGGGGGCCACGCATCATAGAAGCCCCTCCAGCGGCGTCAAGGAACCGCAGGTACATTCTCAAAGAGCCGCCATATTTTCGGCAGAAACACGCCCGCGCCCACCGCCGCTGCAGTCACTGCGGACGCCAACACAGCAGATGCCGCCAGATCCTTCACGCGCCGGATGGGTTCCTCACGCGCACCACTCACGCGATCAGCTAGGGCTTCGATGGCGGTGTTCAGCAGTTCCGCCGTCCACACTAGCCCTGTCGCCAAAGCCACCACGCACCACTCCCAGACTGCCATTCCCAGCCAGCAGCCCGCCACCACGACCAGCACCGTAGCCGCCGCATGCACTCTGACGTTTCTCTGCGTGCGCAGCGCAAGGCACAGCCCACGCCACGCAGGGCCAAAGCTGCGTGCGGTCGCCACCAAGCTGCGGATCATGCGGACAACATCGCGGGGTTCACTCTCACGGGCTGCCAATGGGTTTCTCCACTGGCGGTGTTCCCAGCCCAGGCGCGGAGACTTTTTTCACCAACTCGCGGAAGTCTTTCAGCCACGTCACCGCATCCGGATGATTGGGATTATTTTGGATGACTTTGAGCAAGTCGGCCATGGCATTGACCGCGCTGACATTGTGGCTCACGAGGTACGTGTTCTTTTCCCACTGACGGCGCGGCATCTCGTCTTTGACAAAGAGATTGTACTCCGTCTCACTCAAGATCGCTTGGCGCAGCGTCATCTCCGCATTGATGCGCGCCTCCCACTGCGCGGGCAGTTCGGACGATTTCTCTGCGAGGTAGTAGGGGAAAATAATCTTTTGATAGATGCCGTCGATGTCCAGCGGGCGGTACTCCCACTCCTTGCGCTTCAGGTAGTCTGTCAACTGGTAGGCATTGGCAAACTCGGATTCCCCCACCGCTTGGCGCAGGATGCCGAGGATGTCTCCACCTGCACTGCCGCCTCCACCACGACGCCCACCGCCTTTTCCCCCAGGAGCATCTTTGGGGCCGACCGCTCCCGAAGCTGAATGCTTCGTGCTCCCCTGCACTGCGGTGATCGCTTTACCGAGGAAAGCCTGCAGCGAAGTCACGAGAGGTGCGAGCTTCTTGGACTCATCGATGTCCTGTGCCTGGATGCTCAAGACGAGGTATTCGAGCTGCAGAAGCAGCCCTTTTTTGAAGTCGCTATCTTTAAGCCTTAGCTCGTTTCGATCACGCCAGTCCATGAAGTCCGACTGCTTCAAATTTTTCCGCTCAAAATGCTCCAGCCGATAGCAGTCCAGATAGAGCGCCAGTGCCGCCGTATCACTCGCCATCGCCTCGCGGAATTTCCCCAGTGCCGTGCCAAACAACCCGCCCCTGCCCTTGCCGATCAGGCCCTCCGCTTTTTCCAGCTCTTTGAGAATATGCGCCGTCTGCGCGGGTGTCAGAATGACGGGCAACGACGGCTCCGGCTGGGGAGCCGCCGGCGTCTGAGCGCGGACAGCCGAAGCAACCAGCCCGGCAAACAACGGGATCAAGAGAAATGATTTCATCATAGACAGCAGATAAACACCGCCACCCCGCAACGGAAGCATAAAATCTCCGCCGGAAAGAAACGGCCCCACATCAACGCGCCAGTCCATGAAAACTTGGTCTTTGCCGCACTCTCAATCGCGTTTATTCCTTCCCCACCATGAAACACCTCGCCCTCATCGCCTTTGCCGCCCTTTTTGCCACGCTCGCATCCGCTGCAGAACCCGCCTACACCTACATCGCCGAGATGACCGGCATGGTCTGCGCAGGCTGCAAAGACCACGTCACCGCCTCCTTCCGCAAGCTCAAGGACGTCTCCAACGTGCAAATCGTCCGCGGAGATAAACCCGGCACACAGAAAGTCACCGTCACCTCCGCTTCCCCTGCGCTCACCAAAGAACAGGCCATCGCCACACTCGGCGACTCCGCTTCCACCTACGTGGTACACACCTGGCGGAAAGCCGAGTGAGTTTTTTACACGCGCAGCGCATCCGAATGCGCCACGAATGCCCCAGAGAATCGCGGCCCTTCGCCGCATTCGCGCACATCCGCGGGAGAATCGATTCCCCTTCGTGTTGGAAATGCGTGAGCATCCCCCCGCGAAGCTCGATTCATCCTCCTTATCACCTCCACTGCCATCATTGGGATGCGCAAGTCCTGATTGAACTCGATAAGAAGGGCAAAATCAGCTTGCCTGCCACGCCACACGCGCCACTATCCGCGCTCTCCAATTTTCTGGAGTCGCGAGTTTGGACAGGTGTCAGAGTGGTCTAATGAGCACGCCTGGAAAGCGTGTGTACCCTAATCCGGTACCGAGGGTTCGAATCCCTCCCTGTCCGCCACCCCCTTTTCACGACCCTTAAAGACGTGGAAAGCCTTGTGGCTCAAGGGGTACATAGGACGGAACACCCCCCGCACATGTGTTCACGTTCGGCATCGTAGCGGATGATGCTCACTCGCGGGACAGCCTTTCACGCCAGTAATCAGGGCGTCGTTTTTCGTGCATCACCGCGTAAATGCACACGAACTGCGCCGCTTCATCGAAGCTGTAATAGATGCTGAAGGGGAATTTCTTGAGGCGGAACACACGCACGCCCTCTCCAACAGATTGATAGCGCAAAGGATCGGCCAAAATGGCGTTCACCGCAGCGCGAACGACGCTCACAAAGCGGTCGCCCGCATAAAGGCTCCTGTCCTCATGCCAGTGAGCGGCATCGTGGAATTCTCCGCGGGCTTCGGGATGAAAAATCAAACGTCATGCCATGCGCCGCGCCGCCAAAGACTGCTCAATCTCGCGGAACACCTGCTCTCCGGGAATGGTCTTCACCCGCCCGGAACGAACTTCTTCCATCCGGCGTTGCACTTCCTCAACCTGTTCCGCCTCAAGTGACGGCTCGCTTTGAATCGTGGGAATCAAACGCTCCACCAGTTGCAAGCGTGAATCATCCGGGAGGGCCAGAGCTTCCGCAAAGAGGGTGTCAATGTCTGCGATCATAGCGGGAGAGTATCCCAACTCTGCCTCCAAGACAAGATGCGTATTGTCCGCCGTTTGGGCCGTTTTCAAGCATCGGCCCTGTGCGGAGAGGAAGCCCCCGCCAAGCGCCCCCTTTTACGAAGCTTCCATGCTTTGAACCAGAGGAGACTCTGTGATGCTCTCTCCGGTGCCTTGGTTTGGCTTTGCGCATGGTAGTTCCGGGCATTGAACCCCTGAAATGCTTTGCCATGCCCAAGCCCGTTTCCATCCCCAAGAAACCTGTCAAAAAGCCACGAACCACGAACCACGAACTGCGAACCACGAACTGCGAACCGCGAACTGCGAACTGCGAACCGATCCCGCTAGACCTGGGGAGTGATGGCAAGCCGTCGCCATCACTCCACGCCGTCCAATGCCTTTCGGCTGAGAGGGCTTTTATGCCCTGACGTATTAGCGTGTGTTAGCAGGATGGACAAGCGGTGTCTCCAATGCCTTTCGGCTGAGAGGGCTTTTATGCCTGGCCCGAACGGCGGAGGAAGGCAGCAGCAATGGTGGTGTCTCCAATGCCTTTCGGCTGAGAGGGCTTTTATGCCCAAAGAAACAACGTAAGAGATATAACTCTAAAATACTGAAGTCTCCAATGCCTTTCGGCTGAGAGGGCTTTTATGCCGCTCCGACAGCGGAGCAACTCCTTAATGCCGAGCAGCTCGTCTCCAATGCCTTTCGGCTGAGAGGGCTTTTATGCCAACTGGATCTGGCGGCAGAAGGACAAGAACTACCGCGTGTCTCCAATGCCTTTCGGCTGAGAGGGCTTTTATGCCGAGCATATCTAATTAATTCTGGAGCAGGTGGCCATGTCTCCAATGCCTTTCGGCTGAGAGGGCTTTTATGCCACGTCGCACGAACGACGATACCGACTCATTGAATATGTCTCCAATGCCTTTCGGCTGAGAGGGCTTTTATGCCTTGCACGTACTGTAGCAATATCTTTTAATACTTCAGTGTCTCCAATGCCTTTCGGCTGAGAGGGCTTTTATGCCAAGTGAGTGGCGCGCGTTTACGTACATTCTTAAAAGGTGTCTCCAATGCCTTTCGGCTGAGAGGGCTTTTATGCCTTAGGGGGGCTGGGTTGTCAATTTTTTCGGCGTTCCACAAGCAGTTAGGTCGGGAGCCCCCGCGCTGGCTTGTCTGCAAGCTCGCAGAAGCCCCCCCTCCGCAGCGGGTTGGGCACCTTTCCCCTAGTGAAAGGCGTTTGGCGGAGCCAGGTCGGGAGGGGTGGGTTTTTTGGGGGGGGCTGAGCTCCCGACCTGAATCTGTGGAACACCGGGTGCGGTGAGGGCGTGGCGCGGTCAGACGACATAGCAGACGACTTTTTCTGAGCAGACCATGGTGCCGGCGGTGAGGGTGTCGCGCGCGCAGCGGGCGTCGATCTTGTAGGCGACGAGGCGATCCTCGCGCTCGTCGATCTCTTTGAGCAGGCGGCGCCAGAGGGTGTCGAGCTCATCCTCCTCCAGGCGGCATTCAAAGAGACTGTACTGAACACGCACGCCGTAGTCGGCGCAGATGCGGGCGACGCGGGAGAGGCGGCGGGAGTCTGCAATGTCGTAGGCGATGAGGCTGAGCATTTCCTTTTCTCCAGGGGCGTTGCGGGTGTAGGGGAGGCGTGGGAAGGCGAGGTGCCACCAGGCCTCCGCAGGCGGGAGGTGGGTCAGCGGGGCAGCGGCGGTGGACACAGGATGGGATGGAGGCTTTAATTCATGAGGAAGGGCTCGAACCTAGCGAGGTCGGTGAGGGCACTTTTGAAGAGGGTGGCCTGGGCTTCGAGCTGCTGGCGCAGGGTGGTGCGGTGGCCGGCGCATTCGCTCATGAACTGGCGCTCCATGCGGCGCTCATACTGGACGATGAAACGGGCGCGGCCTTCGTCATTGAGGTAGGTGCCTCCCTCATGAGGACGGAAGTGTTTTTCTCCGAGAATCTGATGGGTAAAGAGATCGAGGGCGAGTGCCTCGACAAGGACGGGGCGGAAGGGCTCCATGAGATCGAGCGCGAGAGACCAGCGCCTGTCCTCCGTAGTGTGAAGGAGGCCGAGGGAGGGATCGAGCCCGCTGCTGTGGAGGGCGGCGGTCATTTCCTGGTAGATGAGGGTGGAGCCAAAGGAGAGGCAGGCATTGACGGGATTGAGCGGTGGGCGGGTGCTGCGGCGGACGAAGGGGAAGGCCGCAGGGAGGAAGGCGGCCCATTGCTGGAAGTAACAGGCGGCTGCGGCTCCCTCAAAACCGCGCAGCTCATCCACACTGCGGGCGCGCCCGCAGGCACTGAGGAGGGCGGCGAGGGTATCGAGCGCAGGGGCGATGTCTTGCTGGCGGTTGGCGGCCATGCGCTGGAGGGCGCGGCGCTGGTTGTAGAGCTTGGCAGCGACGATGCGCCCGGCGAGGGTGAGGACGTGCGCGGAGTCCTGGGCGGCGTGGTATTGGCGCAGCCGCCACGCCCCCTGGGCTGGAGTCGCGGGCTGAAAGGCTCCGAGAAAGCGGCCATTCCAGCCGAGAATGGCCACGGGCACCTCGGCGCGGAGGAGCGTGGCTAGGGCCTCTCCGCTGATTTGCACGTTTTCATGGAGCAGAACGCGCTCGAGGTCGCGGATGGGGACGCCTTTGACCCCAGCGGTGGCAGACGGCGGCGGGTGGACTTCAAGCCGCTCTGAGACGAGATGAATCCTCGATCCTGGGGTGTTGACGCAAAGAGTGGGCATGAGAAACAGCCCTCCACAAGGATGGCGAAGGACAGAGAAGATGCGGTGTGCAGGGGCCGTGGCGGAAGTCAGGGGGGCAGAGCACGGCCTGAGACAGGCGGGAGACCAGCCTGCGCGTCCGCAGGGAGCTGCCGACGGAAGAAAAACGAAGGCAGGAAGCGCTGCGTCCAATGAGGGGTGGTGTCAGAAACCATCGGCAGATCAGAGCGGCGGCCTTCGAGTGTTTCATGCACACCCGCTTCGGCACGGTGGAGGGCTTCTTGCCAGGTGGGCAGCAATAGCGGTGCGAACTCCGCGAGATACCTCTCTGCAAGCTGATAGATGTGAAGGCGGTGCGCGGCATGGCGATCCGGCTTTGCAAGGAGCCGGGTGTTGAGCTCCTTGAGGCGGATGTTTTCCTGCTCCAGGCGCTTGATCTGGGAATCCATATCCGCGTGTTGGCGGGCAGTCACGACCGCGCTGCGGGCGAGCAACTCTTCAAGGCGTTGATTTTCCTGGGAAAGCCTGTCGCGCTCCCGGCGATCTCTCAGAGCTGACATTACCCTTCCCACGAGCAGCGAGATGAAGCCGACGGCCAAGGCAGTTGCCAGCAGACCTGCGATGGTGAAAGCTCCAACAGAGATGAGGTCAATCATGGCCAAGATGTGAAAAGTATTCATACGATGATTAATGGGTGGAGGAGTGGATGATGGCCAGCGAGGGGATGTCCGGGGATGTGGGCACTTACCGCGCACGCCGTCCGCGCAGCCAGGTGTAGAGCACCAAGGCCGCGCTGAGGCCAAGGGCCAGCGTCGTGAGCGAGATAATCGCGGCGCTCCCTAGGTCGTCGGCAATCGGGCCGGCCAGATTGCCGAGGAACCCTTTGAGGCCATCACCAACGCCACTCGAGGCATTCACGATGCCAACTGTAAGGCCGGTGGTCAGGATGAGCAGCTTGTGTTTTTCGAGCTCATCGAGCAGCTTTGTGCCATGCCGCTTGAAGCTGTTGAGCAGCGCCTCGCGCGTGGCCGTGCTCTCTGCGCGTGCGGCCAGGCCGGTGAGCCGCACGATGTCCGTGGGCGCAGCGTCCTTCAATCCACGAAGGGCGGGCTGGCCAAACTCACGGACAACAGCTTCGGCCATGCCCGGAACGCGGGCCTCCAGGCGCACGGCGTCATCGCCAAAACGGGCAGCAAGCGAGAGCGCCTCGGCAGGCTGTGCCGCGATGTAGCGCACGGCTTCAGGATTGCGTGAAGCGAGGTTGAACACTTCATCGCCGTGGCGAGCTGCCGCCTCCACAAGATCCAGTCCGCCATGCTCCGCAGCCTGCAACATGGTGCGGCCTTGGGCGCGGAAGGCTGTTTCCAATGCCTCAGCAGCGCTCCGGCTTGGCACACGACCGGCGAGCTTGCCAAGCTTCTCCAGTGCTTCAACCACCGGCTTGGGAGCGATGGCCGCTGCAGGTGTGGCAGAAAAGCTGAACACGAAAAGGAGAGCCAGCAGAGAGAGGGTGAAAGGCGAGTGCATGGGAGGGTTGGTGGAGGTTGTCATGGTGAGTGTCTAAGAAGCGGATGTGGGAAGGTTGGGGCGGAGACGAGGACATCAGGTTTGCGCGAGGGCTGCCGCCAAGGCATCGAGGCAGACGCCGGCCTCGCGATCCAGTTCACCGATTTGTTGAATCAGGAGCGAATGAATCTGGCCGGGCAGGGCGTGGTAGGAATTCACGGCCTGACCCACATCCCACGCCGTCCAAGCCGTGCCACCAATGGCGATGACAGCACCGATGATATCGCCAATCGGCAGCGGGCCGTCCGCAGCAGCACAGCCCCCACCCACGCCGAGGCTCGCCGCCTCGCGCTCAATGAGGTGCTTCACGACGGGCTTGATGGATTCCACGGTGAATTTGATGAATGCAGCTTCAACAGCCACGGCGACGGTGGCCGCAGTGGCATCACACATCATTTCCTCAGCGGCGGCTCCCAGGTGAGCCACCTGCGCGGGATCGCAGCCAACTTCAGGAAGGTCAAAACCACTGTCGTGAGTCACACTGAGGGTGCGGCTGCGCAAGTCGTTGACGCGCGCCAGCGTGCGCTGCCGGAGCTGCTCCAACGCGTTCTGCACTTCGCCTTGAGCCTTCAGCAACAAGCCGCATGCAGGTGCCATGGCCCGCTCCGTGTAGTCACTGAAGCGGCTGCCGCCGAGAACCTCGTCCTTTGCCCCCATGAGCACGCAGTCCGTCACATTGCCAAAGCCCTGAAATGGTGCCGCCGCGCTCTCCGCCGCTGTATTCGCCTCGCCGCGTGCCTGGGCGAGGATCTCGCTGACTCGAGCGCGGGTGCCAGCCACATCCTGCTGCTGCGCGTGCGCCGCCTCTGCGATGAGCGTCGAGACTTCCTCACGGACACGAGCCAGCTTGGCCTCACGCTCCTGTGCAGTCAGGCGTGACGAGAAAGACGCATCCGACAGCTTGCAGCGCCAGAGCGAGGCAGTGGCAATGAGCAGAACCGAGAGGCAGACAAAGAAAAAGCGGGAGGTGTTCATGCCGCAATTTATTGCAGCAAGGCAGCAACTGCGCACGGCTTCAGACATCCGGGGATGTCGGAAGAACCCTCCTATCCGGGGCAGTTCAGGGATGCGGCAATCCTCGCACGGATGCCAGGACGCGAGACTGCTCCACCGTAATCAGCTCCACGGGCAGCGTAAGGCTGTGCTTGCCCCTGGGCAAGTGCCGGGCAAGCGCCTTGCCGGGCAGGCCGGATTTTTCCAGTTTCTTGCGCAAATCGGAAAGGGTTCTGGTGAAACGTGAGCCGTCATCTTTCGTGACGGCATCAATGCGGTCCTGCAGGAAGGCGCGTCGGGATTGTGGACTTGTTGCTTGCTGTGCCAGCAGGAATTCGCGATAGGCTTCTCCAGCTTTCTCCGCAGTCTCGAATGTGCCCCCATCTCCGGCGCATTCGGCGAGGAACCAGAGCATGTAGAACTCGGTCGTGCTGATATCTAGCGGGAGCCCATTGACCTCAGCGTTTTGGACGGCGGGGCGTAGTGTCAGGCTGGTAAAGGAAGGCGGTGCCAAGGTGACGACGGCGTTGCGGCTCATGGCCACCAAGGTGCTAAAGGTGGGTGGTTCCTGGAAGCCGTAGGTTCCAAAAAGTTCCCGCAATGGTGGGAACTGGACGTCAGTAAGGATCAGCGGTGCCCTGGCTGCTGAAAGCTTCACGCCTGCCGGACCGAGGGCGCTGGGCCGCGTGGACTCAAGCTCTTGTTGAGGCTGCTTGGGCCAGTAGAAGAGAGGATTGGTGCCCCCGTCATAGGGCTCGCCCACAAGCACATGGAGGATGCGATCCTGCGGGCTGCCAAGAACCGTCATGGCAGCGTAAAGCAGGGCGCTCATGGTTTTGAAACCTCCGGAAATACTGGCTAAAACGCGCGTGTCCGGGCGTCCGACCCAGCTCCATATCTCCTCCACAAGACAATCGCCAACCGCCTCTGTTTCCTCCTTGGTGTCCATGCGATCAAGCTGGATGCGCTTGCTGCCGCACTTGCGTGTGAAGACTCGGATGCGGTCTGGGGTGTCGGAAAAATCAAGGCGCGGATCGGATTCATGGCCCTTGCCCAGAAGTTGCCGTCGCAACGTCAGCCAGAGCTGGTTCGGGCCGAAAAGTTGCTCTACAATCCGCGCCTGCCCCGTAAGGGTGGTCAGGACAATGATCTTGTCCGGGATCACTGGTTGGTCCGGGTGCTTGGCAAGGGCCCATACCGTTTCCGTGAGGACTGCGGGGGAGAGACCCGTGACGGCGATGAGGATGGTCTGGGGTCGCGCAGCGGCGGGGGCTGCGACAACCTTCGATTTGGCAGCTTTGCGGGCAGGCATGGATGGAGAATCAGTTTGGATTGTGATCGAATACAACCACCGGGCCGGTCACCGGGGAATCATAGGTGAGCGAGCGGGCGATACCGTGCAAGGTATGGGCGAGGCGCAGATACAACCAGACCGGGCCGGGTCCGGTGAGGGTGACATCCGCGCCGCTCGGGACGGTTTGCTTCACCTCGGCCTCGTAAGCAGGCAGGTCGGCGAGTTTGGCCGTGCCGGTGGCGGCGTAGAGGGTGGAGAGGTCGAGGGTCATTTTTTAAAGGCATTGGTCAGGTCTTGAAGCTGCGCACTGTCTGGCTTGGCATTGGGGAAAAGCTGGCAGCGCAGGTCATCGACAAGACGCGACTTTTTGATGATGGAGATGCGGTTGTGCCGGGCAAATTGAGCAACCTCTTCCGTCAGTTCCGATTTGCGGACACAGAGCACCTGCCCCTGGATGCCGCCCGCTTCGCGGATGGCGATGAGGTCTTCCTTCATGACTTTCGTCTGACCGATGGAAAGTTCCTTGGTGATGCGAGCAAGCAGTTCTCGGGCCTGCGGCGAGAGCAAGGCATGGCGCAGTTCACGCTGGAGTCCATCTGCCAGGGACTCAGGAGCTTTGCGATCTTTGCAGTCCACAATCCAGAGGCGTCCGCCCCAGGTGAAGATCAAGTCCAGCTCAGCATGAGGAAGGCGAGTGCCTACACCGGAAGCAGATTTCACCTTCAACCTAAGACTGCGCTGCACACGGCGCACCCCCAGCTTCAGCAGCACTGCCGCCGTGGTGAGTTCCAAGGCATCGCCTACTTTGTCGTCCGCATCTGCGGCGCCGGACACCTCCAGCCATTGCGTGGCATCCGCGCCGGAGGATGCTTGTTTGAAAAAAGTGGTGTCATCCATCTGGCGCGCCTTGGTATTGAGCGTCAGTGCCTGCCCCTCTCGCTCCACCTCAGAGGCATCCACCTGACAACGGAGCAGCGCGACCGGATCGAGATCATCGGCGATGTGGCCATCCAACTTTTGCGTGCTGGTGACGACTGCACCATCCTGAAATGTAAACTGAGTCAGCGCATTGCCACGTTCTAGGTAGCAGGTCTGCAACCCGCGCCGTGCGGCCCAGCGAAAGGCGGCGGTGGCCATCAGCTTGTTACCTCCGGTGATGTTCAACACGCAATCGTCCAAGTGCCAGGCATTCGCCACAGCCATTTCTTCGAGTTTTTTTTCGATGCTGTCGAAGTCCGTCGAGGAGAGCATCTCCAGCGAGGTGCTGCTCTGCGACAAAGTGCCTTGGCGGTCGAAGAATCGTTTCAATCGCTGGGCTGGCTGCCTTGATTCGGCTGCATCATCACTGTGCAACAAGACAAGTTTTTGGGGCTCGAAATGTTGCACGGTAAGAACGTGCGGCCAAATTTGTTTGGAGGCGAGGGAGAGAAGAGTCATGAGGGGAGAGGATAGGCGAGTCCAAAGAAACAGCACGTAGGCGGATGTCCGGGGATGTCCCAGGACCAGCAGGGGGCTCACTTTGATGTGCTGGCGACGAAATCGTGCAGTTGCGGGTCTGTTTTCATGGCGTCGTAGAGATCGAGAGAAACGGACCGGGGCTGGCCGTTGAGGAAAACCTGCTTGCCCGCCGGCCATTTTTTGGAGTCCACGAAGATGACGAGGGCGCGCCACTTGCCTTGGGCATCCTTGTGCGGACGGAGGATGACCTTGCGCACAATCTGGCGGCAATCATCAAGCGAGTCAGGCCGGGCAATGGCGCGGTAGGGGGATGAGGCATCCCAAGCCCGAAAAGCAGGCTGGTCCAGCCGGACCAGATCGGCCATCGTCTGGGAAATCTCATCCGTGCTGGGGATGAGCCAAAAGGCAGAAGGATGAATAAGTTCGATGGTGCGCCGCAGACCGGCCTCCAGATTGGAAGTTCTTCCTGCCGTGCCAGTGCCGACGGTGAGGATGAGGAAGGTTTGCATGAGAAGAGCAGTATGACTATTGCGCGGATGTCAGCCCCAAAAAAGAGGTCCGCCGATGATTCAGGTTTGGCTGGGGCACAAATCGGCATGCTGCTACCAGCAGGCGAAAGTTCTCATCGCCGCCTTGGGGCGGGTTGCGGTGCGGGGCCGGAGAGCGTGCGGGTGGAAAGCAGGGGCTGGGGCGTGCGGGACTGGCTTCCAAGCACCCGCTTGTGAGGAGCTTCGTAGGCGACCCATGTGAAGGAACCTTGCGCCAGTTTGAGGGGGCGGAAGCGGATCGCGCTGGTTTGCCTTGGAGAAATGCCTCCGAGTGGTGAGGGTCGGGCCGCTTTGTGCTGCTTGCGGAAATCGTGCCGCAGCCAAGCGGCATAGTCCTTGATGACCTCCGTATAGGATCCGAAGGCGGATTGCACGGAACGTTCACGGATGGCAAAGCCAGCCTTTTCGAGAGTGGCGCGGATGTCGGCAAGCTGTGGTGCTTGGGCGCAGTGGAAGGAACCAAGGCCACGCGTGGATCGGAGCCCCAGGCTGCCAAGCACCAGAAACGCATTCACTGCCTGGTGAAAACGCTCCGGGAGACGGGCACGCGACAGAATCTGCAAATCAAAGGTGGAGTCCGGCGCAATGGCACCATCCTTCGACCAACGCGGCCCGGCAACATTGCGACCGGCACCGGATGGTTTGCCTGACTCCCGCGCGAAGTGCCAGACATAGGCCTCCGAATCGTTGGGAGAAAAGCCGGGAGGCTGCCAAACAGGGCCGTGAATGAAGTTTGTTACTCTAACCTGCATTTGAGAAGCGGTTCCTTCGTCACCAGCGGCTGCGCCAAAGATCGAAGCCTCCGCCTCCGGAGTGCCCCCCAAGACGCGAAACCACCAGCGAAGCTGGCCGCGGATGGAGGCGGCACGGATTTCGGCCTTTGCTTGATCCGCACCGGCACAGAAACAGGGGGTGATGAGTTCTAAATGAAATGTTTCCCGGGTCATAGTCAGTTATTCAGGAAGGGTTCTGGCATATTTGTCTGCAAGCTTCTGGAGAGCGGAAATGATCTTTGATTTGGGTTTGGATTTCTCCGCGTCATAGAGACTCCGATTCGTTTCTGAGAGGAAAACGAAGAGCGAAACTTGATAGGAATCAGATGCCTCTTCTGCGGGAGCTTTGGGCCAAAATTTTTCCTCAAACTGAAACTTGTTGATCGCAGCGCGAAGCTGTTCCGGCTTTAGCGCTGCAAATCGTTCGAGAAGTGAAGCATCCGCCGGTATGGCGAGAAGATGCGCGTTGGCCGCCGCTTTCTCCTCCTTCGCCTTCTGGGCTGCCTTGGCAGCTTCTACGGCTCTCGCTTCCTCGATGAGTTGTTGGTATCGATTCCGTGATTCTTCCAGCTCTGGCACTTCGAAAGCGCCGTATCCTGCCGCTGTCTTGGCCCCGATGCCGAAGAGTTCGAGACCGTGGGCGAGCCAGCGTTTGGCGAGGGCGAGGTCGCCGGAGGCGGCGTGGCGGAGCGGAATGAGGGGAAAGGTGAAGTAGTTCCCGGTGGTCTGGGCTTTGACCGCGGGGAAGAAGACGGGGACGGGGTCTTCGGTGTCGGGGGCGGTGCGGTGGGCTTTCCACTCCTGCCACTCCGTTGGCCTTTCCGTTCGGTCAGGCTCGGGCGAGTGATAGAGGGTGTGATGCGGGGTGACGACGTCGAGTTCGAGGCCGGGATCGGCGTGGGGGGCGGCTTCGAGGAAGGCGATGGTGCCGGCGAAGGTGTCGTGCGGTGGGTTGGATGATTTGGCGGTTTGCAGGATGTCTGCGTTGCCGCCGCAGGCCCAGGCGAAGTCGGATTTGTAGAGGTCATCCTTTTTGGCGGCGCTCCAGTCCTCCGGGGTCCAGCCGAAGACGCGGGCGATGGTGGAGAGCATTGCCGCAGGGGTGGTGAAACCCTCACAGCAGGGGGCGCAGGCGTCGTCGGACGCGGGGCGCTCGGTGCCGGCGGCGATCCAGTCGTGGAGGGCTTGCAGGGCCATGCGGCGGGCGCAGCCTTTGACGGCGCTGCCGGGGATGCGGGGCAGGCCGTAGCGGTCGAGATTGAGGTTGGCGTTTTCCATGACGCCGCCGGCCAGATCGACCATGAGGCGGGAGATGAGGCGGGCGTGGAGTGGATCGGCGTGGGCGGGGAGCCACGAAGAGCGGGAAACCTTTGCCGCATTCTTGCCGATGAGCCGTGTGAACCATTGTTTCCGCGCGTCTTCCCTCGCCATGGGGTCGGCGAAGCGGTCTTTGTAGAGGCTGCGGGATTCGCAGTTCGGCAGATGGTTTCCGCCGAGAGCTTTAAGGGTTTCGGATGGGGCGTGGATGGCCATGGGATCAGGCGGCTGGGGTGTCGAGGCGGGCGAGGATGCGGGGGAGGTGTTCAGCGGGGAAGGGCAGTTGCATGATGCGGGTTCGAATCATCACGGGATCGAGCAGTCGGGAGGCGATGAGGCGGTTGACGAGTGCGAGGTCTTTGGGCCGGGCGACGAGGAGCTTGACGGCGGCGAGGTCGTGGGGGTCGAGTGCGAGTGCCGTGGAGGCTCCCGGGACGGGGACGAGGCGATCGCGCCATCCGAGGGGCAAGGTTTCGAAGATGGAGTCCCGGAGGATGTCGGCGTGGTAACCGTGGCGGCGGTGATAGGATTGATTTTCACCCAATGCCTCCTCCAGCATGGCTCCGGTGAGTTCATCGAAGGGCTGGGGGCAGAGGTCGGCGTCAAAGGTGCTGGCGAGGGGCGCGTCGGGATCGCCCAGCGAGGGGTGGCTGGGAAGCAGGGAGGCGGAGCCGAGGACGAGAAAACGACAATCTTCGGCCAGGGCTTGAGCGGCGCGGAGCAGGTGCTGGAGGGCGGCGAGGGTCATTGCGGGAGGGGCTGTTCCGGCTCTTCCAACGGAAGTCCGACAAAGGGGGAGCAGCTCTTGAGCGGTTCGGCATCGTGGTTGTCATCCGCAAGCCAGCGGAGCAACCGGCGCATGGCCTCGGGGTCGGCTTGAGCCTCGAGAATGCGGGAGCGCCATTCGCGCAAGGGGGCGGGATGGGTCCGGCCCCAAGTTTCCCAGCGGTCGAGATTGTCCAAGGCGATTCCGAAGTGCTCGGGATGGCGATGCAGGTGTCCGGCGAGACGGTGCCAGTGTGCGGCGTGGTCTCGGACGCGGAGGTGCGGGTCAAGAAGGGTCATGGGTGGCTCGTGCTGGTTCACTCGGCGGGAGCGAAGCGTTTGAGGTAGGACAGGAAGGCGAGCGCCTCGGAGGTGGCGCGCTGGAGATCAAGGGAACTCCGTCGCTGGGAGAGGTCCTCAATCATGGCCATGGTGCCGGTGATGTTTGGGCCGATGATGCCGCGATGGGAAAGATGGCGGGCGACGGCGGCCATGGCGTTTTTCAGGTGGACCTTGTTGTCGCCGCCGCCATCGGCTTCGGCAAAGGCGGCGGCGGCGAGCAGGCCGTTGTTGATGATGAGGCCGGGGAGCTTGCTGATGGCGGCACGCTTGAGGGTGGCGGCGGGTGCCAACGCGGCGGCGGCGCGGATTTGGTCGAGGTTTTCCATGGGGTTCAGGCTCCTTTTTGATCGTTGAGGGTGACGCTGCAAAAGCCGAGGCCGGTGGAGGCATCGCCGCCGAACTGGAAGACTTTTTCGGTGGTGATTTTGTCGGCGAAGGTTTGCAGGGCGTCGGCGGCGGGCTTGTCCTTCAGCGGGCCGGCGGGGACGCGGCTGTGGGTGGCGCGGAGGACGGAGTAGAAGAGTGTGTCGGCGGGGACATTTTCCTGGTTGAAGAGGCCGGTGCCCTCGGCGGTGCCGGTTTCGTCGGAGATGCGGACGTGCTGGGCGACCTCGCAGGCGGTGGCGGCGAAGTGGCTCATCATGCCGTTGCTGAGAATGACGAGGCGGTCCTTGATGGACTGAAACAAGGCGTCGTCCACCAGGGCGGCGAGGGCGTTGGCGAGGGTTTGCGGGTAGTCGCCGGCGCTCCCGAAGCAGTATTCTTCGAGGACGAGCTTGTTGTCGGGAAGCGCGAGAGGGCCGTCGGTTTTGAAGATGGCTTGGTTGTCCGCTGGCTCGGGCGGGGTTTCCGCCGAGATGACGCCATCGCGGGCCGCGCGCTGGAGCATGAGCGGACAGGTGATCCAGGCGTAGGAACCGCGGGCGGAGCGGATGGGAAAGGCGAGCAGGCGGGCCTCGGAGAAGATGAGGGAACCGGCGAAGGGCAGGTCGGTCGTGTCACTGCCGAAGAGCCAGGCGGCGTCGGCGATGTCGCCCTTTTTATTGACGCGAACCTTCTTTTTCCTGCCTTCCTTGTCCGCCTCCTCGACGAGACCGTCATTCCATTGGTCGGCAAAGCTGCCTTTCATAGAGGATGCGGGGATGATGGGAAATCCGGTGTGGCGCTCGCGCTGGACGGGTTGGTCGATGGCGCCGACGCTGGCTCCGGCTCCGACGTGGAGGGGGGTGCGGGTGAAGAGGTGGAGGATTTTGCTTTGCATGGTGGTCATGAATAGAGAGTTGAGGGTGTTTGGAAAGGTTGGGGATGTCCGGGGATGTTAGGAGGGGCGATTGCCTTTGTGGGGATGCCAGGTGCCGCAGATGCCGAGGCCGAAGCCCTTTTCGCCGAAGAGGGTGGAGCGGCGGTTGCGGATGGTGGTGAAATCACCTTGGCCGTGCCAGTTGAGGGCGGCGGCGAGTTTTTTGGCGGCTTCCTCGTTCTTGCACTGGAAGTAATAGACCGAGCCGGCGGGCACAGCGAGGTGGGTGGATTTCGGGCCGGCGGCGCGGTCGGGATCGGGGATGAGGGCGTAGCCGGTGACGGGGATGGGCTTGCCGGTGAGGGCGGCGACGAGTTTGGCGGAGATGTCGGGTTTGGATTCGTAACCCTTGCCCTCGGCATTGAGCTTACGGCGGCGTTTGCGCTCGTCCTCGTTGATGGTTTGGAGCAATACATCGCCAGTGCTTGGGCAGATCCAAGTGGGAAGCCAACCGCCGGGATGTCCTTTGCGCTGAGTGCCGCGTTTAGAGGTGCCCTCATCAATGCGCGGGAAAATCGCCGGGGTGAGCAGCACCCATTTCACGAGGAACATTTCCACGAGGGACTTTTCTTCGGTTTCCACTTCGATTTTGAAATCGTCGATGAGGCTACGGGGCAGCGGAAGGCTTGCGCCGCACGGGCGCTCGACGGTGCAGACGCGCTGCTGGCCGCCAGCGATGATGGCGGTTTTCTTGCCGGAGTTGGGGAAAATGGCCTGGATGAGGTCGCGCTTGTTCGAGCTATCGTTGTCGATTTTGTCCCATGCTTCGGCGAGGAGGCCGAGGCGGCAGTGGGGTTTGAGCCGGAGGTATTGGGCAGAGTAGAAGCGCTCGCCGTCCTGGGTGCCGGTGGTGGGGTCGAGGCCGATGCCGTAGGTGGATTCGGTGTCGGAGAAGTCGCTGTCCTTGTGGAAAGCGGGTGAGCCGCCGGATGTCGGGGTAAGGTATTGAGCAAAAGCATCGGCATTCCACCACGGCGCGGGAGTGTCCTTGGTGGGTTTTTCGGCATTGGCCACGGGGTATTCCAATGGTTTGGGCAAGCTGGAGGCGCAGAGATCTTTGGAGAGCGGGTGATAGGTGGCATCGGTGCAGTTGGGTTTCCCGGCATCGAGCGGCCGCGGGAAAAGCCAAGTGCCGTTTTCGAGTTCGGGAAAGGGTCCGGCGGTGACGAGGGAGCCGAACTTACGGTCGCGGTGTTTTTCATCATTGGAATAGCTGCCGCTGCGGCCCCGGCGGTGGGCATGGACGTTTTCGATTTCCGCGCGATGCAGGGCGGCGTGGAGGGCGGCATTGGTCACGGTGGGCAACGGCCAGGCGGCACCGTGGCCGGCGAGGGAACCACTCATCGGGCGGCCATCGCGGAAGAAGAGAACGTCGGAGGGCTCGAGGAGTAGGATGTTCATACGGCAGCAGTGGCTTGCTTGTCAGCGGTTGAGGTGTTTTCGGGCTTGGTGCGGTGAGCGAAGGCAACGGTGGTGCAAAGGCCGATGAGCGAGGTGATTCGCGTCTGTGGCTCCTCGGGGAGGTGGCGGAGGTAGGCATCCAGCAAGGGCTGGAGCGCGGCTTCGTTGTCCTTTGCTTGGCCGGAGGCGGATTGACGGGAAATGGCGAAGGCAAACTCGCGACGGATGATTTCAGTGGCGTCGAAACCGGCGGCGTCGGTCATGGTTGCCCGTTGCTCCATCAGCCGACTTTGGCTGACCAAGTAGGGCTCCAGCAGAGCACACACGCGGTGGGGAAACTTGGCGCTGAGTTGGCCGTGGTGCAGGCGGTTGGCGATTTCCTCGATCAGCGCGATGGCCCCCGAGTCCCACTTGCCGCCCCAGTGGGAGATTTCCCCGGAGCGCTTCATGAGGGTGATGGAAAACGCGGGTCGGCCGACGATGTTCTTGGCGCGCTTCTCGGCCTTTTGTGCCTCGCAGATGAGGTCTTGGAGCGGAGCGTGGATGTGGCCGATGGCGATGCCTGCGGAGGCGTCGGGTTTTGATCCGGTGGAAGGTGTGTCCTTGGTGCAGTCGCGAAATGCGCTCAGTAAATCGGCGGCGACTTCCAGCGCGATGTCTGCTGGCACGAGGCAGACGACATCGTCGCCGCCGGCGTAGATAAGCTGGCCTTTCCATTTTCCGGCCCGCTGGTCGTCCGCAGTGCCTTCGACAATTGCCCGCACCTTGCCGAGGGCGAAGTCGGAGAGCGAGCGGCTGAAATCCGTGTGATGCGTGCGGAGGTCGGTGCCGGTGGGTGACTTGTCGCCGTTGACCCACGCGCCGATCTGGTCGCCGTCGAAGGCGATGGCGGCGATGTATTTGTCGCCGCCGGAGGATTCGTCGGTGGAGCGTTCGTCATCGAGTTCGGCGGTGCGGGCGGCGATGGCGGGGATGGAACGGATGTTGAACTCGTGGCTGGCCGTCGGGAGCTTTTGTTCGTCCTTGAGGTAGGTCAGGTGCCAAACCCGCTTGATCAGGGAAATGGCTCCGAGGTGGTCATTGTGTTTGAAGAGATGCTTGAATCTCTCACTGACGCGCGATGAAAAATCTTTGCCATCCTGGGTTCTGCCGCCGCAGACGGCCTCCTCCTTGCCGGTGAGGCTGTCCTTTTCCGCACCGGTTTTCCATTCGCCGCCGCCCCAGGCCGCAAAGTCGCGGGACTGCCGGACGGCATCGAGGTGCCAGCCGTTGTTGCGGTAGGCTTCCGCATAGTCGCCTTTCATGGGCGTGGCCTGCCAGGAAATGGACAGGTGGCGGTTCACGCTGGTGTCGAACGCGGTTTTTTTGTTCGTTGGAATGCCAAGAGCCGTAGCCTGTGCCCAAACGGATTCCGCGATCTTCTTCCATTCGTCATCGATGGCCTTCGCCACCGCCTGCGCCACCGCGCTCGCCTCGCCCACTACTTCCGCGATGAAGATGTTAGGCAAGTTGGGGATGAGGACATCCTTGTGGTTGAGATCGAGCGGCTCCAGCAGCGGCTGGCCTTCCCGGGCAGGGAAAATCAGTTCATCGCCTTTCCGTGGCAGGGCCTTGATCCCGGCAGCGACGAGCCAACTGAGGAGATAGGAGCCGCTCCACAGGTCGCGGGTGGAGCGGGCGGCGGCGATGAAGTCCTGGACGGGGCCGATTTGAAATTTGATGAGATAGGGCATAGGAAACGAAGTAGATGGGGCGGTCGAATAGCAGAAGCTCAGATCGCTGTTAGCTTAGGCCACGAACAAGCCCAAGTGACGGACCACGACATCACGCGCCTCCTCGTGGCCGCGGATGTCGAACTGCTTGTACGGGGGATCGTGCAGGAAGGCGGCGAGTTTGCGTTTCCAGAAGTTTTCGTTAGGTGAAGAGACAGACATGGAAGTGTGGGTGGAAGTCACTGAAAGCGTCACTCTAGGCGTATGATTGAGCGGTCATGGCTACGAACATCGGTGCGTGATCAATCTAAAATATGCACGAATACAGCTACAGAAATCACAAGAAACGATTGACTGATTATCGTCTTATCGTCACTCAGCCATTATCGCAAATGCGCGGATGTCTGTGGACATCCGCGCGCTTTCCCCTTCCCTTTTCGAGAAAATGATATCGTCAGGCCTTGCGGGTACGCTTGGGGGTTTTGCGGCGTGGGAACGTGGTGCGGCAGATTTCACACACGGTGCCGTCGCATCCGCGTGCGGTACAGTGCTCTCTGCCGTAATAGATCATCTGCAGATGCAGGCGATTCCAGCTCGCTTTAGGAAAGAGTCGCTTCAAGTCTCGCTCGGTTTGTTGAACGGAGCGGCCATCCGTCAGTTCCCAGCGCTGTGCGAGCCGATGGATGTGGGTATCGACTGGAAATGAGGGCACGCCAAAGGCCTGTGCCATGACCACCTGCGCGGTTTTATGGCCAACACCTGGCAATTTTTCCAGCGCTTCCAACGAGGCGGGCACCTTCGCGGCATGATCTGTCACGAGCATGCGGGAGAGCGTCTTGATCGCTCGCGCTTTCTGTGGCCCCAAGCCGCAGGGTTTTACGATTTTTTCGATCTCGTGCAGAGGCACCTCCGCCATGAGCTGCGGTGTGTCAGCCCGCGCAAAAAGCTGTGGAGTGACCTGATTCACTCTGACATCGGTGCATTGCGCGGAGAGCAATACGGCCACCAGCAAGGTGTAGGGATCGTGATGCGTCAGTGGCACGGGCGGGTCGGGGTACATCTCCCCCAAACGCTGCAAAATGAACCCTGCCCTCTCTCGTTGAGTCACCTTGGGCTCGGATCAGGTACTGGTTTCGATGCGCGAAACCATGCGCCGGATGTGAGGGTAAGCCGTGCGCGGCTTGAGAATGGAGAGGCTCTTCGAGAATGATCCCCACTTGATGACGCGGATGTTCACATTGCGCACTCCCCAGGCCTTCATCGTGGCTTTGTCCGGCTTGTACAAGTCGATGGTGTTTGTGCCGACTAAGGCAGAGCCGTAATCGTCCACCTGGTAAACATACGGCAGTCCTTCGATCTGGAAAATTGTCCCCACGGGAAAGACAGACCAATCCGCAGCGGCACTCCTGACGTTGCCGTATTTCAAATGAGTCCCCACTGCCGTGCGCGCACCATAGATGATGTGATCGGATTCGCTGTGAGTGTACGCCGTCGTCCTGACTGAAGTGATGCGCGTCGCGTGCTTGTTTAATCCCACCGACGAGCAAGCCGGAAGGATCGTGAGCGTGGTGGCAGCGAGAAAAGCGAGCAGGGAACGCATCGTCAGATTTTAATCTAAAGATTATTAACTCTTCCTTCGATTTATGTCATTTTGCAGGGAACGCAGATGAAAATCAATCATTGATTTCACTCTACGACTGCGAAATGCCCTGACGGATGATCTTCTCTCACCCTCCTGTTTAGCCAAGGAGGCACCTCACACCGTCTTGCGCTTCCGCTTGATATGAAGCTGCGCGGTGGCGCGCTGGATGGACGCCATGACGGCTGCGAGTTCCTCGGGATTATCACCAGGTTTCAGCTCCGAGAGCGATTTCTGCGCGCGCTCGAGAGCTTCTTCGACGGCTTTCTCGTCGATCTTGTCGGCATCGACGGCCAGATCGGTCAAAATGCGGGTAGCGGAGCCAGTGACCTCGACCAAGCCTTCACCAACGGCGAAGTCAGTGGTCTTTCCACTCTTGGTGATGCGAAGCTCGCCGGGCTTGAGCGTAGTGACGAGGTTGGCATGCGCAGGCAGGACGCCCATCTCGCCTTCGTAACCTGGAAGCACGACGGTATCGACCTCATCGGAGAAGATGCTGGCTTCGGGGGTGACGATTTCGAGTTTGAGAGGCATTGGGAAAAGTTTCGGGTTTCAAGTTTCCAGTTTCAAGTTCTGCGGCCGTGCGGCCTTGAACTCGAAACTTTCAACATGGAACGGTGGGTTAGGACTTCTTCACGGTGTCGATGCCGCCCTTCATGTAGAAGTTGGCTTCGGGGACGTCGTCGTGCTTGCCGTCGAGAATTTCGGCGAAGCCTTTAACGGTGTCTTTGACGGAGACGTATTCGCCCTTGGTGCCGGTGAAGATTTCCGCGACGGTGAAGGGCTGGCTGAGGAAGCGCTGGAGCTTGCGAGCGCGGAAGACGGTGAGCTTGTCTTCTTCGCTCAGTTCGTCCATACCGAGAATGGCGATGATGTCCTGGAGGTCTTTGTAGCGCTGAAGCACGCGCTGCACGCCGCGGGCGACGCGGTAGTGCTCCTCGCCGACGATTTCCGGTGCGAGGGCCTTGGACACAGAAGCGAGAGGATCGACCGCCGGATAGATGCCCAGCTCGGCGAGAGAACGCTCAAGCACGACGGTGGAGTCGAGGTGGGCGAAGGTGTTGGCCGGGGCGGGGTCGGTCAAGTCGTCCGCAGGGACGTAAACGGCCTGGAAGGAGGTGATGGAGCCGTTCTTGGTGGAGGTGATTCGCTCCTGCATGGCACCCATCTCTGCGGCGAGGGTAGGTTGGTAACCCACAGCGGAAGGTGTGCGGCCAAGGAGGGCGGACACTTCGGAACCGGCCTGGGAGAAACGGAAGACGTTGTCCACGAAGAAGAGCACGTCCTGGTTCTTCTCATCGCGGAAGTACTCAGCCATGGAAAGGGCGGAGAGGGCGACGCGGAGACGCGCTCCGGGCGGCTCGTTCATCTGGCCGTACACGAGAGCCACCTTGGAGCCGGGCTCGCTGATGTAACCGCCTTGGGCGTTTTTCGCGATGCTGTGACCGTCCTTCTTCACCTTGATGACGTCGGACTCGATCATTTCGTGGTAAAGGTCGTTACCCTCACGGGTACGCTCACCGACGCCTGCAAACACAGAGTAACCACCGTGGCCTTTGGCGATGTTGTTGATGAGCTCCATGATGACGACGGTCTTGCCGACGCCTGCGCCACCGAAGGCACCGACTTTGCCGCCTTTGGTGAAGGGACAAATGAGGTCGATGACCTTGATGCCGGTTTCTAGAATCTGCGCGGAGGGGTCCTGATCGACGAGAGCCGGAGCCTGGCGGTGGATCGGATAACGCTTGGAAACAGCGGGCGCAGGCTGGTCATCGCAGGCATCGCCAGTGACGTTGAAGATACGGCCGAGCACTTCTTCACCCACGGGCACGGTGATCGGAGCGCCGGTGTCGGTGACATCCATGCCGCGCTTGAGACCTTCGGTGGAGATCATGGAGACGGAGCGTACCCAGCCGTCGCCAAGGTGCTGCTGCACTTCGCAGATGAGGCGCGTGGGCTTGCCACCTTGCTCGAAATTGATTTCGAGGGCGTTGTAGATGGCCGGAAGCTTGCCGGAGGCGGAGAAATCCACGTCCACGACGGGACCGATGACTTGGACGATTTTGCCGATGTTGCTCATAGATGGGGAAAGGTCAGGGATGCGAGGGTTTCGTCGTGGTTAGAGGTAAATCATTAGCTGCGAGGGATCGCATCAAGGTAGCGCGTTTCGACAGGGACATAATCGGGATTGGACATGCCGGGACCAATATGGACGTCTTTTGTCATGGTCCACATACTGCCTGTTAAAGGATCAAGGAGCAGCATTCCTGGAAGACCACCGACAGCAAAGTTACCCCAAAACCAACCACTGATGCGCGCATCCAAGATGGCAGTTCCATGAACCTTTCCATTTTTTCGAGCGGTGAAAAGGTACGTTTGCCCCTTCATGAAACCGTAGCGACTGCTGAGTTTGACCATGGCTGGCGTAACCCCAGCATAAACAACGCGTCCACCACGATCCTTGACATCAAAACTCAAGCCAGAAGGCGTTGAATTAACCCTAATACGCTTACCAGTGCGATTAAACAAAGTCGAGCAACTTGCCTGCGCAAAAGCGAGGCAAATGATGGCTAGACGTGTGAGCACTGATTTCATGAAACCTATTCGAGCGCCATCTTGGCGGTGGTGATTTCGAGGAGTTCGTTGGTGATCGCAGCCTGACGGAGCTTGTTGTACTCGAGGCTGAGGTCCTTGATCATCTGCTTGGCGTTGTCGGTGGCATTCTTCATGGCCACCATGCGGCTGGAGTGCTCGGAGGCGCGGGATTCGAGCACCATCTGATAGACGGTGTCGTTCACATACTGCGGGAGCACGGTTTCAAAGACGACAGCGGCACTCGGCTCAAAGGTGTATTCCTGCGTGGCGGTGGCGGTCTCGATCTCTGGGGCAAAGTCACGCTTGCCACCGAGGGTCACCGGATTCACCGGCAAGAGCTGCTCGCAGGTCGGCACTACGGTGACGGTGTTGATGAAGTTGTTGAAGAGGACGACGACCTTCTTGTACTCGCCCGTGAGGAACTTCTCCTGAAGGAAGCGGCCCACGCTGCGGACTTCGGCGAACTTCGCAGGGTCTTTGATCGGGAAATCGGCCAACAAGGTGCGGCGCAGGCGATTGATGACCTGAACGGACTTTTTGCCGATGGTGACGTATTCGACTTCACCCGAGCCGAAGTCAGTGCTGAGCAGCTTCTTGAACAAGTTCGTGTTCAAGGCACCGCAGAGACCTTTGTCGCTGGCGATGAGAAGCACGAGGGTCTTGTTGCCTTTGCCTTCGCTGAAGAAGGGATGAAGCCCTTCCTCGGCACTCTCCTTGAGATTGACGAGCACTTTGTTCAGCAACTCGGCGTAAGCGCGGCCGTTGGCGGCCTGATCCTGCGCCTTTTTCATCTTCGCAGCCGCGACGAGCTGCATGGCCTTGGTGATCTGGGCCGTGTTCTTGACCGATTTGATTCGGCGGCGGATGTCGCGGGTGCTGGGCATGATTTGAAATTTGAAATTTCAGATTTGAAATTGGCGAAGCCTTATTTCCAGGACGCCTTGAAGTCGTCGAGAGCGGATTTGAGCCCCTCCTCGACCTTGTCGAGCGTCTTCTCGTTGGCGAGCTGCTGCATGAGTTCGGCCTTACGCGTGGTGAGATATTCTTCCAGCTTGGACTGGAATTCCTTCACGCGATCGACGGCGACACTGTCGAAGTAGCCCTTCTGCATCGCGTAGAGCGTGCTGACCATGATGGGGAGAGTCTTCGGCTGATACTGCTGCTGCTTGAAGAGTTCCACGATGCGCGCACCGCGGTCGAGCTTGGCTTTGGTGCCAGCGTCGAGATCGGAACCGAACTGGGCGAAGGCGGCGAGCTCGCGGAACTGCGCGAGGTCGAGCTTCGTGGTGCCGGAGACCTTCTTGATGGCCTTCGTCTGCGCGGCGGAACCCACGCGGGAGACGGAGAGACCGACGGAGATGGCGGGGCGGATGCCTTGATAGAAAAGGTCGGTTTCGAGGAAGATCTGGCCGTCGGTGATGGAGATCACGTTCGTCGGGATGTAGGCGGACACGTCACCGGCCTGCGTTTCGATGATGGGCAGTGCGGTCATAGAGCCGCCGCCGTATTGATCGCTGACGCGGCAGGAACGCTCAAGCAGACGGGAGTGGAGATAGAATACGTCACCCGGATAAGCTTCACGACCGGAAGGACGCTTCAGGATGAGAGACACCTGGCGATAGGCGACGGCCTGCTTGGAAAGGTCATCGAACACGATGAGCACGTCCTGGCCCTGATCCATGAGGTATTCACCGATGGCGCAGCCGGAGTAAGGCGCGAGGTATTGGTTCACCGCAGAGTCGGAGGCGGAGGCGGAGACGATGGTGGTGTATTCCATCGCACCGGCGTCTTCGAGGGTCTTCACGACGCGGGCAATGTTGGACTGCTTCTGGCCGATGGCGACGTAGATGCAGTAGAGCGGCTTGTGGCCCTGGAGCTTGCCCTGTTCGGCAGCCTTGTTCTGCTGCGCCTGAGAGATGATGGTGTCCACGGCGATGGTGGTCTTGCCAGTGGAGCGGTCGCCGATGATCAACTCACGCTGACCGCGGCCAATCGGAATCATGGCGTCGATGGCCATGATGCCGGTCTGCACGGGGACGGACACGGACTTACGGGCGATGATGCCAGGGGCGAGCTTTTCGACAGGATACTGCGCCTCGCCTTTGATTTCGCCTTTGCCGTCCAAGGGCTGACCGAGGGCATTCACCACGCGGCCGAGGAGGGACTTGCCAACAGGCACGGAAAGCAGGCGTCCGGTGGTCTTCACTTCGTCGCCGGCCTTGATGTTTTCGCCTGAGCCGAGAAGCACGCAGCCGACTTCGGTTTCTTCGAGGTTGAGCGCGAGACCATAAACGCCGCCGGGGAATTCGATCATCTCATTGAGCATGACATCGCTGAGGCCTTCGATCTTGGCGGCGCCGTCACCGATTTCACGGACGATGCCCACATTGGACTTCGTGACGGCGGTCTTGAGACCGGCGATCTGGGATTCGATTTCCTGGAGGATGTTGCTCATGGTTTTGGGATTTGAAATTTGAAAATGAAAGGGGCCGATCAGGCAGAGAGGGATGCGGACAAGGCGGCGAGACGAGCTTTAACACTGCCGTCCCACACATCGGAGCCGACTTTGACTCGGATGCCTCCGAGCAGGCTGGGATTGACGTGGAATTCGAGGCTCAACGGGCGAGCGTATTTCTTCGATAAACTGGATTGCAATTCGGACTGAACGGATGTCGTCAACTCCGTGGCGCTTTCGACGATGGCGCGCTGGCGATCGACTTCATTCGCCACGAGACGGGCAAAGGCGTCGAGGATGGCGATGTAGCCGCGCGGCTTGCTCTGCGAAACGCTGCTCACCACGGTGCGCACACGGGCCTCGTCGAGCTTTCCATCGGCCATGCAGGCGCGGAAGAGCTGGCGGGAGGTGCGGCGGGCTTCTTTGGAGATTTTCATCGGAGCAGTGCGCGGTTCGCGATTCTCTGTTGCCGGTTAGGCGGAGACCTGGGCGGCGGTTTCCTGATTGATGCGGGTCTGGTCGTCGTTGTTGAGCACCTTGCCGGTGACGCGGCTGGTAGCGTCGGCGACCATGCGGCCGAATTCGCGCTTCAACTGGGACATGAGCTGCTCTTTTTCGAGTTCGGCAGCTTCACGCGCTTTCGCGATGATGGTGTTGGCGGAGGACACCGCCTCCTGCTGGCGGCGCTCTTGCAGCGCTTTGGCGGCTTCGTCCGCTTCTTTCACAAGGCGAGCTGCGTCAGCCTCTGCTTTGACGAGAAGCGCCTGGGCATTCTGTTTCGCCTCTGCTGAATCTTTGGCGATCTGCTCCAGCTTCGCTTCGCCATCAGCAATACGTTGACGGCGCTGCTCAAGCATGCCGAGGATCGGACCGAAGGCGTACTTCTTCAGGATCGAGAAAACGATGAAGAAGGTGATGACCTGGGCGAGGAACTTGCCCAAGGTGAGGCCGAATTGGGTGGCGATTTCTTCCATGATGGCGTGCTGGACTGGATTTTCTGGAGGTGGAAGGTGGCGGGCCGCACTCACGGCCCGCCACGGAGAGGGTTCGTAACCGTCGTCTTATTTCACGACGAAGAAGGCAAGAATACCGAGGCCTTCCGCCAGAGCCATGCCGATGATGCTGATGGTCAGGATGTTACCGAAAGCGCCAGGATTGCGTCCCACAGCTTCTGCGGCTTTGGAGCCAACCAGGCCTACGCCAAGTGCGGCACCGAGGCCGACGACGGCAGCGTGAAGGTTGCCGTGGACGGCGCCAGCGGCTTCAGCGGCGTGGCCGGCAGCAGCCTGGGCCATCGAGATGAGTTCCATTGTCATAGGTTTGTATCGTGTTTGTTTTGTTGTCTCGCCTGCGTCCACACGTTGCGCATGGTCCCGCCGGCAAAAGAATCAATGATGCGCCTCTTCGTGGTGCTCATCACCGTGCTCGGTGGAGAGCTTGATATAGACAGCGCAGAGCAAGGTGAACACCATCGCCTGCAACAGGCCGACGAGGAGTTCCAGGAAGTAGAAAGGCAGCGGCAGGAAGGTGCTGCCCAAGAAAGAGATGACCGGATGCGAGCCATCGAGCATGGAGCCGATGTTGTGCAGCACGTTTTCACCGGCAAATACGTTGCCAAAAAGCCTCATCGGCAGCGTCACGTTACGGAAGACGATGGAGAAGATTTCGATCAGGCCGACAAAGAAGAAGATGGCAATCATCACCAAGCCCATGATCCCGCGCAGTCCGCCTTTGGGACCGAAGGTATGCACCAGAAAGCCCCAGAGACCGATCTCCGTCACCGTCCAATAAATCCAGAACACGAAGAAGATGAGCGCCATGGCGAGCGTCATGTTCAGGTCGGCTGTATTTGGGCGCAGCAGCGGATCGTGCATCTCTTTGATGGAGAACATCCCCGTGCCCTCCCCCCAACCAATGGTGCCCACTCCAGGAATGAGCCCAAACCAGTTCGAGATCAGGATGAAAAGGAACAACGTGGCGAGCAGTGGGAAGCAACGTGGCGCGACTTTCTTGCCCACAATCCCTTCCACTTGGCCATAGAGAAACTCGACGATGAATTCGACAAAGTTCTGCTCTTTGCCAGGCACCAGCGTCATGTTCCGAGTCGCCTTGCGGGTGAACCACAAACCTAAACCGGTTACGATCAGCGCCACGAGCGTCGAGTTCGTGAAGAAATCGATCCCAAACAACTCGGAGGCATGACTATGCACTGCGAGCATAGGATGAAGCGCGGCTGTTTGAAGTGCTGAGAACGACATGGGAATAGGGTCTGCCTGGGAGCCTGGGGATAGAGCGTCCCGGGGATGGCGGGCGCAGTTTTTAGCCATGCCAGCCAATGGCCGCAAGCCCTATTTGTGAAATTTTTCACAAAGTCTGAAAGACGCTCCTCCGGGCTGCGGAAAACCTCTTCATGACCTGGGTCAATTCACGACGCAAATGCGCTCGTCGGCACCTTCCTCACCTTCGCGATGGGACGACCTCGACATCGCCGCTGGTGCGTGCGAACGTCTTCCCAATGCGGTGCTTTATTTACCTGCTCATCCTCCATCTCGTCACGCCATCTCTGATGCTGCACGCTGCGCCGAAAAAACGCAGAGTCTCCGCCGCAGGAAAACCGAACGTGCTCTTCATCATTGCGGATGATTTGCGCGACTTCATCGGCTGGATGGGCGGGCATCCGCAATCCGTGACGCCGAACATGGATCGTCTCGCAAAGATGGGCATGCGCTTCACCAACGCGCACTGCAACTACGCGCTGTGCAATCCATCGCGCACCAGCCTGCTCACCGGCATGCTGCCGTCATCGAGCGGTGTGTTTGGCAACGAGCAGGACTGGCGACACAGCGTGCAGATCGCGGGCAAACCGACGCTGCCGGAGCATTTCAAATCCCTCGGTTACACCACGGCTGCCGCAGGGAAAATCTTCCACGCCAATCACGGCGGACCAGAAGGCCGCCTCGCAGGCTGGCATGGTGGCCGCCGTGGATTTGAGCAGGATGCTGCGTGGGATCAGCGCTTTCCTCAAACCGGTGTGCAGATTCCCGATCTTCCAGTACACACCGGTCAAAATTTCAACGGACTCAACATCTGGCACTGGGACTGGGGTGGCATTCCAGTCCCCGATGAAAAAACAGATGACGGCCAAGTCGTCGCCTTTGCCGCAGATTTTCTCGCCAAAAAATCGCGCCAGCCCTTCTTTCTCGCCATGGGACTCTACCGCCCGCATTCACCGTGGTATGTGCCGCAAAAATATTTCGACGCCCTGCCGCTGGACTCCATCAAGCTGCCCGAAGTCAAAGCCGATGATCTCGACGATCTGCCACCCATGGCCAAAGCTCACCTCAAGGCAGGCATCCACCAAACCATCCTCACAAAAAACCTTTGGAAGGACGCCGTGCGTGGCTACCTCGCCAGCGTTGCCTTTTGCGATGCGATGCTGGGCCGCATCCTCGATGCGCTGGAGAAAGGCCCGAACGGAAAAAACACCATCATCACTTTCGCTTCCGACCACGGCTGGTACTTCGGAGAAAAACAGATGTGGCACAAAGGCAGACTCTGGGAGCCTGCCACGCGCGTCCCCCTCACCATCTATGCCCCCGGTGTGACTCAGCCCGACACTGCCTCCGCGCAGCCAGTCGCACTGATCGACCTCTACCCCACGCTCTGCGATCTCACCGGTCTCCCGCAGCCAGACCACCTCGATGGAGTCAGCCTGCGTCCCCTGCTCCGCGATCCTGCTGCGACGCGAGACCATCCCGCCATCACCTGCATGGGCGGTGGAGAGAAAGCCAGCTACGCAGCCCGCGATGAACACTGGCGCTACATTCGCTACGCCGATGGCGGCGAAGAACTCTACGATCACCGCAATGATCCCCATGAGTGGACCAACCTCGCGGCCAAACCCGAATTCGCCGCAGAGAAAACTCGCCTCGCTGCTTTCTTCCCGAAGGAATTCAAAAATGCTTCACGCCCGACAGCCGAGGTGGTGCGCCCACCCAGCCCCTCCGGCTCCGTCGATCTCGCACTGCAAGTCGGCGACACACTCAGCACTGCCGAAGCCCCCAAACTGCAAGGCCAAGGCGTCTTCATCGACGCCGCATTCGAGTTCGATCCACACATCGATCAAGACAGCACGCTGCTCACCCAGGGTGATGCGCAGTCAGGCTACGCGCTGCATCTGATCGCCGCCAAACCAACGCTGACCGTGTTTGCCAATGGCAAAAAAACCACTCTCAACGGTGCCCCTCTGGAGAAAGGACGTGTGAACATTCGCGCGCAGATCGACGGCGGCGGCTCGCTCTCTCTCGCCGTGCCGGGACACAGCGAAGTCATTGGTGCCGCGCCCTTTGATCAAGGTTTTCCGCAGGAACCGAAATCGGGCATCGCGGTCGGCCAGAGCTTCGGCATTTTAAAGAACTCCGAATATCCCAACAGCACTCCATTCGATGGCAAAGTGTACCGCCTGAACCTCACGCTCACCCCCACTCATCCCGTCGCCCCCACGGCAAACTGACAACCGCAAACTGATCCCACCATGCGCGCACGCATCATCAAAGACTTTCGTTTCGAGGCCGCTCAAACGCTGCCCAATCTCCCCTGCGAACACAAATGCACCAAGATGCACGGCCACTCCTTCAAGCTGGAGATTGCCATCGAAGGTGAGGTCAATCCACACATCGGCTGGGTTTACGATCACGCAGAAATTTCCAAAGCGATGAAGCCGCTCATGGAGCAGCTCGATCATTCCTATCTCAACGAGATCGAAGGTCTGGAAAACCCCACCATCGAAAACATTTGTGCCTGGCTGTGGCAAAAGCTGGCTCCGCAACTTCCCGGCCTCTGCGAAATCGTCCTGCACGAGACTCCTCAAGCACGCTGTGTTTTTCGCGGTGAGTTCTGACAGCCCGGCACCGCACCTCACCGCGCAAGACGACTCGCGGCATCACGCGGCATCAAACACAAAGCGCATAAGTCCACCAGCGAGCGTCGAGCTTGTTCAAGCACAGGGGCATTGGCTGGCTCGTTCCTCACAGCCAAGCACTCTTTCATGTGAGGCAACGACCTTTCTCGCCTACAAAATCTCTGCTTCAAGATGCTCTGAGCCAGAATGCTTTTCCGGCGCGACGCCGCGCTCCCGAAAACCCATTCTGCCATGCTGAGTTCCGCCCTTTTCAGTTCCTCCATGCCTGGATGCAAATGGCTTCCGATCTGGCGTGGTGCCAGTTCTCCCAGATGATCCGTTTTTTCTAACCGCAGAGGTAAAAAACGCGGAGTCTAGCTCGCCAGCTTCTCCATGAGCTTCTGCGTGCGCTGGATGATGCGCTGCGGCTCATCGAGGAGACCGGCACTGAGGAGAGCGTTGTCGAGGATTTGCTCGGTGATGAGTCCTGCCGTGTCGGGGTCGCTCTTGTGCAGTTTGGCGAGGCCTTTGACGAGCTGGTGGCGCGGATTGATCTCGAAGACGACCTTCGGGCCGGGCATGCCGCCGTCTTTGCCCAGTGCCTTCATCATCTGGCGCATCTGCGGTGTCATTTCGCCTTCCGGTGTCAAAACAAGCGCGGGCGAGCCGACGAGGCGCTTGCCGGGGCGGACGGCATCGACGCTGGCAGTGAGGCGTTCTTTGATCCAGTCGCACAGCGAGGTCGTTTCGGCTTCAGGGAGGGCTTCGCCTTCCGCGTCGCTGTCGCCGAGGTCAATATCGTCCGCATTCACCGCCTTGAGGTCTTTCTCATCAAATTTACCGAGGCTGGAGACGACGTATTCGTCGATGGTCTCGAACATGTAGAGGACCTCGATGCCCTTCGCTTTGAAGGCTTCGAGATAGGGGCCGCTTTCGATGGCATCGCGGGACGGGGCGACTTGGTAGTAGATGGCTTTTTGCTCGGAGGCCATGCGCTTCACATAATCGGCCAGGCCGATGGTCTCGCCGGGCTGGGTCATGCTGGACTCAAAGCGCAGGAGCTTGGCGATGGCTTCGCGGTTCGTGAAATCGGTGGCGACGCCTTCTTTGAAGAAGCGGCTGAAGTCCTTGTAGAAGCCGTTCCACTTCGTCGCGTCGTCAGAGGCTTCTTTGTCGAGCTGCTTGAGCAGGCGCTTCACGACCACATCGCCGATTTTGCGCACGAGGGCGCTGTCCTGCATGCTTTCGCGGGAGATGTTCAGCGGCAGGTCCTCGCTGTCGATCACGCCGCGGACGAAGCGCATCCATTCCGGCAGCAGCTTCTTCGGCTTCGGGTCGATGAGGACTTTTTTGCAGTAGAGCGACACGCCGGGCTCCATCTGGCCCATGCCAAAGGACTCCATGTTTTGCGTGGGCGTGAAGAGCAGCGCGTTGATGACGATGGGGCTGTCTGCCTGAAAGTGGAGACGGTAGCTGGGGTCGTCGAAGGCGTGCGCGGTGAATTTGTAGAACTCCTTGTACTGCTCGTCGGTGATGCTGTCCTTCGACTTCAGCCACAGGGCCTCGACGGTGTTGATGCGCTCGCCATTGAGCAGGAGCGGGAAGCTGACGAAGTTCGAGTGCTTCTCCAAAATCTGACGCACGGTGTGGGCCTTGCAGAACTCAGCGGCATCCTCTTTGAGATGCAGCACGATTTTGCAGCCGCGATTTTGATCCGGTGACTCGTCGATGGTGTAGCTGCTCTGGCCGTCGCTGGTCCACACGAGGTGCTCGCCGTCGTTTTTCCAAGAGTGGGTGTACACCTGCACTTTGTCCGCGACCATGAAGGCGGAGTAGAAGCCGACGCCGAACTGGCCGATGAGCGTGGCATCGCCCTGCTTGCCCGCGTTCTTCAAGGCAGCGGCGAAGGCTTTGGAGCCGCTGTGGGCGATGGTGCCGAGGTTTTCCACAAGCTCGGCGCGGGTCATGCCGATGCCCGCGTCGGCGATGGTGATGGTTTTCGCCGTTTCGTCGGTGGTGATGCTGATCTGCAGCTCGGCCTTGGCATCGAAGACATCCTTCTCCGTGAGCTGCGTGAGGCGCATCTTCTCCATGGCATCCGAGGCGTTGGAGACAAGCTCTCGGATGAAGATCTCGCGGTCGGTGTAGAGCGAGTGGATGACGATATCGAGGACTTGTTTGACTTCGGCCTGGAATTCGTGGGTCTGGCTCATGGTGGCGTGTGGCTTTGGGGGTTGGGGGCGCGGAGAGTAGCGGGAGCATCTGGATGGTCAAGCCTGCGCCGTGGCCGAGGATTTGATACGCATGGCTCGAAGGAAGGGAGTGGGTTTCAAACCGCGAACCCGAACCGAATGCACGGCGCATGACACGAAAACCTCTTCCCTGCCGAGACGGCGGGGAGGGTTGTTTGCATGGTTGCGCTCGCCGCGTCATGCACTAGCTTTTCCCCGCCATGTTCAAAGACCTCTTTTCCCCCCTGAACACGTTCATCTACGGCTTCGTGCTCTGTGGCATCTTCCTCGTCCAATCGCTCTGGGCGCACTGGAAGACCAAGCGCGAACTGAAACGCCGCAAAGACATGCTCAGCGACAAACTCGACCTCGATGCGAAGCAGAGCCAGGATGTGAAGAAAGACCTCGCCGCGCTGAAACAGGAAAATGAAAACCTGCGCATGCAAGTGGTCCGCCTCAACGAACGACCGGACAACAAGCTCCAGCGCGAGCTCGAAATCCTCGCGCGCGCTGAGAAGCAAATGGTCATCAGCGCGCCCGGCTTTGCCCCTGCGTGGGAGATGGCCAAATCGACCGCCCTCAGCCAGCTTGAGGAAGAGGAGAAAGGGCAGTCCTTTCCGCAAAAAGTCTTCCGCAAGCTCATCGGCAGCGGCTCCACCCAAAGCAACGTCGCACTGCCAGAGTCCGCCGCTGCTGCCGCCAAAAGCAATGGCGCACCCGCTGCCGCCTGATCTGCGCCACCACACGCATGACCCGCACGGAGGCATTCCTCGCGCTGAATCTGCTGCCACAGATCGGCCCCGTGCGCGTGCGCAAGCTGTTGCAGCGCTTTGGCAGCCCGGAGCGCGCACTCTCAGCGAAGGGCAGCGAGATCGCACAGATTGACGGCTTTGGCAGCGACCGTGCCGCAACCGTGGCTGAATGGGAAAGCCACATCGACCTCAGCGGCGAGCTGCGAAAAATCCGCGAGCGTGAACTCACGCTCCTCACGCAGGAGGATGCGCTCTACCCGCCGCTGTTGCGAGAGATTCACGATTCTCCCGTACTGCTCTATGTCTGGGGCCAACTCACTCCACGCGATCATCATGCCATCGGCATCGTCGGCAGCCGCCACGCCACCCACTACGGCCTGAACGCCACGAAAAAACTCGGCTTCCAGCTCGCCTACGCTGGCTACACCGTCATCAGCGGACTCGCGCGCGGCATCGACACTGCGGCGCACGAGGCGGCACTCGCAGCAAAAGGACGCACCGTCGCCATCATCGGCTCAGGTTTGGGCAAACTCTACCCGCCGGAGAATCAAGCACTGGCGGAACGCATCGCGCAAAATGGAGCGGTGATCAGCGAGTATCCCATTGATCGCATCGCCGATAAGCAAACCTTCCCCTACCGCAACCGCGTCGTCTCCGGTTGGAGCTGCGGGCTGGTTGTTGTCGAGGCACCTCTGCGCAGTGGCTCACTCATCACCGCGCAGCAAGCTGCCGAGCAGGGCCGCACCGTGTATGCCGTGCCCGGCCCCATCGACAAACCGACCTCCGCAGGCTGTCATCGCCTCATTCAGCAAGGTGCAAAACTCATCATGGATGGCGCGGACGTGCTCGATGATTTAATGACTCTCTTCCCCACCGCGCCGACCGCGCCCAAGGTGGAGGAGCCCAAGCCGACCGCGCCGCTCACGCTCGATGAAGAAATTCTCTATCGCAGCATCGGCAGCGATGAAGCCCACATCGACGACATCACCGCCAGCTCCGGCCTCACCGCCGCCACGGTGTCCGCGACGCTGATGCGCCTGGAAATGAAACGCCTCATCCGCGCACTGCCGGGGCGACGTTATGTGCGGCTGGTGTGATTGCGCGCGCAACGCGTCCTTCAGGGTTTCAGCCAGTATTCGAAGAATTGCCAAATCTGCGCGTTCGACTCCGCATTCGGCTCATGCTTCTCACGGCAAGTCATGGCCACGCGGCCCGTGTAGCCGAGGAGTTTGTTGACCTCGATAGCGTGGTTGAGCACACGCCAGCGCTTCGGCGGATCTTCCTCGCCTGCGGAGACGAGGAATGGCCGCGGTGCCATCAGCGCATGCAGCTCGTGCAAATCGTGCCCTTTTTCGATCAGCGTCTTATAGGCACCCGTGCGCGGACTCTCTGCGCTCACCTGTCCGCGCTTGCGTGTGATGTGGGGATCGAGTCCGAGATACCACGGCTCCTGGTAGTTGATGTTGCCGTAGCTCTCATCAAAAACGATGCCTGGAGCGCACCACACCGCGCAGGCATACTTCTCCCACAGGCAGGAGCCAAACATCGACCACTTTCCACCATACGAATGCCCGACGATGCCGATGCGTTTGGAGTCCACTTCAGGCAATGAGGCGAGTGCCTGCCACATGTTCGCACAGATGTAGCCGAGATAGGAGAGTGGCTGACACTTTGCTTCGGTGCTCAGCACCGGCTGGCGCGCATCACCTCCGGGAGAGCCGATGCACAGCGTGACAAAGCCACGGCATGCAAGCTGCCAGGCAAAATCGCGCATGGGCTTCTTCCCCAGTCCCGCGCTGGTTTCTGGATCATAGAATGGCACAAACACCGCAGGTCTTTTCCCAGCTTTGGACGGCAGCAGCAGGTAACCTTTGCCCGTCTGACCGGGTGCGATCTCCACCTGCACCGTGCGTTGCGTGACTCCATGCTCGCGCGTCTTGGTCTCCAGCACTTCGATGCGCGGCTTCTCGATCACCTTCGGCCACGCGCCCATGATGCCCTGCCAGTCGGCGAGGATTTCTGCCCTGCGCTGCGGCCACTCCGCCGCAGATGCCGCGCGATGACCGTCATGAAAGACGAGCGGAGATTTCTCCGGTGAAAACTGACCCGCAAACTCCGCAGGCACCTGAGTAAAGGGTGGTTCATCCGCAGCGTGCAGGGACAGCGAAGTGAGGAGCAGGAGCAAGGTGTGGCGTTTCATGAAGAAGGAAGTCTCTACGGATGCGGGCGAAGTAAACTCTCCGTGCAGATGATCATCTGCCAGACGCCGCTGTCGATGTGTCCGTGAAGCTGCGCAAGTGCTCACGCAGCACACGCACGATTTCTTTGACCACTGCGTCTTTTTCAACGCAACGGTGGCCGTAGGGGACGATCTTTTCCGACTGTGCGGTGTCGAGGTGCGAGCTCCAGTAAGGCACCACTGCGTCGGAGCTCTCCGCGCCAAGCCCTCGGCCACGATCCCCGATGATGGAGTGATGACGTGCTAGGATTGGGACGCTGTTGAGACCTTTGTAGAAAGGATGCTTCTCCGAAAGCATGCCGACACTGAGGAAGCCATACACACCCCAGTCGCGAACATCCTGGGAAAGCGCATCCGTATTGCCGAGCAAAAGCTCCTGCGACATCAGCAGAGTATCCACCGGCATGCGGATGAGCGAGGTGAGGCGACGCACGATATTCTTGCTCGCGAGATTGCTGCCCCGGTGCGGGGTCGCGATGAAAATCACACGGGCGACCTCTGGCTGCGGGCGAAACATGAGATTGCGCACCAAGCGCTGCCTCACGCTCTCGGAGACATCCAATCTCTCCGGCGGCTCTTCCAGCAGTGCATTCCAGAGTTTATCTCCCGGATCCATGACCTGCATGCGAGAGAGCAACCCACCCATGCTATGACCCACAAGCACCATCTTTCTGCGGCCAGGATCGTTGCCATCAGGATCGTGCAGTGCCCATACCGCGCGCAGTGATTCACGCAGCTTTGCCGACGAGCGCGGAATGGTTAGCGCTGTGGGATAGAGGAAATACCACGGCTGATATGCGGCGCGCAGCACGGGGTCGGCGCTGATGGCATTCACCGTATTCAGCCAGATATGCGGGTCCGACATAAGCCCGTGTACGAAGACAATGGGAATGCGCTTCGGATCATAGGGATCCATCAGATAGAGCTGACAGTCTGCCAGCGTCCGCTCTGGATAGAGGATGCCCGTCCAGGCAAAAGGATGGAGTGTTTTTTTCGCCAATGCGAGTTGCCGCGCAGTGGTGAAATTCGCCGCGAGCGGGTGTTCCTCCCCGTCCCGCCAACGCACCTTCTCGACATTGAGCGCATCATACAAATGAAGTCGGCAGCGGCGCGGAGTCTGCGCATTGAGAGGCCGATCCTCAAACTCCATCAGCGCGGTCAGCGTGAGATTTCCTCCATTGGGCGGCAGAAAGGGATGCAGCCGTCGCTCCTCGACAGTGCGGCGGATGTGGCCGACGACTGGCACGCCAACACCGTTCCGCAGTGCCACCGTGTCTGCATCGTGATGCTTTTTCACGCGAGCGGGAAAAATCAGCTCATCGATCCGCGAGGGAGCCACCTCTCCGCGCGCTGACGCGGTGTCAGTCGCCAGCGCCATCTCAAAGCTCAGCCCCTGCGTGGCAAAGGATGCGCTGTGCGGCCAGTAGCGCGGGCTTTGGCTGCGATCCCAACGACTCAAGAACTCCGCCAATGCGCGCTGATAGCTCTGCTCAGCGCGGCGGCGTTGCACCGCCTTGCCCTGCTGCATCGCATCCCAGGCAGCAGCCATCTCCCGCAGCGTTTCCGCGAGATGGCGCACCTCCCGCGCAGAGAGCTCCGTTGGCGCACGCACCTCCGGCGGCACATCCAGCACTCCCGTGCAGGAGATGCCACCGCAGCACGCCGCGAGCAGCAGCGTCATGCGTCCGCCATGGAAGCCTCCCATCTTCATTTCTTCTCCGCCAGCGCAGAGAACTTCACACTGCGAATGGCGGCGGTGGTGTTGAAGGTCGTGAGTGAGAGCGGCAGGTAGCTCTCAATGGGGCCAGGCCGCACGCCGATCTTTCGCCCTTGGATGTCTTCATCAATGATTTGCTTGCCGTCGATCCACACGCTGAGCTTCTCCGGCGTCACACGCAGCTTCACCGCATACCACTGATCGTCTTTGAATCGCTGATAGCTGGAGGTGTTATTCTCCGAGGCATCCAGGTTATCAATGCTGGAGATGCCCGTGACGCTGCCGCCCCAGCCACCGCAGATGAGCGTGGCGCAGCGCTTGAGATCCCCGACGGGGAATGTCAGTCCCACAAAGAAATCCACGCCCTGCATGCGCTTGGCCTCCAACGTGATCTCGTAGTTGGTCATGGGTAGCGTGGCGGCTTTTTTATACACCGCGCCACTGACGCCCTCCCCCTGATTGATGAGCATGATCCCGCCTTCCAACTCCACCGTGCCACTGCCACCCACATCCACCGCCTCCCAGTCATCGAGTGATTTGCCGTCAAAGAGTACGATTTCCTGTGACTGCGCGGCGGCTGGCTTTGCCACATCGGCGGCAGCGGCAGTCACAGCGAACACGAATGCGGAGAGAAGCATTTTTTTCATCATCTTGCCGCGCATCCTCCATGCTCGCCGCGCAGCCGTCAAGCCATGCCGCCGATTGGCAGGCCGCCTAAAACCGTGTAAGAACCCCGGCACCATCCCCCGCCCTCTCTCCAAGTGCTCCCTCCCGAACTCAAAACCATCATCGTCATGGGCGTCTCCGGCTCAGGCAAATCCCACATCGGCAGTCGCCTCGCTGCCGCGCTCGGTGCCACCTTTGAAGATGGAGACGACTTTCATCCGCCGTCCAATAAAGCCAAGATGTCCGCTGGCACGCCGCTGACCGATGCGGACCGCAAACCGTGGTATGACATCCTGCGCCAGCGCATCGAAGCCATGCGCCACACCACCGCGCTGTACATCTTGGCCTGTTCCGCACTCAAAACATCCTACCGCCAGTGGCTCCGCGCAGACGATGCGCCAGAAGCACTGCGTTTTGTGTTGCTCGATGGCACACGCGAACTCATTCACCAGCGCATGAGCGCGCGGAAAGGCCACTTCATGCCGCTGAGCTTGCTGGAGAGTCAGCTCGCCACGCTGGAGACTTCCCCTGATCTCGTGCGCGTGTCGATCACCGGCACACCGGATGAAATCGTCGCAGATATTTTGCAGAAACTGACTCCTCCGTGAGCCAGAGTGCCCTTGCGCTCCCCTGCCCTCCCGTTTACCAACACCGCCCGCTGATCCCCAGCGAACTCAGAACAGCGAACCGAGAATCATCATGTCCGATCTCAAACTCCTCATCACGGGCTGCAAAGGCCGCATGGGCCAGGCCATCATCCGTGCTGCCGCCGCGCAGCAAGTCACCGTCGCTGCCAGCATTGACGTAGGCGATGCGCTCGCACCGGCTCTGGCAGCGGCGGACACGGTCATCGACTTCACCTCCCATCACTTCACCGATGAACTCCTCTCCGAATGCCTCCGGCAGAAAAAGAGCCTCGTCATCGGCACCACCGGCCACAGCAGCGACCAAATCGCCGCCATCCACGAGGCATCCAAAACACTGCCCATCGTCTTAACCTCCAATTACAGCGTCGGAGTCAACACGCTCTTCTGGCTCACCCGCAAGGCCTGTGAGTTGCTCGGGCCGGACTTCGATCTGGAGGTCGTCGAAATGCACCACCGCATGAAAAAAGATTCGCCGAGTGGCACCGCCCGCACGCTGGTGGAAATCCTCGCCGATGTCCGCGGCCTCGAATATGACAAAGACTGCCGCCATGGCCGTTTCGGGGATGTCGGTGCTCGCACGCCGAAAGAAATCGGAGTCCATGCGCTGCGCGGTGGCGATGTCGTCGGCGATCACACGGTCGTCTTCGCCAATGTCGGCGAGCGCGTCGAGCTGACGCACAAGGCCAGCAGTCGCGACACCTTTGCCGGTGGCTCCGTCCGTGCCGCGCAGTGGCTCGTTGGCAAACCTGCCGGTCTTTACGACATGCAGGATGTGCTGGGGCTGAAGTGACCTCGAGCCGCCGCACTCCTTCCCCGCGCCTCATGATTTTCGGCATCGCGCTCGGCTCGAATCTCGGCGACCGCGCCGACCATCTGCGTCACGCCTTGCAGTTGCTCCACGAGCGCGTGCCCGGCCTCATCCTCCGCGCCGCTGCACCTGTGTATGAAACCGCGCCCGTCGATTGTGCTCCGGGGACGCAGGCTTTCTTAAACACCGTCGTGGAAATCGAGGCCCCCCTCCGCCCGCACGCATTGCATGCGCTGCTCCAGGACATCGAGCAAACCCTCGGCCGTCCTGCGCAGCGGGAAAAAAACGCGCCGCGTACCCTCGATCTCGACCTGCTCTATGCCGACGACTTCGTCAGCAGCGACCCCGCGCTGATCCTGCCGCACCCGCGTCTGCACCTGCGTCGTTTTGTGTTGCAGCCACTGGCAGACATCCGCCCAGACCTCATCCTGCCGGGACAGACAGCCACCGTCGCTCAGTTACTCGCCCAGCTTCAGGACGACCCGGCGGACATTCGCCAAATGTCGGCAGGCATCTGAAAATTTGCTGGTTGAGCCGCCTATCAGCAAACGTAGTGTCTGCTGTCATGCACACGCGCCCCCTGCTTGCTCTTCTCGCCGCTCTCCTCGCCGCACTCTGGCCTGCAGCGCCACTCTCTGCGCAGCAAGCCTACTCACAGGAACTGCAAACCTGGGCAGAGCGCGGAGAAGCCGAGGCGCAGTTTGAATTGGGGCTGCGTCTCATCACCGGCGAGGGCGTCAAAAAAAATCTCGAACAAGGCGTCCACTACATCGAACTCGCCGCGCGGCAAAAGCACCTGCGCGCCCAGCACATTCTTGGCACGTTGTATGAAGACGGCATCGGCGTGAAGAAAGACCTCGCCAAAGCCGCATCCTGGTACCGCACCTCGGCAGATTTGGGTTTCGCCCTCTCGCAGCACAGCCTCGCCGTCCTCTACGAAGAAGGACGCGGCGTGAAGAAAGATCCCGCCCGCGCAACGGAGTGGTTCAAAAAAGCAGCGGAGCAGGGCAATCCACCCTCGCAAACCGCCTACGCGGCGAAGCTGGAACACGGCGACGGTGCCACCAAGAACACCGCCAAGGCGGCCCTATGGTACTTAAAGGCCGCACAGCAGGACTTCGTGCCCGCCATGACACGGCTTGCCAACCTGTATTACACCGGTCAGGGCGTTCCCGTGGACTACCGTCGCGCCGGAGCTTGGTATCATCGCGCAGCGCGCTCGGAAGACCCTTGGGCTGCGAACAATCTAGCGTGGTTTCTCTCCACTTGCCCCGAAGAAACCCTGCACAATGGCGAGACGGCAGTGCTCCTCGCCCGCCGCGCTCTCAAGCTCGTCGCCGAAGCTGCGCAAAACGATGAGCAACCCTATGAAATGATCGACACCATGGCCGCTGCGCTCGCACGAAATGGAGAATTCAAAGAAGCAGAACTCTGGCAGAAACGCGCCATCACCCTGCTTGATGAGGACAAAGACATCCCCTCCGAAGAGCGCAAAAAATTGCAGAACGAATTCAGCACTCGCCTGAAGCTCTATCAAAAAGCAACGCCCTTCGTCGAGCCGGGCCCGCAAGGAGAGCAAGGTGCCGAGCCCCTGCCACAGGACACCATTCTCCAAGACGAAGACATTCCCGAAACCAAGCCGCGCAAACCCACTGCGCCCAAATCAGGACGCGGCACCGTAGTCTAAAACACGGTCCGAAATTTCCGGAGGCAGCACACCCAGAGCCTCCGCCTCTCCACTCTTCACTCTCATGTCCGCCCCCGTCGTTCGCTCTGCATCTCTGCCGCCGCCCATCCCCGGCCTAAACCGCCGTTTGCGGCAGCCAAAGAAAAACATCCCGCAGACGAAACAGCATCGTGATGAAATCCTCCGCCAGGTGCGCGAATACGCCGAGCAGGAAAAACTCGTGCCGCCGGTGCCGCTCAATGAACTCCAGGAGCACACGGACAAAATCCTCGCCATCCACGCCATCGACAAAATCCATCGTGACTACGTCGGCGTGTTACTCGCGAATGAAACATGGCGCGAGTCTCTCGCCACCGTGCCTTATGAAAAACGCCTACTCCTGATGCCGAAGTGCCTGCGCGTGGAAAGCAAATGCCCCGCGCCCTTCGATGAATTCGGCCTGCTCTGCAAACAGTGCGGCCTCTGCTCCATCCAGGATTTCCAAAACGAAGCGGAAAAGCTCGGCTACGCCGTGCTCGTCGCCGAAGGCAGCGCCATCGTCATGTCACTCATCCAGACCGGCAAGATCGAGGCCATCGTCGGCATTTCCTGCCTGCCCGTGCTGGAGCGCACCTTCCCCTATGTCGAAGCTGCCGCCATCCCCGCCGTCGCCGTGCCGCTGTTGCAGGACGACTGCATCGACACCGTCGTCGATATCGACTGGGTCTGGGATTACATCCATCTCACCAGCGATGACAAAACGCGCCGCCTGAATCTCAACGCGCTGCACGACGAGGTGAAGACCTGGTTCACTCGCGAATCGCTCGACGCGCTCATGGGACCGTCGCGGGGCCACAGTGACGACATCGCGCGCGACTGGCTCGCCCGTGCGGGCAAACGCTGGCGCCCCTTCCTCACCGTCGCCGCCTACCAAGCACTGCGCGAAGACCCCGAGGGCGAGATTTCAGACACGATCAAAAAAGCCGCCATCGCCGTCGAAATCTTCCACAAGGCATCGCTCGTTCACGACGACATCGAAGACGGCGACGCCGAACGCTACGGCGAAACCACGCTGCACACCGAGCACGGCATCCCCGTCGCGCTAAACATCGGCGATCTGCTCATTGGCGAAGGTTATCGCCTTCTCGCAGACAGCGACGCTCCGTCGCACATCCGCAGTGCCGCGTTGCTCGTGGCGGCTGAAGGCCAGCGCGAGCTTTGCATCGGCCAGGGAGCAGAACTGCTCTGGACGCGCCATCCCGTGGCGCTCAGCAGCACGCAGGTGCTCGAAATCTTCCGTAGCAAGACCGCGCCCGCATTTGAAGTCGCACTCAAAGTCGGTGCCGCGCTCGCCGGGCAGCTCGAAGAATGCGCCGACGTGCTGCACGCCTTCAGCGAGAACCTCGGCATCGCCTACCAAATCCGCGATGACCTCGACGACCTCGGTGAAGACTCCGCTGCGGACAACGAATGGAACATGCGCCCGAGCATCGTGCTCTCCCTCCTGCGTGAAAAAGGCCAGGGCGAAGTCAAAGAGCAGATGGAAGCCCTCTGGAACGGCGCATCCACCGCGAAGCCCGACAACGCCACGATCCGCCAATGGGCGCTCGACAGCGGCGCGCATGAGAAAGCGATGACCCTGCTCGAAAGCTACAAGGAAGTCGCCATCCGCTCGCTCCAAGCGGTTGAACTTCCAAACTTGAAGGGACTGTTGCGTCGTGTGCTTGGCAAAATCTTCAACGAGCTTGAGATCAAAGGCTGGTGCCGCGAGTTCGAGCAGCAAAACCTCAATCCCGAACTCCGCGCTGAAGCCGCCAAAGCCGCCGAGCACCTTGTGCCAAAGGTGACCGCAGTCTGATGAAAGTAGTCCTGTTCCTGCGGAACAGGATCTCTTGTTGCGCAGCAACAAGGCTACTTTAACTGCTGCAACCACGCCACGAGATCGGCGAGACCTTGGGCACCGATGGTCGCCGCGAGGCCCGGTGGCATGAGGGACTGCTTCATTTCCTCTTTTTTCGCGATGCTGGTCTTCTTGATGACTTGTGAGGCCCCTCCTGCGATGCGCAGTGCGATCTCTCCGTCGGTTTCGCTGATGACGTAGCCGAGGATCGTCTGCCCTTCCTTGGAGGTGATCTGCTGGCCGATGAAGCTGTGCTCGATGGCCGCGCTTGGATACAGGATGGCGGTGAAAAGGCCGTCCTTGCTGAGCTTCACGCCGATCTGCGTCAAATCGGGGCCGAAGTCGATGAACTGGCCTTTGACGCGATGGCAGGCCACGCAGCCGGCCTGCGTGAACATGGCCTGACCTTTGGTGGCATCGCCTTTTATCTTCATCAATTCGGGCAATTTCGGAAAATCGGCGAGACCTTGCGCGGCAGGCAGCGGCAGTTCCTTCGCGGCGCGATCACGAACGCCCGCATCGGTGCTGCGGCTGAGAGCCAAAGCGGCCTGATCTTTGAGTTCGGGAGGCAATTTGCCTTCGGACTGCCATTTGAGGATCGCGCGGCCACCTTCGCCGCTGAGCGCGAGGGCGTCGATGAGCACGCGGCGCACGTCCTCGCGCTTCTCCGGCCAGAAATGCTGGTTCATGACCGCCACCGCCGCGCGATCGCTCACGCGACCCAGCGCCGCGATGAGTGCCTTGACCGATTTCGCGTCCGCATCCTTCAAAAAGCGCAGCGCACCATCGCGATTCGCCGCGATGAGCCGCGCCGCGTTCACCGACTCCGGCGCGTTCGGGTTCGCGCTGATGAAATCGAGCAGTTCCTTCTCAAAACCCGTCAGGTTCAGCCTTTCGACCAAGGCCACAAACTCCGCCTTGCCGATCACCGGCTTCAAAAGCTCATCCAGCCGCGTCTTGGCCTCCGGATTCAAGGCGATGGCATTGCGATCGAGCAACGCGGTGGCCGCGAGGGCCGTTTCGGCGTCGGCTTTGAGGAAGATGGTCAAAGCGGCGGCGGAGACTTCTTCGCGGTGGTGATACTGGAGGAGTTGGAGGGAGCGGAGTAAGTTCAGCTTCTGTTCCATGCTGACCCGATCTGTTCCCGAGCTGATGATCCGAGCAATAGCAGTCTCAATGCCAGTGGCACGGTTGCGCGCCATCAAGGCAAGGCCCTGTGCCATCGGGTCCATGCCCGGCTTGAATGCCCTGGCAGCTCCTTTGCCACGAGAACTCCAATTCTTATCAGCAGCTAGCCCCATTGCCTCAATGGCCCAACGATCAGAAGGATCTATTGTAAATGACAACTGTCCCCAAAGTGTGCTGGCTTCATCAGACTCATCAAACCTCAACGCAATCGTCGCTTCGCGGCGCACGGCAGGTGATTTGTCATTCACGACCTTCACGATGACTTCGCGGAGTTTCTCCGGCTGTTTTTGCTGCCAGAGCTGGCGGGCGGCGCGGAGGGCGGTGATGCGGATGTTTTCGTCGGGGTCAGTAAGGGCGGTTTCGATGTAGCGGAAGTCGTCAGACTTCCGGGCTTGGGGCTCCGACGCGGGGGAAGACTCACGTCTTCCTCTACACCACAACGCTCTCGCGCGATGCTGCGGGAGCGCCTTGGCGTCTTTGAAGCGCTTCGTGAACGCTTTTTCGCCATCCAGCTTCTTCAAGGCCTCCCATGCGAGATACCGCGCTGCTTCATTCGGTGACTTCAAAGCCTCCACAGCGCCTTCGACAGTGCCCAACTTGAAACTTGGAACCTGAAACTTCTCCGCCGCCTTCGTCGTCACGCGGAACAACCTTCCCCGCGTCACATCGCCCATGCCGTGGCCACCGACGCCGGGGTCATACCAGTCGGCGACGATTAAACTACCATCGGGGGCGACGGCAACATCGCTGGGGCGGAACCATTTGTCGCGTGTGCCTTCGAGAATATTGACGATCTCCGCCTTGTAGCCTGCGCCGTCGGGCTGGGTGATGTAGGCGCGGACGACGTTCGGGCCAGCGTCGCAATGAATGGGCTGGCCGTGAAACACTTTCGGCAGCAAATCGCCTTCATAGACCTGCATGCCGGTGGGGCTGCCTGCGCCGGTGAGAAGCATGTTTGGCACAACGCCGGGGTCGTTTTGATGCCAGTGACGATTGGGGATGTCGCTCTCCCAGCCGATGCGCGGCGTCTGCCAGCCTGCGCCGGTCATTTCATCGGCGTAACCGTAGTTGCCGAACTCCATGACGTAGTTGATGCGCACGCCTTTGTTGCCGTCATCGTCGTTGTCGGACTGCCACATCGTGCCGAAGGAATCGACGGCGACTTCCCAGTTGTTGCGAAAGTTCCAGGCCAGCACTTCGACGTTGCTGCCATCCAACTCGCAGCGGAAGACCATTCCCTGCTGATACGGGCGGTTGTTTTGATTGGTGCACTTCACGCCGTGGATGTCGGTGATGAGGTTGCCGTTTTTGTCGCAGAGTTGCTTGCCAGCGTTGCCAAAATTGAAGTAGAGGCGGCCATCGGGGCCGAAGTGGAAGGCATGGATGCCGTGGTCGTGCTGTACACCGCCGATCTTCGTGAACATGACTTCTTTGCGGTCGGCTTTGTCGTCGCCGTTGTCGTCGATGAGCCAGAAAACGTCGTCGCCACAGGAGATGAGGGCTTTGTTGCCAAGCACGCAGATGCCGTGGGCGCTGTCCACGTCGCGGCCTTGATGGAAGACGGTGGATTTGTCCGCCTTCGCGTCGCCATCAGTGTCTTCGAGGATGAGGATGCGGTCGCCCTCGGCGCGTTCGCCGTTGTGCTTGCGGTAGTTCACGACTTCGCACACCCAGACGCGGCCACGGTGGTCGATGTCGATACTAGCGGGCGAAAGCATCATCGGCTCGCTGGCGAAAAGCTGCACGACGCACTCGGGATGCACGTCGAGTTGTTCGACGGCTTTGTCCGGCTCGTGGGAAGCGCCGCTCGCGTCGCTGGCCGTGATGGGGCCGGGATTCTCGGCATAGACCGCGAACACAACGCTGTCTCCGCCTTGCTTTGAGCCGCCCTCGTCGAGCACGCCGCGTGCCTTGAAGCGTTTCGCGCCCGCAGGTAGGTGGAAGGCGATGACGCTGTTCGCATGCGTGCCGATGCCGTATTCGATGGTCTTGCCCGTGCTGCGCAGCTCCTGGCCGCTCGCGTTCGCATTCACTCTCACGCCGCCCCAGCCGCTGAGTGCGGATTTCCACTCGATCTCGGTGAGTTTTTTCTCGCTGCCATCAGCCATGACGAGGCGTGGCTCCGCCCAGTCGGCCCAGTCGGCGGAGAAGCCATTTCCGCCATCGGTGACGACGAGGAAGAGTTCCTTCGCACCTTCGAGCGAGACATCAATGTCCACGCTGTGGTTTGGTGTTTTCGTGTCGATGACCTTGGACTGAAACAGAGGCTTCGGCGCGGCGAGGACGAGCGCCGGCGTGAGAAGGAGCAACGGGAGGAGCTTCATGAGGGGCCGAGGATACGCAAGCGCACGCGAAGCACTATCGCGGGGAGACTGACGGGATCCCGTTGGGATTCGACCTTGAGAAGACGACTTCACACATTGAAGCACTGTCGAGTGCCAATTGGAGGCTGCGGCTTCGGAGAGACGCGCTCCTATTCCACGTCTTCGCCGAGGAAGGTGGCAAGGTGTTTTCTCAAATCGTTGCGGGCGCGAAAGAGCAGGCTCTTCACCGCAGGAAGAGACATTTTCAAAATCGCGCAAATCTCCTCGTAGGGCAGGTCTTTGCGGCCACGGAGAATGACGGCCATGCGCTGCTTCTCAGGCAATGCAGCGATGGCTTTGTCGAGCGCGTCATGGAACTCGGCCTTGGCGAGGTTTTCATCTGCGCCAGGAACGCTGTGGTCGGCGTAATGCTTTGGAGGATCGTCCTCGTTTTCCTGCTCGATGCTGACCTCCTTGCGGCGGGAGCGGCGGCGGGATTCATTGAAGACAAGATTGCGGGTGATGGTGAAGAGCCAGGTGGTGAACTTCGCCGTCGGCTCGTAACGCGGCGCGCTGCGCCAGACGCGGATGAAGACCTGCTGGGCGATGTCGTGCGCGTCGTCGATGTTGTTCAACATGCGGGCGCAGGTGCCGACGATGGCGTTCTGATGCAACTCGACGAGGCGTTCGAAGGCTTTCACATCGCCTTCTTTGACGCGAAGCATGAGACGCACGCTCTCCTCGTCCGACGACTCTCCTTCAGCGTCTGCGGCGGCAGGCGCGATGCGGTGCGGTGCGGGCCGATCCGGTTCGGGCATTTGAAAGGCGGGGAAGAGTGCCGCCATGCTAGCGGTGAACATGGATGCTGTAAACCCGTGCGCAGAAGAATGGTTGCGCGGAAGGGAACATTGACGCGACACGCTGCGCCGCTAGCATTCGCATGCCATGAGCGAAAAAAACTGGGACACCACTTTCCGTCATCTCTTTGAACGTTGCGTCGAACTCTATCGAGCAGGCGACACCAAGGCCGCCAAGTGGTTCACGGCGGAAGACGATGCCTTCCTCCGCAGCATCGGCTACACACGGCAGGAGTTCTTTGATTTCGTGGACGACCACTGCCGCTATGGCGCTGAAGGGCCGACCCTGGAGACGGCACTACTCGTCGCTGCGGTGCGCCGCGATTATTTCCGAGTGGTGATGGGTGGGAAATTCACCGGCAAAACGGTGCCGCCTTCCGAACTGCCGCCGAAACCCTCTGCAGTCGATGGCATCCCCTGGCTGCCGCGCATCATGGTCAAAGCGCGCGCGAAACTGAAAGGCGAGATGGATCCGGACACGATGTACGGCTGCGGCGGCGATCGCGCGTTTTTCACCGAGCACGGGATTCACCCAGCGGATTTCCTGCGCGTGGTTTGGGCAGCGGGCGACGATGACCGAAAGATCATCGACTTTGTTAAAACGGGCGTCGTGTGACGGAAGAATTCAATCCATATGCGGCACCCACGACGGAGGTGCTTCCCGGCAATGCGAATGCCCGTTCCATTCGTCTGGAGAATATGCGCGCAGAATCAAATGCGAAGGCCATGGGGGTATTCTTCCTATTTGGCAGCATGTTGGCACTGTTGGCCATGTTCAAGCAGGCCAATGTGCTGGGGAAAGAACTTGAGGTCCTGCATTTGCCAAGGGCCTCTGCGGCACTGATCCTTCCCTTCATCGCGGGTGTTGGGCTATGCTGCCTGCGGCGATGGGGATGGGGACTGGCTGTTGTTTATCATGGATTTGTTGCCGTGATCAATCTTACCGACCTCCCCAGAAGCATTGTGATGCTGCTAATCGGCACCATCGTGCTGAGGTTTCTGCTGCATAGAAAGACACTCAGGGTATTTGCCAAAGACTATGCAGGCCTCGTGGCTGCAACGCCCGAGCTTCGCAGCCCGGTGGCATCTTGGGGTTGGGGAATGGCTGTACTGTGCGGGCTGATAGCCGCCGTTCTGGCCTTCTTTATGTGAAGGGTAGCGTTATTTCTTCACCTCGACGCCGCCTTCCTTGGCGACTTCGTCTTTCTTTTTCTGCACGGACTCAGAGCTGACTTCGAGCAGCTTGGGGGCGGCCCCGCCTTTGGGGACGAATTTCAAGGCGACGCCGTTGATGCAGAAGCGACGATCGGTGGGTGTTTTGAAACCTTCACCTTCGAAGACGTGGCCGAGGTGCGCGCCGCAGCGTTTGCAGAGTGTCTCGACGCGGTGCATGCCGTGGCTGTCATCAGCTCTTTCGAGGACGCCTTTGGCTTTGGATGAATCATAAAAGGAAGGCCAGCCGCAGCCGGAGTGGAATTTCTCCTTGGAGGTAAAAAGCTCCGCCCCACAACACACGCAGTAGTAGGTGCCTTCGCCCTGCTTTTCGAATTCCTTGTAGATGTCGCCAAAGGGCCGCTCGGTGCCGCGCTGGCGGGTGACTTCATACTGCTCGACGGTGAGGAGTTTCTTCCACTCGTCGTCGGTCTTCACAATTTCAGGTTTGGGCATGGGAGTTGATTGAAGCTGCGGTTTCTCCCCTGCCCTGACGGCGCAGAGGGCGGCGGCGAGGACGATGAGAAGGGTGTGGCTGATTTTCATGATGTGTGGACAAACTAGATACGCCGCCAGTGCGAGGAAGATTGCTCATCCGTGGCGAGAACTTCCGAGGAACGGCACTAATTTTCATCCTCGCGCGCGGCGCGGCCAATGTTCCATAAGAGCAGGCGGAACCCTGCGTCTGGATAACGCTCTGCCGCATCGGCTTGGCGGCGATAAGCGGCGAGCAACTCCTGGCGTTCGTAGGTGGTGAAGGCACCGCCGCGCAGCACTCCCACCTCGGGTTTGTCCTTCCATGAGTCGGAGACCCATTCCCAGACGTTGCCAGAGAGATCGTGCAAGCCGCGGCCATCGGCGCGGAAGGATGCCACCGGAGCCAGCGAGGCAAAGGTGTCGTTGTAGCCAGGGATGGAAGCCTTGCCGCTCTTATCCGCTGCATGATCGAGGAAGTTCCCCGCTTTCGGTGGTGGTGGCCAGATGAAACCCCAGGGATAAATGCCCTCAATGCGCAGACTGCGATCCGATGGGGTACTGCCGACCTCGCGTGTGAGATAGGCTGCCATGCTCCATTCATCATCCGTCGGCAGACGATACTCCTGATCGGGTTCGAGCAATCCTTTCGCACGCTCGCGGTCGGTGAGCCAGTGGCAGAACTGCTCCGCCTCGGAGCGATTCACCATGTTCACAGGCAGATCGAGATCCGCGTCGAGCACACGTCCAGCTACTGGAGGTAGATTGGTGGCTTTGACGAATTCGAGGAAGTCTTTGCGTCGTGTTTCGATGGTGGCGAGCATGGCCTTCCCGAGAGGCACCAGGCGGATGCCGAGACTGTTTGTCCACGCCTTTCCAAAGACGACGGCACCCGTGGCTTTCAGACGGAGATTGAAACGAATGCTCTGCTTTTCCTTCAGCTTGCCGGTGATCGTCTCCGGTTTGTAGCCAGGCAAACTCACGATGTAACTGAAGGCATCCGCACGCACTTTTGGCAGCGCCAGCGGAGTGCGCCCGAGCACGCGCTCACCGTCGAGCACTTCAGCGCCAGGCGGAATGCTGGCGATATTCAGATTGCCGAACTTCACGCTCACGATTTCACAGCGGATCGCACTGTGGCCGGGCTTCGGAGATGCGGTTCCCGGCGGTGCGGGCAATTTGGCAGGTTGCCATGCGTACTCGTGGTTCGCATCCAGCCGCCCTGCTTGGCGATCTGTGGCTGTCATCCAGGCACAGAAAGCATCTGCCTCGGCAGCCGGCACCACCGCAGGATAGAAGGCCGTCTTATCTGGCAGCGTGAATGAAGTTACCTCATACTCCGCCGCCCGATTCGTCGCTTCGAGGAAGGTGCGGAACTGCAGCGCATCCAGCGGCAGATCCGCCACATGACGATCGTGCTTGTAGGTAAACCACTGTTTGAGGCGATTCTGCCACGGCTTCCCAGGCGTGGGTGGTTGCGGACGCGCGCGCAGCACAGGCTGCGGTTTCTTTGGCAACGGAATGCGATACGCCCATTCGTGCTGATGCCGCGCCACGACGAGGCTTCCCGCAGTGAGAAAGGAGCCGATGGTCGTGATGATCGCCGCGCGGCTGAATCGACGCGCGAAGGATTCTGGACGCTTGTCGCCCACATGCTGGAGCGCCTCGGCGAAATCTGCCGCCGTGGCAAAGCGGCGATCAAGGTCACTTTCACAGGCCTGACAGATGACTCGGTTGAGATCGATCCAGAACGGCCATTCCTCATCGGAAAGATTGTCCGGCACCTCGGGGAACTCCATGCGATCCTTCCCGCTGCTCATTTCATAGAGCACCTTGCCGAGACTGTAGAGGTCCGCCTGTGGTGTGCCCGGCCCTTCCGGCGGCACAAAGCCCTCCGTGCCGACAAAGGTGCGTTCCCCAAAGGCCGCCACGAGGCCGATGTCCGCCAGCTTGCACACACCGCCGACGAAAATGATGTTCGAAGGCTTGATGTCTCGATGCGTGAGGCTGTGGTTGTGCATGTAATGCAGCGCATCTGCGAGATAGACGCCCGCATCGCGGCAAAAAAACGGATCCAGCCTGCCGTGACGCTTCATGTCTGTGCCGAGCGTGCGTGGCACATACGTTTTCACATCCGAGATGTCAGCGCCTTCTTCCGCATCGTCTGCCAACTCCATCACACAGTAGTAAAAGCCACGTTGTTCGTTCCAACCGACATGCAGAATGTGAACGAGGCAGGGATGGCCGCGCGAGATGGGCTCGAACTGCTGGATGCCCTGAAACTCACGGTGGAACGTGCGTGTAAGCTCGAAATCCTCTCGCCACACGATTTTCACGGCGCGCAACGCACCCGTCACACTCTGCGCCAGCCACACTTCACCGTAGGCTCCTGAGCCGATGCGCTTGATGAGCGTGTAGTCGGGAATGACGATGTCGTCGCGGTGTGAAGGCGGGCCGTTTTTCGGCGGTCGTTTTTTCTCCACCGGCGGAGCAATCGGCGGCGCGGGCAGCTCCACGCTTTGCGATTCGGTGGAGTCATTCTCCAACGGCTGCCCTGCCTCCGCTGCCGCAGGAGCCAAGTCGTCCGCAGTCTCGGACGGTGGTGGCAGGGCGGCAGCGGGGTCGCTCATGATGGGAATTGGGGGTGGGAAAAGGACACGCGTTGGGGAATTCGCTCCCACACGCACGCCGGGAGTTTCACATCAAAGAGAATAATACTCAAGCACTCAGGCACACGGCGCGCGATCTCCCGCGCACGGCCTCACAGCATGGTGTTTTCGAGCGCGAGCACTTCTTTCTTCACCAGCGCACCGACACGATGCTTTGCCAGATAGACTTGTGCGGCATTGATGCCGAGCGCCTCGGAGGTCTTCTTCACGCCCCAGCCTTTCATGACATAGCAGTCAAAGATCTGAAACTGACGCGGGGAAACTTTGGCCTTCACGCGCTCAAGGGCCGCAGCAGTGATGTTATCCCGCCACTCGCGATCCCAGATTTTTTCCAGCATGTTGTCCTTCTCCTGCGAGAGGCGGTCGATGATCTGCCCACTGGTGTCTTCCGTATCCGCATTGCCTTGATCGGCCAATGAGGGCTGTCGTTTTCGCGCACGGAAGACATCGAGAATGCGCCAGCGCGTCATCTGCAAGAGCCAGGCTTTGAACGAACCAGCCCGCGGGTCATACTGCCCCTTCTGCACTTGGCGGGCGATGGCGATGATCGTCTCCTGAATCACATCAAACGCCTCTTCACGCGTCAGCCCGGCCTTTGTCGCAACGGAAAAGATGAGCCTCCAGTAGGTCTGGTAGAATTCGTTCCAGGTGCGCTGATCCTCCCAGTTGTTCAGCCGCTCAATCAAGCTCTTGCGGGTCTTCTCCCACAAGCCCTTCTCTTTCTTGGCTTCTTCAGGGACCTGAATGTCCGGCTCTGGTGCCTCTTTGCTCATCAGTGGCTGACTCTCAGCGGATGTTCCCGGCTGTCAAACCATTGAAACCACCGGAGGCAGATGAAATCTCACGAAAGAGAACACAAAACACGGCGGGGCCACCGCCGAGAGCGAGGAAATCTCAATCCTGAGACGAACATCATGATCTCCCGGTCAGGCGGCTCCACAATTTGCTCACACCCCCACTGCTGCGTGTCGGCTGCGACGGACGGTTGGATGATTCACGGTGCGTACCACGGCTCCCCTGCCCTTGTCGGTGTTTGTTGTTGGGATGGCGCTGACGCTGCTCTCGCGGGCTGCTTTGACTTTCCTGCTGGCCTCCACCCTGGCGCTGTTGATCCCCCCGCTGCGGGCGGCGCTGCTGAAACTGACGTTGATTGCGGCGTTCGGGGCGTTCGTCCGTCAAAACGGGAGCGGCGGCATTGTAGTTGAAGCCCTCGGCACGTCTGCGCACGAGGCCACGCCCGATGAAGCGTTCCAGCTTCTTCAAGTCGCTCATTTCATCAGGGGAAACAAAGCTGATCGCGTCGCCGATGGCCTGCGCGCGTCCCGTGCGGCCGATGCGGTGGACGTAGTCCTCCACGATATGCGGGAAGTCGAAATTCACGACATGCGAGATGCCGTCCACGTCAATGCCACGCGCGGCGATGTCGGTGGCGACAAGGACGCGCACCTTCCACGATTTGAAATCCTCCAAAGCACGCAGGCGCTGATTCTGCGAACGGTTGGCGTGCAGCGTGGCGCATTTCACACCGCCCTGCTCGAGCTTGCGGGCGATTTTGTCAGCTCCGTGCTTCGTGCGACTGAAAACGAGCACCATCTGCAGCTTTTCATCCTCAAGCAGATGCGCGAGCAACGCCATCTTGAGATGCTTCGGCACCTCATAGACGAACTGCGTCACCGTTTCGGCGGGATTGGAGCGTTTGCCCACCTGCACTGTCTTCGGATGATGCTGAAACTCGTGCGTGAGGGCCTCGATCTCCTTCGACAGTGTGGCGGAAAACAGAAGTGTCTGGCGTTTCTTCGGCAGTTGATGGATGACACGGCGAATATCGGGCAGGAAGCCCATGTCGAGCATGCGATCCGCTTCATCGAGCACGAGGTGCTCAAGCTGTGAGAAGTCGGCGCAGCGCTGGCTCAACAGATCGAGCAAGCGGCCCGGACAGGCGATGACGATATCGCTACCGGCACGCAGGGCATCCTTTTGTGGCTTCTCACCGACACCGCCAAAGACCTTCGCGATCTTCAGCGGCATGTGTTTTGCGTAGGCCATGACGTTTTCTTCGATCTGCGCCACGAGTTCACGCGTGGGGGCAAGCACCAGCACGCGTGTGCGGCGGCGTTGCCCCTGTGGAATCGGACGCGCTGCGAGCTGGGTCAAAATCGGCAGTGTGAAGGCCGCCGTCTTGCCCGTACCCGTCTGCGCGATGCCGATCACATCGCCACCGGCGATGACGGCTGGAATCGCTGCCGACTGAATCGGCGTCGGCTCGGTGTAACCCGCTTCTTGGATGGCTTGGAGAATGGCGGCGTGAATGCCGAGTGCTTTAAAAGGCATGAGCGGCCTTAGCCCTCGTTTCACACGCGGGCAAACATTCAATCATCACATCGGTCTGCCACTTCCATCCGTCCCACTGCTCCACCATTTCGACAAACGGCCCGTCGGCACGGCGGGGATGCTATCGCGATCATAATGCGACGTGTCGTTGAAAAGAGTGAGACGCGCACGGACTGCGCTTTTAAAGTCCACGATGTTCAGAGCGGCAGGGTTTTGATCGAGGTTGTCGCGATAGCGGCGCGGATCGAATCCAAGCAGCGAACTGAGCAGCAATCGAATCGTCGCTTTGTGCGAGACGACGATCACTGACTGGCCTTCATGCCCGCGCACGATGTCCATGAGCACGGGCAAAGAGCGCGCCGTGACCTCCAGTCCGCTCTCCCCTCCATCCGGCGCAAAGGTGAAAGGATCTGCCTCCCACGCGGCCACCTCCTCGGGATATTTCGCCTCCACTTCCTCACGCGTGTGCTGCTCCCAGCGTCCATGTGAAATCTCCTTCAAGCCTGGGCGCGGCAGCACCTCCAAAGCATGCGGCGCGGCGATGATGCGGGCAGTCTCCATCGTGCGATCGAGCGGCGAGGCATACACTGCGGCGATTTTCTCCCGCGCCAATCGCTCGGAGAGTTTCGCAGCCTGGTGCCGCCCCTCATCAGAGAGCTGCACATTCGTCGCGCCAGCAAAGCGATCTTCCGCCGTCAATACCGTCGCCCCGTGGCGGATGAGAAAAATGCGTGTACTCATGGTGTCGTCATCTCACAGTGACGAACCGTGTGGCAGCCTCAACTATTCTTTGCCGCATCTGCCGCGCGCCAGAGGTACCATGCCGCAAGCGTGCGGTGCGGCTGCCACTTTTCAGCGTAAGCACGAAATTCTTTGGGCTTGGGCAACGCATCGAGCTTTTTCATGACGCGCCAGCCATTGCGCACGCCATAATCGTCGGCGGGAAACACATCTGGTCGGCCCAAGGTAAAGATGAGCAGCATCTCCACCGTCCAGCGTCCGACTCCGCGTACCGCGACCAGGCGTGAGATCAATGCCTCATCGTCCAGCTTTGCCGCTGCGGCGCGTGATGGAATCTGGCCGCTGAGAGTCTGCGTGGCGATGTCGCGAATGGCAGCCATTTTCCCCATCGAAAAACCACAGCCACGCAGCGTGGCATCAGGAGCGCTCAAGATTTGCTCTGGCCCAGGAAAACGCATCTCCGGCCACAGAGCGATGAAGCGGCGCAGAATCGCCTCCGCCGCATTCGCGTGGAGTTGCTGGTGGGCCACCGCACGCACCAGTGCTTCGTAAGGAGAACGCTTCTGCGGCTTCAGTGTGCAGGGGCCATGAGTCTTGATCAGGCGACGCATGACTGGGCAAATTCGCGAGAGGCTGGCTTCGGCTTCAGAGTGCATGCGCGCTATCCATGGCGGAGCGAAGACGTGATATAAAGAAAAACTTGTTTGGTGGAGAGCGGATCGCTAAAATTTTGACCGCGTCTGAACCTAGGCTGCACTGCGTGCGGCCCATCCCTATTAACCGATGGCCAAGCTGACCTTTGCACTCGAAGACGATCGGGAAATTGTGGTACCGCTCGACGACCGCATCACCCTGGGGCGCAGCGAAGACAACGACGTGGTCGTCGATGACGAACGCGTCTCCAAACACCACGCCGAACTACTGCGCAACGCGGACGGCAGCATTCAGGTGTTCGATCTCGGTTCGACCGCTGGCACTTATGTCAATGATGAGCGCGTGCATAGCCACACCGTTCGACATGGCGACTGCATCAGCTTCGGCCCGCTCAAAGCCTGCTTAGATTTGGAAGAACCGCCCGTTGATCCAGCACCCGCAATCAACAACGGACATCACCCAGCCAATGGAAAAAACGGCGGCAAAATCTCCCGGCGCAAGAGAGACCCCAATTCGCCAAGCCGTTCCAACGCCAACAAAGCGACTGCGCTCCCTGCTGCGGAGTTGCGCGCACAGCAGCAGGCGGCAGAACAGCAGCTAGCTCAACTCCACGAAGAACTGCGGCAGGTTCAGGAACAGACATCCTCAGCGAAAAAGGAATTCCAAGAATGGCAAAACCGAGCGGAGGAAGAACGCGCCGCGCACAGCAAGAACGTGGCTTCCCTGCGCGCCGAGGAGCAACGGCTCCGCCCTGCCCTCGCTGCCGTCCAAGAAGCCGAGGCAAAGCATCAAAAATGGCTCGAAGCCATCGAGTCACTCATCACCCAACACGCAGAACAGAAAGCCAACCTTCAGACACTCACCGCCGAATGTGAGAAACAGACGACTGAGTTGAACAGACTCGTTGCCGATGAGACCGCAGCACGCAGTGAACTGGAAACGCTGGCATCGCACCGCAAGCAGGCTATCGCCCATTTGGAGCAGATCCGCGCCGACTGCACCCACGATGAATCCATCCTCAGCGATCTGCGGCATCAACTTGTCACCGCCGAATCACGAGCTCATGAGGCTGGCGAGCTCGCTGCCGCGCGCGAAGATCAAATCCGAGCAGCAGAGAAAAAACTCGAACAACTCACTCACAACCGCGAGTCGTTGGAAGAGCGCATTCATACCCTCTCCAACGTCGAAGAGCGCCTCACGCGTGTGCTCGGACAGTGCCATGAGGCGAATGCTCGGCATGAAAAGCTTGGCACTGCCACCGCCAACTTGGAAGCGCAACGCCAGCAGCTCGAATCAACTGTTACCGAACTGAAGGCAAGCCTCGCAGCCTTGGAAGCGGCCCACGCGAAGACTAAAGCTGACACAGCGACTGCGGACTCCACCCGCCAGCAGGCTGAGGCTCTGCTTAAAAAAGAACAAGAGGCACTTGCCGGATGTGAGAAGGCACTCACCGAACGCAGAAGAGAAATTGCCGCCGAATCACAGCGGCTGGATGAAATCAAGGCTCAACGCTCCATCATTGCCCAGCAGTGCGCCGAACTCGCAGACGCAGAACAAAAGCTCGCCGCCACGCGCGAACAGCTTGATGCCGCCAAGAAGCAGCTCAGCACTGCGGCAACCGACATTGAGAACAACGCACAGCAAATCAGCACGCAGCAAGATACGCTCAAGAAGCTCGGCCAGGATGAGGCAGAAGCGCACACACGCATCAAAGCACTTGCTGACCGTGAAACCACGCTGCGCGCCACGCTCTCCACGCTCTCCTCCGCAGAGCACACTGAGCGCGAGCGCTTTGAAGAAATCCGCAAACTCATCAGTGACGCCGCTGCACAGCATGCGGCGCAGAAGGAAGATTTGGCAGTAGAGATGCAATCCGCTCGCAGTGCGTTGGAGGATTTGCTCAATCGACTCACGCCACTGCGCGAATGGAAGGAAGCGATGGACGGCCTCTATGCCAAACTGGCCACCCTCCCGCAGGAATCGGCTGAGGCACGCGCGCTTTGGCATGAGATCGAGAAAGAAAAGGCGGGACTGCTAAAGCTCATCACCGACGCCAGAGCTCAAGCGCATCCCTGCTCAAGCACCGCCGCGCCTATTCCCTCCTCTGACCACGGGACTGCGCGATCCACCCCAATGCACGTGGCCGCGCCATCCACCTCTACCCAGGAAGCCATCCTTCGCGCCCGCCTCAATCACCTACGCGAGAATGTCCGCCATGAAGAAGAGCGGCTGGAGCACCTGCGCTTGGAACGCATCCATCACGCCCCTCCTGCAAGCACCAGCCCGGCGGCCACCGCCATGCTGCGCGAGCAGGCCCGTCACCTCGAAATCAAAATCCGGCAGGAGGAAGAACGCCATCACTCGCTGCTGCATAACATCGAAGTAGCGCGCCTCGAAGAAGAAAAGAGACGCACGCGCCTCACCGAAATGGAACACAAGCTCGCCGAGCTACGCGCCGACATCAGCGAGGCAGAACACTTGCGCGGCGAACTCCGCCAGCAGGCAGACCTCATCCAGTCCGAGATCAGAAACCATGAAGCCGCCCTGGAACGCGCCAAAAGAAATTCCCAGGGATGATGCCCTCCCAAAAAACGGCATCACTTCAAAAGCCTGTTTGATTCCATGTGGCGCATCGACATGACTCCCCTAAACGTAGAAGAAAACAGACGCACATGGCAAAAATCATTTTTGTTCTCGAAGACGGCGAAGAAGTGGAAGTCGCTCTATTGGAGCGTCTCACCATCGGACGCAACGAGGACAATGATGTCGTTGTCGATGATGAGCGCCTCTCTCCGCTGCATGCCGAATTGATGTGCAACGCGGACGGCAGCATCCAGATTTTCGATCGCGACTCTGCTAGCGGCACTTTTGTTAACGATGTCCGTGTCAGCAGCCACACCCTCTGCCACGGAGACCGCATCGCTTTCGGCCCACTCTCTGGAAAGCTCGATCTCGAAGAAAAGGCCATCGCGAGCACGCCACCGCAAACACAGGACAACGCGGCCACCGCCCTCCACGAAGCCGAACTGCGTCGTCTAAAATCAGAGATCGAAAGCCATGAAAAAGAACTGCGCGATTGGCAACAGCGCGCAGAAAAGGAACGCGCCATGCACGCCGCGCGCGTGGCCTCCCTGCTCGAAGAAACGCAGCGCCTCGAATCCGCGAAAAGCGCACTCGCCGAAGCCGAAACCGCCCACCGTGAGTGGCTCGCTGCCATCGAGATTTTATCGGCACAGCATGCAGACAAGACCGCAGCCGTGGAGCGTCTCAATGCCCAGCATGTCGCGCGGGCAACCGACCTCAAACGTCTCTCCGATGAGGTGGAGACCCGGCAGAGTGAACTCACCGCTGTCGAAGCTCGCCTGCAACAGGTGCGCGATGAATGCGAGCAGGACGAATCCTTGCTGAATTCATTGCGCAAGCAGATCATCGAGCTCGAAGCACGCCTCACTGAAGGTCGCGATCAAGTCGCCACACGCGAAGAACAGGTGAAAACCGCCGAGAAGCGGATTGCTCAGCTTGAACAGCTCGCACAGCATCTCGAAGGCGTCGAAAAGCGCGTCGAAGAGCTCACTGGCAGCGAAGAAAAACTCGCCGCTGCCGCCAGTCTCTTCGAGGAAACAGACGCACGCCACACGACTCTTCGTGCCTCATGTGTAGAATTGGAGCAGCACCATGCTCGTCTTGAAAAGGATATCCGAGAACTCGAAGAACTGCGGAAGCAACATCACCAAGCCGCCGCAAACGCAGAGACCGAGGTCAAGACCATCCGGGTGGATGTGGAAGCAGAGGCCCAACGCTTGAAAGAGGCACGCACCCTGCGTGCCGGAATCGAGCAGGAGTGCCAGGAACTCGCCAACACCACGCAAAAACTCGCCGACGCCCGTCAGCGCCTGGCCGCCGTGGAGCAACGCCTGCGTGATGCACGGAACGCCTCCGCGATCACCCTTCCCCACCTCGTTGCACCAGAGAAAAACGGCAGCGGACACTCACAGGAGCACCTCAACGAACTCGATACCCAGATCGTCGCGGCGCGAAAGGAGCTTGCCAGTCTGGAGGCACGCATCCGCGAATCCAAGGCCTCTCTCGACTCCCGTTCCACCCCAGAGGAAGCCTCCACGCTGCCACAGCCTGTCATTGTCCAGGTCGATGCCATTCGTCTGCCCCCCGTCCGCATGAAGTCAGAGAGCACCCGCACACAAGTGCCCGGCAAGTCCTAGGCCGCGCCGTGCTCAGCCGATATGCTTCTTGAGAAAGGCGGACAGTCCCTGCGCCACCGCAGTGACCTGACTCGCGGTGCGCTGATCTTTGAGTGAACCCTGCTCATCAAATGCCTCGTGCGCTTTCGGCACGGCCACCTGCTCCGGCAGCACGATGACGCCGAGATTGCCGAGAATGGCCCGCAAATGCACGAGTCCGCGCAATCCACCCAGTGCCCCCGGAGAGGCACTCATCAATGCAGCGACTTTACCGCGAAAAGCCACCAAAGGAGGCTCGTCCTCACTCTCGGCACGCGAGACCCAATCCAACGCGTTTTTAAGCACCGCCGTGACGGAGCTGTTGTATTCGGGGGAAGCAATCAGCAGTCCGTCGTGCTCGCGGAACATCGCTTTGAGCTTTTTGGCATTCTCGGGCAATCCCTCGCGCTCCTCCAGATCACCATCAAAGAGAGGCAGCGGATAATCCCGCAGGTCGATCGTGGTGATCTCTACGCCATCCGATTTCGCCATCTCTGCTGCATAACGCACCAACTTTTTGTTCAGGGAATGTGTTCGCGAGCTGCCGGCAAAGGCGAGGATTTTGGGATGACTCATACCCTTGTAACTACGCACGCCGAGCCGATCAGACAACACCCATGTGCTGCGATTCACCAACTGATCAAAGCCACTCATCCCCCTCCCCAGCACCCGTGCACTCGCTCATTTTTCGACCTCCTCCTCTCTTGACCGCCCTCGCGTCCCGTCGCAAACCTCCGGGCATCCACCTCTCATCCTATGTACTTCCTCGGCATCGACAGCGGCACGCAGAGCAGCAAAGCCATCGTCCTCGACCTCGACACGGGTAAAATTCTCGCCTCCGGGCATTCGACGTATGATTTGATCGAAGGCCTGCCGCCGGGGCATCTCGAACAAGAGCCGCAGACATGGATCGACGCGGTGGACTCCTGCGTGCAGCAGTGTTTGCAGCAAATCGGACACGACAAAGCCAAAATCGCAGGCATCGGCGTCAGCGGCCAACAGCACGGCCTCGTGGCACTCGGCGCAGACGACCAACCCGTGCGCGCCGCTAAGCTGTGGTGCGACACTTCCACGCAGCCGCAGTGCGCAGAGATCGCGCATCATTTCGGCGGCCAGCCTGGCCTGATCGCACTCGCGGGCAATGCCATGCTGCCCGGCTACACGATCCCGAAGCTGCTCTGGCTGAAGCAAAATGAGCCGGGGAATTTTGCGAAGACAAAATCCATTCTGCTGCCACACGATTACATCAACTTCTGGCTCACCGGCGTGAAGCGCATGGAATACGGCGATGCCTCGGGCATGGGCATCCTGAATGTGAACACACGCCAGTGGTGCTACGAAATTTGCGACTTCATCGACCCACGCGTGCGCGACATGCTGCCGCCGCTCGGCTCATCCCAATCCATGCACGGCACCATCCGCAAAGATTTGGCCGTGAAATGGGGGCTGAACTTCGACGTGATCGTCAGCGCCGGCGGTGGTGACAACATGATGGGCGCGATCGGCACCGGCAACATCAAGCCCGGCATCGTCACCGCCAGCTTCGGCACCAGTGGCACGCTCTACGGCGTCGCGGATTCGCCCGTGGTCGATGGGCAGGGAGAAGTGGCTGCGTTTTGCGACAGCACGGATCAGTGGCTGCCCCTCGTCTGCACGATGAACGTCACCGTCGTCACCGAACAAGTGCGTGAGATGTTTCGCTGGGATTTGAAGCAGCTCGAAATGGCTGTGAAAACCGCGCCGCCCGGTGCGGATGGCGTGATGTTCCTGCCTTATCTTAATGGCGAACGCACGCCGAATTTGCCGAGTGGCAGTGGTGTCATCCACGGCCTGCGTCCGACCAACATGGCTCCAGGCAATATCGCGCGCGCGGCGGTGGAGGGTGCCACACTCGGCCTCGCGTATGGTTTGAAACGCTTCCGCGACCTCGGCATGAACCCGACTGAGATTCGCCTCACCGGCGGTGGCAGCAAGAGCGGCGTGTGGCGTCAGATTGCCGCCGATTGCTTCAATGCCGAAGTCGTCACGCTCAACACCAGCGAAGGTGCCGCACTCGGTGGTGCCATCCAGGCTGCGTATGTTCACGGCAATCAAACCGGCAAGGTCAGCTACGATCAGCTCTGCGCAAAGCTCGTCACCCTCGACGAGTCCACCCGCTGCCGCCCGAACGTGGAGCGCGCCGCGCTTTACGCCGCGCAGCTTGAAAAGCAGATGGAACTCACGGGACGCCTGAGCCAGACCGGTTGGCTGTGAATTTTTATCCGTCGCGAGGGCAAAACCCCGCGCGACGAAGCGAAAGGCCGTCGCGCTTGCAGCGTAGTGATCGCTCCATGATTCGTTTCCTCCTTCTTCCCGTCGTTGGCGCGCTGGCGCTGCTCTCTCCGCATGCCCTGGCCCAGAACATCCGCGCTGGCATCATCGGCTTGGACACCTCGCACGCGGTCGCCTTCACCAAGACTCTGAACGCGACGCCTCAGAAACCCGAAGTCATGGGAGTGCGCATCGTGGCCGCTTACGCGCAAGGCTCCAAGGATATCGAGTCGAGCACGAAACGTGTGCCTGGCTACACGGAGGAGGTCAAAAAACTCGGCGTCGAGATCGTGCCAACGATCGACGCTTTGCTGGACAAGGTGGATGTCGTATTCCTCGAATCAAACGATGGTCGCCCGCATCTGGAGCAGGTGCTGCCATGCATCGAAGCGCACAAACCCGTCTTCATCGACAAACCTGTCGCTGGGAGTTTGGTGGATGTGATCAAAATTTTTGACGCGGCAAAGAAGGCCAGCATCCCGGTATTCTCCTCGTCCTCACTGCGCTTTGGCAAAAGCACCCAGGCCGTGCGCAAGGGCAGCAACGGCAAAGTCATGCACGCAGAGACCAGCAGCCCTGCCAGCTTGGAGCCGCATCATCCTGATCTGTTTTGGTATGGCATCCACGGCGTGGAGTCACTCTTCACCTTGATGGGCACCGGCTGCCAGAGCGTGAAACGCGGCACCACCGCCGACGGAAAAATCACTGTCACGGGCACCTGGAGTGGCGGGCGCAGCGGCACCTACACCGAGAGCAAGGGCTACGGCGGCAAAGCCGTCTGCGAAAAAGGTGAGAACACCGATGTCGGCAAATACGAAGGCTACGATCCACTGCTCTTTGCCATCGTGCATTTCTTCCGCACAGGAGTCGCACCGGTCAGCACCGAAGAGACGCTGGAAATTTATGCTTTCATGGAAGCTGCGGACGAGAGCAAGCGCCGTGGCGGCGCTGAAGTCACGCTCAAAGAGGTGATGAACAAAGCGCTGGCTGCGGCGCGTCCATGAGGAAACAAAACCGCGCATGCGATGCCTAAAAACGACGCCGCGCAGAGTCTTTGTGCGGCTCATTTCACTTGGGAAAACATCGCTTTTCTTCCTCGAAAATAGTTTCAACATTCTCTGCGTCGGCCCGTCTGTATGCGCGTGCCAGACATGCGTCGGGCATCTCAAAAAACTAACCCCACCTCTCCATGAAAGCACCTACTCGCATCTGCTCCGCCGTCGTGTGCGCCGGCGTCATCGCCACGGCATGGCACCACGGCTTCGCCGAGACGAAGGCACCGCAAGCCCAGCTCTCCACCGCCGACTTCCTCGCCAAAATCACCAAGGACCCCAGCCCTCTGCCGAGCAATGGTCAGCTCCAGATGAGCTATGCGAACGTGGTGGATAAAATCCTCCCCAGCGTGGTCACGATCTACTCCTCATCGCCGATCAAAACGCCGGAGGTCGATCAGATTCCGCCGCAGCTCCGCCCATTCTTCTACCGCTTCTTTGGTGGCCCCGATGGATTTGGCGGCATGAATGAAGACGATGAGCCTGCACCTGCCCCGCGTGGCCGCCGTGGGCAACCACAGCACCCGCAACAAGCGCCCGACGATGAAGCCAATCAACAACGCGGCGTCGGCTCCGGCGTCATCATTTCCGCAGACGGATACATCCTCACCAACAACCACGTCGTCGCAGACGCCAAGAAGATCGAAGTGGCTGTGGAGTCTGACGGAACCAAGCACAACTACACCGCGGAAGTCATCGGCACCGATCCGCTCACAGATGTGGCTTTGATCAAAATCGCAGCCACTGGCCTCAAACCTGCCACACTGGGAGATAGCTCCAAGCTCCGTGTGGGCGACGTGGTGCTCGCCGCTGGCGCGCCGATGGAGCTGAGCCGCTCCGTCACCCAGGGCATCGTCAGTGCCCTCGGTCGCAGCGATGAGGGCATCGTCGGCAAAGGCCGCATGAAAGGCTACGAGGACTTCATCCAGACCGACGCCTCGATCAATCCTGGCAACTCCGGCGGACCGCTGGTCGATGCGCTGGGTCGCGTCATCGGCATCAGCACAGCCATCCTCTCCCGCTCCGGCATGAATGCAGGCATCGGCTTCGCGATCCCGGTGAACATGGCCATGAACATCGTCGAAGACCTTCTCGATGACGGCACCGTGCAGCGCGGCTTCCTCGGTGTGCAAATCGCCGACCTCGACGCCAACATGGCTGGACGCCTGCACATGAAGGAACAGGGTGGCGCAGTGGTCATGATGGTCGGCGCAGGCTCTCCCGCCGAAAAAGCCGGCATCCAACTCGAAGACGTCATCATCGGCATCAATGGACAGAAGGTCGATAGCAGCAGCCGCCTGCGCCTCATCGTCAGCGGCACCAAACCGGGAACCTCCATTCCCATCGAATTGCTGCGCAACGGCAAGCCACTCACGGTCAACGCCACCCTCGAAGCCCTGCCCGAAGAAGCACTCTCCGAGATGTCTCCAGGGCAGCGCGGCATTCCCCGCTCCAGTCCCAAACAAGAGGCGAACACCTCGGAACTCGTCACGGGCGTCACCGTCCAAAATCTCTCTCCCGCGCTTCGCGAGCGTCATGACATCCCGAAAAATGTCGATGGAGTCATCGTCACCAAAGTGGATCCCAGCAGCCGCGCTGCCGCCATGGGAGTGGAGGAGGGCGATGTCATCTCTCACGTCAATCGCAAACCCGTCACCTCTGCCGCTGATGCGCACACCCTCGCAAAGAATAGCGACCGCACCATCCTGCTGCGCGTCTGGCGCAAAGGGGACACGATGCTCCTCATGATCGGAAACGGTTAAGCATCATCTCATTCATCTCATCTGACAAAAAGCCCGCGTATGAACTGCCATGCGCGGGCTTTTTTCCTGAAATGCTCTACGACGCCCACAACCATCTCCAAGATGAGCGGCTCGACCCATGGCGGGATGAAATCATCGCCGCCGCGCGACAAATCGGCGTGGCTGAGATGGTCGTGAATGGCACGCGCGAGCAGGACTGGCCGCTGGTCGCTGCGCTGGCACGCGCTCATCCGTGGATTCGACCTTCATTTGGCCTGCACCCGTGGCATGTGAAAGAGCGCAGTGCAGACTGGCTGGTTTCACTGCGCCATGCTTTAGAAAATGATCCGCGTGCAGGCGTCGGTGAAGTGGGGATTGATCGCTGGATCCAAAACCCGGACATGGAGGCGCAGATCACCTGTTTTCGCATGCAAGTCGCCCTAGCCGTGGAGCTTGATCGCCCCTTGAGCATCCACTGTTTGCGCGCTTTTGGATTGCTCGTGGAGACACTGCGCTCTCTGCCGCTGCCGTCTCGCGGTTTCCTGCTGCACTCTTATGGTGGCCCTGCCGAGCTGCTCCCGCGCTTCGCGGCCCTAGGTGGGCGCTTTTCTCTCAGTCCCTATTTCGCCCATCCGCGCAAAGTCGCCCAGCTCGCTGTTTTTAAAGAGGTGCCGTTCGATCGTCTCCTCGTAGAAACCGATGCGCCGGACATGTACCCGCCCGCTGAATTGAACGCCCACCCTTTGAAAACCACCGATGGGCACACTCTCAACCATCCCGCCAATCTGCGCCTCAGCTACGAGCTGCTGGCACGCATCCGCAACCTCCCGATGGCCGATTTGGAACATCAAATCGCCGCCAACCACCGCGCGTTTTTCTCCCCCTGACAAACGCTGATTCATTCACCACAATGGAATCAGACGTGCACCATGGGAAGTGCGTCGGAGTGCTTCTGAAAAGGAGCGCGAGCCCCCAGCCCGCAGAAGGTGCTTGGCTAAGCGAGGTACTGGTTGTTGGCGGAGTGCTGCGGGCTCGGAGGCCCGCGCTCCTTGCCGTTCTGTCGCGCTCGACCGAGAAACAGAAGCCGTTCTCTGTGCTCTCCGTGACCTCCGTGGTGAATCATCCGTTTCCTCAACGGCCTCATGCCGGACTCACCTCTGCCAGTCATTTTCACGAGGCACCATGCCTTTACGCTGCCTCTTTTCAGGCAGGCTCTACGACCTTGCACAGAGGCGCAGTGGGTGCCACCACTGCAAAATCGCGAAACCTCCGCCCACACTCATGCGCAAAACCAAAATCCTCTGCACCCTCGGCCCAGCAACGGAAAGTCAGGAAGTCATCGCCGCCCTCATTGCCAAAGGTGCTGACATCATTCGCCTGAACATGAGTCACGCCTCCCATGAATGGGTGCGCGCCGTGCATGGCCGCGTGCGGGCCGCCGCCGCATCCGCAGGGCGTGAGATCGCGGTGCTGATGGATCTCACGGGCCCCAGCATCCGCACGGGCGATGTGGAGCAGCCCTGGCAGCTCGAGATCGGCGATGTGGTCGAGCTGCTCTGCAAAACGGATGCCCCACCCACCACGCGCTACTCCGTGACCGTCAACTACCCCGAGCTCAGCCGAGACCTCAAAGTCGGCGACATCATCATGGTCGATGGCGGCTTGATCCAGATCAAAGTCACTGCCGTCGCCGCCGAGCGCGTCATCGGCTCCGTTTTGATCAAGGCCGAGATGAAATCCCGCCGCCACATCAATCTCCCTGGCGTGCCGGTGCGCCTGCCGCCGCTGACGCAAAAAGATTACGCTGATCTCGATCTCGGTGTCGAGCTGGGCGTGGACTACTTCGCGCTGAGTTTCGCGCGCGAGCCTGGACACCTCCAGCACCTGCAACTCCTGCTCGAACAGAAAGGCAGCAAGGCACGCGTCATCGCCAAAATCGAAAACCAGCAGGCCATCACCAACATCGACGCACTCGTGGAAACCAGCGGCGGCATCATGATCGCGCGCGGTGACCTCGGCAGCGAGTGCCCCATCGAAGATCTGCCAATCATCCAGCGCCAGATCGTCGAACGCTGCTCCTACCACGGGCGTAAAGTCATCGTGGCCACGCAGATGCTCGAAAGCATGATCGAAAACCCCGTGCCGACGCGCGCTGAAGTGACTGATGTCTTTAACGCGGTCATCGAGCAAGTGGACTGCGTCATGCTCAGTGGAGAAACGAGCATCGGGCGCTACCCGGAGAAGTGCGTCGAGGTGCTCGATTCCGTCATTCGCCGCATTGAAAACAAATACCCTTCCGGGCGCTTCGCCAGCGATGCCCCGCTCAAGACCAACAAGCACAAGACCGTCAAAGCCGCCATCACGCTGGCCAACAGCATCGCAGGCTCCAAACTGCTCGTCTTCACGCTGCGTGGCGTCATGGCCCATCTGCTCGCCCACCAGCGCCCGGAGCATGCGCCGATCTTCGCTTTCACACCGCATCTGCACGTCTCCCGCACCCTCGTCTCCGCCCGTGGCGTGCTTCCCTTTGTCATGCCCTTTGAGGAGGGTAATCCAGGAAAGAGCATCCATGACGCACTCAGCCGCCTGCGCAGCGAAGGGCTGATCTCCCCAGGCGATCAACTGGTCATCCTCAGCGATGCCCTCTACGACGGCGTCAATGCCGAGGCCATCCTCCTGCTGAGTGCCTGAGTCGTCCGCAAGGTGGTGATTGAATCTGCCGATGATGCACCGTATGTGACTCATGCGCCAGAGTCTGCTGCTCATTGCCCTCTTGTCTGCCGCCGCCCAGGCGATGGCAGATTCACGCGTATTTGTGAGCCTCGCTGGCAGCCTGCTCAAGGCTGAAGTCACCGCTGCCACTGGGGAAAATGTGACGCTGAAACGCGCGGATGACGGCCAAACCATGGTCATACCTCGCAATACCCTGTGCAAAGAAGATAACGAATACATCAAGAGCTGGCTTGAGCGCAACAGCAGTGCCGAAACCCAGCCTCCCTCCCCTACTCCGGCAGCTCCCATGGCCCCTTCTGCCCCTGCGCAGAAATATCGCCTCACCTGTCACATCCTCCCGGCCAAGAGCAATCGCGGCCCAGCCGATGGCGGAGATCGCGTCATCGAAATGTCTTACAACTTCATCATCAATAATCAGGAGGTCACGCGCGACCTCTCGGGTGCCAAAGGCATCGTCATCACGCTGGGAAAAAACGCGGCGGAAAGCAGCGGAGACCTCATCGTACTGCAGCAGCAGCATTTTGACGTTAACATCCGCGCACAATCCAAGATGGAATTTTCCACCACGCCGGTGCGGCTCTCTTACGGCAAGCGACCCGGAACCCCCACCTTCGGGGTCAAGAGCTACGGCTACGCACTCCTCATCCTCGATGCTTCAGGTGCTCTTCTCTTTGTGGAAGCCAGTCCTGATAGCCTGCGCAAGTACACCCAAGAAATCATCGGGATCACCGAAGTCCCCTGCGTCGTCGATCGCGACTTCAAATTGAACGCTGGGGCCGTCGTGCCGGTTAACTACATCAGCTTCTGAAAAGAGCTCTTTAGAAACCTGGCGCGCCACTTTTCTCCCACGGTGGAGGACGCCTGTTTTGCACTCTCACCGCGGACGGATCACAGGGCGCTGCCAGTCTCGCCAGAAGGCTTCTGTTTGCAGCGGATCAGGGCGGATTTCGATGACGATCGGCACTGGCAGCAGGTCTGCCAAATCTTCCGCGCCCTCTGCAAGGAGGTACTCCATGCCCCAGAGCTGTGCCCAAGGCTCAAAGCCCAGGGTGTGGCGATTTTCGATGACGTTGCGCGCTGCGTCTGGCAGAGCGCGCAGGCTGCTGACGCGTGAGAAAATTTTCCCACCGCCATTGTTGATGATGACGATGCGCAGCTTGAGATGACTCATCTGCGCAATGACCCATGGGGCCGCGAGATCATAAAGAGTGCTGAGATCGCCGAGAATGAGCCAGCATTCCTCCCGATGAGCCGCGCTGACTCCGAGGAAGGTGGAGACGATTCCATCGATGCCATTGGCACCACGATTGGCAAAAAATTGCACGCCCCTCTGCGCGGTGTGTGTGACGAGCCCCGCCTCCCGCACTGGCAGACTGTTGCCAAGGAATACTCGCGATCCCGCAGGAATGACCTGAAGCAGATGACGCAGCCATGCCGGCTCAGAGAGGGGAAACTTCTCCAATTCCGGATCGAAACTCAGAATGCCACACGAACGCGCAGTCGAGGCAGGCTGCGCATGCTGCCACGCCTCCCAGGGTAGCGTCACGACGTTTTCCTGCCGCGCCATGCCACTGAAGCCGGTGGAGGTGATGTTTGTGATACGGATGCGCGGCTGAGTCTCCAGCTCTCGCCACCAGCGCCAGATCGGCACGGAGCCGAGCCGCAGTACATGCACGGGTTTGGCCGACTGGAGCGCGCGCTCTCCGCCGCTGATGAGCAACGGCTGAAGTTCTGTCATGCGATGCAAATTCGCGGTCGCCTCGGCGACGATGGGTGCCCCTAATTTCACGAGAAACGCAGCCACCTGCGCCACATCTGCCGGATGCAGCCCTCCCGCGAGAACGAGGTCACAGTCCAGCGTGAGCGGTGTGGCCTCATGGCTGGAATGCGACATCTGAGCACTGGAAAAATCCACTCCTGCCACATGCACCTCCAGTGGCTCATCGAGGCAGACGTTGAGATGCCGCGGTCTGTCATCGCGAGTCTGATACATCTCCAGCGGATCATCCTGCACATCCCAGTCTCCCAGAATCTGTGCATAAACGCCGAACAAGTCCCGCTGCTCGATGGCCTGGGGCGCGCCACTGCCGCGATAGCTCTTGGGGCGGTCTGCCGTCAGCAAAAACAAAGGAAGCCCCTGATAGTATGCCTCAATGGTGGCAGGCAGACATTCAGCCGCAGCAGTGCCGCTCGTGGTGAGAACGGCGACGGGCTGCCGCTCTGCCATCAGGCGACCGAGGGCAAAGAAGGCGGCACAGCGTTCTTCAAAGAAATGCCATATCTTCACGCCCTTACTGGCCAACAACGCGGAAACCAACGGTGCGTTGCGCGCCCCAGCTGCGATGCAAACCTCGCGCACGCCGAAGTGAACGAGGGTGCTAAGCGTCTGCTGGATGAGTTGAGCCTGAGTCATGGCTGCAATGCGAGGAGACGTAAAACGGCCTCGCGTTTGAGCCGCAGTTCACGCCATTCATGATCGAAAGCACTGCCACCGACGATGCCGCAGCCGGAAGGAAGGCTGACTTGATTTCCCTCCCAGCAGATGCCGCGAATCGCAACAACGACATGCGTGCTCCCCCCAGGCTCCATGAAACCAAAAGGTGCGCCGAAAAAGCCCGGCACCTTGAGCTGCTGGCGGAACTCCCGCAGACGGGAGATCGAGGGGACATCCCGCGGCATGCACCCGACTGCAGGCGTCGGATGCAGCAGCGACACGAGCTGCGTAGGCTCAGTCTTCTGACTCAAATGCACGCTGAGTTTTGTCTGAAAATGCACCAAGCCGGAGGTCTGACAGAGTGTACGGGGGTGGCGTACGATCTCACCGAGGTTTTGCAGTGTTTCAGTCAGGTAGCGCACGACGAGTTCATGCTCCTCGATCTCCTTCACATCCGTGAGGAAGGCATCCTGCTGCCCAGGTTTCGCAGTGCCCGCCAGAGCCATCGTTTCGATCTGCTGTGCATGAACCGTGAAGAGCAACTCCGGCGTCGCTCCGAGAAACCCGGATGCCCCTGTCACATGCGCGTAGCTCCACATGTTTTCAGGCGCGTTCATGATGCCTCCCAGCAAGCGCAGGGGGCTGCCCGCCGTCAGCGTGCCTGTTTCCGTGAGTACGGGCACCATCTTTTCGAGCTTTTTCGAGAGCACCTCCCGACGGATGCGGCGGAAGGCCATTTTAAACCACTCGGTGGCAGGTTTGGCCCAATGAATGTGTGGAGGCTGCGCGCCATTGAGGTGAATGATCCCTGGCAGGGTTTCTGGCGTGATCGGCTGCAGCCGGGCCGGTACCTTCCATGGCAGCGGGTCGCCAAGATCAAAGTCATTGATGTAAAAAGCTCCTCCCTCCGCCGGCGCGGCAGCCAACGCGGTGAAGGGGCCTTCTCCCAGCCACGCCCGCCCATCGGGCAATCTAAACAAAGCAAATTCCATCATGCGATTCTGGCCTCATAGTGAAACATCCAGCGCAGCACGCAAGACGGGAAAGCGCGCTTGAAAAGAGAGCTGCTGCACTGCGTCTGCGGCGCTGAAAGGTGTGCCGCACGTACCTGCTCCCGTGCGCGATCCATTCATTGGACGGAGTTCAACGTGAAGCGCGGCAAAGATGATCCACACAGATTTGCGACCATGACTCCAGCCCGTCGCGCATGGCGTGCAACTCCTCCAGGGTGTGAAAACGCAGGTCTTGGATGGCGTCCTCGTTCGATTTCACCTCATCACTGCTGAGATCAAAGAAATGCACCACACCGAGATGCACACTGCCCACTTCCGAGGAGTCGTCATTGATGAGGCCGATGACCTTCTGTGTGTGTGTGCCACCGATAACGAGTTCCTCCGCCATTTCGCGTTCGACCCCATTGTAGTACATCGTCTCACCCAGACCGTCTTGCCCGGCGTCCACCGGATTGATGTGTCCGCCGATGCCGATCGAGCGTTTGGCAACGAGGCGCTTTTCTCCAGAACTGCCTCCGCGTGTGTAGCTCAGATAACGGCCCGCGTGATGAAAGAGGGTGTAGGGAATGATTTGCTTGTGCGTCGGGTCTTGCTCCGCCGCAGGACGCTCCATGAAATGGTTCGCGCCAGGGGCCAGCATGGCGTGCAAGTAGCGCAGCGCGTCGGCTTGAAAGCCCTGAAAGCTGCCGAGTTCGTCAAAAAGACGGCGGGTGATAACGAGAACGTGTTCCATAGAAGAGAGGGCGCAGAATGGATGGCCTCACCGTGTGCGCAACCGATCAATCCAGCAGCCACGCTTGCGCTGCATCTCCTTCATGCAGCGTTTGTCCTGAAGCCAACCGCAGCAGAGCCTCAGAACGACTGAGAGAGAGCAGCGCATGACTTTGCTGGAGGCCGAAGGGTATGAACTGCCCTCCCCTGAGTGTGCCACGCAGATAATGCGGACGATCCCCGGTATTCGCAAGCCGCGCTCCGACCGTCACTGGAACGAGACGCGGGGCAGCTTGCGCCACAGAAGCACCCATCATCCTCAGCAGCGCGGGGCGCACAAAAAGCATGAACGTCACGAAGGATGACACTGGATTCCCCGGCAGGCCGAAAAGGTGCGCCACACGTGGGCCATGACGTGAGGCAAAGAGGAAGGGCTTCCCCGGTTTCACCTTCACGCGCCAGAGCTGCGGCTCGATGCCGAGCTGCAGCAGCGCAGGCTTGATCTGGTCGTGATCACCAACAGAAACGCCCCCGCTGACCAACACCACGTCGTTGTCATTTAACAAGCTCCGCAGTGTGTCTGCCGTGGCCTGCAAATCATCGTGGCAGTGGACTTGCGTGCTTTCGCGAATGCCGAGCTGCGCCAACATCGCGCAAAGCATCACTCCATTGGAATTGTAAATCTGCCCGGCTTTCAACTCACCGGCTCCCGGCAGCACCAATTCATCCCCCGTGCTTAGCACAGCCACCCGAGGCAGCGCATGCACTTTGATTCTTTCCATCCCCTGAGAGGCGAGCACGGCGAGGCGCCCCGGAGTGATCTTCTCCCCTGCGCGCAGCACAAACTGCCCCGTGCAGAGGTCTTCACCCGCACGGCGAATGTTCTCCCCCACGGCCACCGGCTCCACACACACGATCGACTCCCCCTGCCGTCGTACATCTTCCTGCATGATGACTGCATCGGCCCCGGAGGGAATCGGCGCGCCGGTGAAAATGCGCACAGCACAGCCTTCTTTGAGTTCCAAGCCACGATCTACCCCCGCAGCCTGCTCTCCAGTGATGCGCAGAGGCTTCTCAGTAGCACTCTCCCCTGCACGGAGGGCGTAACCATCCATCGCCGACATGTCAAAGGCAGGGATCGGCACCACCGCCTGAACATCCGCAGCCGCAAAGCGATCCTGCGCAGCGAGCAATGGCAGCATCGCTGCTTGCAAAGGCGTCACTGCATCCAGCACTCGCTGCAAGGCCTCATGCTCATCAATCATCGGATCACAGGAGGTAATTTGCTGAGATCAGGCACGGTCTCATTGACTGGGGGCACTGTGACAGGCGGCGGCTGTGGTGTGGCCACCGGCGGTGGAGGTGTGCTGGCTGGCTGGACTGCGGGCATCGGCTGAAATGGCGCATTCAGCGGCGGAATCACATCTGCCTTCATGATCGGAGTCAGCGGCACAGCCGGGCCGACAGCAGGGGGGGCAGTGGTCGCGCCCGAGGGTTGCACATTGGGAGAAGCAATCTCCCCGCGATGCACTTGGTAAAGAACGATGTCGCGCACCTGCGGCGTCCCCTCGGTGATGTCTGCAGTGATGTAGTTCCCTTTGCGCTCAGGAGAGACTTTCAGCTTCGCTTTCGAGCCATCGGCATTCTGAGTCATAATCTCTGTTCCTGCGGGGATATTCAGACGCTGTTCGCAATTGATGAGCACATAGTTCTGCTCTGGATTCACCAACTCCACGACACCGATCACTTTTGCCTCGCCAACGCGATTGTTTTTGACTGACATCGGGCCAGAGAGCCAAGAACAACCGCACAAGCACAGCAAAGAGGAAATGCAGATGCAACAGATCACGCGCATGAGGCACGATGCGCATCCGAAGCAGACTGTCCAGCAGACAGAACACAGAGCAAACTCGTTCACCCTCGTGAGCTAGCGGTGGTTATAAAATCGCTCCTGCCGCTCTGCGTCTTCCCATCAGGCATGCATACGCGTGCGGACGACCGCCGCAGATGAGCAAAACGCCTCTTGCCTCCGCTTCGCCGAGATCTCCCGCACACAGCGGTTTCACCGCTTGAGCCAGACTCCCACCCACGGCCAGCGTCGGCCCCGCTGCGCAGCCCCTGGAGTGGCTTGTTTTTGCACACGGATTGGAACTGATGAACAAAAAGCATTCATCGCGCGAATTGCTGACCTTCCATCCCAAGAATGCTCTGCAAGGCGAGTCATGACCACCAATCATGAGTAATCTGCCTCCTGCCGTCGATGCCGGTTCCAAGAGTTTCCCATCACCATTAGCTCCTGGGATCCCGCTAACAGCGGCACTCAGTGGAGAGAAAATCGCAACACTGAGTGAGCTTGCACAAGCCGCAGCACCCGCAGCTTCATTAACATCACAGAACACACAACGCACCGAAGGTCGTTTCATCAGAAAATGGAAACAGCTTGGCGGAGGCTCACTTACGTTTTCCATTCTCATCCATGCCGCGTTACTGGCAGGAGCGGGATTGATCGTACTCACTCAGGCGATGCAGGAGCGGCAGGTGGACTTTCTCCCCGGCGGCGGCACCCAGCAAGCAGCAGAGGCCAGTGCCGAGCTCTCTCATCGAGTGCAGCAAAAACGCCAGCATAAACTTCAAAAGAGCATGCCTGCACAACGCCTCGTAGCCAGCAGTCTGAATGCCACCATCACCCTGCCAGAGCCCCCCGCAGACATGATCGATGTGCCAGACATCGCTACGGCCATCGGCGGTGGCAGGCTCGGCAGTGGGGGCTTTGGCACAGGAGGCTCTGGCAGTGGTTTTGGCAACGGAATGGGCATGGGCGGCCTCAGCGGCATGACCTTCAAGCCACTCATGATGTTTGGCATGAAGCTGAAGGACACACGAAAAATCGCCGTGGTCATGGATGTGTCCCGCTCAATGACACGATACCTTCCCATTGTGGCCAAGGAACTCGATAAAGTAGCTTACGGCAGCCCCTTGATCCTCTATTTTGGCTGCGGACTGAAAACGCCGCCACGAGGACTGGAGGACAAAGTTCGCAAAGTGAGTGATGCTCGCTTTGATAAGTTTTGGTACTTTTGGCAGGGAGCCCAAGACATGGGCATGCTGCGCAAAGACTACGACAAGCTGAAAGTGCCCACAAGCGACCCCATGCCTCTGGAGGCCGTCTATCAGCAGATGAAAAGACGCCCCAGCACCTACTTCATCGACTTCAACGGCATCGTTTACACTTCCTCCGCCCTGATGTGCAAAGAAGTTCTCGAAGCAGACACCCTCTACTGGTTCTCCGACTTTCAAGACGCCGTGGACGTGGAGCAGATCAAGAACGTCCTGCGCAAGCTGCGTGGCCGCAAACAGAAGCTCTACATGCACGCATCCGTCCGTGGAGCATCCTTTGAGATCGTTCGGGATGAGCTTTGCCTGCCTTTGGGTGGTGAAGTTCTCGAGACCAAAGTGGATTGAATCGCTAGCCGTCATGTGCACAGGACAGAAACACGTTCATGTCAATGGAAGACACTTTGATCCACTTCCGGGGACGAAAGATGCCCAAGCCACGCAAGGGAGCTCACTTCCCTGGCCGCGAATTGAGAACATGCGGAGAAAAAACTTGGAGATTCAGAAAAACCTCAGCTAAATAGCCGCCCCGTCATTCCAAGCGCACACCACACCGGAGGAAAATCACAACGTGAAGTTCAAATGCCCCACATGCGAAATGCAGCTCAAAGTCGAGCCTGAAATGGCCGGCAAAATTGTCCGCTGCCCAGGCTGCAATACCAAGCTGAGCATCCCAGAAATAGCCTCCCCTCCGCCCCCTTCTGGACTGCCAGCCCCCTCGGGCCTGCCTGCACCTTCAGGATTGCCTGCTCCGTCAGGTGTCAACGCTCCTGCGCAGAATGACGCTTTTGGCGCGGAGTATGAGCACGGTGAATCCTCTCCCACACTACCACCACCAGGCACGGCACCTGCTCCCACGCAGGGAGAGCGCGGTGGCTGGGAGGAAAAAGATCCGACCAATCCGAACGCCTTCATCAGTTTCGCGATCGGCTTCCTCATCTTCATCACCTGGGTTGGCATTCTCTACCCATTTCAGGCACCGGAGGGGACTCCTTCAGCGAAATTCACGACGATGCAGTTTGTCGCATCGCTGTTTTATAAGCATATGGCCGTCAGCTTCACGAACACGCTCTTCTTCACATGGGCGATGTCCATCATCTATTTGAAGCTGCAGAAATTGCGCCATCAGCGCCAGGCACTCATGCTTGATGTCCTCCCCTGGGAAATGGGCGCGGAGATCAACCGCGACAACGTCGGCTCGTTCATCGATCACCTCTACAAACTGCCTCATCGCTTGCGCGACAGCATGATGGTCAATCGTATCCGCAAGGCGCTCGAACTCTTCGAGGTGAAACAGAACGTCGGCGATGTCAGCCACATGCTCACCAGCCAGTCAGAGATCGACGGCATGCGCATCAGCGGCAGTTACACACTCCCCAAAGCCTTCCTCTGGGCCATCCCGCTTCTGGGTTTCATCGGCACCGTCATCGGTCTCTCGCACGCTATCGGCGGGATGAACTTCAGTGACATGGACGACCTGAAGCAGGTGAAGTCCACTCTGCAAAACGTCACCGGTGGCCTCGGCACCGCCTTCGACGCGACCCTTCTCGGCCTCGTGCTCGCCACCGTGCTGAATTTCCCGATGAACTCCCTGATGAAGGCGGAGGATGACAACCTCAATACCATTGACGCCTTCTGCAACGAAATCCTCCTCCCGCGCCTCAATGACGGTGGCAGCATCGCCGGAGGGGACACCAACGGCGTGATGGAAACACTGGTCAAAGCGGTGGCTGGCGCGCAAAAAGAATTCTTGGTCGATCTCAACGCACTCTCCAAGCAGATCAAAGAGCAGGCAGATAATCTCGATCGTCGTGCTGCCGCCCATCAAGAGCGCGTCGATACCGAATTTGCCATCGCTCTCAATCGCATGCGAGACGACATGACCAATGCGGTGAAGGACAGTGTGAAATCGACCACTGAATACACACGTGCGCTCTCCAGCGGCATTCAGTCTCTCAACACCCTGCTCTCCGAACTCGGTGGCAAGCAAATCCTGATCCATCAGGTGAAGAAAAAAGGCTGGTTCAGCCGCGACTGATCGGCGGTAGTCAGCCAAATCTCCTCAAGTCATGGCCAAGCGCAGACACAAAGGCAGCGACGAGATCCTTTTGATCCCGTTCCTCGATATTTTGTGCTCTCTCATCGGTGTGCTCGTGCTCATCATCGTGGTGCTCTGCACCTCCATGACCAAGCAGACCGATGGACGTCCTGAGGCAGAAGTGGAGATGGCACAGGAAGCCAAAAAACTCCGCAAAATCATCAAGGAGCACAAGGATCGGGAAATCGTGCTCAACGAAAAGCGCGCATCCCTCGAAGAACTGCGCAAGCAGATCGAGGAGAAGCAGCAGCGCTACGTGAAGCTCTACAAACTGCTCTCCACCTCCAAGGAAATTCAGGAAGCGAATCTCAAAATCAGCCAGAAGATGCAGAAGGAGCTCGACGACCTCCTGCTGGAAATCGAGGGCATGAAAAAACAGCAAGTGGAGAGCAAAAAGGAGATTGCTGAACTGACGGCAGAATTGAAGAAGCGCCAGGTTCCGCCGGATAAGAAGATTCCGCCCGTTGTCGTGCAGCCTTCGGGCAGCGGCATGTCTGCGGACACCAAGGTGTACTTCGTTGAGGCTTCCGGCAGCGGACTGAAAATCATCGGCGCTTGGGGGGCAGACTACCGACTCAGCGCAGCAGCGGCAGTGGTCGTGGCCGATGTCTCCTACAACTACTTCCTTGCCGAAGTGGCAAAGAATCCCAAATCGCTCGTACTCTTCCTCATTCGCGACGATGGGCAAGGTGCCTTCAACAACGGAGCAGGACGCGCTGAGAATGATTACAAGGTGCGTGTGGGCAAACTGCCCATCCCTGGACGCGGCGTGCTCGACCTCGCCATGTTTGATAAATTCCGCGGCCAAATCCCACCGCCGCCGCCAGCTGCCACCGCTCCTCCGGCTTCACCGGATCCCAAGAAAGCTGCGGAGCCTCCAAAGAAAACCACCTGACGCACCATGCCGAGACACAAACACGAGGAGCAGGAGCTGCCGTTTGTCGCCCTCATGGACACGATGACCAACGTGGTCGGCGTGCTCATCATCGTACTTGTCATGGTCGGCTTGAGCGTGGCGAACATCGTCAAAACCGTACTTTCAGATCTGCCGCCGGTGACTCCAGAAGAACTGGCACGCCTCAAAGAAGAGGCCAAAAAGATGCCCAAGCAGGAGACGCCCGAAGAGATTCAGAAGAAGAAAGAGCAGCTCGAGGTCGATCTGGAAAAAATCATCGAGCAACTCAAGACCGTCGATACCTCCGATCTCCAGTCGAAGATGAAGTTCATGGACCTCGATGTGTTCAAGAAACAGCTCGAGGACAAACACAAGGAGCGCGATCTCACTAAGGCGGAAACGGACAAGATGCTCGCCGAGCTTGAGCGTCTGAAGGCACTGCTCGATCAAACGCCAGTATTCAAGCCGCCGCCCCCCACCTATGTGCGACTGCCGAATCCCCGGCCCTACCCAGAGAAGCCTGTCGAAACGCGAGTGCTTGTCGCCAAGCAAGGCATCCTCACCTTCAACCAATCGCAGTTCCTCAAGCCCATCATGGAGGGCATGGACAAAGTGCGCTCGCAGTTGGAGTACCAGCGCGTGGAGTATCCTCCCTTCGCGAAACTCCTGGAAGCTGTTCTCGGTTCTCCCGCCGAGGCACAAAAAGCCTGGCCTGAAATCGCTCCCTTGGTCAACCGCATGCAAATTGAATCCGCCGCGCTTGCCTACAAGGCACTGGCTGCAGGTGGACTCGCACCGAACAAGCAGATGTTGGCCACCATCGCTGACCTTTCGATTCCCACAAGGCAGCAGATGCCCGTCGTCGCTGAAGCCATCGTTGCAGCAACCAAAGGGGACGTTTCCAAATGGCTAAAGTGTGATCCGTCTTCAAATCCTGTCACACCTGTGATCAAAGCCTCGGCAAGCGGCGGCAAAATCAGTTTTTCCTGGGGCGCGACGACCAAAGAGGTCAAAGCGACGCCACGAGACGTGCTGGAATATTTCCGCGACCTCGGGAAACTCAAAGGCATCGAAGGAGCCAGCAAAGCACGCACCATCTATGACGCCGCACGTGTGCAGGCACTGCTCCAGCGCGCTGCGTCGAATCCTCTCATCACTGGCTCTTACACCTTTGAGCCGAAAGTCATTCCCACAGCCACCTACATTCAGCTCGCACTCACACCCAAAAGCGGCGGTGGCGAGACAGTGGAGGCGATGAAGCAACCCAATTCGCCTTTCATTCGACGCATGCGCGATGTGAAAGCAGACCCCCACGGCGTCGTCATCTTTCAAGTCATGCGCGATGCTTTCGAAACCTATCTGGAAGCACGTCGCTTGGCTGATGAAGTGGGAGTGCCTGCCACTTGGGAGTTTCTCTCAAAACTCGATCTGACTCTCAATGTGTATGGCTACGAAGTTCAGCGCCATGCGCCGACCCCGCCGCGTCCTGCCACCACGGCGACGGGGCCAGTCACCATCGCACCGCCCAAGCGCACGCTGGATTGAGTGTTGTGCCAACGATCTCTGTGTTGAGGCAGATTGTTTCGCACGTAGGAAGCGGGCTCACTCCCCAAAGAGCATTCGCCCCTCATAGACGCCAGCGGCCAGCTTAACGGGAATCTCGGAAGGATTGTGAATCTGTGCGTCGCCTTTGAGTACCACACCCGCTTCACATTGGATGGGGCCACTCATGCGAAAACTGCGACACTGCCGAAGGCTGGGTGTGTGGGGGAAGTTTTTCTCAAGACCATCCACCAGCTTGCAGAGCTTCGCATCGAGATGGAGATGCGGCGGATGTCCATCACGACATGGAGCGAGGCGGAGGCAGAAGTCGCTCGTGAGTTCATACGCATCTGAGCGCACAGCGAGCAGATCGCTGGTGGTTTTCACCGGCGCAAAACGTGCCCGTGGCACCTCGATCGCTCCTGCATGATCAAAGCACTCGATCGCAGCTCCCATGGCACTTTCGAGTTGAATGACACACGGTGAATGACCATTGCGCGGATCGACCGTTTTGTGATTCATGATCGGCGGCAGAGGGATCACACCATCGCTGACTGCCAGCGTCGATTTGAGTGCCTGAAGATCAATCCAGAGGTTGTTGGTGTTGAAGTAGCGATGCCGTGTGATGTCCTGGAAGTGCATCACATCCTCTTGGGGGCATTGAGCGGATTCACGCAGCAGGAGTCGCCCATCACGCTGCCGCACAGCCAGGTGGCCACCTTTTTTATCCGACTCCGTGCGACGAGTGACCTCCATGGCAAACGGCATGCCGCTGCGCGCAAACCAGGCTAGGATCGTCGGATCGAGCGTGGCCCCGAGGTTGTCGGAGTTCGAGACAAAGGCATAGCGTATCCCGCGCGCAAGCAGTCGCTCCAGCCACCCTGAGCCTACCAGACAAGTGTAAATATCACCGTGGCCCGGTGGGCACCATTCGAGATCCGGATTTGCCGGCCATTCCGCAGGCGCGTGGGATTCCACGAGCACTTTGGGAACCTTGTTCTGCATGAGTTCCCATTCGGTGCGCTCACCGAGCTGTGGGAAACGCTCCGCGAGATGTTTTGCGGTGTCTTCCGAGGTGCTGAAGCTATTCATCAGCATAAAGACCGGTGCCTCCCCTCCGGTCTGCGCGCGTAGATGCAGTACCTGACGCGCGATCAAATCGAGAAAGGTATCTTCATCACGCACACGCAACAGCGACTTGGCCTTTTCCAGTCCCATGCTGGTGCCGAGGCCGCCGTTGAGCTTGATGAGCACGGTCTGCCGCAGCAGCGCGGAGGCGGTGGCCTGGTCAGGTGCCATCAGATCATCCGAACGCGGCAGGTTCGCCGCAGGCGCGATGCTGTCCTCAGGGATCATGCCCGTCTCCCCGGCACACAGTGCAGCGTAGCTGCTGCAGAAGGCACGGATCGCCGCCTCGCTCAATCCGGCGGACTGCATTTTCTCACGGAACGGAGTGAAGGAGGCTTCAAAGCTTTCGAGTCTGCGTCTGGGGTCGCTCATGAACGTGCCGCAGGCTAGAGGTGATGACATGGCGTGGCAATTTTTAACATCGCCCATCACCCAGATGAGTGTTTACGCCGCGAGTTGCGCAGCCAGTCGCACAGCCTCCACGAGACTGCTGCCATTGGCCTTGCCCTGCCATGCAATGTCACAGGCAGTGCCGTGATCGACACTTGTGCGTGGCACTGGCAGGCCGAGGGTGGTGTTCACAGCCGTGTCAAAGGCGAGCGCCTTGAGCGGGATGAGTGCCTGATCGTGATACATGCACACATAGGCATCCACGACACGACGCCGTGCAGGGATGAATGCGGTGTCCGGTGGCAGCGGCCCTTCCACCGTGATGCCTTTTGCGCGCGCGGCTTCGATCGCCGGGATGATGATCGACTCTTCTTCTCTGCGCCCGAAAAGGCCCTTTTCTCCGGCGTGGGGATTCAGGCCGCAGACGGCGATTTTAGGTGTCTTGGATTTCACGCGGCGCACAGCAGCGTCGGTGAGCTCGATCACGTCGAGAATGCGCTCGGTGGTCAGCGCAGATGGAACTTCATGATAACCGATGTGCACCGTGGCGAGGCTGCAGATCATCTCAGGAGAGAAAAAGGTCATGCAGGAACGCGCGGCGGACATTTTCTCTGCGAACATTTCCGTATGGCCTGGGTATGTGACGCCTGCGGCATGCAGCGCTTCCTTGTTGAGCGGCGCGGTGGCAACAGCGGCGACCTGCCCTGCCAGCGCAGCCTGGATGCTCCGCTCCACATAGCGAAAACCTGCCGCACCAGTCTGCGCGCTCACCACGCCAGGCTCGAATCCCTCTGCGGCAAATCCGAAGATGTCGAGAACGGCAGGCTCATCGAGTGCGTCGCATTTCTCGGCCCATTCGATTTCGGAAATAATGCGTTTCGGCGCAGCGAGGCCCGTTTGCCGGGCGCAACGGGAGAGCAACCGTGCATCGCCGAACACGACGGGCGTGGCATAGGCACGCACAGATTCATCGGCGAGGAGTCGCAGACATATTTCGGGACCGACCCCGGCGGGGTCGCCCATGGTGATAGCGATGAGAGGTTTGGACATCGTGAGAATAGGAGAGTCAGATGCGGCTATCATGAAGCGGCGCGAGATTCAGGCAAGGACACACCGTGAGGTCATCCACGCATCGTTCTGGATGACTCACTTCGTGCCCCACAGTCGCTCCAACAGCGCAAACATCTCCGGGTCGTGTTTTTTCAATTCATCACGCGTGAAGGGGAAGAAATCGTTGCGCGAAAAAAATGCCTCCGTGCATTCAGCGAAATATTCTTTCGCGTTGCTCATCGCATACGCTTTGTCGAGGCGCTTGCGCCCTTCGCTGTCTTGCCGCAGCACCTTGTCGTAACGGCCCGATGCCTTCGCCCGCTCAAAGACGCGTGCGATTTCCACATTTTCAAACCCGAGTACACGATCGTGGTAAGCATGCGCCAGTTCATGCAAGGCGAAGTTGGGCATGCGGCGACATTCCGCTGCAAAGATGCGCACATTCGTAAACTCGACTCCTTTGGCCATCGCTGGGTCGCGTCCGTGGTCGCGCAGCCAGCTTGCACTGGGGTGATAGGCAGCGTGTGGCGGCGTGCCAGGGAACTCGGGATTGATCCACAGCGGCACTTTGTGCAACTCGGCAACAGCCTGGCTCGGCACCACGCGATTGATTTCATCTAGCTGCACCTGAAGCAGCGGCAGTGCCGTGGCGAGCGCGTTTGAGTCGATCTTAGAGCTGATGTGCAAGCTCCAGCCTGAGAGTGGCCGCACCTCATGCTGCGCCATGGCAGTGAATGGAGAAATGCGCAGCAGAGTAAAGAGGATGATGATTTTCATGCAAAACGGTCCGGTGACATCAAATCGAGAACCACAGGCGACTTCTCTCCGCTCAACACATCCGCCACGATTTTTCCCGTCGCGGGCGCAAGCGAGAGGCCCATCATCGCGTGACCCGTGGCGACGGTGAGATTTTTCCACCGCTGCGTGCGGCCAAGGTAAGGCATGCCATCTGGCGAGACAGGTCGCAAGCCACTCCACGGTCTCACATCGGCAAAATCCTTTTCATCGAACGCCGGGAAGTATTGCGGAAACGCCCGCGTGATGCCGCGCACACGGCGCAGTGAGATGCTTTCATCCAATCCCGCCATCTCCATCGTGCCGCCGACGCGCAGCGCGCCCTCCATCGGCGTCACGGCGAGCCGCGCCTCGGTGCAGATGCTGCACAACTCTGGCAACTGCCTCGGATTCGCCAGCGTGAGGCTGTAACCCTTGCCCGCCTGCATCGGAATTTTCAAACTCAGCTTCTTGGCAAGCTGTGACGACCACACACCGCTGCAGAGCACGAATTCGTCAGCCTGTACCGCTTCGCGCGAAGTCTGCACCGCGCGCAAAGATTGGCTCTCGGTTTCAAAACCCTTTGCCTCCGTCTCCCACAGAAACGTCACACCTAGTCGAATCAATTCCTCTTCCACCACGGTGATGAAGCGTCCCGGCGCGAGATGACAGTCCTTGGGAAAAAACACGCTGCCACACACCTGCATCGTCACTGCGGGATCGAGCGCAGCCGTCGCTTTTGCATCGAGAACCTCGGCGGGAATGCCGAGTGCGTTCGCCTTCTCCGCCAAGCGGCCTTCTTCATCCAGCGTTTGCTGTTTCTGGCAGAGCATGAGCAGTCCGCGCTTCACGAGGCCAAAATCGAGACCCAGCGTCTCAAAGCACTCACGGCTCAGCAGACTCAAATCTCGCAGCACCGGTGCGGCGGCATTCACGCGAGCCTGGGTGGCCGCTTTCCAGAACTTCATGCCCCAGCTCATGAGATCGCCATCCAAGCGTGGCTTGATGTAAAACGGCGACTCTGGATTCCACATCCATTTCAGGCCTAGAGCGACCATGCCCGGCGCAGCCAGTGGGATGAAGTGGCTCGGAACGATCATGCCCGCGTTGCCAAACGAGCATCCATCCCGCTGACGCGGTTTTTGCTCGATGATCGTCACCTTCATACCACGCCGCGCACAAGAAAGCGCCGCATTCAGACCAATGACACCCGCACCGAGGATGATGACATGCTTGCTCATAATCGCTGCACCATAGCAATGAACGTGGCCGCCATCTTGTGTGTATGAGCGGGGTTAGTCTGCCATTTTGGTCAACCACGAGAGTTCCATATTGAAATTTTCGAACCCGTTGAGAATAAAATGATTTTCACATGCCTTTCCTAACTCTGCCCGATCCCAATGCCGCCATCAAAGGATCACGTGATCCACTGGGCGTACAAGCGGTGTGGACTCTGTTGGGGCGTGAAGTGGTACCCAACCTCTCCACTGTGACGACTTCAGTTCGTGATTTCACAGCGACAATGATCGGCTACGCCTTTGCACAAGAAGTGGCGAGCGGTGGGGATGCAGCGGTGACCGTTTTTTTGCGTTGGGAGCAATGGGCGGCTTACAGCCGAGCACTTTATTTTCCAAAAGAGGCTGCGCTACGTGGAATCGAGCGTGTGCGAGAAAGGCTAGAAGCGAATGGCGGCAGGGTACATATCTCCGCAGCGCGGGAGCATCAAATCCTCAGCAACCAGAAGACCTATGGGCTGTGGGGGCTATACTCGATGCCCTCAGAGAAGTCTGGCCTGATCGACTCCCAATCTGCGCAGCCCACGCCTGAGGCATGGCGAATGCTGGAGGCATCTGCCTGGCGTGAACTCAAGCCCCTAGCGAGCAAACTGAGGCAGCCAGTCTGCCGCGTGGATTTGCGAAAGGAGCCGCTGGCAGAGCATATCGCTTGCAAAGTGTTGCGTTCGCGATTCACAAAAATGGAGCGTGCATTTTACACGCGTCACCTGTTGGAGCAGTCGGAGGATCAGCGTCAGGCTGTGCTCACTATGCCAAAGGAGTTGTGCATGAGTCGCCCAGCTTTGAGCCCGGCGCTGATGCGGCACTGGAGTCGTCAGGCAGAATCTGGCAGCTCCACACTGGCGGAAAATCTGCAGCGCATTCGTGTGGCGGAGAGTGTGATGTCGCCTGCGGTATGGCTGTTTTCATGGCTATTGGGACAGGACGCACAAAAGCTCACGACGGTGGAGAAGAATCTTCAGCAGGAGTGGGGATCTGGGCTGAGCACGTTGGAAGTGGACGATTTTGCAAAGTTGCGCGCATTTTTCAAAAACGGAACAGCAGACCTCTGGCTGAAAGTGGCTCAGGCACTGAGTAAAGCGGATTACAAGGCGGCGACTCAGGAACTCGTACTGCTCTGCACTGAAGTGATGAAGCAGCGCGGCGGCAGTCCCTGGATCACTGTAGAGTCAGGTAAGCTGCGGGTACACTCGCGTGAGAGACCGGCACCTCTGGTGCGGAGAGATCAGTTGCCGGAACTGTGGACGCACAGTTACTTTTTGGACTCGCTGGCTGTGGTGACTGCCACATTGAAAGAAAGCTGAGAGTGCACCATGAGCCGAGATACAAAGCGCAACATCGACCAAGCTGTACTCTCTGAGGAGTTGCAACGGATCATGAAAGATCGGCGACTGGTGACAGCCTTGTTCACGACGTTCAGCTTTGACCCGGGTTTTTTCGAACAGGAGGTGTTACGACTGTTTTTTGAAGATGAAGTGAGTCATTTACCTGTGTTGCGAACCGTGCAAGTGGAGCAAGCACTCCATGGCCTGCGTACGCGCGTGGCAGTGTATTATGATCCGCTGGCACTTGATACAACGTCACGTTTTGGCCCAGCACGGCTGGACTTTGCTAGGCACCCAGTGCGCATGAATGCGTGCTTCCATCCTAAGCTGGCATGCTTGTTGGTGGAAAGCATTCCAAAAGACCTGGATGCAGAAAAACCTCCTGTGCGTGAATTATTTGTGGTCTGCATGTCAGCAAACCTTACGGAATCCGGCTGGTGGCAAAATGTGGAGTGCGCACATGTGGAGGTGCTGAGAGTGGGAGAGCGTTGCGCCTTTAAAGAAGACCTAGCAGCCTTTTTGAAATGGCTGGCACCGCGCAGTCCAGCAGCGCGTAGAGGTGAGGCAGGCATGCGTTTCTCGAAGCGTTTCGAGAACGAGGCCGTGGGAGAAATTGTACGCTTCCTCGAAGAGGAGGCTGGGGATGATTTTCAGCGCCAGCGCGGCGGTAGGCTCAAAACACGCTTTATGTGGAAGAGGCCAGGAACCTCACTGCTGGAGAACTTTGCTGAGGAGTTTAAAGATGTACTGCGCGGAATGAACTTGGAGGTTATCTCTCCCTTTTTCAGCCAAGATGACAGTGCTGCTCCGTTGGAGGAGTTCATACGGCATTTTAAGCCAACGCGAACGCGTGTCTTTATGCCGCGCGATGATGAAGGCAGGCCAAAAATCTCACGCAAACTGCATGAGTCTGTGCTTGGCCTCGATCGCACCGTCTGGGGAAGCTTGCCGGAGCAGATGATGAACGTTCGCGGATTGCGGCGCGGAGTGCATACCAAGCTCTACCGTTTTTTCCGTATCAGCCCCATGCAAGAGTTCTGGGTTCTCGGCTCGGTGAACTTGACTCGTGCAGCGTGGTTGAAAGGCGGAAACATGGAATGTCTTTTCGTCGTGGAGCGTGACTGCAAAGCCAGGCCAGATTTTTTGCTGGAGGTGATAGAGAAAAGACCTGATGCCGATGCCGTAACGGCGGTTGATTCACTCGAAGCAGACGTAGAGGAACGTGCACTGGCTGCTTTCTCCATGCGATATGATTGGGCAGTGAAACGAGCCGACGCATACTGGGACGGGGAGTCATCTCCTACTGGCCTTTGGCTTTCTGTGAGTGGTGTGAGGCTTGGTGAGTTGCCTGCGCTCAGGGCTGGGGAGTGGACACCACTGGATGCAGGAATAGCGGAGAGTGTTGCCATGCACTTGTGCTCTACGTCGCTCTTCACCGTTCATGACGATAAGGGGCGGAAACTGGATTTTCTCGTCATGGAGGATGCGGTACAGACGCACAAGCCCTCACAGCTAGAGCGGCTGAATGTGGCGGATATTCTGCGTTATTGGGCACTGCTCACCTCTGACCAACGCAATCGCTGGCTTGAATCCCGTTTGCATGACCTGATCCTCGCAGCTTCGGCTGACGGAGAAGCTCTTCCGGTAGATGTAAGGCTCCCCCAGAAAGCAGAGTCGCTCTTTGATCGCGTTGCTGGCTTTTTCCATGCTTTTCATCACCTGGAAAAGAGTGTCGAGGATGCGCTGGAGAAGGAGAGACCCAGCCTGGCAGTAGCGCGACTTTTTGGGCGCAAACACGACTCGCTGCATCGCCTGCTTGATCGCTTGGAACACCCCGAAGAGATGCTGCAGGATGTGCTGGATCGTTATGTCATCACCTTGTGCGCGAAGCAAAGCCTGAAGCACCTGAAAACGCGTTACGCTGATTTTTGGCGTGAGCAGCACGTTCATTCGGAGGAGATCACGCGGCGTGTGGACATTCTTGCAGCCAACCTGCGAGCGGAAATTCTGGCACAAGGAGAACAAACAACGTTCCTCGATTGGTTTGAGCAGAGCTTCCTCAAGAGAGCAGTCCACGAGGAAAGGGGGCAGTCATGAGTCGGGTTTCCATGCAGCGAATCACCATGGAAGCTGCAGACGCATTGCTGGACATGGACGCGCGTATCGGCGCATCGACGAGGGCGCGTCAGCAACTCGAAGGAGCGGTAGCGCTCTACAACCGACTGGCAGAACATGATTGTGCATACCTGGCGGACGAGGTCGGTATGGGGAAAACCTACGTCGCGCTCGCAGTGCTGGCTCTCATGCAGCACTATCATCCGCATCGCCGTGTACTGGTCATCGCCCCGCGGGAGAACATCCAACGCAAATGGGAGAAGGATCTGCTAAATCTTGTGCGCCACAATGTCCGCTACGCGGACCTGCGCGTGAAGGCTCCAGACGGAAGGCCCGCGATGCCACTCCTCCAATGCCATAGCCTGACCGATCTTGTGAAGCAAACCAGCCTGCACTCACATGGCGTCTTTTTCACACGAATGACGAGTTTCAGCCTCAGTCTGGGTGAGATGCGCGGGGAGGACTCTGCCGGAGGAAAACTGGCAAAGAGAATGCGCGATGATCTCCGCAAGCACCTACCCTGGCTGAATGCGGAGGCTCTAGACCTGCGTACGCGGGACAGCACGGCGTTTAAGGAAGCTTTCGCACGTTGCGTGTGTTCTGCGTTACCTTGTTTTGATCTCGTCATTGTCGATGAGGCGCACAATTTGAAGCATGGCCTGCATACGGGCGGCTCCGCGCGCAACAGAGTGCTCGCCACCGCACTCGGCAATGCGATAGAGACGCCGCCGCAGTCCGTCTATCCAGGTTACGGCAGCCGCTCTGCACGTGTACTTCTGCTTTCCGCCACACCGGTTGAAGAGAGCTACACGCAACTCTGGAACCAGCTTCAGGTACTCGGACACGGCGACTCTTTCCCCGAGTTACTTGAAGCGACTGCAAAAGAGGCTGCGCGCCGTTTACTCATCCGCCGAGTGACCGCGCTGGAAGTTGATGGCAGCCGCTTGACGAAAAATCTTTACCGCCGGGAATGGCGACGTGGTGGCGTAATCGTACATGACGAACCGATGCGCGTCACCGGCCTGCGTGAACGACTCGTGCTCGCTCTAGTACAGAAAAAAGTGGCGGAGATCATCGGTGCTCCACGATTTGGCTCTTCTTTCCAAATGGGCATGCTGGCCTCGTTTGAGAGTTTTCATGAAACACTCACCTCACGAAGTAAAAATAGCCATGCCACTGCACCGCAGATCAAATCAGACGAGGACATAAATGTTGTCGAAAGCATGTTTGATGGCAGCGAACAGACAGAGGAAGTTTCCGCGAGACAGGGTGTGGACGTGCGCAGCATCAATGCGCTCGCCCGCTCCTACCGTTCTCTTTTTGAAGAGGAGCTACCACATCCGAAAATGGATGCACTGCGTGACACGCTGCGCTCCTGCTGGCGCAGCGGCGAGAAGGCCCTCATCTTTGTCCGCCGCGTCGCCAGTGTACGCGAGCTAAAGCTCAAGCTGGAGGAAACCTATGACGAATGGTTGCTGGAAAAGCTGCGCGGGGAGTTCCACGCACTGCCCGCAGTCGCCTCGCGAATGGAGGAGATTTTCAAAAGGTATCGCAAGGAGCACCGCGAGCTGACGGAGGCGAGTCGTGGCCAGTTGGATACCACGACAGACTCCCCCGCACGGCAAATCGAAGATCAGTCCAGTGCACACACCTTTTTCAGTTGGTTTTACCGTGGTGAAGGACCACGCGGCGTGCTCAGCGGCGCGTCACTGCAACGCCGATTGCGCCAAGGAATATTTTTCGAGGACAATCATGTATGTGCCCTGCTCGGATGTGAAGCATCGCAAACGCTTGCCTCTCTATCGGAGATGCTCGGAGAAGACGTGAGCGCGCTCGCGTGCAAGCTGACTCAAGGGGCACGTCTGCGCTTATCTACCAGCGCAAAGAAACTACCGCGCAAGATGGTCTTTGCAGCACTCCAGGCAACAGCACTGCATCACATCTCCCAATCCTCTTCACCTCAAGCACCCATGGCGCGGGTTATCCTGCACGAACGCTATGCTGACATGAGGGTATTCGAGAACTCACGTGCGCCTGAAATTCCGTCGGGAGATGCGCGCTTGCTGAACCGCGCCACCCTTTTCACTGAGTTGCGAAGTCCTGCTCGCGCAGCCTTGCGAAAGGCCCTTTGGCCTGATGCTCCAAACAAGAAAGATACCAGGACTCGTTTCCGAACAGAGGCATTGCGAGCTGCTTTGCTGGAATCTGCGCTGCGTCTCGGACACGCAGGCATCGACCTACACGCACTCATGGTCCGCCAACTTGGCACTTTAGAGGCTGGCGCGCGTGAAGACACGGAAGATGAACAAGGGCTAGCGGGGCGCTTCCTCGATCTGCTCGAACAACAGCGACAGACCCCGCGCCACGAACGGACGTGGTGCGCTTTTGACGAGTTGGCGGACATTGCGGAGCACTTCGAACTCATCCTTGATGTCAATCTACCAAGGCATGAGGACTTGGAGATTGCCGAGGCAGGTTGTGATCTCGCCAGGCTGCTTAGCAGTCAGCAGCCAGTTGGCGGCATGGCTGGCAAGGCAAAAAATCAGCGTCTCGTGGCGCAGTTCCGCATGCCTGGCTATCCACTCGTGCTCATCACTACGGACGTGCTGCAAGAAGGTGAGGATTTGCACACTTTTTGTTCGCGCATTTTCCACTATGGCATTTCCTGGACTTCATCGGGCACTGAACAACGTACAGGCCGCATCGACCGTGTACGCAGTCTGACGGAAAGACGGCTGCTTGCACTGAAGAACGCGCCAGAGTGTGAGAAGCTCCAAGTCCATTATCCGCACCTTGAGGATACTGTCGAAGTGCTGCAAGTGCGCCGCTTACTTCATCGCATGAATTCTTTCCTCACACTCATGCACGAGGATATCAGTGCCCCAGTGAGTGAGGAGAGTCGTCTGTACGTCAATGACGAAATACTCCGCCATGATCAACCAGTCCGAGCCATCACCACGGAGCTGAAGTCGGCTTTTGATGTGTGCAAGGAGGACCTGAAGGGTACTTTGCGTGTTCTCGCATGCGATGCACAGCAGTCAGAAGCCATGATCCGACGCTTTCGCGCCATGCATCGAAGCTTGGAAACGTCGCCGCATTTTCAGATGGAGCCATGTGAGCCTGGAGAAGCGGGGAACCATCGACTCTTTGGTACATTTTTCCTCACTCACGCCGATGGTTCTACACGGCAGCAACCCTTCGGACTATGGCTGCATGCCTTTGAGGGACATCCTCTCATCCGCTGCATCAGCCCCGTAGGGCGTGCCCGCGCTGAGCATGATCTTGACGAGGCTCTCCAACGTGATGGGCTCACCGGTTTGCGCCTCGGCGCAGTCGAGTCCGATCGTGAAGATCATAGCTACGACCTCACTGTTGAGGACGACACACTGCTCGCTCAAGACGAAGCTCACGATGTAGAACGCGTGCACCAGTTGATCATGCACACCTGCGCGCAAGCGGATAAAGCCGAGATCAGACTGCTGAAGTGTGATCAAGGGTTGCCTGCGTTTCACGAAGACCTCAAGCATGAGTAATCCTCGTAACACAACGCATGATTGGCAGCGGCTGCTCGGCAAGGCAGGCGATCTTCAGCCGCTCTCGCGTCACTTGCTGCGTGTGCGTTTTGGTGGTGGCCGCGCGCATCGCTTGCGAGTCACAGACGCGGGAGATCACTGGCTACTTACCGGAGTCATTCTCAAAAACACACGCATGATGCCCGTCGAGACACCTTTTCGTGATCACCCGGCACTTGCTGCTGCTCAGCGGAATCGTCGCCTCATCCTGTGTGGCATCTCTGTGGACGACTCCGGCTGCCTGACAGGCTCGTGTCGTGTACCCAAGGCAGGCCTGTGCGTCTCTGAGTTCCAACTCTATGTTCGTCATCTAGCAGCCGAGTGCGATCGGCTAGAGCATCTATTCACGGGGGAAGATAGGGAATGACCGAATGACTTTTTTCGAGTGACGCAGGTCCCCGACAAATCCCCTGATCCCGCGTTATGCCCATGTGATTGTCTCCCCCGATAATCGCAAAGTGGAAGTGCTTGCTGCCTGATTTCAGTCAAAGGCGGTGAGCAGAGTCTTTGAGCCTCACTTGCCGACGCGGTAAAGCTTGTCCTGGGTGCGGATGAAGAGGCTGTGGTCGCTTACGGAAATGGCGGCGCGGACGCTGGAGGCGTTGCCGCTGGGTTTTGATCCGTCACCCATGGCGTTCACGGCGAGCAGTTCAAAGGTGTCGCTGTTTGCTTTGGCGACATAGACTTCGCCCCAGAAGTTCATGCAGTACACTTTGTCGTCGGCCACGGTGGGGCTGCTTTCGAATTTTGTTTTACCGCCGAGTTCGCCCGACCAAATGACTTTGCCCGTTTTTGCTTCCAGGCAGTGGAGGATTTTTTTGCCTCCGTCGAGGACGTAAAACCGCCCTTTGTAAAACGCAGGTGTGGGTACATCGCTGGTCACGCCTTTGGACTCGGTTTGCCAGAGGGGTTGGGTTTCGCCTTTGGCGTCGAGCGGCATGGCAAAGACGGGCGAATTTTTAGGAGCGCAGACGATGGCGATGCCGTCACCGACGACGGGCGAGGGAACGAGGCGGAAGAACTTGTTGTAGTTCTCTCCTGGTGGATTCCAGGTGGCGATGCGGGAAAATTCCCTGCCGCTGGCGGCGTCGTGGATCGTGAGTGTGTCGCCACCGGAGATCAGCATGAGTCGCTGGTTCTTGAAGGTGGTGAAGACTGGGCTGCTGAAAGCTTCCAGCGATTCGGTGTTGGCGAGGCTGGGGCGGATGTGTTTCCAGAGGTCTTTCCCCGTCGCCGGATCGAGGGCGAGGATGTAGCTGTTCATGTCTTTGCCCGGCGTGCCTTTTTCAAACTTGTCCTGAAATTTGAAGGTCTCGTTGCGCTGAAGCACCTGAATATAGAGCCTGCCACCGTCGATGACAGGACTGCTGCCGTAGGTCCACTGTGTGGCAAAGGCGCCATGCGTTTTTTTGAAATCGCGCTTCCATACGATCTTGCCGTTGAAGTCACAGGCTGCGGCGATGGCATTGGCAAAGAGGAAATAAACGCGGTCGCCATCCGTCGCTGCGGAAGGGCTGGCGAGGTTGCTCTTGTCATCCCACTGCACTTCATCGCCTTCGGAGATGGTGGCGCGCCATTTTTCTTTGCCGGTCTGTTTATCATAGCAGAGGCCGATGAGCTTCTTCTCTGCGGCAATCGGTGCGGTGATGAAGACGTGGTCTCCCCAGATGACGGGAACGGAAGCGGAGAGTCCCGGTGTGGTGGCAGCCCAGCGCACGCCTTCCTTTGTTCCGAATTTCACCGGCAGGTCGGTTTCCGAAGAAGATCCGTCTTGATTCGGGCCACGCCAGTTCGGCCAATTTTCGGCGAATGCAAAAGTTTGCAATGAAAGCGAGGCGAGCAGCAGTGCGGTGGCGTGTTTCATGGGATGCGTCAGGGAAGCGAATACGTGCTGGCATGTCGAGATGTTTTCGCGAATGGATCATTCCTTGAACCTTTCACACTGGCAGGTCACCGCGTTGGCGCTTCTCGGCTTCACAGCCGGGATGGCGCTGCACCTGCACTGGCATCCGCTGCGACGGTATTTTTCAGATGCGTGGGAGTTTGTCCGTCTGCGCGCCGGATGGGTCGTGCTGGTGGCTGGGGCATCGCTCATGGCCAGCGTGAGCGGTGTTGCACGACCGACCGCGTACACTCTCGCACAACTCGGAGACTGGCGAGAGCTGGTGATGCCGATGGCACGCGACGCACTCGCGCATCTCGCTCAGTTGCCGCACATGCTGGTGCGTCCGTGGCCGCTGGCATGCCTGATGCCATTTGCGCTGGCGGTTCTGACCATCCGTGTCTGGCGCTGGCCTTACCGTTACGGAGAGCGCCGTCCCAGTGTGGAGCAAAAGACAGCGCTGCTGTTGGTCACCCTGACTGGATTTGGCTGGCTGGCGCTCGAGGTGGCTGCTCTGCGGGGCATGATGCTGGAGTGGGTCGAGTCCATGCGACTGGCACTGCGCTATCTCTTCACCGCGCTCTGTGTTGCGGGCATGCAGGTGTGGCTGGTGTGTTTTGTCGTCGAGTGGGAAAGGCCACGAGATACGGAGGCAGAGCGCGACGCGGCCTCCGCACTGGAGAGTGTTTTTGCGCGCTGGCAGAGCGTGGCTTGCCTGGCTATCTTTGATCTCCTTTGGTTGAGTCTGCGTTTTTTGGGTCTGACAGCGGCGCAGGGATTCGGTGGCTGGTTGGGCATCGAGCTTTTGTTGCTCACGACCGCACTGCCACTGGCGGTGGCCGTGGTTCCTGGAAATTTTTTCCAGCAGGGCGCGGCGGCATTGCGTGTGCTGCTGCGCGCTGCGCTGCCGCTGCTTTTGCTGGGAATCACAGCGTGGGCGGTGCTGATGACGGCGTTGTACGCCTCGGCCATGGCTCGGACACTCACAGGATCACTTGCTTTCTGGCATATCGTCGCGCAGGCACTGGACGCATTGGTGCTTGCCATGCTCGATAGCTGGCTATTGCTGGCCGCTCTCCTTCTCATGTTACGCCTCGGTTTTCCACGCTCCCCCACCGCATGATCAGCGGCACGCTCTCTCCTGAACAGATCACGCGCCGGGCAAAATCAAACCTGGCGTTTGCTCTGGCCTGCCTGCCCAAAGAGCGCCGCAGAGACATGATCTCTTTTTACGCCTTCTGCCGTGTGGTCGATGACATCGCAGATTCCACGGCGGTGGGAGAGAGCGATAAAGAACGCGAACTCAACTTCTGGAAACGCTGCGTGGAAGAAGGAAAGCCGCCTGGGCATCCCGTGCTCGATGAGGTGCTGCTGCTGCCGCAAAAATACGGCTTCCCGCGTGCCTGGCTCGGTGAGATCATCGACGGTGTCGCCAGCGACATCTCGAAGACGCGCTATGCCACCTTCGAGGAATTGCTCTCGTATTGTTACAAAGTCGCCAGCGTCGTCGGCCTCGTCAGCATTGAGATTTTCGGCCACACGCATCCCGCCACACGCGACTACGCCATCAATCTCGGTTACGCGCTCCAGTTCACCAACATCATCCGCGATGTGGGCCAGGATGCGCGCGAGACGGGCCGCATCTATCTGCCGCAGAGCGAGCTGAAAAAATTCGGCGTGATGGAAAGCGAAATCCTCGATGCGCGTCCGAGTGAGCGCTTCATCAAGATGATGGATTTCCAGTATCGCCGTGCCCGCGATTACTACACCGCTGCACAGAGGGCACTGCCGCAGGAGGATCGCAAAAACATGGTCGCCTCCGAAATCATGGCCGCCATCTACTCGCGCATTCTCGAAAAGCTCAAGCACGAGCGTTATCCCGTCTTTCAGAAACGCTGTCGCCTCAGCAACATCCACAAAGTCTGGATTCTCGGCAGCCATCTGCTCAAAGCGCGCTTCAGCAGATAAAGAACTCGCACCTCGGAGTCCGCAGCAGGCCGCAAAAAGTGGCGGAGTGTCAGCTTGGTCTGCAATACTGAAAGCAGAGGATGCTCAGTAAGATGCAGGTGAAGTTCAAAGTGGAGCCGGAGGTGACACGGAGTGCTGCGGACTCGACGGCCCGCGAGTCCTGTCGCCATCTGCCTCGAACCTGTATTTTCATGATAGAAATCTCGCTTTTTGTGCGCCTACTGCGTTCCCATTTACCTCCATGCGCCGCATCGCTCTCGCTTTCATCTTCACCGCTTCGTTATACCCAGCCACCGCCGCTGAACCGCTCAAGGCCCTGCTCATCGCGGGCGGTTGCTGTCATGACTATGCAAAGCAGCACCTCGTCATTTCTCAGGGCATTCAAAGCCGCGCGAATGTGCAGGTGGATGTGATCTGGACCGATGACAAGTCCACCAACCCGCCGCTGCCACTCTATGAAAAAGTGGATTGGGCCAAGGGCTACGACGTCATCATCCACGACGAGTGCGCCGCGAGCATGAACAGCAAGGAGACGCTCACCCGCATCCTCGACGCGCACAAAACCATCCCCAGCATCCAGCTTCACTGCGCCATGCACAGCTTCCGCACGGGCGATGATCGCTGGTTCAAGCGTCTCGGCCTGCAATCGAACTCGCACGGCCCGCAGGAGCCCATCGCCATCACGTTTGTCGATAGAGAGCATCCCATCACAAAGACGCTCGCCGACTGGACTACGATCAAAGAGGAGCTGTACAACAACGTGAACGTCTTCGACGCGCATCCGCTGGCCATGGGAAAGCAGATGATCAAAAACAAAGACGGCACCACGAAGATTGCCGAATCCATCGTGGCCTGGACGAATGAAAAAGACGGCGCACGCAGCTTCAGCACGACCATCGGACACAACACAGAGACCGTTGCCGATGCGCGCTATCTTGATCTCATCACGCGCGGGCTGCTGTGGGCCTGCGACAAGCTCGCGCCGGAATATCTGGCACCGTTCAAAGGGCAGAACAAAGTCACCTTTGTGCCCGCCAAGGCGGCACAGCCGCCCATCTCAAATCCCAAATCTCAAATTTCAAATTTGCTGCGAGCCACAGCGAGCAGCGAGGAGACGGGCAAGAACAACTTTGCCTGGCGCGCCGTGGACAACGACGAAAACACACGCTGGTGCGCCAGCAGCCCGGCGTATCCGCAGTGGCTGCAACTTGAGCTTGAGAAACCGCAGACGCTCACCGGCATCGAGACCACCTGGGAAAATACGGGCGTGTATCAGTTCAAGATTGAAGCCAGTGTCGATGGCAAGGCATGGACCACACTCGTCGATGGCAGCGCGAACGAGAAGAATGCCCCCTACACGAGCGATTTCCCCAAAGTCGAGGGCATTCGCTTTGTGAAGGTGCATGCGCTGGGCAAGAAGAGCGGCGGCTGGGCCAGCATCCGTGAAGTGCGACTCAAAGGGCCGGGCATCAAAGTGATCGCGCCCAAACTGAGCACGACGCAAGAAGAGGCAGCCAAGCATGCTTACAGCAAGGCGAATGATCCGCTCAAGGATGGCGGCAACATCGTGCCGAAGATCGTCAAACTCACGCCGGAGCAGGAAGCGGCCATCCTGAAGGATGTGAAGGTCGCGGATGGTTTCGACGTGACGCTGTTCGCCAACAGCACCGCTGCGAACTACCCTGTCTTCGTCGCCGCTGCACCGGACGGCACGCTCTACGTCTCCAGCGACGGTAACGGCTCTCTGGGTCGCTTGCCGAAGCGTGGACGGGTCATCCGCCTGCGCGATCTCGATGGCGATGGCTGTGCGGATGAAACGAAGGTCTTCTGCGAGGTCGATGCGCCGCGCGGCCTCGTGTGGGATCACGATCGTCTCTACCTTGTGCATCCGCCGCACCTCAGCGAGTTCATTGATGCCGACCACGACGGCGTGGCCGAAAAACAAAACATCCTCGTCAGAGACATCGCCTTTGGTTACAAAGATCGCCCAGCCGATCACACCACCAACGGCCTCAGCCTCGGCATCGACGGCTGGCTGTACATCGCCGGTGGCGACTTCGGCTTCCTGAAGGCCACCGGCACCGATGGCCGCACGCTCCAGCATCGCGGCGGCGGCGTCATCCGCGTGCGTCCCGATGGCAGCGGCCTCGAAATCTACTCCACCGGCACGCGAAACATCCTGGAGGTCGCCATCAGCCCGCTGATGGACATCTTCGCCCGCGACAACACGAACGACGGTGGCGGTTGGAACGTGCGCTTCCATCACTTCACCGGCCTCGACGACCACGGCTACCCGCGCCTCTACAAAAACTTCAACGACGAGTGCATCCAGCCGTTGGCGGACTACGGCGGCGGCAGCGGCTGCGGCGCGGTTTACATCGACGAGCCCGGCTTCGGCCAGTGGAACAACGCCCCCTTCACCTGCGACTGGGGCAGTGGTGCCCTCTGGCATCATCAGGTGAAGCCCAAAGGCGCCACCTTTGAAGAAACCCGCAAGCCCGAGCCCTTCATCAAAATGACCCGACCCACTGACGCCGATGTCGATGCCATGAGCCGCGTCTATTGCGCCAGTTGGAAAGGCGCGACGTTTGATTGGGCGGGCCCCGATGTCGGTTACATCGTGCAAGTGAAGCCTAAAGGCTTTAAGCCGGAGCCGCTGCCGGATTTCGCGAAGGTAGAAAACAAGGAACTGACGAAACTGTTGGAGTCGCCGAGTTATCGTCGCCGCATCGAAGCACAGAGGGAGATGGAGAGAAGAGCGCCAGAAGCAAAGCGCGTTGTCGAAGTAGTGTTGAAGGTCCAGCACAGTGACAAAGACACACCCGAACGAGAGGTTGCGTGGCGGTTGGTTGATGGAGCATCAGCCAAGGAAACGATGGTTTGGCTCGGTCACAGCGATCCAGTCATCTCTCACATGGCAGTTCACGCTGCGGCGAAGAACACGCTGCACAAAGAATGCTTTGAACTAATTGATGAGACTGGCAGTTCCAAGGTCGCTTTTGGAGATCCTAGGATACAACAAGTGATCAAACCGACCCTTCGTGCTCTTGCGATGATGCACACCCCTGAAGTCGTCACCGGCCTCATCGAGCGCCTTGGCAAGGCCACCGATCCCGCGTTGCGCCAGGGCATTCTTGGAGGACTCAGCCGTCTGCATTTCAAGGAAGGCGAGTGGAAGGGCGATTCGTGGGGCACGCGGCCGGACACAAGGGGGCCGTATTACCAGCCGGAGGCTTGGAGCGAGACACCGAAGATCGCCGTTGCGCTGAAGGACGCGCTGGCGAAGGCCTCGACAGATGAAGCGGCCTTCCTGGTGAAGGAACTGAACCGCAACCGCATCCAGTTCAACGAGGCGCAGCAGCGCATCCTCGAACTCGCGAAGAAGGATCCGAAGGTGCTGCCGGAGCTGGCCGCGCAGATGGCCGGCGCTGAGGAGATTCCTGCGGAGGCCGTGCCGCTGCTGGTTGGACTGGTGAAGAGTGGTGCAGCCGTCCCGGCTGCGTCAGATCAGGCGGGACGCCTGAACCACACTCTCTCCCAAGCCATCGTCGCCCTCTCCAAAACCGACAGCGCCGATGCCGTGCAGGCGACGCTCCACGCCTTGGACTCTCTCAAAAATCTCCCGGACTCCGGCAAGGACTACGAGGCCGCTTTGAACGCTTTCTTGAACGCACCGAAGCTCGAAAACCACCACCAGCTCATCGAGCAGATCGCCGCGAAAGCCGAGTGGCCGCACTCGATGTATGCCTATGCCGCCTTGCTGAACCTCGCGAACCGCAAGACGGGCAGCCCGGAGTCCATCCAGCTCTCACAGAAGGCACTCGACAAAGACTGGGCCGATCCGAAGCACCGCAAGCTCATCATCGACGCGATCAGCGCCTCCAAGCACATGCCCAGCGCCGCCAAAGTGCTCGCCGCGCTGGATGATCCGAATGCGGAGGTCAAAGCTGCCGCCGAACGCGCCGCGAAGGCCATGCGCCTGAATCGTGAAAAAGACACCACGCCGCGAGTCGGCACGCTCAAGCCGGAAGAGGTGCTGAGCAAAGTGCTCTCGATGAAGGGGGATGTCGTCACGGGCGAGATGGTCTTCACCAAGGCCACCTGCGTGGCCTGTCACACGACCAACGAGAACCAGCCGCAGAAGGGGCCGTATCTCGGCAACATCGCGCAGACTTACAAGCGCCCCGAGTTGGCGCAGAACATCCTCAATCCGAACAAAACCATCGCTCAGGGCTTCGCCAGTGAAGTGATCACGATGAAGGACGGCACGCAGCAGATGGGCTTCATCACTCTGGAGTCTGCGGGCCATGTCAAGTTGCGCAACGTCGCCGCACAGGAGTTTGTTTTCCCTGTGAAAGACATCAAGAGTCGCCAGAAACTGCCGATCTCGATCATGCCGCCCGGATTGGTGAACAATCTCACCCTGCGTGAATTTGCGAGCTTGCTGGATTATCTGGAGGCACTGTCGCGCAACCAATAAACCTCACGACCGTGGTGTGATCTCAAACGCATCAAGCCACGGCAGTGTGATCGACGGTGGCATGCCGCCGAAAGGTTGATATGCGGGGAGTTGCACGAGGCTCATGCTGTGGGGCTGGCTCGCGATGAAGAACATCGCTTCGGCGCATTCTTCACAGGAGATCATGGCTTCTTTGTGCTTCGGCGAAGGCTGCACGGGGCGCTTGGCGACGAGTGGCGTGTTCGCCTCGCCTGGGGCGTATTCGGAGAGCACGATGCCGTGTGCGTTGAGTTGCATGCGCGCGGTGAAGAGCATGCCATGCACGGCCCACTTGCTCGCAGTGTAAGGCACGCCTGCATACGAGTCGTAGCCGTGACCGGCGGTGGATGAGACGATGACGATGCGCCCACCGCCATGAGCTGCCATGGGTTTGGAGACGGCCTGGATCATATTGGCCACGCCGAGGACATTGATCTCCATGACCCGCCGCCAGCTTTCCGCGCTAGCGATGCGTGCCGGATCGGCATGCGCCATGAAACGGTCGGGCGTGTTGATGCCGGCGGTGTGGATGAGCGCAAAGGGGACACCGTGTTTGAGGACTTCATCGAGCGCACTGGCCGCACTGGCGGGATCTGCGACATCACAAAGGATGGGCACGATGTTTTTCGATAGCGCCGCCGTCTCGTGCAGCGATTCCAGAGTGCGTCCGAAAATAAAAACGCGTGCCCCGGCATCGGCGAAACGCTTGGCTGCCATCTGTCCCATCCCACCACCGCCGCCGGTGACGATCACGATTTTATCAGTCCATGATTGATCCATCTTTCGATGCTATCGCGCGCGCACGCGGCGTCCAGCGCGGGAGCACGCGACTTTACGGGGCCGCACGCCGCAGCAGCGGCTCTCCCCAAGCTCCCCAGGCACCGTTTTTGCCTTTCAAGCCGTGCATGTGCAACGTGAGGCGCTGCACGCCTTTGAGGGAAATCTCAAAGGATGCCGAGATGTCCGATTTCAAATCAGGCGATGTCCACAGCACGCGTCCGTCACCGTGGATCGTCGCCTGCACCACTCCAAATCCCTGACGCAGCAAGCAGGCGCTTCCCGTGATCTTGTCCCACTTCCCTGAGAGATCGTATTCGTGAACAGCCTCGGCGTGCGCGTAGAGGCCGTGAATGAATAAACCTTCCGGCCCTTCCAGAGGCGTTCCCTCTGGAGTGCGATCAAAATGCACACCCTGCCAGCCCGTGTTCGCCTGCGCGGGCAGCGTGTCGGATAGCGCGATCTCCAGCTTATCCGCAGGCACCGCCGAGGGCGCAGGTTTGCCCGCACTGCTGTCGGGTGCCCGCAAGCGGCGGAGGAGTTCTCGCACGGCAGGGCTGACAGTCGGCGACTCGGCTTTCCCTTCATGGACATCGGGCCAGCAGGCATCAAACTCGATTTTCTGCACCGCCTTCGTCACGTCATAGGCTGCGTCAGCAGTGATGCGCGCGCTCATCGAGACGGCCTGCGATGACCACACTCCCGCCGTGGCAGCGCCATTCACCGCGACCGCGACAAAATGCAGGCGCGCCGTGGTGTTTTTCTTTTCGGGTGCAGGCAGGGTCAAAGTGAAGTGCCCGGAAGCGTCCGGCACGCCGACACCATTCGCACTGTCGTAGTCGCCGCCGCCTTCGGGGTCGGCATAGGCTAGCACCGCATGCACCGGCAGATTGCCGCTGATCGTGGCGCTCACGCGCAATCCCGCAGCGTTTGGCACGAGTTGCCAATCTGAAAATTTCACGCGCAGCCCCGTGCCCATCTGCCGCACTGAACCGGAGAATTGCGGATGAGCCGCCAGCTTCAACGCATGAGTGAGCGAGAGAAAGCTCCCGTGCCCCTCACCGCGCAATTCGTCCCCATAGGTGCGGTTTCCTGATCCCATGAGTGCCTTGCCACGTGTCGCACGCATGGCCACATCCTCCCGGCAGTGCGGTAATCCCAGGGCATGTCCCAGCTCATGGCAAACACCCCCGATGAAAATGCTGTTATATTTCCCCAGTGAAATGCGGCCATACTGCCGATCCTGCACATGCTGATCTTTCACACCGAGTGATGCCACATCCAGCAGCACCGAGTCCACCTGCCACGCAGTGCCGTGCTGGCTGTTGCCACTGGCGTAGTAGGGACTGTGATGCCCGATGTGCCGTGTGGCCGGATCCCAGTCCACGAGATTGCAGAAAATAACGAGTGTTTCCTTGTCGCCGTCGATGCCAGCCTCCTCCCGCAGCACGCGCAGACAATCGCTGCGAATGGCACGACCATCATTGCCGTCCGTTTCGCTGCATTCCGCCGACTTCAGCGTGCCGCGCACTTCATACAACTTCAGCATTCCATCACTTGCGAGATCGAGTTGGATTGTTCGTCCAGGGAATCCCCAGGCAGTCATTTCACGCAGATAAAAATCTTGGATGTGGCGCAACACGCCGGTGAGCCTTTCACGGTGGCGCGGCTGCGGCTCACGATCCGCTGGCGTCCAGTAGCAAACGCGCAAAACACGCCGCGCCTTCTCCTGATGCGTGTCGTTCTCCCAGGCTTGCAACACTTTGAGTGCCCGCGTCAGATCAGCCCGTGTCGGCTCTCCAGGCAGCAGCTCGCGCAACGATGCCGCAGCCCCCTCCGCCGCCGCCTTGGGAGCCAAAGAGGAAACGCCGGTCAAAAGTAGGGTGCAGCAAGCAAGCCGAAAAAAGGAGTGAATCATAAGCGGGACAATGAAACGCAGGGAGACGCCAAGCCTTGGAGAAATCATCTCTCCCTCAACAACCACCGCGCGTGGCGAGACATGCGGAACGGCACGATTTCTCAGTTGGCAGCTCCGCCTGTTTTCGCAACATTAGCGCGCATGGCAGCTTACGTCATCCAGCCCGGTGATACGCCGATGGGCATCGCGCGCAAATGTGGGATGAGCTTTGATGCATTCAAAGCGATGAACCCCGGCCTGTGTGATGAGGACAACCGCTGCCGCATTCTCTATCCCGGACAAGTTTTGCAAGTGGCTGCGGCGGGCGGTGGACAATCGCCTGCTCAACCAGCGGCTGGTTTTGTGCCGAAGGCACCGCCGTGGATGGAGGTGGCACTGGGTGAGCAAAACGTGGCCGAGTGGAATCCTGGGGATAACCCGCGCATCGTCGAATACCTCGCCAGCGTGGGCGTGCGCGGCGGCGATGAGACGAGTTGGTGCGCCGCCTTTGTGAACTGGAGCATCGTACGCGCTGGTTTTCGCGGATACATGACTGGCCTGGCCGGACGGTGGATCAACTACGGACGTGCCGTGGTGCCGACCTACGGCTGCGTCGTGGTGCTGCAACCCCTCTCCGCCGGAGCCAGCGGCCATGTGGGCTTTCTGCACGCGATGGATCGGGCGAACGTGTGGCTACTGAGCGGCAACAGCGCGAACCGAGTGCGCATCTCTGCATACTCTCGCAGCAAGCTGGCCGCTGGGCAGTGTTTTCGCTGGCCGGTGTGATTAGAAGCCACCCTCGAAAAACGCCCGCAGATCATGCAGGTCGCGGGATTCCAAGCAGACTTCGGCAAGGTTTGAAACAGCCGCCGGGATGTGCTGCAAGTAGTGTGGCTTTCCGAGGTTGCGACTGAGATTGGCATACGCGCCGAGCGCCTGCATGAGACGCTGTGCCGCGCAGAGGTGGAAGGTCTCACGTAGCTCGTCCCAGTCGAGTCCGCGATGCAGTGCGTAGTAGCGCAGGAGCTCGTAACGCTCCTCCGATGTGAGCGTCACATACGGATCGTAGAGCAGCGCGGCGAGATCGTATTCGGCGCGGCCGAGGCGGAGGCCCTGGTAATCGACCAACCAGGCGTCCTCACCGCGAATGAGCACATTCTGACTTTGAAAGTCGCGATGCACGAGACAGCGCGGCAACGCGGCGAGGCGTTGGCGAAGCTGCCGCAAGGCTGTGTGCGCAGCGTGGTACTCATCGTGTCCGAATTCGCGCCCGAGATGACCACCGACGAAGTGGTCGAGGAAATAGTTCTGCTCCCATTCGTAGAGAGCTTCATCAAAAGGAGGTTCGAGTTCGTCGAGATCGGCAGAGTTGAGTGCCGCCTCGGAAACCGAGTGAAATTTGGCCGCTTCGCGCAAGGTGGCCTCGTAGAGAGGGCGGCGCACGGCCCAGGGCTGTGAATCAAAGGAGTGCAAATCGACCCGTCCGAGATCCTGCAACCACACGCAGAGGCGCTGCTCATCAAAGGCCATCACATGCGGCACATTCGCACCGATTTTTTCCAAGCGGCGCGTGGCGGGCACGAATTTCGGATTGTCGCGTCGCGCGAGCGTGTAAACCATCAGCACCATGGATGCGTGTCCGCCCTGCCAGTTTAGTCGATAGAAATGGCGGTCGGAGGCACCTTTGAGGATCACTTCAATCTCGCACGGTGTGGCTTCCAGTTCCGGGAACTGTTTGCGGGTGAGAATGAGTAGAGCCTCGTGTTCGGGGGGCATTTTTCTTCAGTTCAAAGTTTCAGGTTCAAAGTTTAAAGTTGGAAAATCTCAGAGCGACCACGCATTCACACAACTTGAAACCTTAAACTTTAAACCCGGATCACTCAAAAATCCGCATCCTCCACGATGCCCGCTGCGGTGACACCGCTACGGACGATGCAGCGTTTTAACTCCGCCCCACGCACGACGCGCCCGCCAGGCCAGACAATGGTGTCTTCGAGTTGGGCACCGGCTTCGATCACGGTACCTGAGCCGACGACATTGATGCCGCGCAACACCGCGCCTTCCTCGATCTGTGCCGCGGGATCGATCGCGGGGCCATACATGCCATTCATGGCGGCGTGCGCGGCGAGGTAGGCCGTGCGGCTGCCGAGATCCCACCAACTGCCTTCGTCGATGACCACCCCGCCGATTTTTGCACCTTCGCGGATCATGTTGAGGAAGATGGGAATGACGGACTCGACTTTGCCGGGCGTGATCCAGTCGTGAATAGCGGGGTCGCAAGCATAGATGCCGGTGAAGAGGTATTTCCCCTCGTCGCCAGTGCCGAGTTTATTGCGGATGTCGGTGATGCGGTCAGAGCGTGGGTCGAAGGCAATGTGCAGCGACGGCCCGTGACTGCGCAGCGCCAGCGTGACGAGATTGCCTTTCTCGCGATGCTCGGTGAGCAGTGGCTTGAGCGGCAGGTCGGTGAGGATGTCGCCGTTATAGACGAGAAAAGGTTCGCCATTGAGCAAGTCGCGCACGTTGGCGATGCCGCCGGCGGTTTCGAGGCGGACGGGACTTTCGTTGCGGAATTGAATCGGCACGCCGCGATGACTCTGCGTGGGAAACGCTTTCGCATACGCTTCTGGAATGTGATGCGTATTCACCACGAGGCGCGAAATGCCTGCCGCGATGAGGTGATCGAACGCATACGTGATCAGCGGACGGTGAAACACGGGCACGAGCGGTTTCGGAAGCTGTTCCGTCAGCGGCCGGAGCCGTTCACCAATGCCTGCGCCCAATACGAATGCCTGATTCACGCGGCGCTCATACGCGGACGTGCTACGGGCGCAATCAGAAGTTCATTCTCCGTCGGGTTTGCGCCGTCGCGACAGCCAGATCACCAACGCGATGATAGCGGCGGCAGAAAGCACGGCCGCCGTCATCGTGGAGGAGCCACCACCTGGGCCGCACATCGGGCACATGGCCTCTGGGGATGTTTCCTCTGGTGAGGCAGTGACCAGCGGCGGGGCTGCGGTGCGCGGCTGAAAGCTGCGGAGATCCAGCACATAGCTGGTCTCGCCAGGGAAGAGAATCTGAAAACGCTCGATTTTCTTTCCCAAAGCGGTGTTGTGGTAGAGCACACTGAGAGTGCCCTCCGGCAGTGCACGAATGGAGTAGCCGGTGGCACCCTGCGGAATCTGAGTCTTCCAAGTGCCCGTGAGCATCACGGGGTCTTCCGGCAGACGCAGCGGCGCATTTTCCATCGTGGTGAATTGCCAATCGAACGCAGGATTCACCTTCTGGAGAGGGTCCAGCACCACGTCCACGACACGACGAATGTAGTCGCGAGCCGTGGCCTTGAGTTTTTCTTTGAACTCGTCCGTGGCGGCATTGAGGTCCGCATGCGTGAGATAGGGAGCGACGTTGGGATCGGGTTCAAAACTGCGCGGGTCGATCTCCACCTGAAGCATCCAGCCACCACCGGATTCAAAATTGGCCCGCACAGCCACATCTGGCAACGGGTGAGCCAAGCAGGAGATGGCAAACCCGAGCAGGCAGCAAATGTGGGCGACAGGAGAGACTCTCATCACGGTCAGCGTGGCACAAGGGTCGGGCGTGTGACGAGTCTTTTTGACCAACCCCACAAAAAATATGATTGCCTTCCCCGGCTGTTGTCGTTTTCAATGGGAGCAAGTCCAGCCGGGAGGGTTCCCAGCCGGTAAACATTCACCCTCGTCCCCCTATGAAATCCATCCTCACCACGCTCCTCATCGCCGGCCTGTCAGCCTCCGCCTTCGCAGGCTGCGGCAAGACTGAAACCACCAGCGGCAAGCTCAAGTCCGTGAACAAAGACTCCAAATCCATCGTCATCGAAGCCGATGGCAAGGATGTCACCCTCACGCTGACCGCCTCCGTGAAGAACGCTGAAAAACTCGTCGGCAAACAAGTCACCGCCGTCAGTTCCCACAAGAAAGTGGAGTCTCTCAAGAAGAGTTGATCACGCGCATACTTTGAAAACTCTCACTTCATGCCCGGAGGCATTCCCTCCGGGCTTTTTTTGTGCCTGGAAGCATCTTGCGGATTTTCCTCTCCGCACTGCATGACTGGGCGCAACCGATGGAGCCGTGAAGAAAAGAGCTGGTGGCCCATTCACACATCCTCGTGTGCCCGCAGCGCAGATGAAGTTCCTCACCTCGAAAAAATGCGTCTCCTTACTGGCTCTCCTCGGATGCAGGAATGGCAAGCAGGCGGCGTGACTCTTCGAGCAAAAATTTTGCGTCCGTAAAAGGAGTGTAACTGATGTCCTGCCAACGCTGATGTCCCGTCTGGTCGATCAGGAGTGTGGCATGAAGAGTATCCTTCTCGAAATCGTCGTAAGCCCGCACTTTTTTGAATGCCGCAAGGCTGCTATCACAGAGGATGGGAAAGCTCAGAGGCTGATCTTTGGCGAGCTTGAGAGACTCGCGGATTTTTCCGGCCACTTGCGTTGGCTCGATGGTGACGGCAACAAGCTGAATGCCCGCCTTTGCAAAGTCTGCTTCCGCTTTGGAAAAGGCCTGTATCTGCTCGACACAATGACCGCATTCATGGCCAAGATAGAACATGAAAATCGTCGGCTTCATTTTTGTAAACTCGCTGCTCGCAACGCGCTTGTTATCGAGCGTCAGTGCTTCGAAAACTGGCGCAACGGGTGGATGCCAGTGCATGGGCCCGAGGCTGGACAAAGCAGGGCGCACGCCGCTATCGCTACGCTTGGGAGCTGCGCTCGGCCAATCACCCTTCACTCCGAAAACTTTTGCGAGCGAATCAAGACGCTTGGCCACAGGCAGGTCGCGATCTATGGCAAAGGCGAGCTTGCAGACATCTTCAAACGCTCTTTTTGCCTCATCGGATTTGCCACAAGCCAGGAGAAGTTCTGTTTTAGCCGCCAGGCCTGCGAGATCGCGGGGGATTTTTTGGATATACTCCGCTGCTTTCGATTTTTCATCAAGCTTGAGCCAATAACGCGCGATGCGGTCTTTCGGCGTATCGCTGTCTTTGAGCGCATCGATGAGTGGAGCGACTGTGCTTTTAACTGACTTCGTATCCAAGAGCGCGATCAACACCTTGAGCTCAGCGATGGCACTTTTTCTGGCTTTGACGCTGGGCTTCTCCGCTTGTTTACCCTCTTGTTTCTTCACCTCCGGCTTTTCCGCCGTGTCTTTCTTTGCCTGCTGTTTCTTTTCGGAATCCAGGGTAACGGACTCAAGCTCTTTGAGCGCAGCGGCTAGAGTCGCCGCATCTTTCAAGTGATAAGCCGCCACTCCACGCGCGCGAAGGCGAATGATGTCATGCGCAGGATGCCCAACAGGGGCGGCGGTAAAGTCATTCAAAGCATCCCACAGTTCCCAGCGAACATAAGTCTCAATCAAGCGCGTGCGGCCGTAGCTAGCTGATGTGCTCGCCTTATCAAGCATGTTGACGGCAGGATGGCGTGGATTGGCGATGAGACTTTTTGCGAGCCCGATGGCATCTTTGACGCGCCCGAGGTCGTTAAAGGTGCGCACGAGCCACTCTTCATTATGGGCGTAGTTGTGAATCTGATCGGGGAGAATGAAGCTGCGAATCATGTAGGCATGATCGACACGCGTGCTGGCCTCCTGCTGCCAAGCAGCATCATCCGAGCGCTGTAATTTTGAAAAGGTGTGGCCGGGCATGTGCCACATGTGGGCGATGCCCGGCGCAGACTGGCCACACTGCGCGGCGGAATTCAGCGCACGGGCAGGCTTGTTCTGATCCCACAGATGAATGCGGTAGTGATGCGCCGGATGATTGGGAGCCACCGCGAAGATTTGATCGAGCAACGCATCGACTGCCTGCGCGCTGGAGATGGGAGCCTCATCCCGTGAGAACCAGATGCGCCAGACGAGAAACGCCTTGGCCTCGATGTCTTTTGGATCGTCCTGCACGAGGGTTTCAAAGTCTTTGATGCAGTCGAGGCTCTTTTGCTTTTTGTCGCGCTTGTCTTTGTCCCGATAGAGATTTTCGAGCACAGAAATCCACTTCTGTTCTCGTGGCGTGGCCTTGGCTTTGAGCGGCGCAGCTTTCTTGATGAAGGCGGCGGCACGCTTGTCGTTGTTCACGTTCGCCATACTCATGCCCCAGTAGGCCATGGCGCAGTCGGGATCGAGTGCGGCGACTTGGCGAAAGCTTCGTTCGGCTTCGTAATACCAAAAGCCGTGAAGCTGACCGACGCCCTGATTGAAGAATTTCTGCGCCTCAGCATTCTTCGAGGAAATGGGAAACTTTACCGCATCGCCACAGCCGGGAATGAGTACGGCGGCTTGCCGCGGGCCTTCATTAAACACTTCGCCGTGAGAGGAATGACCCGGCAAGGGATCGGCTCCACGAACGGTGAGAACTGAGCACAGAACAGAAAAAATGAAGAGTCGCATGGTGTGCAGGAGGATGAGCGTTGCCTTCGGTGGAAATAAAAAATCTGCACGGGAGTACCGGGCATTCGGCAGCGAGATTACGCACACCCTGCTTGCTTACTTGCCGTAACCCTCTTTCGCGTGGCCGCTGTCATCGAGATGGCCGGTGACCCAGAGCAGTCCGCGGGTGACGAGATCAAGGTAACGTGCATCAGCGACGGTGGCTGTATTGTGGCCGATGGTGGTCGAGAAAATTTTTGTTTTGTTCGGCCCGTATTCATTTGTCCAAGCCACGACGGCAGTGGCTTCGGTGGGCTTGGCGTCAGGCGGCAGGGCTTCTCCTTTCTTGGCTTTCGGTGGTACGATCTGCCGTCCTGTGGCAAGCGGCTTGCCTGTGAGAATCTGAACGTTGTTATAGAGTTCTTCGTTGATGGTGGTCCAGTTTTCCAACCCTCGGGTGATTGGATGCGTGTTATCTGTGAAGGTGATGTCGATAGGCTGCTGTGGGCCGTGGCGGGTGGATTGGATACCCAGCATCTCATACCATCCCGCATTGTCCGCACCGGCCTTCACCGGCTCACGAAAGTTTCCCCAGCGATAGCTGTGCATGGCGCAGTGCAGATTGACGGCAGGCTTGCCCGCTTTGTGCGCATCGAGAATGGCGGCGACGTAAGCGCGATCGGTCACATCCGCACTGCATTCGTCGTGAATAATGACATCGAAGTCCTTGGCCCAGTCTTTGGCTTTGTAGATTTCGAAGGTGGCTTTGGTGCTCTTGTCAGGATTGTAGGCAATGTCCACGATGGCATTGAGCCGAGCCTCGATGCCCTCTTTGAGAGCGGTGGGTTGCTTGTCATACTCATGGCAGCACCCCCCAGCAATGATGAGGACGCGCAGCGGTTTGACCGCAGGATCTGCAGCCCGAGCAAATAAGACGAAAGCGGCGAGGACGAGGGTGGCTGGCAAAAAGAGAGTTTTCATGGGAAAAGAGGGCACGTGAGCATGACTGCCACGAATGCAGCGGGAATGAAACGGGATGTCGAGGAGAAAATTGCGTGCTGAGTTTTGACATGCCTGCATCTTTCGCGATGACTCCCCCGTGGGCGATTTTTTGACCTTTGACGAATTGTTGGATTGGCAAACCACTGCGGGCCGCTTCATGCCGCCCGCACGGCTAGCCGTCATTGGCGATCCCATCTCGCACTCACGCAGCCCGCAGATGCACAACCCAGCGCTGCGTGCCTGCGGCATCGACGCCCAATACATCCGCGTGCAAGTGCCTGAAGGGAGCGTGGGCCGTGCGTTTCGCCAGCTTGCGGCGTGTGGTTTTCTCGGCGTCAACATCACCATCCCGCACAAGTTTGAAGCACTGGCCGCAGTGGATGAGGTGGATGATCTCGCACGAGTCCTCGGTGCCGTGAATACTCTGGTGCTGCGCAATGGGAAGCTGTGTGGCCACAATAGCGATGGCCCAGGCTATCTGCGCAGCGTGCGGGAAGCCTTCGGCGTCGAAGTGAAAGACTTGCGCATTATGATCCTCGGTGCCGGCGGCGGTGCCGGTCGTGCCGTTGCAGTGCAGAGTGCTCTCGTGGGCTGTAAGAAGTTGATTTTAGCGAACCGCTCGAAAGCAAAGGCTGCACAAGTGGCTCAAGAAATCGGCGTGGTGGGGCACTGCCAGGATGTGACTGCTCTGGATTGGACAGATGCAGCACTCTCCTCAGCGGCTAGGAACGTGGATTTGATTGTCAATGCCACTCCGCTGGGGATGCGCTCGACGGATGCGCGGCTGCTGCCTCCTGGGGCGATTGAGTCGCGCCATCTTGTTTTTGATATGGTTTACCGAGCTGATGGAGGCACCCCGCTGCTGACTGATGCACAAGCCGTGGGAGCGCGGGTGGTCGATGGCCTCACGCTGCTGCTGCATCAGGGAGCGATCTCTTTTGAGCACTGGTTTGACACCCCAGCTCCACTCCAAGCGATGCGTGAAGGCTTGCGCAAAGCCGTTCATTCGTGAGAATGAGGAAAGGCATGAACTCCAGGCAGCACTTTGCCCTCAGTTTCTTCGGCCCCATCGTGACAAGCGCCATCTACGGCACTGCGGTGTGGCTGCTCTGGGACTGGCTGCGAGAACATCGCATCTCTCCGCTGGTGACGATGCTCGTGGGTTGTGTGGCCGTGGCGGGTATCACGCGCTGGTACGTGCGGAATTTTGTCATGGTGAAGTGCCCTTTCTGCGGCGGTGAGAGCTATGAGATTCCTGGGCGAGGAAATCGTTTCATGTGCCAGGTCTGTGGCAAGGATCATTGAGATCGTACGATCTCGCACACGTGGCAATTTTACTCGCCTCGCTACGTACTCTTGAGTCCTGCGAATGTCTTTCCTCGCCCATCATCCCGTACTCCGCCTCGTCGCATCCCCACAACACCTGTGGCGCACGCTTTCTCTTGGCATCAAAACGATCTGGCTTCACAAGCTGCGCTCATTCCTCACTGCCTTGGGCGTCGTCTTTGGTGTGGCATCCGTGGTGGCCATGCTCGCCATCGGCGAAGGTGCCAGTTATGAAGCACAGGAGCAGATTCGCAGGCTAGGCAGTCAAAACATCATCCTGCAAAGCGTAAAACCGCCAGATGGACAGGGATCAAACACGGAGTCCCGCAGCATGATCAGCGAGTACGGCATCACTGCGCGCGACATCCAGCAAATTCGTCAGACTGTGCCCGGCATCGACATCGTCGTCCCCAGTCGTTTCATCAAAGAGAACATCTGGAATCTCGATCGCAGCGTGGATGGACAAGTCATGGGCGTGCTGCCGATCTACCCGCAGATGCGCAATCGGGCGATGGTGCAGGGCCGCTTCTTCACCGACATCGAAATGGACCAACGCGTGCCTGTCTGCGTCATTAACCAAACTGTGGCCGCCCGCCTTTTCCCGCTCTCGACCCCGACAGGGAAGCATGTCCGAGTCAAAGGCTTCTATTATAAAATCATCGGCATCATTCAGGATGAAGGGCAGATGGTGGGCACGGATGCCGGCAGTGGCTCCAACACAAACTCACAAGCGCAGATGATGATTCCGTTCAGCACCCTCATGGATCAGTATGGTGAGACATTTTTTCGTTTCCGCACCGGCAGTTTCGAGGCTGAGAAGGTGGAGTTTCACGAAGCCGTCATCCGTGTGGAAGATGTTCGTAAAGTGGAGAGCCGAGCCGAGGCCGTGCGCCATCTCATGACCAGCAATCACAAAAAAGCAGACTGGCGCATCATCGTGCCAGTCGAGTTGCTCAAGCAGGCTGAGCGCACAAAGCGCATCTTCAGTATCGTGCTGGGCAGCATTGCCGCGATCTCACTCCTCGTCGGTGGCATCGGCATCATGAATATCATGCTCGCAAGTGTGACAGAGCGCACACGTGAGATCGGCATCCGGCGTGCCCTCGGCGCGCGGCAGGCGGATATCGTGGTGCAATTCCTCATCGAGACGGTTCTGCTCGCCGGGGTGGGAGGTGTTCTCGGCGTTGCGCTGGGACTTGGCATTCCCATCGCCGTGCAAAAATTTGCAGGTGTCACGACCGTGATCAAAATGTGGTCGCCCATCCTTGCGTTCTCCATCTCGGTTCTCACCGGCATCGCCTTTGGCATCTACCCCGCACGCCGCGCGGCGCGGATGAATCCAGTGGAAGCCCTGCGACACGAGTAACGCGGACCGCCTCCGACACTCACACCGGTGTGGCCGCCGCTAGGATCTCTTGGGCGAGGCCAGGTATGGCAGCGAGTGTCTCTGCCGGAGGAGCTCGCAGCGCGGGAATATGCGGCGCACCTTTGTCAGTGAGTGCGCCGGGCAGGCTTTCCAGCGCACGCCCAAATGCGGCGATGGCTGCCCCCTCCTCCTGCGCATCATGATGCAGATCGTTGAGCAGAGCCACATGCTCATAACGCCGCGCCCATTCTTCAGCGCGAATGGGGTAACGGCTGACGATGCGTTCCATCACTTGCCGTGTAGATACCTCCCCCACTTCACGCAGCACCTGAAACGCCAAACAGAGTGCTACATCTGCTGCTGCAGAGACGAGGCCAGGCTCATGGATGCCCACCTGATCATGGGAGAGACTGCGATGCCGATGCTCAAAGTGAAAACCGAGGTCCACCTGGCACTGACGTGCGACAGGCAAATGGCGAAACGCCTCACACAGCATGGAGATTTCCAGTCCCCAGCCTCCCGGGAGACTAAAGCTCTCCAGTGCGCTCATATCCGCGGCAAACTCTCCCGAAAGCGGATAACGGAAGCTTTCCAGATGCTCCAGCAATGGCTGGGAACCAAGGGTGTCGCGACAGGCCTGCACCAGAGGAAATATGAGCAAGCGTGTGACCCGCCCATAAAGTCTGTCTGACACGCGGCTGTAGTAGCCTTTGGCGAAACGATAGGCCATGCGTGGATGCAGCAATGGGTAGCACAAACGCCACAGCAAATCGCGGCTGTAGTTGATGATGTCCGTGTCGTGACTGACCACGATGCCGCGGAACCCACGCGCATGCAGAAAGGCAGCCCCCATCCAAATGTTCGACCCCTTCCCTGCGTGAGCACCCGTGTGTCCAGCCCTCTCCATGCGCTGATACACCGCAGTGAGGTTTGGCCCGTCATTCCACAGCAGGGTTGCTCGCTTTCCCTTCAGATGCTGACGGCAAAAACGCAGAGCGCGCTCATGCTCCGCTGCGTCCATGACATTCATGCTCAGCACGACCTCGCTGATATGTCCCGCTTGAGACACCTCTTCCAGAATGCGCGGCAATGCAGGGCGCTCGCATTCGGCATAGAGGGCTGGCAGCAGCAGCGCCACCGGCTTTTCAACTGCCCAAGCGCGCATCTCATCCTCACGCGCTGCGCTGTCTGCGTGGGCGAGGTGATGGAGTGTGGGAACCCGTGCGTGCTGATAGAAGTCTGCCATGAAAAATTCAGGCAGCTCACTCGCACAACACCGAGTCGGAGAAAACGATTTTATTCAAATCTGCGCCGCCGGGTCGATGCGCGGTTGCGCTGCCGCATCCTCCTCCCCTGTCAGCAGGCGCGTCTCAGCCTCGGCATCAATATCCATGCACTCTGGCTCAATCTCGATCTCTTGGCGCCATTTGCGCGAAACCCACGGCCTGACAAGACCGTAAAGCAGGTAAGTCACAAAAATCACCGAAGGCATCCAATGCCAGTTCATCACTGTGAAAACAATGATGAAAATCGTCACCAGCACCCAGTGAAATGACCGTTTAGTCCGCCAATTGACGGCTTTAAAACTGGGATACTCCAGACTGCTGACCATCAGGTAGGAGAGCAGCACCATCAGCCCTGCGAGCGCGTATTTCCAGTTGCCTATCTCTTTTTCATTACTGTCCAACCACAAAAGCAGAAGGGTGAGCGATGAGATCACTCCTGCCGCAGCGGGAATCGGGCAGCCACGGAAACTCTTGCTGGAGCTACCCACATCTGCCGCCGCTAGGCAATTGAACCGCGCCAGCCGCATCGCTCCGCAGACGAGGTAAACACAGGAAATCAACCAGCCGAGTCCCTTGGGCGTATCGATCTCCTTGAGCACGATGTCATGCACCAGCAAAGCGGGCGCCACGCCGAAGCTCACGATGTCCGCCAGCGAGTCGAGCTCTCTCCCAAACGGGCTTTCCGTCCCTCCCATGCGCGCGACGCGGCCATCCAGTGCATCAAACAAACACGCCAGGAGGATGAACACGATCGCATAATGATAGTGCTGGTTCTCCGCGAGGTGGCGACCATCGAATATTTGCAGGATAGCGACAAATCCGCAGAGGATATTGCCCGCCGTCATCAAAGTCGGCAGCACGGGAATGCGGGGTTCTTGAGCCTGAGGCATGAGCACCAAAGTGAACGATGAACTGGCGCGTGTCGAGCCGGGAGAAAGGCGCGCCCTGCTTTCCTAGCCCCCAGACACGCTCCTGCGCCCCAGGGCTACAAATCTTAATGTGGAAATGCACTCGCCAAAGAGAAAGCCTCTCTCTAAACTCGCTACCGTTTCACCGGCGATCCCGCCGGCCACCAATCCTCAACGCACACACAACTATGGGCCTCATGGACTACCTCAAAGGACAGTTTCTGGAAATCATCCAGTGGACTGATGACTCGCGCGACACCCTCTCTTATCGTTTCCCCGACGAGGACAAAGAGATCAAGCGAGGAGCCCAGCTCATCGTACGTGAGTCTCAAGTCGCACAATTCGTCTATCTCGGTCAGTTTGGCGACACCTTCGGCCCAGGCAAACACGACCTTGTCACCGACAACATCCCCATTCTCTCGACGCTCAAGGGGTGGAAATACGGCTTCGAAAGTCCATTCAAAGCCGACATCTATTTCATCAATACGCGCCTGTTCACCGGCAACAAGTGGGGCACGAGCAACCCGATCATGATGCGCGATCAGGATTTCGGCATCGTGCGGGTGCGTGCCTTCGGCACCTTTGACTTCAAAATCTCCGACCCGAAACTCTTCCTCAAAGAAGTCGCGGGATCAGACAACCATTTCCGCCTCGACGAATTCGCGGACACCATGCGCAGCCGCATCGTGAGCGTTTTCTCAGATGCCTTGGCCACTGCCAAAGTGCCCGTACTCGATCTCGCCACACGCTACTCCGACCTCGGCGAGGCCCTACTGCCTGTCATCAATCCGCTGACGACTGGCAAATACGGAATCGAAATCTCCAGCTTCATTCTCGAAAACGCCAGCGTGCCGCCAGAAGTTGAGCAGGCCATCGACAAACGCAGCAGCATGAGTGCCATCGGCAATCTGAACGACTATGTGAAATTCCAGATGGCGGAAGGCATGGCCAAAGGCGGCGGTGGCCCTGCTGGCTCAGCGGCAGAAATCGCGATGGGCTTCGGCATGGCGCAGCAGATGATGGCCCAGGGAGCATTCAACATGAATGCAGGGGCTGCCACACCACCACCTATCCCAGGAGCCGCTCCAGCGATGGACGTCTTAACTCCAGCACAAGTGGCACAGACACTCGGAGTGAGCGAGGCGGACGTGATCGCCAGCATCGAAGCCGGAGACCTCAAAGGAAAGAAAATCGGCACGCAGTACCGCATCACCAAGGCGGCACTCGATCAGTTCATGGCACAGTGATTTTGGCATGTGCCATTTATGGACACAAAAAACCGCGCCCGCTCTTGCGGCGGGCGCGGCGTGAAGTGTCTGATCAAAGGCTCTTGCGAATCAAGGAGCTTTCTTCTTTTTCGGCGCCATCTCTTCTTTTGAGAGGGAGCCGTCGCTGTTCTTGTCCATCTTACCGAAGCGCTCAGCGGCTTTGGCAGCATCTTTCTTGGCGGCAGGGGATGCCATGAACTCCTCTTTGGAGATGGAGCCATTGCCATCTTTGTCGAGACGTTTGAAATAGTCCCCTGGGGCCGCCTTCTTCTTGCCTGCTTCCGGTTTCTTGGCGTCTCCTTCAGCAGCGTAGGCCGAGGCAGCGAGGGCGAGGACGGCAAGGATCGAGGTGATCGCTTTCATGATGTTTCGTATGGTTTGAGTTGGGTTAGGTCGCAGGCTTCTGGAGTTCCAAAATCCGTGCATGGCCGGTTAAACGAGAAACACCCATTTTCGTTTCAAAGAATCTCGCGAAATCTTTTGCGCACGCCCTCGGCAGCTCAAAGCAACCGCGCGGCAGCCTCCGCGAGCGCACTGCGCTCACCCTTAACAAGTGGCACATGAGCTGCAAAAGCCTGGCCGCGCATGCGCTGGCGTGTGTACACGAGGCCATTGCTGCGGCTGTCCACATAGGGATTGTCGATCTGCGCCGGATCACCGACCAAGACGAGCTTGGATCCACGAGACATGCGAGTAACGATGGTTTTGGCCTCCAGCGGTGTGAGCTGCTGCGCTTCATCCAAAACAAAAAACCGATCTGGGATGCTGCGTCCGCGAATGTAGCAGAGTGCCTCCACCTCAATGATTCCCTGTTGGATGAGTGGATCGTAGGGTGCTGCTGGAGCTTGCATCTGCTGTGGCTCTGGGAGGAAGCGGTTTTTTTTGCGCGCTGGCCCCTGCTGGGTTCCCTCCATCGGACGCATCAACAAATCGAGGGCATCATAGACAGGTTGCAGCCATGGGCGCATTTTTTCCTGCAAAGAGCCCGGCAAGAAGCCCACCGTCTGTCCCATCGCCACAATGGGGCGGCTGACCGTCAGTCCATGGTAAGTGCGACCAAACACCTGCTGCAATCCCGCTGCGACCGCCAGGAGAGTTTTCCCCGTCCCTGCCTGTCCATAGCAAGTCACGAGACTGATTTCTGGATCGAGCAGCGCATCGAGCAGACAAGCTTGACCAAGGTTCATCGGTTTGATGGCGCGCCCCTGACCGACTTTGATTGATTCTGGAGTGTGCCGCAGACGCACCAACTCCCCTGCGGCATTCAGCTTCGCAGGCATCGTGCTCTTTTCACCGGCGGAGAGCAGTGCGTAGTCATTGATGGCCATGCCCGCCATGCGGCCTTCTGGAAGCACTAGGCGTCCACTGCTGGCAAAGCGCTGCAATTCATGCTGCGAGACTTGTACGCGCGCGATGTCAAAATTAGCCACCTCACGTGGCTCCACCTTGTCATGCAGGTAGTCCTCACACTCAATACCCACAGCTCTTGCCTTGAGTTGCATATTGACATCTTTACTCACCAGAATGACTGGCGGAGAGAAGCGTGTGCTCAGCCACAGCGCGCAGGCAAGAATGCGGTGATCTGCTTTTTCTGGGTCGTGAAAAATGCGCTCGAATTCTTGGATGCCCGGGTGCTTGCGCGCTTCTTCGGGGTCATAGACCGCGAGCCGGATCGTGCCTCCGCCCTCCGTGGCAACGCCTTCAGTCACCGAGGCTCCTTTCTGCGAAAAGATTTTCATCAATGCGCGATGAACCTCACGCGCATTGGAGCCACGTTCCGTCATCTCGTTTTTAAAACGATCCAACTCACTGAGCACCTCCACAGGAATGTGAACATGATGCTCGGCAAAGCGGTGAATGCAGGCCGGGTCATGCAGCAGGACGTTGGTGTCCAAGACAAAGCTTTTTGTTCCGACACTCTGGCGTTTGCGACGGGAGGAGGCAGTTGCTGCGACAGGAGGAGAACTTTGAACCGAAGAACCGGGGTCAGAAACACGAGACATAGCAACGGCGGGTGCTACTGAGCCTGGGTAATCGTCGCGATCCATGATGGTTGAGTGGTTATGGCAGATGCCGGTGTTGAAAATGAGCGGGACAGTTTTTCTTTGGCGAAGGAGTGCGCCAAGCATGCCGTACCCAGAATGTGATTTTTTGAATGAATCACGGTAATTGTCAGAGACTGTCAGACTGTGAAGAAAGTGGCAAGACTTTATTCACAATCCTGAAGTTTTTTCACAGTTGTCCTCTGCCACCTGTTTTGTGGCTTCCCCCCATCCCGCGGAAGGTCTTTACCTCCTACGCAGCCCCCAGTGCTGGCATCCGATGCTTCCCCCCTCCGAGAGCCGATGATTTTGCGCGTCTCCATCAGGGGGGCAAGGTTTCGCGGGAGATGTCCGCGCGCGCTCATCTTCACGCTATCGGCTTCCCTTGATCGTGTTCTGTTCTCTTTGTTAAACGAAGCCTGTTTCCATTACACATTCATCTGCCATTGTTTCAGCCATCAGAACACGCCGCTGCCTCCGAGAAGCATGCAAAGCGAGGGTAACGGCAACAAAATCATTTGCCGTTGTGGCGATTCTGGTAAACGTCGCCTTCCCCCACCCTCAAGACATGGAGCTTAGCAGCGAAGGAACACCCAGAACCCCTCCGATTGATCGCAATCGAGAGCTGCTGAAGACAGCACGCGAAGAAACCTATAAAAACGTCGGTGGCGTGGGTCTCTCTGCCTACATCTGGGAACCAGAGACGGACAAGGCCCCTCCCTATCCCAAATCCGTAGCCGCATTCTTCTTCAGCAGTGGCTGGGATAACGGCCAAGTGGCACAATTCGCCCCCCACTGCGTCTATTTTGCCTCACGCGGGATGACGACGATCTGTTTTGACTACCGCGTCAGTTCCCGCCACGGCACAGGGCCCATTGAGGCTATGGCAGACGCACGCTCGGCCATCCGCTGGATTCGCACGAATGCCGTCGAGCTTGGCATCAATCCCGGCAAGATCGTCGGCGTCGGCGGCTCTGGAGGTGGCCACGCCATCGCCTCCGCAGCGATGTTGGGCGGCTTTGATGATCCGAGTGACGCGATCGATTGCAGCCCGGCGCCCAATGCCGTCGTGCTTTTCAATCCGGTGCTCGACACCTACTCCAAACGCGCTTTCGGGCGTGACCGCTGGCCTGACCAAGCGGCATGCAAAGCCGCAGACCTCATCCGCGGCATCCGTCCCGGCCTCCCTCCCATGCTCATCATGCACGGCACTGCCGACCGTGTGGTGCCCTATGACGGCTCGTATGAGTTTGCGCGCAAATCCAGCAAGAAGAAAAACCTCTGCCGCCTCGTCGAGTTCGATGGCCAAGGACACGGCTTCTTTAATTTCAATCTCTCTTTTGAGATGTACGAGGCCACTCTCACTGCGATGGATGAGCTCTTTGTCGAGCTCGGCTTCCTCGAACCCGACCCCAACGCGGGACTCGGCAAGATCGAATAGCGGCTTTTTCTGCTGAGGGAGAGCGCGCCGCCCAAACTCTGTATCACGAAATCCCGCACGCGCGCCGTTCTTCTTCCATCAGCCCGACTCACGGGTTCATCACCACTTCCCCACTCTCATGCTGCGCACTTTCCTCGCCCTCGCCTTTGTCACGGCCTCCTACGCCCAATGGCCACACGAAAATTCCGACCTCAAGGCTGACCCCAAAGCGCAATTTGGCTCGCTCAAAAACGGCCTGCGCTACGTCATCCTCCCGCACAACGAACCTCCTGGGCGCGCCAGCATCCGCCTTTACATGAATACCGGCTCCTTGATGGAAGAGGACGATCAACAGGGCATGGCGCACTATCTTGAGCACATGGCCTTCAACGGCTCGCGCCACTTCAAGGGCGGCGAGATGGTCGAATACTTCCAGCGCCTCGGCATGGGCTTCGGTGCAGACACCAATGCACACACGTCCTTCAAAGAAACGGTGTATATGCTCGAGTTGCCGAAGGTGGATGCCAAATACCTCGCTGAAGGGCTCCGCCTCTTCCGCGACGACCTTGATGGCATGTTGCTCAACGAACCAGAGATCGACAAAGAGCGCGGCATCATCCTGAGCGAAAAACTCAGCCGCGACTCCATCGAATACCGCACCATGCTGGCAGGTTACAAGTTTGCCATGCCGGAGTCCCTCCTCCCACGGCGTATGCCCATCGGCACCGAGGAAATGATCAAGACGATGAAGCGTCCGCGCTTTGTGGACTACTACCAAAAATGGTACACCCCCAAACGCGCCATCGTCGTCGCCGTCGGTGACTTCAAAGACACCGCTATGGTCAAAGCGGAGATCGAAAAGCAGTTCGCCGACGCCAAGGCACCGCGCAGCGACGCAGAAGACCCTGACCTCGGCAAAGTCTCCTCCGGCTACGGTACCATCGCCTCACTGCACACCGAGATGCAGGCCGAGGCACTGACCCTCTCCATCGAGATTCCCCGCCCCGCCAAAAACCAGCCGGACAACGCCGCCACGCGCCGTGAAAAAATGATCCGCGATCTCGCGGACATGATGATCAACCAACGCCTCTCAAAGCTCGCCAAGGCCGAAGGCGCTCCCATCATCGGCGCAGAAAGCTACAGCTACGAATACCTGGAATTCGTCAGTGTGAACGGCATCCAGGCACAGTGTGATCCGAAGAACTGGCGGCCCGCGCTCACACTGCTCGAAACCGAGCTACGTCGTGCTCGTGAGCATGGCTTTACCGATGCCGAATTCGCCGAAGCCAAAGCTACCATCCTCAAAAGCGCCAAGCTGCGCGCCGATCAGGCCGACAGCCGCAAATCCCGCGACCTCGCCAGCGGCCTCGTAAAAACTCTTGCTGCGAAAAAAGTCTTCACGCACCCGGCCAGTGATCTCACTCGCGTCTCCACCATGCTCGCAGAGATTAAGAAAGAGGACAGCCACGCAGCCCTCGTGAAAGATTGGCAGGGCAGCGACACGCAAATCTTCCTCGGCGGCAATCTCAAACTCGAAGGTGATGCCGCAAAGCAAATCATCGCCGCCTTCAACGCCAGCAAAGCCAAGCCAGTCGCCCCGCCAGAAAAAGAGGAAATCACCACTTTTGCTTACACCACCTTCGGCCCTGCTGGGAAAGTCGTCCAAAGGAATGAAGCCAAGGACCTCGGCATCACGCAGGTCGTTTTCGAGAACAACGTGCGCTTCAACCATAAGCACACTGAATTTGAAAAAGGCACCCTCCGCGTGCTCATCAATTTTGGCGGTGGCAAACTCTCCGTGCCCACAGACAAGCCCGGCATTCTGCCCTTCGCGCAGAGCACCTTCCAGCTCGGAGGCCTCGAAAAACACGGCGTCGATGATCTGCGCCGCATCTTCGCCAGCCGCACCGTCGGCAGCGACTTCAGTGTCGGGGATGAGGCGTTCTTGCTCAGTGGCCGCACCACGCCTGCGGATCTGGATGCACAGCTCCAGCTCCTCACGGCCTACCTCGTCGCTCCCGGATATCGCGAGGAGGCGGCGCGTCAGTTTGAAAAAAATCTCGATCCTCTCTACACGCAGCTCGAGCACACCGCAGAGGGAGTCATGAACGATAAGGTAGTTTCCTTCATGCACTCCGGCGATCCGCGCTGGGGCTTCCCCAAAAAGGAAGAACTGCACAAACGCACGCTCGCTGAATTGAAAGCATGGCTCACGCCCGCCCTGAAGGAGGACTATCTCGAAGTCACCGTGCTGGGCGACGTCGATGCCGACACCGCACTTGCCGCCGTCGCAAAGACTCTCGGCGCACTGCCAAAGCGGGCCGACAAAAAGCCTGCGTATGAAAAGGAACGCGCGGTCGCCTTCCCCAAGCCTGATGCCAGCACAACTTTCCTATTCTCGACGGAAATTCCCAAAGCCATCGCTGCGATCTACTGGCCCACCGCAGATATGCACGACATCCAGCGCACGCGCCGCCTCACCGTGCTGGGTTCCATTCTCGATGACCGCCTCCGCGTCAAAGTGCGCGAGGAACTGGGGGACACCTACAGCCCCGCCTGCTACCACGTCGCCAGCGACACTCTCACTGGCTACGGTTACATGACTGCCATGATCGAGTGCAAGCCGGAGTTGGCCGCTCAGCTCACCAAGCTCGTCGTCGGCATCGGTGACAAACTGTCCTCCGGCGAAATCTCCAACGATGAATTTGATCGCGCCATCAAACCCATTCTCTCCCAGATCGAACAGATGCGCCGAGACAACCGCTACTGGTCTATGAACGTGCTGCGCTGTTGCCAAGAACACCCCGAGCGACTCGAATGGGCGCGCAGTTTCTCCAAAGATTTCACTCAGATCACCAAAGACGACCTCTCCGCACTGGCCAAAGAATACCTCAGTGGCCAGCGCGCCGTGACCGCAGACATCATCCCCTCTGAGAAGAAATAGCCGGCAGGCGCTGTTTGAGTGCGCGCACTTCATCGTCCACATCCGCAGCGCACAGGAAGGCTGAAACCACGACGACCCGCCTTGCTCCCGCCGCAAGGATGTCATCCAATCGCGCCGCATTGACACCGCCGATGCAGAAGACCGGCAGCCAGACGCGGCGATGCACCTCCGCGATGTCATCGAGACCGATCGGCACATAGTCTGGCTTCGTCCCCGTCGCATACAGCGGCCCAAAGCCGATGTAGTCTGCACCTTCCTCCTCTGCTCTCTCCGCCTGCGCCAGACTGTGCGTTGATTTGCCGACAAAGCAGGATGCCCCGACCACTGCCCGCGCTTTGGCAACGGCATCATCGTCCTGGCCGACGTGAACGCCCTCACTGCCCACCGACGCGGCGACATCAGGATGATCATTGATCACCAGCGGCACGCCATGATCCCGCGTCACCGGCAGCATGAGCCGTGCGAGGCGCTCCACCTCGCTCTTCACGATTTTTTTCGCACGGAGCTGCAGCACGTCCACTCCGCCATCGCACAGGGCCTGCGTCATGCGCCACACGTCCTTCGGCTCCACGTAGCCGAGATCAACGATGCCATAGAGCTGGGCGTCTTGAATGCGTTTCATGCAGCATTGCATGCGCTGCGGCCATGAACCGCGCAAGCACAGTTTCCATTTGCCCGTCTCTCGCATGCAGCTATGAAGAAACATGGCGGGAGACATCCTCGTGATGCCTCCCGTTTTCTTTCCGTTCGCAGATGCAGGGAAGGCCGTGAGAACCGGCCACAGTGGCGCTGCGGTATCGGGTCACAGACCTCCATTCGTGCTCACGCACGGAGCAAAGCCAATCGGGAGCGATCCTTGGTGAAGGCGGAGGCGAGGAGCGGCATTCAAAACGCCGCACACACCCGGAGTCCGAACATCTCGCTGCGAACATCTCATCCGCTCCGTCAAGTGACGGCGTGCGGATGATTTCATCGAACCAATGAAACCACCCACCCCATGTTCAACCGCATCCTCTGCGGCTCAGGCGTATTGCCTGCCGCACTCCTTCTCGGCTTCACCCTCCCACTCCATGCCGAGCCTGCTGGCACGACTCTCCTCGAAGAACGTGTCGTCACCGCCACCAAATCTAACACTGAGCGCTGGCGCACCGCGAGCAGCATCACGGTGATCGATCGAAAAAAAATCGACGAGCAGCAGCTCAAAATGCTGCCCGACGCCCTGCGGCAGGTGCCTGGCCTCACCATTGCCGACCGCGGCACACCCGGCTCCGTCAATGGCCTCTTTCTGCGCGGCACCAACAGCGATCAAACGCTCATCGTCGTCGATGGACGGCCGCTCCCTGCCAACCTCGCCGGCCTCTACAACATCGAGACAATGGCACTGGACAATGTGGAGCGCATCGAGGTGCTGCGCGGACCAGCCGCCAGCCTCTACGGAGGCAAAACCATCGGCGGGGTGATCAATATCATCACACGCAGTGGGCGCGGCCTAACCAAGCCAGAAACCACTCTCTCCTGGGAAGGTGGCAGCTTCGGCACCTCACGCGAGAGCCTCGGCACACGCGGCGCTGCGGGCATCTACGACTGGAGCCTGGAGCTCAGTCGGCAAGACACGCAGGGCTACCGCATCAACAGTCAATTCCAGCTCAACAATGTCGCTGCCAAATTCGGCGCTCAACTCGCCGACACCCTGCGTTTTGACTTGGACCTGCGATATTACAACGCCGATGTCGGTGTGCCCGGCCCGGTATCGGGCTTCGGAGCCAATGATCCCAACGATCACATGCTCACCGAATACTGGAGCATCTCTCCGCGCCTTGTCTGGGAAACCTCTGAGCGCTGGACGCAAACCCTCACTTATCAGTTCGGAAACTTCCGCCAAGTCGCCACCAATTTCACGCCCGCCTTCGGTCTGAACAACCGCATCACCTCACGCAATCATTTCTTTGAATACCAGAGCGTCTTCAAAGCCACCGACTGGTGGACGATCACGGCTGGTGCGTGGCTGCAAGACATCAGCTACGCACGGAGCAGCGACAATGCCTTCCCCTTCAACACCTATGATGTGGATCAGGCTGAAACCAACTGGGCGCTCTTCCTGCAATCACAGGCAGAAATCCTGCCCGGCTGGAACCTCATCGGCGGCATTCGCCATGATGAGTATTCCGACTTTGAGGATGCCACCACCTGGCGTGCCGCCACGAGCTGGCGTCTCCCGTGGACGCAAACCCTCCTGCATGCCAGCTACGGCACAGCCTTTGCCCCCGCGAGTCCGCAGAACCGTGAAGCGGCACTCTTTGGCAATCCTGGTTTCCTCAAACCCGAGCAAAGTCGCGGCATCGAAGTGGGACTGGAACAGCCCTTTGCCGAAAACCGCGGCACACTCAGCCTCACTTGGTTTCGCAACAACATCGACCACCTCATCGTCTTCCTCCCACCATTCGGGCCGCTTCAGCAGATCAATCAAGCACGCACCCAAGGCCTCGAGGCTGCCCTGAGTTGGCAACCCAACCAGCACTTTGGTTTCAACGCGCAATACACCTACCTCGATGCCGACGACCTCACCGCCGGCACACGCCTCGTGCGCCGCCCCCGCCACCTCATCTCGGCAGACACATGGGTCAAACCCGTGGCCAAACTCCGCCTGGGCCTCGGCGCGCTCTATGTCATCGACCGCGAAGACGGCTTTGGCGCCGCACAGCGAGACATCGAAGATTACCTGCGCCTGCGCCTCACCCTCAGCTACGAGATCAACAAGCACCTCGAACTCTTCGCCCGCGTGGAAAACCTCCTCGGCGAGCGCTACGAAGAAGTGCTCGGCTACCCCGCCATGCGCACCGGTGCCTACGCTGGCTTCCGCCTGCGGTTTTGAGTCTCGTCCAAAAGCTAGGCAACTGAGGCCCTCAAGACCCGGTTGCGAAGCAACCGGACCACTTTAAATCATCGGCGTGAGTCCCCCACGATCACGCATGGATTCCCCTGCCGCGCTGCGCGAGCGTTTCATCCGCCGCGTCAGCGCGAGCAGCCCATTCTATCGGCTCTTTGACCACCTTCCCGACCTCGCCTTCTTTGCCAAAGACAGCCAATTCCGCTTCATGTGCGCCAGTCGTCGCTTCATGGATCGCTTCGGCATCTCCCAGGAAGAAGACATTGTGGGCAAAGACGACTTCGATCTCTTCCCTGCACGGCTCGCCGAAAACTTCAGACGCGATGACGAAGAAGTTCTCGCCAGTGGCAAGCCGAAGCTGCACATCGTTGAGCTCTTCTTCACCGACCAAGGCATCCCAGGCTGGTTCGTCACCAACAAGCTCCCCCTCTTTGATGGCAAAGGCCGCACCATCGGCATCATGGGCAGCGTGCGCAGCTTTGCTGGCAGAGACCAAGTACTCCAGCCGCATCAGCAGATCGACCGCGCACTCGCTCACATCCGCACCCACTTCCGCACCGGAGTCTCCATCGCCGAACTCGCGCGCCTCGTGCATCTTTCTCCACGACAGTTGCACCGCAAATTTGTCGAAACCTTCGGCACCAGTCCGCAGGCATTCATCATGAAGCTGCGCATCCAGGCTGCCTGTGAAGTGCTGCAAAAAGAAGGCGCTCAGATTGCTGAAGTCGCACGCGACCTCGGCTTTTGCGACCAGAGTGCCTTCACTCACCACTTTCATCGCCACATCGGCCTCACGCCCTTGAAATATCTTCAGCGTTTCCGCCTGCGCAGATCATAGCAAGACACGAACTCATACCCATCGAGGTCATTTCTCTGCGGATTCCCACGGCGAAGACTGTGTCTCCTCGCCAACGAAAACGCATCCCGTTTGCTCACGCTGGCAAGTGGGCATCACCACAGTTTCGCCGCGATGCGATCGGGGCGATTTTCCGGTTGCCCACGCCCTCAAGTCCGCTTACAGACTGCGCCCGCGATACATGCGCGCTTAGCTCAGCGGTAGAGCACTGCCTTCACACGGCAGGGGTCGCAGGTTCGAACCCTGCAGCGCGCACCATCGACCTCATTCTCTGTGGAGTCAGAGTTTTCTAACGAGGTATCTTTTGCGCATCGCGAGGCGCGGCCTAATCAAACACAAACCTGAACACGTCGAGGCTGCCTATTCTTAAATCCTCCGTCCAGTGTTCACCACCCGCTCCGCACCTTCCATTCCTCGACGAGGTCCTTCGGCAGATCGGTGAGGAAGCGGCTGGGGCGCTGCATGATGTCGCCATCTCTCGCTTGATGATTGATGACGGGATAGGTGAGGTAGAGTTCGTCTTTGGCACGAGTCACCGTGACGTAGAAGAGGCGGCGCTCCTCTTCGAGGGCGGTGTCGCCGCCTTCGTCGATGGCGCGCTTGTGGGGGAACATGCCGTCGGCGAGCCAGACGGCGAAGACGACATTCCATTCCAATCCCTTCGCCTGATGGCCGGTGGTGAGGGTGACGGCGTCGCGGTCCTGCGCCTGCTGGTCGGGCTTGTTGTCGGTATCGACACCGCTGAGAAGTGAAAGCTGGCTGAGAAACTCCAGCGCATCGGTGAAGCGGTCGCTGAAGTTGCTGAGCTGTTCGAGGTCCTGCTGGCGCTGCTCGTAGTTTTTGAACTTCGCCTTCATGTAGTCCTCATACACGCCTTCGACGATGCTGCGGATCATGCTGGCGGGTGCGACGGGCCTGCCTTCTTTGTCGAGCAGCTCATCAAGCGTGTAGGCGAACTGTTCCCAAGTGGATTTGGCCTTCTTCGGCACTTTGAGCGGAAGCAGCACCTCGGAGAAGCTGCTGGTCATCGTCTCGGCCTTGGCGGCATCGCTTTGCAGCCACTCGTTCCACAGCTTGGAAGCGCTGACATTGCCGATGCCGTCGCACAGGCGCACCATGCGCATGAAGCTGACCTCGTCCTGACGGTTCACGGCGAACTTCATGAACGCGGCGACATCTTTGACGTGCGCCTGCTCGAAAAAACGTAAACCGGAGGTGATCTGAAACGGGATGCCGCGCTGTGTAAGCTCCATCTGGATCTCCATGCTGTGAAAGTGCGCACGGTAGAGGATGGCGATGTCGTTAAGTTCGCAGCCCTCGTCCTGCAGCTCCAAAATGCGCTGAGCGACGAAGGATGCCTGCGCGGAGGAGTTGTCGAGTGCGACGAGCGCGGGCAGCATGCCTTTGGATTCGCGCGCGGGTTGCAGGTTCTTCGGAATCTGCCCGCGATTCATGGCGATGGCCGCATTCGCGAGATTGAGCACCTCCGGCACGCTGCGGTAGTTCACCTCGATTTTATGCGTGCGCGCCTTCGGCCAGTGATCGGCGAAGTTGAGGATGTTCGACACATCGGCACCGCGCCAGGAGTAGATGCTCTGCGCGTCATCGCCCACGACCATGAGGTTTCCCTGTGGGCCGGTGAGCAGCTCGACCATGCGACATTGGAGGCTGTTCGTGTCCTGATACTCATCGACGAGGATGAACTCGAACTGGCGGCGATACCGCTCGAGCAAATCTTCGTTCTCCTCCAGCAGCGCGACGGTTTGCGTGAGCAGATCGTCGAAGTCGAAGCAGTTCGTCTCGCGCTTTTTATCTTGGTAGAGCTTTCGCACCTTCAGGATGCCCTCGGCGACCTTGTCGAAGTAAGGGTAGCGTGTGTCGATGATCTCTTTCAGGTCACAGAGCGTGTTGTCGGCCAGCGAGAAGATGTCGCCGAGCACCTCGGCCTTCGGGAAGCGGTAGGTCGTCGTGTCGATGCCGCTGGCACCGATGACGGTTTCGAGGAGGTCCTTCTGATCCTCGCGATCCATGATGGAGAAACCTTTGCGGTAGCCGAGCCGCTCGGCGTTGTAGCGCAGGAGGCGGTTCCCGATGCTGTGGAAGGTGCCGCCCCAGATGCGGCTGGCATCCTGCGTGACGAGCGCCTGCACACGCTCCTGCATCTCGCGGGCGGCTTTGTTGGTAAAGGTGAGCAGCAGGATGGACTCCGGCTGGATGCCATTGTCGAGAAGCCACGCCACGCGATACGTCAGCGTGCGTGTCTTGCCCGAACCGGCTCCCGCGATGACGAGCGACTGCCCCGGCGGGCTGACGACAGCGGCGTATTGCTGCTCATTGAGCTCCGCCTTGTAGTCGATGCGGTGAGCGGGTTCGTGCGCGTGATGCAGCGTGTATTCGCGAGGCATCGGGGGAGGTAAAACGTCACTCCTTGAGGAGCAAGAAAGGAATCAACGAGGAATCACGGGCGATCAGCGCCGGTGCTTATCATTGAAGCTGGCGACGACGCGGGCAGCCTCGCGATTTTCCGCCTTTTCTTTGAGGTCCTGACGCTGATCTCCTTTGTTCTTCCCTTTGCCGACACCGAGCTCGATCTTGATGCGCGCCCCTTTCCAATAAGCGCGTAAAACAGGGAGGGCGAGCCCCTTCTGCTGGGTGGCTGCGAGCAGTTTCAGTATCTCGTTTTTATGCAACAGAAGACGGCGACTGCGCCGTGGTTCGTGGGTTTCGTGGCTGGCCTTGTCGTATTGCTGGATGTCGCAGCCATAGAGCCAAACCTGGCCGCGCTCGACGCGCGCAAAGGCGTCGGACAAGTTCAGTTTGCCGAGGCGGATGGATTTGACCTCGGTGCCGCGCAATTCGACCCCAGCCTCGAATTTTTCGAGGATGTGATAGTCTCGTGGTGCTTTGCGGTTGGTGGCGATCTCCTTGGCAGGAGGCGCGGCGTGCGAGTCTCGTTTCACGGAATGGTGACGCGTCAGGTAAGCGTGGTGGAGTGAAGGTGGAAGGCAGACATGAAAAGACTCCATGAGCCGGAGCGCATGGAGCCTGTCAAAGGATCAGCCGAGGCTCGCCTAGATCAATTGTCGTCGATGTTGGCGACGGTGATCTTGCCCTGGATGATTTCAAGAAGGGCGAGATCGGCCTCACGAAGGCCGGGGCGGCGCTCGACGAGGGGCGGACGGCCTTGGGCAATCTGGCGTACGCGCTTGGACACCATATTGATGAGAATGGGAGGGTCTTTGACGATTTGCGCGGCTTGTTCGACGAGGTCGGCTCTCATAGGGGGTGCTGGGCGTGGATTTAGCGGGCGCGGAGAATACGGGAAGGCGGACAGGGCGCAACTGATATGTTCCCGCATTTCCTCTTGCGAAAGGAGGTGCTGCATTGTCTCATCGCCGCTCGATTTTCCAATCATGAAGAAAGCGCTCATCACAGGCATCACCGGACAGGATGGCTCCTACCTCACCGAATTGCTCCTCGAAAAGGGCTACGAGGTGCATGGCATCATCCGGCGCGCCTCGTCGTTCAACACGGGCCGACTGGAGCATTTATTCCAGCCGGAGTCGCACCTCCCAGCGGGGCGGCTGCACCTGCACTATGGCGACCTGATGGACTCCGTGGCTCTCGTGAAGCTGCTCTATGATCTAAAGCCAGATGAGGTGTACAATCTCGGCGCGCAGAGCCATGTGCGGGTGTCTTTTGATGTGCCTGAATCCACGGGGGACATCGTGGGCCTCGGCACGCAGCGCATCCTTGAGGCCATCCGTGAGACTGGACTCGTGGGGCGTGTGCGCTTTTACCAAGCGTCGTCATCAGAGATGTTTGGCAAGGTGCAGGCAGTCCCTCAGACAGAAACCACGCCATTCTGGCCGCGCTCTCCTTACGCCTGTGCCAAAGTTTACAGCCACTGGCTGACGGTCAATTATCGGGAGAGCTACGGGCTGCATGCCAGCAGCGGCATTCTCTTCAATCACGAATCTCCAAGACGTGGGGAAACCTTTGTCACCCGCAAGATCACCCGCGCCGCGACGCGCATCAAGATGGGCCTGCAAGACAGCCTCGCTCTAGGCAACATGGATGCCAAACGCGACTGGGGATACGCCAAAGATTACGTGGAAATGATGTGGATGATGCTCCAGCAGGACGAGCCTGACGACTACGTCATCGCCACCAACGAAACCCACAGCGTGAAGGAATTTGTGGCCGAGGCCTTCGGATTGCTGGGATTGGACTGGGAAAAGCATGTGAAATATGACGCCCGCTACGAGCGGCCTGCGGAGGTCGATCTCCTCATCGGCGATCCTGCCAAAGCGCGCAAAAAACTGGGATGGGAACCACGAGTGAAATTCAAAGAATTGGTGAAAATCATGGTGGAAGCCGATTTGAAACTGGCCGAACACGAACTGGCGGTGAAGAACGCAACCTCCACTCTGTGAACTGTTAGACTGAACAAGAAGCGAATGAAAAAAGTAGGCATTGGAATCATCGGCGGCGGCCTTATGGGCCGGGAAATGGCAAGCGCCTTCGCGCGCTGGTGCGCGCTCACGGACGTGGAAGTGGCTCCAGAATTGGTGGCCGTGGCAGACCTCGTGGAAGATGTGAGGAACTGGTTCCGCCGCATCCCCTCCTGCACACAGCTCACCGCAGACTATCATGAACTCCTGGCCAATCCGGCCGTGGAGGTCGTGTATGTCGCAGTGCCTCACAACCTGCACGAAAAAATCTACACCGATGTTCTCGCCGCCGGGAAAGACCTGTTTGCCGAAAAACCATTCGGCATCGACTTGCCTTCAGCGCAGCGGATTGCCAGCGCAGTCGAAACATCGGGTCGTTTTGTGCGGTGCAGCTCAGAGTTCCCTTTCCTGCCTGGAGCGCAGCGCGTGATGCAGGCAGCGGCCAGTGGCAAACTCGGGCGCATTCTGGAAGTCATCTCCGGCTTTCATCACAGCAGCGATCTGGACGCTAGCAAACCAGCGAACTGGAAGCGAAAATCCGCGACCTGCGGCGAAATCGGCGTACTGGGAGATCTGGGCATGCACGCATGCCATCTGCCTCTGCGTCTCGGCTGGCGCCCCACTCGACTGTTTGCCCAGTTGCAGAAAGGTTTCCCTCAACGTCCCGATGGCAAAGGCGGCATGGCGGTGTGTGACACTTGGGACAACGCCCTTTTGAACTGCTGGACGAAGATCGACGGGCATGATGTGCCCATGCGACTCGAAATGAAACGCCTCGCTCCCGGCGAAACCAACACCTGGTTCCTCGAAGTCCTCGGTACCGAAGGTGGCGCGCGATTCAGCACCAAAGAACCCAAAACCCTCTGGCACTTTGAAAATGGCAAAGAGCAGTTTTGGAAAAAGACCGACCTCGGTTTTGGCATGCCCTTTAAAACAGTCACCGGCGGCATCTTTGAGCCTGGCTTCCCGGATGTGATTCAGCAGATGTGGGCCGCCTTCCTCATGGAACGCGCGGGCCTCCTCGCTGGTCGCTGTGGCTGTGCCACCGTCGCAGAGGCAGTCGCCACGCAGGAGATTTTTGCCGCAGCGTTGGCATCCCATCAAAATGGCACCGTAGTCGCACTCTGAAAACTGCGGCACTCACTCGAGTACTTCATCGACTTGGACGACTTGCGGAAATTCGAGCAACTGCGTCAGGCGAATGCCGTAGCGCTCAGCAATCGCATCTGCCTCTGATCCCGGATAGTCTTCGCGGAAATACACTTCTTTAACTCCGTAGGCGCAGAGCATCTGCATGCAGCTCGTGCAGGGTTTGGTCGTGCAGGCGACAAGCCGGACATTCCCACGCGTAAAAAGGCTGCAAAGATTCACCTCCGCATGCAGCATGAATTTGCGCCTGGCATCGCGATCCGCCCAAAACTCAGGCGTGGCATCATAGCCTGGTGCCAATCCATTATAAGCCGTGCCAATGACGCGATTATCGAAGTCAATCGCCACCGCGCCAACCTTGCGAAAGGGATCCTCTGATCGGAGTCTAGCGACATGAGCCAGTGCCATGGCGTATTCTGGAATGGTCAACCTTGTCGAAGATAGGGAGGACATGAAGGCTGACTTGAATCTCTACGGAGAAGCCGTCAAGCAAGCGAACACCGCGGCCTGAAAAATTCACCCTTCAAACAGTTGAAGTATTCTTTTGAACAGTTACCGATGACTGTTCCTATGAACTCATCGACATTTCAGCACTTTAGCACCTTCCGCAAAACCTTGGCTCGCATCCGCGGCCTGCAAATCCTAGCACCCCGCCAAACGGAAAGGCATAATCAACGCAATGTCAGCCAAACCCGCCCCTTGCAGCTCGAGTTGGATTTCAGAGAAAAGAGAAATGACCGTGCTGAGCGATGAACAAAGCAAGGGCGAGCCATCCCGTCTCAATCACAATTTCAGAGCACCTGACAATGAATATTTAATGCAGTGAAAAGAACCAATTTTGGGATGGACAAGGAGACGCAAAATTGCTTGTATGGTCATTTAACCGCGCTTTCACCTCTCACGACCTCCCGTCATGCTGATCAGAAACTCCCGTTTCGTCTCCGCCCACGCATACTCACTGCTGGCTACGATTTCTCTCATTAGTCTTCTCCCTCAAGCGGCAAGTGCTCAATTTGGGGTTTCTCCGTCCTCGACGAGCAATTTTTTCAATGACTTCCGTAACAGAGCGCGCCAAATGCGACAGACGACACAGGCAGCCCGGAGTGGCGACGTCGTTTACGACTACGAAAAAGGTGCCTATGTGAGCCAAGAGGATCAAGAGGGCTTTCAGAGCCTGCAGCAGTTGCTGCGTTCAGACCGTGAAATCTCGCAGCCTTCCGTGCGCAGTGGCAGCTCAGCCTTTGCAGCACGTTCTGTAGGTGATTACACGAGCTACTCTGGCCAGTACAGCCAGGCACTCAGCTATTTTGCGCCTACGTACACCTCGGATCCCTTCATGTCCGGGAAGCGCAACATGAAACTCGGGCCCGTCAATATCGGGCTCGGACTTTACCAGGGTTTTGAATACAACAGCAATATCCTGCGCTCGGCCAACCCCGTGTCGGATTTCATCAGCAGCACGCTTCTGAACATCAGCGTGAATTATCGACTGACACAGAATAATGTGTTGAGCCTAACCGCTGGTTTGGGAGTTGATCACTACTTCAGTCACCCAGAATTGGCTGCCTATGGTAACGGCAGCTATCTGTTCAACATCCTCCCTGGCAGTACCCTTGCATTCGATATTAAGGCCGGGCCTGTTTACATCACGATTTACGATCGCATGTCCGTCCGACCTGCAATCAATAACGCCTTCATTGGTGCGGCGGTAAACAACAGCTTCGGTGTCTTCCAAAACGACGCGGGTATCGCTGCCAACTGGCAAATTAACTCTGCTTGGGCACTCGCTCTAAACTATACCAACACCATTTCGGAAGCGCTCGGCAGCAACAATAACCAGTTCAGCCGCACTATGAATTCCTTCCACGCGTCGCTTACCTACAGCCCGACCGCAACGTGGATCCTCGGCACAGAAGGCGGCATTTCGTTCCTCAAATATGTGCAGCCCACTCTCAACGACGCCACTCTGTTCAACTGGGGTGGATTTGTCAGTGTTCCCCTTGGTAGGACAACCGTTTTCAAGGCGTCTGGCGGCGTGCAGATTTTCAACTTCGATACGCCAACCGTACTTGCCCCGCTTGGCCCAGGCGATCCCAACGATCTCCATGGTTACTACTACAACTTCAGCATCACCAACCAGCTCAATGCGCGATTCAGCCACACTCTCACCATCGGGCATGAATCCGCCATCAACCTAGCCTCAAACTTTGTCACAGCCGACTTCGTCAACTATGGCATCTCCATGATCGCTTGGAAGGGCGGACGCTTCTCCCTCTCGGGCTACTTCGAGCGCTCAACCCCCTCATTCGTCAATCTGGCCTTTGGCGGCACCGCATCGAATCTGACTCAATTCGGTGTGGACTTCTACTATACACATCAGATCACCTCCAAATTGCGAATGGGGGCCGGCTACCACTTTGGCCGTGCGGACTACAATCTGCCGGGCCGAGACCTCGACCAGCATGGATTCTCATTTGATATCAACTATGCCTTGAACGCCAAAGCTGGCCTTAACGTGGGCTACCGCTACTTCCTGACAGACACGCGTGGTTTCATCAACGACTCAGCACAGACGCGTCTGATTGTCGGCCTGAATTACAATTTCTAACGGAAGGTGATTGGCTTGTGTCTTATGGGAAGACCCAGTGCACCTGGGATGATCGACGTTGATTGCCTCCTATGAAAAATTGTCTTGTTACGATTAGTCTCTACGCGGTTGCCGCCCTCCATCTGAGCGCGCAAGACCCGGGATTCCGCATTCCTGAGTCCTCTCGAAGCAGAGCGGCCGCACCTTCGAACAGTGGCCATGTAAATGCGGGCGCATCCGTCCTCACTTCGATGGATGTCTTGGACAATCATCAGGCAATTGCCGCTGGAGATACCATCAGCATCCGCATTCTCGAAGATCGGCGCGAGGCTCTCCAGCAGGTTGTCGCTGTCACTGGTGAAGTGCAGGCCCCCTATGTGGGCTTGGTGAATGCCCGCGGGAGAACATGCCGGGAGCTCGCATTCACGATTAAGCGAGAACTGGAGAAGAATTTCTTCAAAAATGCGACCGTTGTCATCGCCATTGACAAGCTAAATCCTGAAGATCAGATCAAACTTCGCGAAGTCGATTTGGAATTCTATGTCGTCTTTGGCATTGTCGCCAAGCAAGGCAAATACGATCTTCCAACCAACGAAGACATCAGCATCAGTCAGGCCATCCTGCGGGCGGGAGGCTTTGCACAGTTTGCCAATAAGCAAAAGGTAAAGGTCATCCGCAAGACACCTCAAGGCAATAAAACGATCCTCGTCAATGTGGACGGCATCATGCGTCAGGGAGACCTCGAGAGAGACATTTTCATCCGCAAAGATGATGTCATCATTGTCGAGGAGTTGGACTGGAACTTTTAATCCTGCAGAAGCACGCTGGGTAGAAAAAGGCACATAAAAATCAGGCCGTGCCTATTTTCTCGAACAATCAATGGAGTTAAAAATCCAATGGCTTTGCACCTGTCTTGGGTGAAGCTCCGATGCCCCCTCTCTGGGGCTCTCCGGTAGTTGCTAAAATCATCCTGGCTCCCACTTTCAATCATGGAACACACCCTCAATCTTCCTAACCAAGGGCAGTCCAGCACGCTCAGCCGCATTCACGAGACCTCGGCAAAGTTTCAGCGCTACAAGATCCTACTGCGCAGACGTTGGTGGTTTCTTCTGCTGACCGCAAGCATCGGTGTCTGTGTGCAGGCACTGCGCATCACTGGACGACCTCAGGAATATCGCTCCCTCGCCAAGTTGGTCGCCGGAGGCCAGATTGTGGCCAACGACAATTATTCATGGCGCGAGCAGCAGACGGACTTTTACGGGACCATCATCGAAACCGTCGAAAGCGCAGAGATGAAACGGCGCGCCTTGGAACGCGTACGCGCCCTAAATCCCGACCTGAAGGACTCCGATGTGGAAATCCGTGTGGCTCAAACAAAAGGCTCTGCGATTTTTAACATCCTCGCGACGGGATCAGAGCCCAAATACACCAAAATATTCCTCGACGCATTGCTCGACGAATTCATCGCCGCCCGCCAAAGCATCCGCGAGCAAGCTTCCGGCAAGGTGCTGCAAACCTTCCTCCAAGACGTCGTGGCCAAGCAAAAGGTCATGGAGGACTGCCTTGAGCGCCTGACGAAATTCCGTAGCGCGAACAACATTATCACCATCACGAATGGAAATAATGCGGCAGCGCAGTTTTTGACAAACCTTCAGGCGCAGCGAGAAACACAACGGACATTGCTTGAAGAGCTCAAGCTGGCGCTCGCCGATGTGGACGTAGCTATGCAAGCGCGGGAAAGGAGCCTAAATGGGGCTGGTGCCACTCCAACTGGGAGTGCAAAACCAGCAGATGGGCAGACTAACAATGTCAAAGCCGCTGGGCCGAGTGGCGTCATGAGTGGCATGACGATGGCTGAGCAGGATTACCTGCGGACAAAATCGCGCATCACCGAACTGCGGACAAAACTCGATTCACTTCTCGTACAATTTAAAGAACAACATCCGGCGGTACAAGAAGTCAGCGAAGAACTGGCAGCACAAAAAGCACTCCTGCTTTCCTACGCAGAGCAAATTCAGCAGGAAACACGTAACCGCATGGGGGATCTGCAGCGCCGCGTTCAGGTTCTCGATCAACAGATCCTCGAGAAGCAGAAAGAGGCATTGGAGCTGGGCGCAAAGATAGCAGAAGACACGAGGCTTGAAAAAGCCTATGAAGCAGCAAAGCTAGCGCACGAGAAGATGTTCGAGAAGGTGGAACAATTCACCAGCTCGTTCAACACACAGTCAGATTATGTGGCCATCCAAGAAAGAGCCACTCCTGCTGCTCAAGATGTCGAGGACTGGGTGATCCCAATCGTCATGGGATTGGTGGCAGGCATCGGCGCTGGTGTGGTGATTCTGCTGCTCTTCGATCGCTTAGACGACCGTATGAATTCCTTCAGCGAGTTCCAGTCCCTCTTCCCTGGCGAAGCCGTGCTGGGACAAGTGCCCGAGCAGAGGAGCCGTGGTGATGTGGCCCTCTTGCGCCCCAACGACGATCGCCATCTCTATGCGGAAGCATTCCGCAATGTGCGCTCGTCCATTCTCTTTAAAAATTGGCAAGGCAAGCCTCCGAAGACCATCCTAGTCACCAGTGCGGTGCCGAATGAGGGCAAGACGACCGTCACCTCCAATCTGGCCGTCACCATGGCGTTGGCAGGAGCGCGCGTCCTCCTCGCAGATTGCGACCTCCGCCGAGGCGGTGTTAGCGAGTTATTCAAACTGCCAGCGACGCCAGGTCTGAGTGAGGCATTGCGCGGAAAACTGCATTGGCGAGACGCGGTGCAGGAGACCAGCACACGCAATCTGGATCTGATTGCTCGTGGTGAGGTGTTTGACCAGACTTCTGAGATGCTGCTATCCAAAACTGCCGAAGAAATGCTCAAGGAAATGTCTGAGGAGTATGATTATGTCATTTTTGACAGTGCTCCGGTACTCGTCGCAGACGACACTGCCAGCTTTGCGCCTAAACTCGATACTGTGCTATTCGTAGTGCGCATGTCATCAACCATGGCTCGCCTCTCAGGCAAGTCTCTCGATCTCCTGTACGAACGTCAGGTTAACATTGGTGGAGTGATTTTGAACCGTTCCAGCTCCAACTTGAAGGAGTACACCTACTACAATTACGCCAGCTACTACTACGCTCCTGCCAAGACCAACGCGCAGCAGCCGACTGAGGCGACTGCGGCTGCAAAATCTTGATAGCGCACGCAATGTAACAGCACGCACATGGTGCTTATTTGCTACCTAGAGATGACTGGCACTCAAAGCATCCGCAAAAGGAGCACGCACACCTTGGAGTAAAGTTTGCAGGTGCTATGAGGTGCTCTCAGAGAGCAACGCGAGGGAGCTTCCAGACTTTTTCTGCATATTCGCTGATGGTGCGGTCGCTGCTGAATTTGCCGACTCGCGCCGTATTGTGTACCGCCATCTTCCTCCAGCGTTGAGGGTCACGATAAGCCTCATCCACTTTGGCCTGGGCCGCAGCATAGCTCTCGTAATCCGCCAGAACAAGGAATGGATCACCGTGTGCAAGAAGGCTATCACGCAATGGGGTGAAATCTTCTGCCACCCCTGTGAAGTACCCCGAGGTAAGCCAGTCGAGACTTAGGCGGAGGTCTTCGCTCGACCAATAATTATCCCATGGATTGTAACCATTCTCCCTCAGAGCAGTGACTTCTTCGACCGTGTTGCCGAAGATGAAGATATTGTCAGCGCCGACTTCTTCGAGGATTTCCACATTAGCCCCATCAAGGGTACCTAATGTGAGCGCGCCATTGAGTGCGAGCTTCATGTTGCCTGTGCCAGATGCCTCCTTGCCCGCAGTGGAGATTTGTTCGGAGATGTCTGCTGCAGGGATGATCTGCTCAGCAATGGAGACTCCGTAATTGGGAATGAAGATGACCTTGAGGAGTCCGTCCACACGAGGGTCGTGATTGATCTTAGCAGCCACTGCGTTGATGGCGTGAATGATATTCTTTGCGAGATGATAGCCCGGAGCTGCCTTGGCACCGAAGATGAAAACGCGCGGAGCCATTTCTAAACGCGGATTTTCTAGAATGCGCCGGTAGAGACTGATGATGTGCAGCAGATTCAGATGCTGGCGCTTGTATTCATGCAAGCGTTTGATCTGAACATCGAAGAGTGCGTCTGGAGAGACGCTGACGCCACAGGTGTCTTGAATGAGTTTTGCGAGGCTGACTTTGTGTGCGCGTTTGATTTCGTGGAATTGCTGACAAAACGAAGAGTCGTTGGCAAAGGAGTCGAGTGCGCGGAGCTGGGAAGCGTCTTTAAGCCAGCCACTCCCAATGGAATCGGTGATGAGAGCGGAGAGTGGAGGATTGCAGACATTCAACCAGCGACGGAAAGTGACTCCATTGGTGATGTTGAGAAAGCGTTCCGGGTAAAGCGCATGGAACTCTGGGAAAAGTCGCTCGCAGAGCAGCCTCGTGTGGAGTGCGGCAACTCCATTCGTCGCATGGCCACCAAGCACCGAGAGGTGTGCCATGCGGATGCGCCGTCCGCCTGTCTCATCAATGAGTGAAAGCGCACGTTTTTTCTCCACATCGCCAGGCCAGCGGGCTTCAACATCGCCATTGAGGAATCGGTGGTTGATCTCGTAAATGATCTGCAGGTGCCTTGGAAGAACGCGGCCAAAGAGTGACACACTCCATGTTTCCAAGGCTTCTGGCAGGAGGGTATGGTTGGTATAGGAGAAGGTTTTCTGACATATCTCCCATGCCTGCGTCCATTCGAGCCGCTCGTCATCGACGAGGATTCGCATGAGCTCGGGTATGGCGACTGCTGGATGTGTATCGTTGAGCTGAACGGCAGTCTTTGCGGGAAATTCGCTCCACGGCAGGTTGTAGCCGGTTTTAAAACGGCGGATGATGTCCGCGAGGGAGCAGGCAACGAAAAAGTATTGTTGCACCAAGCGCAGTTCTTTGCCGGATTCCGTAGCGTCGTTGGGGTAAAGCACTTTGGAGACCGTTTCAGCAACCGCCTTTTCGTGCAAGGCATCCACATAACCACCGGCATTGAAGACTTGAAAGTTGAAGTCCTCGTCTGCCTGAGCCTGCCAGAGACGCAGGACGTTTACCGTGCTGCTGTCATGGCCAATGATGGGAATGTCCCAGGGCAGGCCCAGCAGGCACTTGGTGTCCACCCATTCATAGCTCGGCGCGCCCATATCGTCGAATTTTTGCAGGCAGCGTCCGTAGAGTCGTACAGCTTGGCGATACGAGGGGCGGGCAATCTTCCAAGGGCTGCCATCACGCATCCAGGCGTCTGGGTGTTCCACTTGGCGGCCGTTGACAAACTCCTGCCGGAAGAGTCCGAACTCATAATGGATGCCATAACCGATTGCAGGGAAATCGAGCGTGCTGAGTGAATCAAGAAAACAGGCAGCGAGTCGGCCCAACCCACCATTGCCGAGCCCCATGTCAGGTTCTTGTCGGACAAGAACGTCGAGATCTTTGCCCATGCTCGCGAGCGCCTCTTTAGCGATATCGTAAAGGCCTGAATTGCGGAGATTATTCTCCAGCAAACGGCCCATAAGGTACTCCAGAGAGAGATAGTGAACACGCCGTACTCCCTGAGCACGGTGCTGAGTGCGTGAGCGCGTGGCGCGATCCATCGCGCAATCGCGCACGGCAAGAGAGGCTGCGACGTACCAGTCATTTGCGCTGGCAGTCTCAACGTAAGCACCCAGCGTAAAACGCAGGTGGTTGGTGATCGAGTGCTTGAAACTCTCAGACGTGATGTGAGCGGCACAGTTAACGGGGTGTTCCATGATCTGTTATGTGGGGGGATTGTTGTGCTTACCAAGTCAGCCAGCGGGGTGGGTCGATGGGTGCGATGAGCAGGGTGATTTCGCCCTTGGGCGGCTTGCTTTGAAAATGCTGATGCAGCATTGCTGCTGAACCACGGCGGAATTCGCCAAACTTTTTGGTGAGTTCACGAGCGACGACGATGCGGCGGTCAGCGGGAGACACTTCGACGAGCATGGCAAGGGTATCCATGAGCCGATAGGGGCTTTCAAAGAAGACACTGGTGCAGTCGCGCCTCAATGCGGCTTCGAGCTCCACAACTCGAGCACCTTTTTTGTGCGGCAGAAAACCGCCAAAGTAAAAGGGAGTGGTGGGTAGCCCGGAAGCACTCAAGGCAGTGAGAACAGCACTGGGACCAGGGACACCATCCACCATGATCCCGGCAGCCACGGTGGCAGCAATTAGACGCTGGCCAGGATCAGAGACTGCAGGCATGCCCGCATCAGAGACGAGCACCACGCTGCCCCCCTGTCGCATGTGCTCGAGCAACTGCGGAATGCGCCTCTCTTCGTTGTGTTCGTTAAGGCTGATGAGCTTGGCGCGAATGTCGTGATGCTTCAGCAACATGCCAGTGTGGCGCGTGTCCTCACAGGCTACGAGATCGGCAGTGCGCAGTGAATCAAGGGCACGCAGTGTGATGTCACGCAGATTGCCGATCGGTGTGGCCACGATGTGCAGGCCCACTGGCAGCCTCCCGCCAGGCACCACCTGCTCCCATTCAACTTCTTCCGCAGCGGATACCTGGGCATCCACGAGTGGTTCCTCCTCCGGCTGCATGAGACTCACGAGAACTTACCAGCCTTCACAAATCTGGTCTGCAAGATTGTAAGCCAAACGCTGCGCAGCATCCTCCAGCAACTGGGTTTCAGAGAGCTGGATGTTGGCATCGAGAATGATGTAGGAGTCGGCTGTGGCTCTGCCAACTTGGAGAACTTCTCCAGTGGCAGCGTCTTTGATCTCAAAGTTGCTCATCAGCGTGGCTAGAATTTGGGATGAGCGCAGAATGTTCGTGCGGTCAGAGCGAAATTGTGACCGCGCGATATTCTGAATGTGCCCTTCGAGCACCGCCTCTGCCTGACTACGCGGTACGATCTGATAGGAGCCGTGATTCTGTATTTGCTTGATAACAGCATTGGTTACCTCGACGGCCAAGCGTGGCTCTAGCGTCAAATTTTCAAAGGTTGGCACCGCCAGCTTCGTGATGCGGCGCATGTGTACGGGGCGCTGACCACCGAGTGTGTAGCCTGCGCAGCCAGTGAGTCCGAGGGTGGCTGCCAGGAAAAGGAACGCGAGTTTCATCCAAGAAGTGTGAGGCAATGAGAGCGGCCAGCATGGCGTGCTGGCATGGCCACGCAAGAATTATGACGCAGGCTTCGAGGGTGCCGGAGGAGGAGGAACAGGCAGCTTCTCCATGGCTCCGGGGGCGGATGACGGTGGGGTCATGTTGGGTTGGGGGGGCACCGGCAGCAGCGCCGGCTTCTCTGTTTCAGGCACCGGAGGGAGCAGAGAGCCAGCTCCCGGTGCAGTAGCACCTGGGCGCAGCGGCAGCGTAGGCTCCTGCAAGGGGATCGGCACAAAGCCGTCGTCTCCAGTGCGCATTTTTGGTTTCTGGGAGAGGCGAGCCAGCTCGGGAGCCAATGGCCCCACATAGTCGTCTCTCGATTTAAGATTCTGCGCCGTCAACACGGTGTAATCTTTGCCTGGCCCTTTCCTCGCCTTCGCGACACCATCAGGATCCTCGGCAGCAAGCTCTCCCAGAAGTGTACGGGCTTCAGCGGAAACTTCGGGCGAGCCGTATTTCAGGGCCTCATTGAGGTAAATCGCGGCGGCAGGTGTTTTGCCGATGCGTTTGTAGAATTTGGCGACCGTGAGTGCTTGATTCGCCTCTGCAGTGTTCACTTGTGCGAGGATCATCTCCGTCTCTTTCTTGCGTTCGCCTTCTGGATGCGCCGAGAGGTAGGTACGCAGCGCGTCACGAGCCTGGAGCATATTTGAGGCGTCTTCACTTCGCTGGGCTGCAATGTTGCTGATGGAGCCGATGCGGAATTGCGCCTCAGACGCTTGCGACGTGCCTGGATAGTTTTCCACCACCTTCTGGTAAGCGAGCACGGCCTTATCCTTTTCCTGCATGTCTTGGTGAATCTCCGCGATGCTGAATTGTGAGAGCGGCGCGTATTTGCCAAATGGGGCATTCTTGATGATCTGCTCGTAAAATTTGATGATCTCCGAGGCGTTCATCTTCATCGGCAGCAAAAGAAAGCCCGTCTGTTTTCGCCCCCCCTTCGCCTCCTCAGCAATTTCAAACTGTTTCTCCACGGCCTCTCCGAAGCGTGGATTATCAGGATACACCTTGATGAATTCCTGAAAGGCATCAAAGGCGTCTTCCATTCTTCCTGTGTGACGCACGATCAGCGCATTTTGAAACGCTGCCTCCCCCGCACTCGGCGCGAAAGGATAGGACTTCATGATGCTGCGATAGATCGACTGTGCCTTGCCGACTCTCCCTGCATTATGCGCCAGCCTTGCCTCTGCCAGCAACGCGGCGGCATGTGCCTCCTGCTGCCCGCGCTCATCCGTTGTCGGCACGACTTTATCCTTCTTGCCTGAAAAAGGCCAGAGAGCCAAAGACGTTGCCGTGGAGGATAGTAACAATGCGCCCACCAGCAGGGCTGGCAGGCGGACGGGGGGGATGGAATTCATCGCCTCGATAGTATGTTCTTGTTAACCTTGCGTCAAGGTTGCATGAGGGCACCGCTGCCAGGCTGAGAGTCCTTGTTTCTGCCACGCACAAGGCGTATGAGCCGTATGCCATTCGTGGAACACTGCCTTCCCGCCATCTTGGGGAGCACTGCTCCGCAGAAATCATCTCCCACAGACATTTCACCTCCATGACCGACGCAGAAATCCAATCCGCCATCCACGACATGGGTCGTCGTGCCCGCGCCGCCTCTTACGCACTCGTCAAGCTCACCACGGAGCAAAAAAACGCCATCCTGCACGCGATGGCTGAGGAGATCACCGCACGCCAAGACGCCATCCTCGCTGCCAATGCCCTCGATCTCTCCCGCGCTGCGGAAAACGGGCTCAGCAAGGCCATGATCGACCGCCTCACGCTCGATCCGAAACGATTGCAAGCCATTGCAGACGCTGTGCGAGAAGTCGCCACCCTGCCCGATCCGGTCGGCGAACTGCTCAGTGAATGGACTCGCCCCAATGGCCTTCGCATTCGCAAAATCCGCGTCCCGATCGGAGTCATCGGCATCATCTTTGAATCCCGTCCCAACGTCACCACCGACGCCGCTTCTCTCTGCTTCAAAACGGGCAATGCCACCATCCTGCGCGGAGGCTCCGAGGCCATCGACAGCAACCGCGCCCTCGCCGCCGCTCTGCAAGCAGGCGGTGAGCGCGCCGGACTGCCCCCTGACAGCATTCAGCTCATCCCCTTCACCGACCGCGCCAGCGTCGAGCACATGGCAAAGATGGATCAATACCTCGACCTCATCATTCCGCGTGGAGGCAAAGGCCTGATTGAAAAAGTCGTCGCCACCGCCCGCATGCCCGTGATCAAACACTACGACGGCGTCTGCCACGTCTATGTCCATGCCGACGCCGATCCGCAGATGGCCGCAGACATCATTCTCAATGCCAAGTGCCAGAAACCCGGCGTCTGCAATGCACTCGAAACGCTCCTCGTCCATCGTGACATTGCAGCCTCCTTTTACCCACGCCTCGGAGCACAGCTCACTGCAGCGAAAGTGGAAATCCGCGGAGACGATGCAGCCCGGCAACATCTCGGCGTGCCTGCCAAAACTGCCACGGAGGACGACTGGAAGACCGAATACCTCGATCTCATCCTCTCCACCAAAACCGTGAGCGGCATCGACGAGGCCATCGCCCACATCAACCGCTACGGCTCGCACCACACCGACAGCATCATCACGGCAAACCGCACCACTGCAGAGCGTTTTCAGCATGAAGTGGACAGTGCTGTCGTGCTGCACAATGCCAGCACACGCTTCAATGATGGTGGCGAATTCGGCTTCGGGGCTGAAATCGGCATCTCCACGGACAAGCTCCACGCCCGCGGCCCCATGGGATTAGCGGAGCTGTGCAGCTACAAATACCTCGTGGACGGCACCGGCCAGGTGCGCTCGTGATCGGGTGAATAATCACCTCCACAGCGGGCGTATCTTTCGCCCATGATCCGCCGCCTGTTACTCCTCGCCGCCACCCTTCCCTTTTTCACAACACCCCTCAGCGCCGAATTTAAAGCCGGAGCCGCCGTCATCGACATCACTCCGAAAAAGATGCCGGTGCTCGTCAACGGCGGCATGCTCAGCCGCTACATTGAGAAGATCAACACCCGCGTCCATGCGCGCGCCATCGTAGCGACCGATGGGAAATCGGAGATCGCCATCGTAGTGGCTGACAGTTGCATGATGAGCCGTGAGGTGCTCGACGACGCAAAAAAACTCGCCTCTGCCAAGACGGGCATCCCGACGGCACACATGCTCATCTCCGCCACGCATGCGCACTCCGCCCCGTCTTCGATGGGCTGCCTCGGAACGTCAGCAGATGAAAACTATGTGCCGTTTTTGAAGGAGCGTTTGGCAGAGGCCATCGTGGCAGCCAAAGCCGCCGTGCAACCGGCCCGCATCGGCTTTGCCAAAGCAGATGCCGCAGACTTCACCGCACTGCGCCGTTGGATCAAACGCCCGGACCGCATCAGCGAAGACCCTTTTGGCAATCCCACCGTGCGCGCCACCATGCACGCAGGACGTATCTGGGATGATGTCACTGGCGAGTCCGGGCCGGAAGACCCCGCACTCTCTCTCATCTCCATACAATCCAAGCAAGGGAAGCCCATCGCCGTGCTGGCAAACTTCTCCATGCACTACTTTGGCGACAGGGATCTCAGCGCTGACTACTTTGGCCTCTTCTCCGAAGGGCTGCGCCAGCGCATCGACCCCGCTGGTGGCATGGTCGGCATCATGTCCCAAGGATGCAGCGGCGACATCTATCGCGTCGATTACAAAGTCCCTGAGAAGGATCGCCCCAAACCGACGATCCAAGAATACGCCGACGGGCTGCTCGACATCGCCATGAAAGCCTACGCTGGCATCAAGTATCGCGACGATGCCAACGTCGAGATGGCAGAAAAACGCATGACTCTAGCCTACCGCGTACCCGACAAGCAACGGCTCGAATGGGCGCGGCGCATGGTCACGGAGATGGGAGATCGTCTCCCTGCCAACCAACCCGAAGTCTATGCGCGCGAGCAAATTCTCCTGCACGAAAAGCAGCGCACCGAGGTCGTTGTCCAAGCGTTGCGCCTCGGCGACATCGGCATCGCCTCCACACCCAATGAAACGTATGCGATCACCGGATTGAAGATCAAAGCCGCCAGTCCCCTGCCCCACACGATGGTCATCGAACTCGCCAACGGTGGAGACGGCTACATCCCTCCACCTGAGCAGCATCTCTTCGGCGGTTACAACACATGGCCCGCACGCTCTGCCGGCCTTGAAGTCATGGCCGAGCCCAAAATCTCTCAAGCCGCCATCGCTCTCCTCGAAACCGTGAGCCACGCACCGCGCAAACCCTGGCAGCTCCCAGATGGCCCCGCAGCACTCGCCATCTCCACACTCAAGCCCTTTGCATGGTGGCGCCTCAATGAATTCTCCGGCCCTCTCGCCGCCGACCACTCCGGCCACCGCCGCGACGCCGCCTATGAATCACACGTCGCCTATTACCTCGAAGGCCCGCATGCCGCGCGTTTCTGCGGCACTGAAGTGAATCGCGCTCCACATTTCGTCGGCGGTCGATTAGCCGCCGATCTTAGCGGACTCGCAGAGCACTACTCGCTCTCTCTTTGGATCTGGAATGGCATGCCCAACGCAGCACGCGCCGTCTCCGGTTGGTTCTACTCCCGTGATCATAACCACGGACTCAGTGCTTATGGCGAGCATCTCGGAATCGGTGGTTCCTCTGAGCACACCGGCAAACTTGTATTCCAAACTGCAGCCGGCACCGTCGCTGGGAAAACGGAGGTGCCACGCTGGAGCTGGCGGCATGTCGTACTCGTGCGGGATGGTGAACGCGTCCGCGTCTATCTTGACGGATCGTTGGAAATCGAAACCAAGGCGGCGCGCTGCGCGGTGCCAGATGCCTTCTTCGGTGGCCGCAGTGACAACGAAAACGGCTGGGAAGGTCGCCTCGATGAAATCGCCGTCTTTGATCGTGCTCTGAACGAAAAAGAGATCGCCAATCTCGTCGTGAAATAAGGCTACGGGATCAGCCCTGCCTCGCACGGATGTCGAGGAGCTGTTTCATGACGTGAGACAGCCTCCCGCTCCACTCCGACGTGCCAAAGGCATCGTGCAGAGCACGATACAGCGCGTAGATCTCGCCATACACGGCGACATTTTCAGCAATCGGGTGATACACCTTCTCCCGCGTGGCTGTCACTTTGGTTTGCAACTCTTGCCAAGTGCCAACTCCTGCGGCGCACGCGCCAAAGATCGCAGCTCCGAGAGCGCATGTCTGTTCACTGCGGCTGACTTTCATCGGCTTGCCGATGACATCAGCGTAAATCTGCATCAGCGTCGCATTCTTCACAGCCAGACCGCCAGTGCAGATGATTTCGTCAATGCGGACGCCGTACTCCTCGACGCGCTTGATGATCGTGAGTGCTCCAAAGGCCGTAGCCTCAATGTAGGCGCGGTAGATTTCATGCGCGGCGGTGTGCAGCGTCTGTCCCAGGAGCAAGCCAGTGAGTCTCACGTCGCCGAGGATGTTGCGATTGCCATTATTCCAATCGAGCGCGAGAAGCCCTGAAGCACCGGGTTTCTGTCCAGAAATGGCCTTCTCCATGCTGGCAAACTTATCTCCAACACTCGCCCCGTAACTGTCGGAAACGAGATGATTCACCAACCAGAGAAATAAATCTCCCACCGCACTCTGCCCAGCCTCGATGCCGTAGTAGCCGGGCAAGATAGAGCCGTTCACGATGCCACACACACCGGGAATATCTGCCAACGGCTTGCTCGTGGGCGCGATCATCAAATCGCAGGTACTGGTACCCAAAATTTTCACCAGCGTGCCCTCTTTAACACCTGCGCCCACCGCTCCGGTGTGCGCATCGAACGCCCCGACACACACCGCCGTGCCTTGTTTTAAGCCGAGACGCGCCGCCCATTCAGCGCACAAGCCGCCAGCTCTCGTGTCCGTTGTATGAGCCTCCGAGTAGAGTCGTTCACGGAGCGCAGCGAGGCGGGGATCGAGCTTGGAGAGAAACTCGACATCCGGCAGACCGCCCCACTCAGCACTGAACATCGCCTTATGCCCAGCAGCACACACACTGCGTTTAAGCGTGAGTGGGTTGGTGTCCCCGGTCAACACCGCCGGAATCCAATCGCAATGCTCCACAAAGCTGAATGCAGCGTCAAAGACGCGGGCATCCGTGCGCAGCAGATGCAGAATCTTGCTCCAGAACCATTCGCTTGAGTAGGTGCCGCCGCATTTCGCCAGAATATGCGGGCGCATCTCTCTGCCAAGTTGGGTGATTTCCCCAGCCTCGGCATGCGCCGTGTGATCCTTCCACAGCCACGCCATCGCGTTGAGATTGCCTTTGAATTCAGGCAATAGCCCCAGTGGCGTCCCCTCTCGATTCACCGGCAGCGGCGTGCTGCCCGTGGTGTCGATGCCGATGCCGACGACCTGTGTAGGATCAAATCCAGCAATCTCCTTCCGCGCAACTTCCAGCACACCACGCGTGACATGCTCAAGCCCATCGAGGTAATCCTGCGGATTTTGGCGCGCCACGTGCGGATCACGCGGATCGAGCAGGATGCCCATTTCACCGCTCGGATAGTTGAAAACGACGGAGCCTGCCTCCGTGCCACGATCGAGATCAATCAGAAGAGAGCGGCAGGAGTTCGTGCCGTAGTCGATGCCTAGAGAGTAGCGTTGCATGCGGTGATGAAGGGTGATCTTGTTTTAGCGGAATGGCTCCGCATGGCGAGTCAAAAGCAGACTTCGCAAACGACCTCGTGATGTCCATTTTTGATCCTATCCCATTTTCCTGCGAGAAAGAGCCTGCCACACACTCCGTTTACGATTTTCCTATGACCATCCGCCAGCTCTCGCTCGCCCTTGTTTTCACCCTTGTTTCATCCACCCAGGCCGAGGATGCCTTCGTCCCTTTGTTTGACGGCAAAACGCTCGCCGGCTGGGAGCAGCATAGTGGGAAGGCGGAATACCGCGTTCAAGATGGTGCCATCGTGGGGAAAACAGTGGCTGGCACCGGCAACTCATTCCTCTGCACCTCGAAAAAATACGGGGACTTCATTCTGGAACTGGAATTCAAAGTGGCCGAGGGCATGAACTCCGGCATTCAGTTCCGCAGCAATTATTACGAGAAGGAAACGGAGGTGGAGATTGCGGGCAAAAAAAGGAAATTCCCCGCCGACCGCGTGCATGGTTATCAGTTTGAGATCGACCCCAGCCCGCGTGCTTACACGGGTGGTGTGTATGATGAAGGCCGCCGTGGCTGGCTTTTTGATCTGAAAAATAACGAAGCCGCGCGCAAGGCTTTCAAGCATAACGAATGGAACAAGGCGCGCATCGAATGCCGCGGCAGCAGCATCAAGACGTGGATCAATGGAGTGCCTGCCGCCGACTTTACCGACGATCTGACCAAGGAAGGCGTCGTCGCGCTCCAAGTGCATGGCATCGGCAAAAAAACCGAACTCGTGGGCAAAGAAGTGATGTGGCGGAACATCCTCATCCAGGAATTGAAATAAGCCCCGACACTCTCGAAGCGGGAAACAAGATTGGAAAACCCGCGCCGTCGCCACGTATCCTCCACAGGTATGAAAATCACGCGCTCGCTCCACAGCTTTGCTCTGTTACTTCTCGCCGTCGCAGCACCTCTGCGCGCAGAGATCAAAGAAACACCCGTCGAATATCAATCCGGCGGCGTTACTTGCGAAGGTCTGCATGTTGTCGATACCGCCAAGAGCGGCAAACTCCCCTCCGTGCTCATCATCCATCAATGGACGGGCCTGAGTGACAACGAGAAGATGCGCGCCCGCATGCTCGCCGAACTCGGCTACAATGTCTTCGCTGCGGACATTTACGGCAAAGGCGTGCGCCCGCTCCCGCCCGAGTCCGCCAAGGAGGCTGGGAAGTACAAGTCTGACCGCAAGCTCTACCGCGAGCGCCTGCTTTCGGCTCTGGAGGTGTTGAGCAAAAACGCGCACACCGATCCAACCAAAGTCGCCGCCATCGGCTATTGCTTTGGCGGCACCGGCGTACTCGAATTGGCCCGCAGCGGAGCCATGGTGAAAGGCGTGGTGAGCTTTCACGGCGGCCTGGACTCACCCACTCCCGCCGACGCACACAACATCAAAGGCAAAGTGCTCGCGCTGCACGGAGCTGATGATCCCTTTGTCCCCGCCAAAGACGTCGCCGCTTTTGAAAAAGAAATGCAGGATGCCAAGGTGGACTACAAACTCGTGAGTTACCCTGGCGCGGTGCATTCCTTCACCCAGAAAGCTGCTGGCGATGACAACAGCAAAGGTGCCGCCTATAACGAAGCTGCCGACAAGGCATCTTGGGCAGAGATGCGCGCCTTCTTTGAACGGCTGTTCAAGGACTGATCGCTACGTCACCTGCCAGCGCTCAAATCAAACCGCCCTGCCATTTCATGGCTTGGTGGCTTGGGGAGCGATCTTTTGAATCTCCGTCCACAACGCGGGATCTTCCGGGTGCCCATTGAAGAGCACTTTGCCTTCAGGAGAGAGCAGGATCATTCGCGGAATGGATCGAACATCAAAGACCTTGGTATAGGGTCGCTCTGACGGCTCCACCAGCCAGGGAAAGTCTGCGCCTTGCTCTCTGCGGATGCGCTCAGCCGTGGCCTCCGCATCCTGCTCATCCTTATTCATCGCCGCAACAATGATGCCGTGCGGGCGGAGCACCGCAGCCTTCTTCTTGAGCGCAGGCATCAGACTCATGCACGGGCCGCACCAAGAAGCCCAGAAGTCGATCAGCAGTGCTTTGCCATCGCTGCCCAGTTGATCTCCCAGAGTCGTGGCCTCGCCCTGAGATGTGGTGAGCGGGAGCTTGAGATCGACCACCAGCGATTTCATCTTCGTCTCAAGGCGGTGTTTTTCGATCGTTTGCAGGAAGACCGGAGCTTGCTGTGGATTGAGCCAAATCGCTTCGAGGATGTTTTGTTTGAAGGTCGCCTCATCGCTGCCCCCTTGCGCTTTGAGTGCTTTGATGTAGGCGACAAAAGCCTGCACACTCTGCGCGTCTGAGAGCACTGCGGCAAAAGCCGGATCGTAGCTCGACGCGAGGATTTCCACCTCCGGCAGAATTTTCATCAGAAAAGCCGCATCTTGATGGCGGAGCCCCCAGATGAGCTTGGCCTCGATGACTTGTTGGCGCGGGATGCCTGCGTGGTTGGCCTCTTTGACCAGAGCAAGCAACTCCGTCTCGCTCGCCACCTGCCCAAAGAGGCGTTGCATGATCTCCTTGGCCGGGGCTGGGGACTCCTGCGCAGACACAGGCCGCAGGATGGAACCGAGCATGAGCAAAAAACAAAGCGGGAGCCTCATGATGACCAATCCACCCGCTCCCCCGCCGCGTGTCGAGGAGAAAATCATCTTGAGCGGAAGAATGAAAGATGCTCGGTGCGGCGGGCGACTCCTGTGCCCCTTCTACTCATGAAACACACACTCACACTGACTTCCGTACTCGCCGCCATCTCGCTCGCGGGCGCAGCAGAAAACAACATCCCGCCAGAAGGTTTTACGGCCCTCTTCAATGGCAAGGATCTCTCCGGCTGGTATGGCTGGGGCACCCAGGATCCCACCGATCTGCAAAAAATGACGCCTGAACAACGGGCTGAATACAAAAAGAAATCCATCGAAGGCGGACTGAAGGACGCCAAGGGCAACGACAAAGGCGACCACATCAACGCACACTGGAAAGTCGAAAACGGCGAACTCGTGAATGATGGCAAGGGTCTCTACCTGACCACCGACAAAGACTACGGCGACTTTGAACTCTGGGTCGATTACAAGATGCTCCCCCTCGGCGACAGCGGCATCTACCTGCGCGGCATCCCCCAGGTGCAAATCTGGGACTACACCGAGGAAGCAAAATTCAAACTCGGTGCTGACAAAGGCTCCGGCAGTCTTTGGAACAACAAAGGCGAAGAAGGCAAATTCCCTCTCAAGCGCATGGACAAGCCCTTTGGCGAATGGAACCGCTTTCACATCAAGATGATCGGCGAACGCGTCACCGTCACCTTCAATGGCGAAGTCGTCGTGAACAACGCTCCGCTCGAAAACTACTTCGCCAACGCCAAAGCAGGATACAAGGCATTCGCGAAACCCAACGCCAAAGCTGCGGACAAACCCGCTGAGAAAAAACCCAACGGCTGGTTCCCTGATCCCGCCTTTGCGAAAGGCCCCATTCAGCTCCAAACCCACGGCAGCGAAATTCGCTGGCGCAATGTCTTCATCCGCGAAATCCCGGCTGAAGAGGCGAACAAAGAGTTGGCCTCCCGTGATGCCGAAGGCTTTGTCGAACACGTCAATGGCAAGGATTTGAGCAACTGGCAGGGAGCCGTTGACAGCTACGAAGTCAAAGACGGTGCCATCACCTGCAAACCGGGCAAGGGTGGTGACCTGCTCACCAAGGACGAATTTGAGAACGGCATCATCCGTGTCGAATTCAAGCTGCCCAAGGCAGGCAACAACGGCATCGCACTACGCACCCCCCTCGGCGGCCATTCCGCTTCCGACGGCCTCGAACTTCAGGTCATCGACAGCGACGGCTACAATGAAAAGATGGCCGCTGCGGGTAAAGCTGGCCTGCAGCCCTATCAATATCACGGCAGCCTCTACCACTGCGCCGGAGCCAAGCACGGCTACCTCCGCCCCGTGGGCGAATGGAATTTTGAGGAGATCGAAGTGCAGGGACAACACATCAAAGTCACTCTCAATGGCACCAAAATCCTCGACGTGGACATCGACAAACTCGACCGCAGTCAGATCGCACATCCGCCGAAAGGACTCGACCACACCAAAGGCTTCATCGGATTTGCAGGCCACAGCGATCCCGTGGTCTTCCGCAGCTTCAAAGTGAAGAAGAAGTAACTAGGCTCTCCAACACCGTCTCTCAAACACCCGCTAGCCTCTGCTGGCGGGTGTTTTTTATTCCATGACCCGGCCGTTTACTCCCAGACTCTCCCCGTCTTTTCTGAATGGATGCACACACCGTGTTGAGAAGGGGGATGCGCAACCATGAATCTCTGATGGCGCGCGAATCTGCCCTCACATCTCCTGATACACACCGTAGTCGGTGTTCACTGACCAGAGATCGTGCGTGGCTTCGCCTGTGATGTTTTCCGCAGCCAGCAGACCCATGAGAAGGCTGTGATCCTGGTTGTTGTATTTGAAGGCACCGTAGCGCCCGATGGCGGTGATGTGTGACGCGGCGTGCCGCAGATATTCTGCCACCTGAGCCAACTCGCGTCGATACCCCCGACGATACACGGGGTAGCACTTCGGCACACGCACCACGCAGCTCTCGGACACCGCAGCAGCTTTGAGCAACCCCGTGTGCCGCAGCTCAGACTCCGCCAGCTTGCACAGCGTCGCATCCTCCATCACGTCGATCTCATCGCCATCCGAGCACCAGTATTCCAGCGCCAACACACTCTGCTCCGAGGTGCCGCGAATCCCTGACGACCAGTTGTTGAAGTTCGTCACTCGACCCAAACGCAATTCCGGCGCATGAATGTAGAGCCACTGATCGGGAAACAAATCTCCCTGCTCCACCTTCAGATAAACCAGCCGTGTGTGGCGATAGGTCAGCGCAGCACATGCTGCACGCACGGCCTCAGGCACATCTGGCAGTGAAGCGCAGAGTGTCGTCAACGGCATGGTGGAGATGAGATGATCAAACTCACACGTCCTCCCATCCGCCACTTGCAGCGAACGTCCATCCACCGCGATGCCTGCGATCGGCGTGGAAAGATGCAGTCGCCCTCCGCATTTCTGAAATTCTTCCGCCATCCGCTCATACACCGCGCCGGTGCCTCGATTGGGATATTCAAAGCAGTCCACCACCGTGGCATGCGCACCCTTCCCCATTCCCAGCATGTGCGCTGCCGCTGCTGCGAGGGAAAACTTCTTGATGCGCTGCGCTGCGAAATCAGCATCCAGCTCGTCGCAACCGATACCCCAGAGTTTTTCGCTGTAGGGTTTGAAAAACATCTCATAGAGCCGACGACCAAACGCGCCCACGACCCACTGCTCGAAACTCTCCGCTTCCTGCCGACCACGCAGACGCTCACACGCATAACTCCACGCACAAGCCACCGCACGCGCCACGCCCATCCTGCTCAGCGCATTCAGCGGACGCAGCGGGTAGTCAAAAAATCGCCCATCGTAGTAAATGCGCGTGCGCCGTTGCACGAGCTGCCGATCCTCACCCGCCATCGCCTGCCAGAAAGCTCTCACCTTGGGGTCGCGCGTGAAGAAACGATGTGGCCCCAAGTCCACGCGCGCTCCCCACATCTCCAGTGTTCGACACATGCCGCCCACATGCGGCCCTGCCTCAAAGATTTCCACCTCAAGGCCGCGACGAGCGAGTTCATACCCTGCGCTCAGGCCCGCCGGCCCGGCACCGATGATCCCCACGCGCGCCTTCATGACGGCGACGCCTTCCCGCGTGTGTACTTCGGCCACAGCACGCCCAGGCTTGCGGCCAGCAGGAGCACGGTCGGCAGGTGGCTCTGCCACCGCGCCGAGGGCAGCACTCGATAAAACCACCAGCCCACAGGCACCGCCAACAACACCAGCCAGATCGAACGCCGCTCTGTCCAAAATGCCGCAGCCAACACCGCGCACACCAGCACGTCGTTGTAAGGATGACGATAGGCCGGGAGAAACCAGTCCGTGAGAAATGCCCACGCCAAGGCTCCTGCCATCAATTCTTCATTCCTATTTGCGTGATGTCGCCACCACCAGGCGGCTATGCCCATCATCAGAGCCAATCCCAGCGGCCACTGCGGGAAATTGAGCACGCCATAGCCTTTCAGGATTCGAATGAGCGACGAGTCCGCCGTCTGGCGCACCTCGTAATGCGCCAACTTGTCGAGTGGGATTCCTTCGATCTCTGCCGGATAGTTCTGCGCAGGAGGGCGCGGCTTCTCACCCGCACGATACACCTCCGACCACTCGCCCATCCCCGCGAAATAATCCCGCCAAACGCCAGCTTTCAGGAGCATGGGCAGCAGCGCAAATAGACTGATGCTCAAAGCCACCGCACGCCACTGCCCCACGCCACCACGCAGCGCGATGAACGGCCCCAGTGCCAGCAGCAGCGGTGGACGCAGACAGAGCAACAGACCGACCACCCAACCTGCCGACTTCTTTTTCCCAGCGCAGGTCAGTGCCACCCATAGCGACAGCAGAAAAAGCAGTACCACATAGATTTGCCCCCGATCCACATGATGCTTCCACGCGAGCGTTTGCGTGAAGCTCACCAACAGCGCCGCCCAAGCCCAGCGTCGCCAACCTGGCCGCAACAATCGCCACCACACCACGCCCGTGCCCAGCAGACAGGCCCACTCCACCAGCAGCCAGACGATCTGCACCTCTGTGTAATCCAATGCAGACGGGCCCAGCAGCAGAAATAAAAACGTCGGCGTCACCGTCGTCAGGCTCACCTTCATCGCCGCATTGTTGTAGGGATCGCATAGCCGCTCCGCCATGCCGCGCTGCCATTTGAGGTGGTACGGATCCTTTCCCTCTGACATCGCCCGCGCACCCGTCACTCGATTGCGCAGGTCGATCGAGCCGCCAGCCGTCACCAGCTTCCAATCTCCGGCAAAGCTCACCACCAGCACTCCCATCAACGCCAGCGTGGCCAGCATGCGATAGAGGGCGGGGCGTTCGTCGGGATCGTCGGACATGAGGGCGCGTGGCAGCCGCCTAGACTTCAACCCGCCGCCATGAAGTCAAGCTGCGCCACCATGATTCACACCATGACAGCATCATCAGCATGGCGTAGGAGTCCGGTGGGTCGGCCCATGCACATCCCCACGCTCATCGAACGCAAGCGCGACGGCGGATTCCTCACTCGCAGTGAGATCCACGCCCTCATCGCTGCTTTTACCCAAGGCGACATGCCGGACTACCAAATGAGCGCGCTCGCCATGGCGATCTATTTCAGCGGCATGACGCCGGAAGAAACCACCGCCTTGACGGAGGCCATGCTGCACAGCGGTGCGACGCTCACTTGGAGTGAAAACGACCCCATGCGCGTGGACAAACACAGCACCGGCGGCATCGGAGACAAAACTTCCCTCGTGCTCGCACCTCTGCTCGCCTGCGATGGCGTCTGGGTGCCCATGATTTCCGGGCGCGGCCTCGGCATCACCGGCGGCACACTCGATAAGCTCGAAAGCATTCCTGGTTTCCGCACTCAACTCCGTGAAGATGCGATCCGCCACGTCATCCATCAAGCCGGCTGCGTCATGGTCGGCCAGACGAAGGGCATCTGCCCTGCGGATAAAAAACTCTACGCCCTGCGCGATGTCACTGGCACCGTGCCGAGCATCCCGCTCATCACCGCCAGCATCATGAGCAAAAAACTTGCCGAAGGACTCGACCGCCTCGTGCTCGATGTGAAATACGGCTCAGGCGCGTTCATGAAGACCGAAACGCAGGCGAATGCTCTCGCGCAAAGCATGATCACCGTCGGGCGCGCTCTCGGCGTGCGCTCCAGCGTGCGTTTGAGCGCGATGAATGAACCCACCGGCGAATCGGCTGGCAATGCTCTCGAAGTCGCCGAGTGCGTGCGCTGCCTGCAAGGCGGCGGGCCGCAGGATTTGGAGGACATCGTGCTCGACCTCGCCTCCGCCGTCGCCGTCTCACCCCGCGTCGATTTACAGAAAATGCTCCATCGCGGTGATGCCTGGCAGCGGTTTCAGCGCATGGTCGCTCTCCAGGGCGGCTGCGTCGAATCCCTCGAAAAAATCACCACCGTGCATCGCGCGCCGTTCATTGCAGACTTGAAAGCATCTCATTCTGGCGTGCTAACGCGCGTGGATGCAGGCGGCATTGGCCATGCAGTGCTCGCACTCGGTGCTGGCCGTGCCAAAGCAGGCGATCCTGTCGATTTTGCTGTCGGCTGTGATCAGATCGCAAAAACTCAAACACGCATCAACGCCGGGGACACCTTGCTCCGCGTCCACGCCCGCACCGAAGCCGCGCTGCAACAAGCACTCACCAACCTGCCACAACACATCGAGATCCAGTGAGGCCTTGTGCGCTCCTTGCTCAGAAGATGGCAAGCCGCGCTGGACACCACCCACTCTCCCGCTATGCAGCGGCATGGCATCACTCGGAGGAAAACTTTTCATCACCGGTCATCAGGGTCTCGTTGGGCGCGCACTGCTGCGCTATTACACACAGCATCCTCAGTGGCAGATCATCACACACACACGCGCCGAACTCGACCTGCGCGACCCGCACGCCACAGACGCCTTCTTTCAGGCAGAACGGCCCACGCATGTCATCCTCGCCGCAGCCAAAGTCGGCGGCATCAAAGCCAGCTACACTCAGCCGGTGGATTTCCTGCTCGACAATCTGCAGATTCAAAACTGCGTCCTCTCCGCTGCTCATCGTTATGATGCGCAGAAAGTTCTCTTTCTCGGCAGCACCTGCATCTATCCCAAGGTCGTAGAGATGCCCATTCGCGAGGACAGCCTGCTCACCGGGCCGATGGAGGAAACCAACGCCCCCTACGGCGTCGCGAAAATCGCCGGCATCAAACTCTGCCAAGGTTACCGCCATCAATACGGGCGCGATTTCATCTGCGGCATGCCGGCGAACCTCTACGGCCCCTTCGACAACTTTGACCCCGAGCACTCGCATGTGCTGCCCTCACTGATCCGCCGCTTCCACGAAGCCAAGCAGAGTGGCGCACCCTCCGTCACGCTTTGGGGCAGCGGCACCCCGAAGCGTGAGTTCCTGTTTGTGGACGACCTCGCTTCCGCCTGTGCTTTCCTACTCGATAACTACAGCAGCCCCGACATCATCAACATCGGCTGTGGATGGGAAATCAGCATCCGCGAGGCCGCCGAGACCATCCGCGACATCGTCGGCTACCAAGGCGAGATCCGGTGGGACACCTCGCAGCCCGATGGCAACCCGCGCCGCCTGCTCGACATCAGCCGCCTCGAAAAGCTCGGTTGGAAAGCACAAACCGGTTTCCATGAAGGAGTGTCGCTCACCTATCGCTGGTTCTTGGAAAACCGCGCCACGGCCAGAACCTAACCTCCGGCTGGACACGCCATCGCAATCATGCCAATGAACGCGCATGGCTATCCAGGCTTTCCGCCCCGTTCTCATCACCCGCAACACCTGTCGCATCTGCGGCTCCCGCAGCCTCACGCCCGTCGTCAGCCTGGGAGATCAATTCATCGGCGGCGTGCTCGCCAGTGAAGACGGCAGCGCGCTCATCAAACGCAAAGTCCCGCTCGATCTCGTGCGCTGCGACCCCTCGGTCGATGAAAACGCCTGCGGCCTCGTGCAGATGCGTCATTCCGTGCCGCCAAAGGTGCTCTACCACCGCTACTACTACGAATCCGGCATCAATCAGTCGATGATCGACAATCTCACGAGCATCACCAAGCTCGTGGAACAGACCGTCACACTCAAGGCCAACGACATCGTACTCGACATCGGCTGCAACGACGGCACGCTCCTCTCCAGCTACAAAACACAGGGATTGCGCCACCTCGGCATCGACCCCTCCGACGTGGCACTCAAAGCGCGCGCCAAAGGCTTCCAAGTCGTGAACGACTTCTTCAGTGCCCGCGCCTTCAAAAGTGCCCACGCCACCGAGAAAGCCCGCGTCATCACCAGCATCTCCATGTTCTACGATCTGGAGAATCCGCACGCCTTCGTGCAGGACATCGCCAGCGTGCTCGCCACCGACGGCGTCTGGATTCTGGAGCAAAGCTACCTCCCAGCGATGCTCGACATCAACAGCTTCGACACCATTTGTCACGAGCACCTCGAATACTACTCCCTCGCTGTTCTGGAGCGTCTCTTTGGCGATCACGGACTCGAAGTTATCGACGTACATCTCAACGACGTGAACGGCGGCAGCTTCCGCCTCGTTGTCGCGCATGCGGGGCAGGTCAAACCCTCCACCGAAGCCGCCACGCGCGTTCAGGAGCTGCGCATCCGCGAATTCGAAATGGCACTCGACTCCGATGCGCCTTACGCCGTCTTCCGCGACAACATCGAGCGCATCCGCACCGATCTCACCGCCTTCCTCATAAAGGCAAAAGCCGAGGGCAAACTCGTCCACGGCTACGGTGCCTCGACCAAAGGCAGCACCACACTGCAATACTGCAACGTCACGCCCGAACTCGTCCCCGCCATCGCCGATCGCAATCCGATCAAGTGGGGCAAATACACCATCGGCACACAGATCAAAATCATCTCCGAGGAGGAATCCCGCGCCGCAAAGCCCGACTACTACCTCGTGCTGCCCTGGCACTTCATGCCGGAGTTCCTCACTCGCGAGAAGGAATTCCTCGCTCGTGGTGGCAAGTTCCTCGTGCCAATGCCACAGGTTCATCTCGTCGGTTGATTCATCCACCTGCCAAAGCGTGGAGGAAAGGACGCAAGCACCCCGCTTGCACTCAGGAGCGTCGATGCCTCATCGCCCTGCCACATCCACTTGAATCCATCTCCGCGCTCGCTCGTCTAGCCTCCGCATGGATGAAACGCCAGAGCCTATGACGAACCGCCGCGCCCTGCGGCAGATCCTCGCCTTCGCACGCGGTCACTGGCGCATCGCCACGCTTCAACTCGCGCTCGCCGCAGCAGGCACCGCTCTCATTTTCGTTTTTCCCAGCGTGGTGCGCTGGTTCATCGACGAAATCATCCCTCAGCGGCGAACCGATCTTATCTGGCAGGTTGGCGGCCTTGCCATCCTCGCCTTCACGCTCCGTGAAGCGCTCTTTTACTTCCGCACGCGGGTAAATTGCGCCTTCGAGCAACGCATGATCACCGATTTGCGCGGGCAACTGCATCACAAGATCGCACTGCTGCCACCGCGTTGGTTCGATCAGCAGAGCACGGGAGACATTCTCACCAAAATCGCGGACGATGTGCCTGCCACGCAGCGTGTCATCTTGGAAGGCATCGAACAGGGAGTCACCGCCCTGCTGCAAATACTGGCCACCGCCATCGTCATGCTCGTGGCGGATGCCAAACTCGCCCTTCTCGTCCTGGCTCCGACGCCGCTCATCGCTGCGGGCGGCTGGCTCTACTCCCGCTGGGTTTCCCCACGCGCCACCGCCGTGCGCGAAGCCACCAGTGCGCTCAATGCCGTGTTGCACGACACCCTCTCCGGCATTCGTCAGGTCAAAAGCTACACCGCTGAAGAAACGCGGCAGTGGAAGTTCCTCGCCGCTGGTCATCGCCTCAAAGAACGGCAGACACGCCTCATGGCCGCGTGGGCCTTTTACGCGCCATCCATGACGCTTCTGGGTAATCTCGGTCTCGTGTTGCTGCTCATGGCTGGTTCGTGGTGGTGCGTGCGTGGTGCCATGACGACCGGCCAGTTGATGCAGTTCATCCTGCTTGTCGGATTTCTCTACGAGCCCATCGCCCGCCTCCACGGCGTCAACCAAACCCTCGTCAACGGACTCGCTGCCGCCAAGCGCGTCTTCGCCATCCTCACTGAATCAGAAGCAGAGGCTCTCGACGCCGGCACACCATTGAAAAGCATTCGCGGCGACCTCGAATTCCGCTCCGTGTCCTTCGCCTACCGTGCCGACAAGCCCGTCTTGCATGACATCACCTTCCGTGCGCGACCACATCAGACCATTGCCATCGTCGGCCCTTCGGGATCGGGCAAGAGCACTCTCTTCCAGCTTCTCGTCCGCTTTTACGAGGTGCAGCATGGAGCCATCACTCTCGATGGCGTTCCTCTCACGCAGATCAGCAAGCATTCGCTGCGCCAATCGCTCGCCTATGTCACTCAAGATCCCTTTCTCTTCACCGGCACCGTGCGGGAAAATCTCCTTCTCGGCAAACCCGGTGCCACCGACGACGAACTCTGGGCGGCACTGCGCGCTGCGAGCGCGGAAGACTTCATCCTGCGTCTCCCCGAAAAACTCGATGCCGAAGTCGGAGAACGCGGAGCCTTGCTCAGCGGCGGGGAGCGTCAGCGGATCGCGCTCGCGCGTGCCTTTCTCAAAGACGCCCCCATTTTGCTGCTCGATGAAGCGACTTCCTCTGTGGATGTGAAATCCGAACAGCTCATTCAAGAAGCACTGACTCGCCTTCGCGCCAATCGCACCTGCCTCATCGTTGCCCATCGTCTCAGCACCGTCATGGCTGCCGACGAAATCCACGTCCTGCATCAAGGGCGCATCCTGGCAAGCGGCACCCATGCAGCCCTGCTCGCTTCCTGCGGCTACTACCGTGAGATGGCCGCGCTCGCATTCTCTCAACCCGCAGCAGACTGATTCCTACTCCAGTTGCAGACGTGCCAGTGAACCGTAGAGGCCGCCGGGTTTTGCGACCAACTCCTCATGCGTGCCGCGCTCCAGAATGGAGCCGCCACTCATCACAAGAATCTGATCGCAACGCCGCACCGTGCTGAGGCGGTGAGCGATGATGATGCTCGTGCGATTCTCCATCAGCTTATCCAACGCATCCTGCACGAGGCGTTCGCTCTCGGCATCGAGGCTGCTCGTAGCTTCATCGAGCACAAGAATGGCCGGGTCTGCGAGAATGGCACGCGCGATGGCGATGCGCTGCCGCTGACCACCAGAAAGCTGCGCGCCGCGATCTCCCACAACCGTTTCATAACCATCGGGCAGACGCGTGATGAAATCATGAGCATTCGCTTTTTTCGCAGCGCCGATGATTTCCTCCTCCGTGGCATCCGGTTTACCGTAGGCGATGTTTTCTTTGATGCTGCCGCCAAACAAAAGCACCTCCTGGGGTACCAGTGCCAGATTGCGCCGTAGAGTGGTCAGCGTCATGTCGCGTATCGGCTGACCGTCGATGCGGATTTCACCTTTCGTCGGATCGTAAAAGCGAAACAGCAGGGAAATGCTCGTCGATTTGCCGGAACCACTGGGGCCGACGAGCGCGATGCGCTGTCCCGCCTTCGCACTGAGATCAAAGTCGCGCAACACCACCGCCTCCGGCCGCGTGGGATAGGCAAAACTGACATCGTGCATCTCGATTTCACCGCGAAAACGCACCCGGGCATGAATCTCACCATCCGTGGGCTCGGTTTCATCGTGCAGAATCTCGCGCACACGCTCGGTGGCACCGAGGGAGCGCTGGAGCTGGGCCACGAGTTCTGGGAACTGCATGAATGACGAAGCAATCATGCCACTGAGTCCGGCGAACTGTGTCAACTCCTCCCGCCCGATTCCACCATCATTGAGCATGCGCATGGCAAACCACGTCACACAGATCAGTGCCACACTGAAGGCAAAGATGATGAAGGCGATGAACGATGCACGTGGCACCGCCGCACGGATCACCGTGTGCAGATAGCCACTGAGATTTTTCCCGTAACGCGCAATTTCGTAGGCCTCATTGCGAAAGGCTTTCACGCTCACAATGCTCTGCAATCCCTCGTCCACGACGACCTGGGAAGATGCCAGCTCATCCTGGGCACGTCGTGTGAGCCTCCGAATGCGCGAGCCAAAAAATGAAACCATGAGGATCACCACCGGGATGGTGCCAATCATGAAGAACGAAAGCTTGACCGAAATTCTCAAAATGAGCACCAGGCAGAGCGTCAGCATGACCGAATGGCGGATGAGCATCGGGATCGTCACCACCAGAGTTTCGCGCATCGCCTCCACATCATTGGCGAGTCGCGAGGCCAGCTCCCCCACGCGGCGGCGATTCAGCACGCTCATCGGCAGACGAATGATGCGACTGAAGGTGTCCAGCCGCAGCGCTGACAGCGCGCGCTCGGATGCCTTCGCAAAAAGCATGATGCGGAAGAAGGCGATAATGGCTTGCCCGGCCACGATGGAAACAAGGATCCACACGCTGCGGTCAAGTTCTGCCATCCAAGCCTCTCCATGAGCGCCGCCGATCCCCTTGCCAGCCACCGCCGCCAGTTCCTTGATGAAAAGGATTGTCATGCCGCCGGTGATCGCCAGCGCGATGAGGGCTGGGATGAACACATTGGCATGTGGCCGCAGGTAGGTCAGGAAAAATGCCGCGTCTCTCCACGCAGCGCGATCCCACAGTTTTTTACTCGCTCGTTCTTCGGCCATGCTGATTTCTGATTACTCCACACGCACTGTCCAGCGGCGTGTCGGCTTATCGGTCAGCTCCAGCACTGCAAGGCTTTCTGCATCATCCGCCTCCCGCACTCCGTGGGTGAGAGAGCATGCCAAGCCGCCGCCATGGAAGCGAACATTGATGCCCATCTGACTGTTGCCATTGCCCAGTGCCCACTCGTGCAAATAGAGATACGACTTCGGCAGAGTGATCGTGAGTCTGCGGGAGCCGGCGGCCGCACTGCTCAGCACAGCCGTGATTTCATCCGGCTTAAACACCGCCGCGTAGCCAGTGCCAAAAGCCCAGGGCTCGATTTCACCGACCTGCGCGGCACCGTCAGCCGCCTTGCCCGTGATGCGCAGTGCCGCCGTCGCGCCTGAAGTCTGTCTTTTGCCATAGCTGCGTGCGTCGAGGTTGAGTAACAACTCAAAAGCACGTCCGCTCTCATTATCCGCGAGCTGCACCGCCGTGAGATCGAGAGTCAGAAAAAGTTTCGTGCCATCTGCCTCCACGCGCAGAGTGACGGGGCTTTCTCGTCCATCACTGCCTGTGAGCGGCACCGTTTCTTTGAGGCCAAAGTTGCGCACCAACTCGAGATGGCGATCAAAAACCTGACGCACACCACCGGCCTCCACAGCGAGGCTCAAAGGCAATCGTTGACGTCGTGGCGCTTTGTCGTCTGTGGGCAAAGTAAGTTTCACTGGCAGGCCCTCTGAGCCATCGGCATCCAGCGCAAGTTTGCCTCCCTGCTTACGACCGTTCCACTGTGCCTCCCAGGAACCAGTAAGTTTCACTCCTGAACTATTTTCGATTTCGAGATCAGGAGAAAACTCTGTTTCTTGATTGAAGCCAACACGCGCGCCCCATGTCACGCTGAAAGGCTTCAGAGGAGCGGCAAGATCATGGATGCGCGCCTCGGCTCCCGCGATGACAAGCACTGGCAAACGCACTTTGCCGTCCTTGATCGGAAGAAAGCGTGGGTTTGTCACGGTGTAGAGAGCCTTCATGCTATGCTTCCCTCCCGCCGCGAGTTTGATCTCTGCCTGTGTCTCTTTGAGATCATAGCCAGGCGGATCGAGCGGCAGCACCGTGAGGGCCAACTCCTGCTGTCGTTGGTTGGTGATCTCAAATCCCAGATCCAACGCCCCCTTCCCACGCAGCACAGCACTGGGAGCACTCACACGCCACGCAACTGGTGGCGCACCCTGCATCACATCGTGAAAAAGAATGCGCCCCATCGTCTCGTGCATGGCGGCTGTCGGTGTCGCCACCGCACCGACAGGCACACTGTTCAGCCGACTTTGATACTGCTGCACAAGCGCGGGAAAGAGCAGATGCGCCTCCTGCGTGCCGCTCGGCGGCACCACCAGCCGCGAGAGATCTCCGAGATCAGCAAAGAGCACCTTCTCCGACGCGGCAAACTCACGCATCACACTGCTCGCAGTGCCCGTGAGTGCGAGGCTCGTCTCCTCCGGATCTGCGGCCTGTGGCACTGGACCTGCAATGATCATCTCCAACTGATGCTTACGCGTAGCCTCCTGAAGCCCGCGCAGCGCCGTCAGCATGTCAGCGGCAGATGTTCCGCGCATGCCATCCTGTAAACCATAGGCAACGAGCACGAGATCCGGTCTGCCTCGCAGTCCCGTCGTCGAAAGCGCCGCTTGCGCTGACACGATGCTCTCCGTCTGCACAGGCTGGAGCAGAATTTCTGGCCCGAGAACCCTGCTATCATTCTCTCTCGGGCGAGCATCCGGCCTGAGCACCCGAACGCCCCCCGTGTAATAAAACTGGTTGGCCAGTGCCTTGGCAAACACTCCGGCAAAACTTTGCAGCAGCGGATCTTCGCCATCCTCGTCAGGCTTCACTCCATCGAGAATAGCATCCCCCAACACGACGATCTGTACGGAGTCACGGCGCGTGAGTTTGATGAGCGTCTGCGGGAGAAATTCCTGCCAGCGTACCCGCTGCTCTGGAGCGAGGTCAAAATACGTCTTCAGTTTGACTTCCGTTGTCGGCAGCTTCGACTCGGCCGCACGCGCAGCTTCTTGCAGTGTAGGCAAATCCGGCTTTGCCGCAGAGGTCTCCGCAGGGATGGCCGCCGCCGTCGTACCACCCGGTGTTTGCGCCACGAGAGCACTCGCAGCCAACACTCCGGTGGCGATGAAGGAAAACATGCATAATGAGGACATACTGCCGCCATTTCGGCGAAACCTGCCAAGGCTGCAACCGGGGAGTGTGCCTGTTGCGAGAACATTTGACCTCGCGCCAAGACCGTCCGGCCTGACAAAATCCAAAGGCACCTGCGTAATGACATGCACCATGCGCCTCCCGCTTACTGCCCTGCTTAGCCTCGCAACCATTTCATCCTCCGCAGCCTGCTACCTGGTTGAGAATGGTCAACCGCGTGCAGAAATTGTTATTGCCGAACACCCTTCCCGCTCGACTCGCGTGGCCGCACATGAATTTCGGCAGCAGATTGAAAAGATCAGCGGCGCACGCTTGCCTATTGTCACGCAGCCTTCAGCGACAGCGGCGAAAATTTTCATCGGAGCAAGTCAGCTCTGCCCAATAAAAGCAGCGGGTCTCAAGGATGGAGCCTATCGCATCGCCAGCGGTGCCGACTGGCTGGCACTGGTGGGTGACGATAGTGAGTTTTCCCCCGTAGGGCCATTTGCACGCAACAATAGCGACATCCCACGTGCACAAGCCGAGTGGGAGCAGATCGTCGGCGCCCCATATGGCATGCCCATGACTGGTTTGTATAAAAACCGCATCAAGCTCCCTCTCGATGGAGAGACCATTGAGCTTTGGGGGCTCGATGAACGCGGCAGTTTCAATGCTGTATGCGGCTACCTCCACAAATTGGGCGCTCGCTGGTACTTGCCCGGCAAGCTCGGCGAAGTGTTGCCTGCACTAAAGAACATCGAGTTACCCAAGATCGACGAAACCGTGCACCCGGACTTCCGCCTGCGACAATTCAACTTCCGCTTTGGCGTCGTCGGAGCCGACACCGCGCTTTGGGCCATGCGGCTCGGTATGCGCAATGACGAGCACCTGCAAATCGCGCACGGCATGGCAACCATGACGAACCGTGATCCCGTCTTCGCAAGGCACCCTGAGTGGTTCGCGATCTATGGCGGCAAGCCTGATTTCCGCTCTGGCGACTCCAAGTGCCAGCTTTGCTACTCGAACGGCGAATTATTCCGCGAGACATTACGCTGGGCACGTGCACAGCTCGACACCTATCATTTCGAAACTGTTTCCATCATGCCCCCAGATGGCTACACATCCATCTGCCAGTGTAATCAATGCCGTGGCAAGGACTCTCCAGAGCGCAATGAGCGCGGCCTCCTCAGCGACTATGTGTGGGATTTCGTCAACCGCGTGGCAAAAGAGCTCGCCAAGACACACCCAAAGGCCCGCGTGTTAAACTGCGCCTACGGCACCTACACCCTGCCTCCTCTGAAGATCGATAAACTGGAACCCAACATTCAGGTGTGCATCGTCGGTGGCAGGCGTCCGATCCATAAAAGTGGTTTAAAAATCGAAGACGAAGCCGCGCCCGCTTCCCTACGTGCTGCGTGGGAAAAGAAAACATCCCAGCCGCTGCTCATCTTTGAAAACTATCCCTTCACCGACCGCGGCTGGTATCTGCCAGCGTATGCAGCAAACTCCCTGGTGGACAGTGTAAACGCCACAAAGGGCCACAGTGACGGCGAAGACATCTGGCTCACCGTGCGTCAAGACTTCGATAGAGTCGCCATCGGCTTCAATCACTTCCTCGTCTATTTCACCGCACGCGCCTACTGGAACGGACAAAATGCCAACGCTGACGCGATGTTGCGAGAGTACTGCCAGCTCTTTTATGGCCCTGCAGAGCGTGAAATGCTGGCTTTCTTCCAATATTGTGAAGCGAACTGGGCCAAGATGGAAAATGAGAAAGCCAAGGCGGATGAGGCTCTCTCATTATTCGAGAAAGCAAAAGCCAAAACGAATGCCTCGACGGTGTTCGGCAAACGCCTCGCACTGGTGGACGACTATCTCAAGGGCCTGCGCATGAAAGCCCGGCAGCTCGAACAAAAGCGCGGCGCAGTGCCAGTCGTGCGCCTTGTCGGTAATGCAAAAGGCGTCATCATCGATGGCAACCTCGACGACGACTACTACTGGCAAAAATGCCCGACGGCTGCCAGCGGACGCTTTTATGAGTTACAAACCGGACGCGCTCCGACATTCGGCACCTCCTTCAAAGCCGGCTGGCAGGATAACAATCTCCTCCTTGCCATCCGTTGCGACGAACATCGTGGTGAGAAGCCTGTCACCACCTCCATACGCAATGATGATCAAGCACTGTGGCATGGCGACGCCATCGAAGTGGAGATCGCCACCGAAACGCACTCCTACTATTCTATCGCCATCAGTCCCTCCGGGCATGTCGCAGACCTTGATCGCGGCGCGCCACGCGGTCAGTGGTTCACCTGGGATGCCAATGCGAAAGTCGCAACACGCATCGCAGACGACCACTGGACCGTCGAAATCAGCCTGCCTGTCACCAGTGATGAAAATGATCCTCTGCATCAGATCATCGGGCGCAAACCTACACAGAGCCTACCCTGGCACATCAATCTTTGCCGACAGCGCATCCGTGAGGATGGTCATGAATACAGTGCCCTCTCACCAACAGGCACCGCAAACTTTCATGAACCGATGAAGTTTGCGCATTTCTATGACGGTCGCTCGCACTCCTTTGAGGCTGACCCAGCCGTCACAGATTTCGCCCTCGGCTTCCGTAAAGCTCTGCAGAAGCGCGCTCCTGCGCCTTTCCTCGCCCTCGCCGCCATCTCCACAGTCACTGATTTTCAGAAATCAGCCGCACTTGAGCAAGCAGCACTCTATGACAAAACAGCGGCCTTCATCGACCAAATCCCCATCGAGGCGGTTAGAAAGACCGCGCAGATGCGTCATCTCCTGACCAAGCAACAGGCACTGGAGATCACAAAACGCTTTGGCTCTGAAGATTTTTTAAAGTGGCCATTCTGGCAACGCGGCGAGGCACTGTACTTGCGCGGACGTGCCTACACAATCATCCAAAACGGTGCCAGAGCTGAAGCTGACCTCAGTGCTGCTTTAGAGTGGATCGGTGATGCGCGCACTCGCTCATCCACCCTGCTCGCACTCGCCCAAAACCGTGAGCAAAACATGCAAAGTGACACTGCCGCACTCCTCGCATACGAAGCTCTTCTCGAAGGAAAGACACGTTTCGGCAGCGCTGATGAATTTACCGCTCTGCAAGGCATTGCACGCATTCAAACACGCCGTGGAAAATATGACGACGCATTAAAAACCCTCGAACGAGCCAAACCGGAAGAATTGCAGGGAGTGTGGAAGGCTCATTTCGAGAAATCCATTCAAGAGGTGCGCAAAGCACGGCCTTAACCTCTAACTCTCGCCTCTTTGCCCTGCCAACCGCCACGGCCTGACTTCATCCGCAAAATTCAGAGCAGCTCATCCACAAACTTTTTCGCGTCGAAGGGCTGGAAATCTTCCACGCGTTCACCCAGTCCGATGAAGCGGGTGGGGACGCCGAGTTCCTGCTGAATGTTGACCAACACGCCGCCTTTACCGCTGCCGTCGAGTTTGGTGACGATGACGCCGGTGAGAGGAATGATTTTGTGGAATTCACGCGCTTGCTGGAGCGCATTGGAGCCGGTCGTGGCATCGACGACGAGCAGCACTTCATGCGGAGAGCTGGCATCTTTGCGCCCGAGGATGCGGTGAATTTTTTTTAGCTCCTCCATCAGGTTATGCTTCGTGTGGAGGCGGCCTGCGGTGTCGCAGATGAGGAAGTCGGCCTGCGTTTTGAGCGCTGTCTCGTAGCCGTCAAAACAGACGGAGGCGGGATCACAGTTCGGCGGACCTTTGGCGAGTGGCACTTGGAGGCGCTGCGCCCAGACGGTGAGTTGTTCGACAGCGGCGGCGCGGAATGTATCCGCCGCAGCGAGCACGACCTTGTGGCCGCGTCCGTGGAGAATGTGCGCAAGTTTGGCGGTGCTGGTGGTTTTGCCGGTGCCGTTCACACCCACCATGAGCAACACGTTGGGCCTGTCGGGAAGCGGTTCGAGCGGCGCGATGCTCTCCGGCAAAATTTTGCGCACATGCTCACGCGCCACCTGCACGATGTCGGCACCGTGCAGGGTGCGCTGGCGTGATTTGAGATCCGCGATGATCTGAAGCGCGAGACGCGGGCCGAGATCTCCCGCGATGAGAGCTGCTTCCAGATCATCCCAGTCGATGTCGGGCTTGGTGAAGCGCTGAAAGAGAGATTTGAAGAAACCGGCCATGCGAAGAGATTTAGCGCTCCTGAGAGGTTCCCTGATTCGATTTGATCTCGGGCTTGCGCAATGTTTTGGCCAGTTTGTCGAGCACGCCGTTGACGAAGGAGCCGGATTCACCGGCACTGAGGGCTTTGGCGATGTCGATGGCTTCGTTCAGAATGACTGGCGCGGGCACTTCAGGGCAGTGCATGAGCTCATAGGCTGCGACACGCAGGACGTTGCGATCCACAGCGGCGAGGCGCTCGATGCGGAAGTTCTGCAACAGCGCGGCGATGCGCGCGTCGATGTCGCTCTGATTTTCCAGCACGCCGTGGATGAGGCTTTCGGCGAAGGCGCGGGTGGATGACTTGGCGCTGTGCAACGTCCAGAAGACCTCGGGAGACTCGGGCTTTTCCGTGCCCTGCATGTCGCGGGCAAAGAGGAACTGAATGGCGGCCTCACGGCCTTCGCGGCGGCGTCCCATGATGTTTAAGCGTGGTCGATGGATTCGCCGGCGAACGTGGCCTTCATCTTGCCGAACAGGTTGATCATTTTGACGCAGGTCTGCGCCGCTTCGGTGCCGCGGTTGATGGTGTTCCCGAGGCAGCGCTCCTCAGCCTGCTCCTCATTCTCCACCAGCAGCACTTCATGGATGACCGGGATGCAATGCTTCACCGCCATCTGCTGCAAAGCGTCAGTGACTGAGGCACCCACCAAGTCCGCATGCTCCGTCGAACCCCGAATGATGACGCCAAGGGCAATGACCGCATCCGGCGCGCTGCCGCGCAGCACGAGCTCCGTGCAAACGGGAATCTCAAACGCTCCCGGAACGCGGTACACATCCATGGACGCATTGGGTGCAATGATCTCGATCTCCTCCTTGGCTGCATTGAGCAGTCCTTGGACGAATTGATTGTTATAAAGCGAGGCGACGATGGCGATGCTGATCGGCTCCTGAGTAGGGCGAGGGCGACTGGATGCGTGCGTGGACATGATTCAGAGCTTGTGACCCATTTTCCGCTTCTTGGTTTCGAGGTAGCGGGCGTTTTCGGGTTTGGGGGTCGATTTGACGGGAACCTGCTCGGTGATTTCGAGCCGGTGACCTTCCAGGCCGACGACTTTGCGCGGATTATTGGTCATGAGTTTGATCTTCCGCACACCGAGATCGGAGATGATCTGCGCGCCGATGCCGTAGTCGCGCAGATCCATCGGGAAGCCGAGTTTGAGATTGGCTTCGACGGTGTCGAGGCCCTGCTCCTGCAGCTTGTAGGCGAGAATTTTTCCGTGCAGGCCGATGCCGCGTCCTTCGTGACCGCGCATGTAAACGATGATCCCTTTTCCCTCCTGCGCGATGTGCCGCATGGCGGAATGGAGTTGGCTGCCGCAGTCACAGCGGCGGGATGAAAACACATCACCAGTGAGGCATTCGCTATGCACACGCACGAGGGTGGGCGCGTCTGGCGTGATGTCTCCCATCACCAGTGCGACGTGATGCACGTCATCGAGGCAGCTCTTGTAGAGATGCAGTTTGAAGGTGCCGAAGTCGGTGGGCATGTCCACGGCTTCGATTTTTTCCACCAGCTTTTCACTCAGGCGGCGATGCGCGATGAGGTCGGCGATGCTGCACATTTTGAGTCCGTGCTTCTTCGCAAACTTCCGCAAATCCGGCAGCCGCGCCATGGTGCCGTCGGCATTCATCACTTCGATGAGCACCCCGGCCTCCCGCAGACCTGCCAGCCGTGCGAGATCGACCGCAGCCTCGGTGTGGCCGGCGCGGCGCAGCACGCCTCCCGGCTTTGCCACCAGGGGGCTGATGTGGCCCGGCTGCACGAAGTCGGCAGCACCGCTTTTGGGATCGGCCAACAAGCGGATCGTGCGCGTGCGATCTGCCGTGCTGATGCCGGTGGTGATGCCCTTGGCCGCGTCCACCGTCACCGTGAAGTCCGTGCGGAAAGCCTCGCGATTCTCCGGCACCATGCTGGCGAGATTGAGTCGCCGGGCGATCTCCAGTGAGACAGGCACGCACAGCATGCCGCCGCCCTGACGCACCATGAAGTTCACCATCTCCGGCGTGATCTTTTCCGCTGCGCAGATGAGATCGCCTTCGTTTTCACGATCTTCGTCGTCGGTCACGATCACCATGCGGCCAGCACGGATATCTGTGATGACAGATTCCACGGAATCAAAGGCGGGATGCTTGGCGCGGGGCATGAGAGTGGGAAAGAACCGACCGCCACGCGGGGGCGGCATCGGGATGGGGGTGGGTATGTAGCCTGTGCGCTGATGTTTTCCAGCACGAGCTTGGTTTTTCGTTGCCGCAGATGAAGCGGCTCGCGTAATGTCAGCGCATGCCTCCGCCGCCCAAAGTCAAGCGCCCGTCCTCGATCACGGTGGGGGAGTTTTTCCATCTGAACGAAAAGGCCCTCAAGCTCAAGCTCATCGGCAGCGAGGTGGGCTTCTCGCGGAAAATCAACGAGCCCTCCGTCAATCGCCCCGGCCTCGCACTCTCCGGCTTCTTCACCTACTTCGCCTACAAGCGCGTGCAGGTCATTGGCAATTCGGAGCATTCGTTTCTCGAAGGACTGGAGCCGGGAATCCGCGCCGCGCGCTTCAGTCAACTCTGCTCCTGGGACATTCCCTGCATCGTCGTCGCACGCGGCCATCGCGTGGGGGAAGACCTGATCGAGATCGCCAGTGCTGCGGGCATCTCCGTCTTCCAGACGAGCATGATGACGATGAAGTTCCTCAACGCGGCGACCATCAAGCTCGAGTTCGCCTTCGCTCCCTCCATGCTCGTGCATGGCTGCATGGTGGATGTGCAGGGGATCGGCGTGCTGATCCAAGGGGAAAGCGGCAGCGGCAAAAGCGAAAGCGTGATCGGCTTGTTGCAACGCGGCGGCAGTCTCGTGGCAGACGACGCCGTGCGCCTGCGCCTCGTCGAAGATCGGGAAATCGTCGGCTCCGCACCGGATATGACGCGCGGCATGATCGAAATCCGCGGCCTCGGCATCCTCAACGTCGCAGCGCTCTTTGGCGTCGGCGCGGTGCGCCTAAGCAAGCGCCTCGACTTCATCGTCGAGCTGGTGCGCGGGGCGCGCTCGGAAGATCTCGAACGCGTCGGCGTGAGCACGGACACGCGCGAAATCATGGGCATGCGCGTGGAGCGCGTCGCCCTCCCCGTCGAGCCGGGGCGGGATGTGGCCGGCCTCATCGAACTGGCCGCCATGAACTACAAACTGCGCGCCTTCGGGCACAACAGCGCGGTCGAGTTTGACCAAAGGTTGTTGAAAAAGATGTCGGATGATCAATTAGGTTAACACGCCGCCCTCATGAGCATCGAAAAAGAGCTGACCATCCGCAACAAAATGGGAATGCACGCCCGCCCGGCGGCCCAGTTTGTCAAACGTGCCAGCAAGTATCAATGCGACGTGTGGGTGGAGAAAGACGACGAACCCGTCAACGGCAAGAGCATCATGGGACTCATGATGCTGGCCGCAGGGCGAGGCGAGAAGATCAAGATCATCACCGAAGGCAGCGACGCCGAAGCGGCGATGGCGGATCTCGAGGAATTGGTCAGCTCAGGCTTTGGCGACGTCGAATAAGCCGCGTCCCTCAGCGCTTGCCTGCCGCCGTCCCTGATTGGACGCGCACCGCCGCAGGATCTGCACCCTCCACCGGTTTCTCTTTGAGCACCTGCAGCATCAGCGTGCCGATGATGTACACCATGCCTCCGCCCAGCCCGGCAGCGATGGCGATGCAGCGGCGCTGCCAGAGATGCTCGGGATCGATCGCACGCCAAAAGCGCATGCAGAGCAGAATCCATAAGACGCTGCCGCCGAAAACAAGAAGCTGGCCTGAACTCATGAGCCGAGTGTGGCAGGGAATGCCGAAGGGAGCGACAAGAAAAACAAAGCCCCGCCGGAGCGGGGCTTTGCAGAACAACACTTGGATGCAGCCAATGAAACCATCAGCGCTTGGAGAACTGGAAGCGCTTGCGTGCTCCAGGACGACCGGGCTTCTTACGCTCTTTCGCACGCGCGTCGCGGGTGAGCAGTCCGTTCTGCTTCAGCAACGGACGCAGTTCAGGATTCACACGGATCAGCGCGCGGGCAATGCCCAAACGCACCGCGCCCACTTGGCCGCTCTGACCGCCGCCATTTGCGCTGACTTTGAAGTCAAAGCTCTGGCGGGAGTTGGTGAGAGAGAGCGGGAAGATGATTTGATTCTGCATCGCCACCGTCGGGAAGTACTCTTCAAAGTCACGACCGTTGATGGTGATACTGCCGGAACCTTCGGTGATATAGACGCGGGCAATCGCGGTCTTGCGGCGTCCGGTGGCGTTTTGGAGGGGCTTGCTCATGCGATGGGGCGGGGAAAAAATTACGCGACGGCGAACGACTTGGGATTCTGGGCTTCATGCGGATGCTCAGCCCCTTTGTAAATCTTGAGCTTGCCGAGGATGGCGCGGCCCAGGCGATTGTGCGGCACCATACCCTTCACCGCGCGCTCGATGAGCAGCTCTGGGCGGCGGGCGCGGACACGCTCCACATTCTCCACCTTCTGATTGCCGACGTAGCCTGCTTTCGAGGTGTAAATTTTCTGCTGCTCCTTCTTGCCGCTGAGGCGGACTTCGGCGGCGTTGAGAACCACCACGAAATCTCCCGTATCGACATTCGGAGTGAAAGTGGGCTTGGTCTTGCCGCGGAGGAGATTGGCGGCGGCGACGGCCACATCACCGAGGATTTGGTTCTTGGCGTCGATCACCCACCATGTGGGATTGTGGTCCTGGGCTTTGGCTGAAAACGTCTTCATTGAATGCTGCGTGTACGAAAAACTTCCCGCTTGGGAAGGAGGGGCCGCGATAGTAGGAGGTCTGATCGGGGTGTCAAGGTCGAAAACCATGTTGTTCACAGCTCAGTCGGACGCTGTCTTTCGGGATCACTCAGCGATCTCGGAGGCTAAGGGGCCGAGAAGTCCGGCAGAGTCACCCTCACCGCGTCACCAGCACGATGCGAAAGCCGCGGTCGTAGTAGCGAGTGTCCGGCGCGAAGTGATCGCGACGGGAGGCGAGCAGGGCGGAGCGGTCACTGCGGGTAAACGGAGCGCCACGCAGCGTCCGTTCTTTTTGGGTGTTATCGAACCAGTCTTCCACCCATTCCCACACATTGCCTCCCATGTCGTAGAGGCCCAGCTTGTTCGGCGCGAAACTCATCACCGGTGAGGTGGTCGCATAGCCATCGCTATATTTCTCCACCCACGGCTGCGTGGGGAGTTTCTCATGCCAGCTCTCGTCGGCGTAGTTCCCTGCCTTGTCCTTCGTTTGGGGAGGAAAGTCGCCCTCCCAGGGAAACAGGGTCTGCTCTTTTTGATTCAGCATCTCGGGTGTGATGCCCTTGCCATGCTTTTCTTTTCGACCGAGGCCCACAGCGTTGCTCCATTCCTCATCGGTGGGCAGTCGATACGTTTTACCCTCTTTCTTGCTCAGCCACTCGCAGAACTTCTGCGCCTCCTCCCAGCTCACCCCGACCACGGGGTGATCGTCTTTATCTCCACACGGGATGCCGTTACGTTGCTGATTCTTCCAATGATCGTCCACACCGGGGACTTCATTAGCGTAAGCTGCGTAATCTTGTCGCCGCGTCTCGTGGATGCAGAAGAGCACGTCGGTGCTTTTCACGGGGAGGAATTTCATGCCGAGGCTGTTGGTGAAGCCGTCCTTGAGGGCGAGCGCAGCGGTGGGGCGTAGCACAGTCGTCCCGGCTGGGGGTGTGCCGGGCTTTCCGCCCGGTCCCTCAGCGGGCGAGACGCCCGCCTGACTCTCAGGCTGGAAGCCTGAGCTACTGAGCACCTCGCGATACCCACGCACTTTCTTCGCATCGGCCAGTCGATCAGCCTTGGTCAAATCCGACTCCATCGCAGCAAGGCGTTTATCCAGCGGTTCGAGCAACGCCTTGAGCGCGGCGGCACGGGCACTGAGCAGCTTCGCGTGCTCGCCACGCCAGATGGCGCGCAGTTTCTTGAGTGATTCGGGTGTTTTTGCGTCGTCGGTGCCGGGAACGACGGCAGACGAGAGCGTCCGCCCTCCAGCAATGAGTTTCTTTTCCGCCTCCAACGCCAGGATCGCATCGAGATTCCCGGCAGCTTTCTCACTCGCGATGGCCTTGTCGATGCCGCCGAGGTAGCCGCTGTTCAGCTTGCTCAAGCCCGTTTCGTAAGGCGCGGTAACGCGCTCTTTTTGCAGCGCCTGGAACTGCGCATCGAGCGCGGCCAGCTCGGGCGGAAGACTGGGAGAAGAGGCTGCGGAGTCCGTAGCGGAAGTCCCCGTAGCGGAACTCGTCAGAGTTCCGGGTTTGGACGCTGGAGCGCTGGCGGATGCCTGGGGACGTCCTTCGGAAAACTCACGTTTTCCGCTACGGGTTGCGGAGTCCGTAGCGGAACTCGTCAGAGTTCCGGGTTTGGGTGCTGGCGTGCTGGCGGATGCCTGGGGACGCGCGTCGGAAAACTCATGTTTTCCGCTACGGGCTGCGGAGTCCGTAGCGGAACTCGTGAGAGTTCCCGGCTTGGACGCCGGAGCACTGGCGGATGCCTGGGGACGCGCGTCGGAAAACTCACGTTTTCCGCTACGGGCTGCGGAGTCCGTAGCGGAACTCGT
>JBDHQD010000007.1:0-265662 GCA_039806835.1 Prosthecobacter sp. | reverse complement strand
GATGCCTAACCCTTCGCTGCACCGGAAGTGCTACAGCGGGCTTCGCCCGCTTCCGCACTCCGGTGAGCTCAAACGTTAGGCCACTCTCCATGCTGCCGGCAGAGTTACAGAGCTTTTTGGATGAGATTCGCGACTTGCCTGATTTTGTTCAGTTCGCGGATACCGCTGTTGACGTCTCGTCACGAGGCTTGTTTGGCGACACGCCACTTCATGTCGCGGCGATCCGAGGCGACACTCGCATGATCTCGCTGCTGCTTGAGGCTGGTGCTGAAATCGATGCGCGCGGCGAGTATGGCCACACTCCGATTCACGAGGCTGTCGGTCAGGGGCACGTCGAGGCGGTCAGATTGCTTCTGTCGCGAGGAGCAGATTGCAGTATCACCAACGATTGGGGACTGACACCGCAGCAAAAAGCGAAGATTGGAGGCAAGCATGAGATTGAGAGTTTGTTTTCGACCGCGGCCTAACCATACGCTGCAGCGAACCCGGCGGGGGCGTCGCGGTTGCAATCGTGGCGTCCCGTGCGCCGGGTCGCTGAGCTTGGGTGGACAAAGTGTCTGTCCCTTTATACAGTCCCATGGAATGGCGAGCCATTTGTCGAGCATGGTGATGCCTAACCCTTCGCTGCACCGGAAGGGGACAAAGTGTCTGTCCCTTTATACATCTTTATACACCAGTCCCTTGATACACTGAGCAGACGCTTGAATGGTTTGCGCCATCTTGATCTCATCGTCCGCGCCGCGCGGTCTTGAGCTTTTCTCCAGCTGGACAAAGTGTCTGTCCCTTTATACACCACGGCGTTGATGAGGCTGACGGGCCATTGGGTTGCTCGATAGCCTTCTCCCTGACCTCAGATGGAGAACGTGGGCCGGTAGGCGCGACAGTTGCTTTAGGCTCTGGTGGCAAAGGCGTGGTGGCGGTTCCGCCATAGGTTTCGTCAAAGCTGATGTCCACATGCTCGTATCCGGCGGGAGGCTTGATCGGCGTTTCCCGGAAGCCGCGCTTTCTACCCGGCCAATGCAGCTCAATCGAGATTGAGATCGTCAATGGCCTGGCGTCTTGCATCGTGTGGCGGAAGTAATACTTGACGCTGCGTGTGCCATCCGCGCTCCGCCACCTTCGTCCCCACAAGTCTCCACTTTCTGACGGGCTTGGATAGGAATCGATCCACTGCTTGAGCCGTGTCACATCACCTCCCAAGGCAGACTCAAGTTCCCGCGTCTTTTCATACGCCTCGGCCTTTGTCCAAGCCTCGTCCACTACCCCACGGATGACGTTAATCTGATCGTTGTTAGCAATACTAAACTCCCAAATAGCCCGAACCGATGGAAAATGTTTTTCGCCAATCTGAAAGCCAATTGTTTTTGCTGGGCGAATTTCCAAGAGATCGCCCATTCCTCCGCTGAATGCCCTTCTTGGCCTGAGTCCCGCATCAAATATTGCACGGTATGTGTCCGGCTTATTGAGGTCGACGATCACCACCTCATCAGCATGGCTGATGAGCGTGAAAATCAGTGTGATAATGAGAACCCGCAGCATAACAATGCTCAATAGATGGTGCCGAATTGCGCGAACAGTGCTGCTCGCGTGCGCAGGGGAATGCGAACCAAACTAAGCCGAAAGGGCCAACGGTGTCCAATATACCACGCTCACAATCGGGCGTAGAGGGTCGCCAGGGCGGCGCAGGCGAGTTTCCAAGGGTCGGATTGCCAGAGACGGGATTGCTACCCAGCGGATGAACTTCACGGAGTGCTGGGTGCTGCGACGCACCATCTCCAGCGTTTTCGGCAACACTCCCCCTGCCTTTTTCACCGCCTCCCGCGCTTGCTCCAGGCGCTTCTGGCGCCTCTCGGGACAAAGGAGCGGGACAAAGTGTCGCGGGACAAAGTGTCTGTCCCTTTATACACCTTTATACACCAGTCCATTTATACACTGAGCAGACGCTTGAATGGTTTGCGCCATCTTGATCTCATCGTCCGCGCCGCGCGGTCTTGAGCTTTTCTCCAGCAGCGTTCAGCGTCTCCTCCTTCTTCGCGAAGTGGAAGCGGATGAAGCGGTGTTCGGGTTCGCGGAAGAAGCTGGAGCCGGGGACGCCGGCGACGCCGATCTCGCGCACGAACCATTCGGCGGCCTCGGTGTCGGTGGCGAAGCCGAGCGATGAAATGTCCATCAAGACGTAATACGCGCCGTGTGGTTCGGTGAAGGGCAGGCCGGTGGCGCGAAGATGATTGAGGAACACATCGCGCTTGCGTGTGTAGAGATCGCGCAGGCCGTGGTAGTAGCTGTCCGGCAGCTCCAGTCCGGCGATGGCGGCCTCCTGCAAGGGCGCGGCAGCACCGACGGTGAGAAAGTCATGCACCTTGCGCGCCTGCGCGATGATGTGCGGCGCGGCCTGCACATAACCGAGCCGCCAACCGGTGATGGAGTAGGTTTTGGAGAGCGAATTGCACACGATCACGCGCTCCGCAGCGCCGGAAAGCGCGTGCATATAGACATGCTCATGCGGCGCATAGACGATGTGCTCGTAAGGCTCGTCGGTGATGACGAAGGCGTCGTGTTTCTCTGCAAGGTCGAGGATGAGCTGCAACTCGGCGCGCGTGAAGACCTTGCCAGTGGGATTCGAGGGATTGCAGACGATGATGGCCTTTGCGCCCTGGGCAAAGGCGCGAGCGAGATCATCAGGATCGAAACCGAATTGCGGCGGATGCAGCGGCACGTAGATCGGCTGCGCGCCGGAGAGGATGGCGTCCGCGCCGTAGTTCTCGTAGAAGGGCGAGAAGACGATGACTTTGTCTCCGGGCTCGCAGCAGGTCATCATGGCGCACATCATGGCCTCCGTGCTGCCGCAGGTGACGACAAGGTTTTGATCGTGATCGACCGGCGTGCCGGAAAAGCGCGTGATCTTCTGCGCCAGTGCCTGGCGGAATCGCGGAGCGCCCCAAGTGACCGCATATTGATGAAACGGGCCGCGTGTCGCACGCTCCAGCGCAGAGAGCAATTCCTCCGGCGGATCGAAATCAGGGAAGCCCTGTGAGAGATTGATCGCACCGTGTTGGTTCGAGAGTCGCGTCATCGCGCGGATGACGGATTCGGTGAAAGTGTGGAGGCGGCGAGCGGTCGCGGGCATGCTTGCGCATTTGGCGAGATGCCGTCACGGTGCAACCGTGCCGCCGAAATGTTTCATCTTCCTGCTGCTGTGCGTGCCGTCTCTCCAGGCGTCGGAGGACTGGCGTTATCTCGATAATGGGCAGATTCGGATAGGAGTGAACCTCCGTGCTGGCGCGTGCATCGGTTGGTTTTCGGAATCGGGTTCGCAGGATAACCTGCTCAACGCTTACGATGTGGGACGCTACCTGCAGCAGTCGTATTATGGTGATGAGGACGGCAGCCAATGGAATGGCAAACCATGGCGCTACAATCCCGTGCAGGGTGGAAGTTGGCAAAACACACCGGCAGAAGTGCTGGCGTGGAAAGCGGACGCTGCGAGTCTGTATGCAAAGACTAGGCCGCGTCACTGGGCCACCGGAGCATTCACCCCTGAGTGTGTGATGGAGGAGTGGCTGCGGCTCGATGGCAAACTGGCGCGATTGAAGTTCAAAGTGAACTGGCATGGCGATAAGGAACACAAGCCGCGCCATCAGGAACTGCCTGCTCTGTTTGTGACGCCAAAGCTCGACACGCTGGTCTATGTCAATGCCGAGCAGAAGCTCACGCGCAGACATCCCGGCTTTCCGAACGAGTATGGCAAAATCGGCGAGCCGTGGTGTGCCTGGGTGGATTCCAACGATCGCGGCATCGGTCTGTTCATCCCCCACACGCAGGAGCTGACCTGTTACCGCGTGCGTGCTGGCAATGCGGGTGATTGCAGCTACCTCGCACCGATCCAGACTTTCGCGCTGAAACCGGGGCTCGTGTTTGAGTATGAGGTGGTGCTCACGCTGGGCGGAATCAATGAGATGCGGCAGGTGTTTGAAAAGCGACCGCCTCAGGATGCCAAGCAGTGATCCATGATGTCACGGCGCGGGTGGACTTGGCCACGGCGCACGCTCTTTCGGCGCGGCCATGAGCCAGCGGGCGAGGATGGCTGGATAGCTCGTGTCGTTGGCATGTGCAGTGACGATTTCGTTTTGTTTCTCGTGACGCACCCATTCCGTGGAGCCATTGGGCAGGAGGCGCTTGGTGGCGCGAGCTTCGGCGAAATCGAGGAACCACGCAGGCAGCACGCCCGGCTTCACCGGAAATGGGAGTTCGAGCCATTCACCATCATCGCTTTTGTAGGCATAGCTCGTCCCATGAGCGAGGACGCGCACGGTGGAAGCGCGCTCGCCGCACTTGAGCGGTGGTTGCAGGGGCTCTCCGCTGTGTGCATCCCAAACGCGATGCGTGCCTTCCACCGTGATGGTGAGCAGCATGGTTTGATCTGGTGTGAGCGCAGCGTGGGAGACGAGATTATCATGAAACAGGGGTGCACAGACGAGGTGCCCCGTCGCAGCATCTTTGATCTCCAGGCGATTGGTCGAATCACTGCGATAGGTGCGATCGCGTGCGATGAGTGTGAGTGGAGCCCCGCCGGGAGCGGATAATGAGGCGACGAGCCCGGCACTTTTTTCGGGAGGTTTCACGCAGGGTTGCGGTGTGATGACACCAGGGTGCTGTTCCCACGCTTCGAGCGTGGGCCCTTTGGCCTGTGCCATGACCACAAGCGTGCCTTCTCGGCTGGATGTCGCATGACTGATCTGCTGACGACCTTGATGCCCTCTCCGTGTGCCTGCGGTGGGATGCCAGAGTCGGATTTCACCCTGAGTGCCGATGATCAACACGAGGCCGCGCGCAGCCAGTGGCCGGACGGAATGCACGGGGCCACGAAGAAGCGTGCCGACACTCGTGATGCGTGCTTCGGGCATGTGCCAGACATTCACGTAACCGTGGGAATCACCAGCGGCGAGCGTGGTGCCACTGTCATTGAAGTGGAGCGTGCTTACAGATCCCATCAAGGTTAGCGGCGCACTCATGGGCTGCAAATCAGGCACGCGGTGGGAGATGACATGACCATTGGACAAGCCCACCGCCGCGAGTGTCCCTTGCGGATTCATGGCGATCTGGGTGACTCCCTCCTGCGGCATCGCCAATGGAGGAGCTGCCATCGTTCCAGTTCGTGGGAGCAGTGAGATGAGTGCGGCCTGTTGCAGCGCGAGAGCATGCTTGGCATCTGCCGAGAGCGCGAGATGGGTGATGTTTCCCTGTAGTGCAATGGTCGGAGCAGCGGGCTGCTGAGTCGCTACATTCCACAAACGGACTTCCCCCTTCGCAGTGCCTGCCAGCGCGAAGTTTGAGTCAGCCGCAAATGCAAACGCCGTGATGTCTCCCTTCATCTTCTCCGCGAATGGCACAAAGCCACCATCGCGGAGGTCGTAGCGCGCCAGCGAGCCATCGTTGAAACCAAGCAGCAGAAATTCGTCGTCCGGTGATGCAATGGCGATGCTCACACGAGGGCCGGAAGGCAGAATGAGTTTCTGCGGGCGCCATGTGCCCTCCACATCCCAGCGAGCGATGAGATCGGGGCGGTCTTGCTTGCTGCTTTGAAAGACCGCGGCGATGCGTCGGCGCGCAGAGCTGGCAGCGATGCCAACCAAGGCATCCCAACCTTGCTCCACACGCAGATCTCCGGCGAGGCGGAAGCCGATAGCGTTCTGAGCCATCAGCGAGCAGAGATATGTGGAAGCAATTTCGTTTTCAGGATTGGCGCGCAGCGATGAGCAAAGAAAGGCGATCGTGTCGCTATGACGTCCGTGCTCACTGATGAGGCGCGCGGTTTGAAAATCCTTCCAGCTCTGGCCGAGCAAAATTTCCTCGTGATGCGCCTCGACCATTTGCTGCTCGTGATGCTGCTGCATGAAATGCAGGATGCCCGCACCCGCAGCCGCAAAGATGGCGAGCATGAAACCCAGCGCGACGACTGCGGCGCGGCGATGTCTTTTCGCAAATTTTCCCAGCGTGTATCTGGGGGATGCCGGATGCGCCAGCACGGGTTGGTCATTGAGATAACGCAGAATGTCCTGGGCCAGTGCGTCGGCACTGGCGTAGCGGCGATCCGGCTCTGGAGCGAGCGTTTTGAGGATGATGCATTCGAGATCGCCGCGCAGACGCGGCTGATGCTGCGAGGGTGGGATCAAGCGGCGTGTCGTCGCCTCCCGCAGTGCTTCATGCAGCGATTTGCCAGCGAGTGATTTTTGATCAACGACGGCGACATCCGTGAGCATTTCATAGAGCAGCGCGCCGAGGGCATACACATCGCCGCGCACATCGGCGACTTCGGCACCGTGCTCCACCTGCTCGGGGCTGATGTAGCCGGGCGTGCCGATGATCTGATCGTGCAGAGTGTAGATCGTGCGGCGCGTGAGGCGTGTGTCGAGGGCCTTCGCGAGACCGAAGTCGATGACTTTCACATGAGGATTCCCGCCAGCAACCGTGACGAGAATGTTCGACGGTTTCAGATCGCGATGAATGACGCCCTTGGTGTGTGCATGATGCACGGCATCGCAGATTTCCATGAAAAGATGCAGGCGCGCGATGAGTGGCGGATTTTGTTCGCGCACAAATTGCGTCACTGGAACGCCGTGCACGCGCTCCATCACAAAGAAGGGGCGGCCATCCTGGGTTTCACCTGCATCGAGCACTCGCGCGATGCCAGGATGATTCATGAGCGCGAGCGCCTGCCGCTCCATCTCAAAGCGGGCGATTACCTGCGCGGCGTTCATGCCCGCTTTGAGCACTTTCACCGCGACTTCGCGACGAATGGGCTGTGTTTGCGTGGCTTCAAAAACAAAGCCAAAGCCGCCTTCACCCAATTTTGCGCCGAGCTGGTAGCGGCCCATGAGACTCGACTCAAGTCCTTCGGCAGCGATTTCCGGCGCAGCTTGCACGGCCTGAAATGCGGAGGTTTCCACCTCGGGCATTTCCAATCCGCCCTTCAGCAAGCAATGCGGACAGAAGCCTGCGGCAGGCAGGATGCGACCACATTCGGGACAGGATGGCATGGCTTGTTCGCCGCGTTAATGGGCGCTGAATATTTGCAGCAAATGATCGAGTTCCGCATCGATTTCTGATTCGTTTTCGACCGTGGCCGCGATGTGCTTTTGCAGGAGATCGCGGTAACGCTTGCGCAAACGATGCACGGCGACGCGCGTGGCCTGCTCATTGATGCCGAGTTTTTTCGCGGCCTCTTCATGGCTCGGCGGTTCGGCTTTCCACGAGAGGAATCCACTCAGTGCCGCAAAGGCATCGCCGCGTCCACTGCGCTGGTATTCAGCTTCGAGTTCTCTCAGCACATTTTCGAGCAAGGCGACGGCCCAGCGTTGTTCGAACTGATGCTCAGGATCATCGTTGTCTGCCATCTCCCGTGAGAGGCGATCCTCGGCGAGCATCACATCAAGATCCACATGCTCGCGACCCCCACCGCGTTTCAGTGCCTGATCGTGCCGCCACGCATGCTGAAGATAGTTTTTGACTGCGGCGAGGATGAAGCTGCGTAGGCGGCCGTTTTTCTGATCCACCTCAGCGAGATCGCCGCGCTCCAGAAGACGCGTGAAAAAACCTTGGGTGTGATCCTCGGCATCATGTGGCGAATACCCACGACCACGGATGTGCGCATACACGGGATACCAGTAGAGCTTGCACACACGGCCGAGTGCCGCTTGCGCGTGGGCATCGTCGCCTCGAAGTCGCACGAGCTGCGACCATGGCGTGGCCGGAAAGAATCCGGCAGCTTCGGTTGGCGTGTCAGCTTTGACCTGGGATTCGGAGGAGGTCACGGCACGATGACTTTGGACTGGATGACGCGAAGGGGTCAAGTCCGTAAACGCAGATGCGATGGTGAGAGTCATGGTACTGAGGAGGTGAGTTGGGAAACAAACTAGCGATTGGCCGTGAAGGAGTGCGACCTGTCGTCATGCCATGTGAACGAAAGCCGATGAGAACGAAAAGGCCTGCCGACGTGAGTCGGCAGGCTGGTCACTGGAGCATGAGGTCAGTTGTCAGGATCGACTGCACTTTGACCTGCTGTATCGCCACCCACGAGGTCGTCATCGTCCATCGAGTCACCGGTCAAGGAGTCGCCTGCAAGCAGAGCGAGAATGACCTGATCAGACAACGGCACCGGATTGAGTGAGTCATTGCCATTGCCACCACAGATGGCCAGCACAGCGGGCACAAGAGAATCATTGCCGTTACCGCCACAGATGGCAGGAGGATTGGTGCCCACAAGCTGGCTCCACATTGCCATGATACTGTCGGCGTTTGGAGCTGTGATCGGAGCAGCGAGCGGAGGACGAATGCCCAGCGGATCCGAAGTGATGCCTTGCAGGACGGGGGGCTGCACTGTCGTAGCAGCAACTCCCAGGGTATCGGAGACGAGGCCGTGTTCGATCGGCTGGAACTGATCATCATCCGCACCGCCGCAGAGAGAGGCATCGTCAAAGAATTGATCGTCATCGGCGCCTGCGCACAAATTGTCATTGGCGCTCAGGATGGAGGTGCTGATGAACAGCACCGTGGAGAAGAGAAGGATGGGGTTTGTTTTCATGGTGTTTGTTTGGTGAATGACAGCTCAGGGGGTTGGATGGTGAGCCGTTCACCAGGGAGAAGAACCAGCGGCAAAAAAGTGTTACCGACACGGGCAAAAAAAATTCCGCCACGGGTTTCAGCCGTGGCGGAAGGCAGAGAGAGCTGGAGGCGTGTTACTTCGCTGCGGCTTTTGCTTGCGCTTGGCTTTCAGGAGAGAGCCGTGTGAGCGGGACGATGTGCGTCACACCCGTGGAAGGCAGCTTCAAAAGCACGCCATCTCCCTGAAGACCCATGAACTCGGCCTCGATCACTTTGCCGTCGTTGCTGGTCCACTTCATGGCACCACCGGCAGCAGGAGCAGCAGGCGCAGCCGCAGGAGCGCCGCCACCGGTGAGGCTGGCTCCTTCGCTGATCCAGGCTTTAAGGACATCGAGCTCTGCTTGTGTGAGGCGATTTTTTCCATCCGGGGGCATCACATCGGCCTCGTCATCAGGAAGAGTGCAGTTGATGTACATCGTGCTTTTCATCGCCTCGCCGGGGATGATGTGTTTTCCTTCACCGATGGTTTCTGTAATGCGGTGATCGTCGAGTGCGACCTTGCCTTTGATCTTGTTGCGAGCTTCGCTGTGACAGGCGTAGCACTTGTTGCGGAAGATCGGTGCGACCTGGGTTTTGTAGTCAACGGCGGAAGCGGTGCCGATGGCGAAGATGAAGAAGGCGAAGAGGTGGCGTTGAATCATGTGGGTGGCTGAGCAAACGATCAAAACGCAGATTTGCCTAGCATAATTTTTTCAGCCGCTGCCCGTCGCCAAAGCCAGCGAGACAATGGGAGTTAGGGAGGCGCTCGAGCACGGGGGAATGAAAATAGGGGGCTGGCAAATTATCTACTTTACAGATGGACAATACGTGGAATATGTGGCCCGCAACTTGCTTTCCTACTGATCTCGGCGACTCTCGCCGCCCCATTCCCCCACTTCCATGTCCAAAGCCACTGTCGAAGACGTCAAACTCGCCTCCCAAGGCCTCCGCGGCCAGCTCGCTGAAAATTTCGCGGATACCAGCACGCCGAACATTCCCGAGGAGAGCAGCATGCTGATGAAGCACCATGGCTCCTATCAGCAAGATGACCGCGACCTGCGCGCTCAGTTGGTCAAAGAGAAAAAGGACAAGGCTTGGAGCTTCATGATCCGCAGCAAGATGCCCGGCGGTCGCGTCTCTGCCGAGCAATGGCTGATCCATGACCAACTCTGCGCGAAGGCCATGGGCAGCATCCGCCTGACCAATCGTCAGGGCATCCAGCTCCACGGGGTGCTGAAAAACAACGTCAAGGAAGTCATCAGCAGCATCTGCCACAGCGGCATGTGCACTGTGGGTGCCTGCGGCGACGTGGTGCGCAACACCATGGGGCCCGCCGCGCCGATCAAGGACGCCGTGCATGCGGATGTGCAGCAACTGGTGGAGGGCCTCAGCCGCCGCTTCCTCTGGAGGCACAGTGCTTACACCGATGTGTGGCTCGATGGCGAAAAGCTGGACCTGCATTGGGCCGATGCTCCCGAAGTGAATCCCGCTGTGCGTGAGCTGACAAAGGCTCCGGAAGGCGATGATCCCATCTACGGCAAGGTGTATCTGCCGCGCAAATTCAAGATCGGCATCGCGATCCCGCCATCGAATGACGTGGACGTGTATTCGCACGACCTGGGCCTGACAGTGAATGTCGTGGACGGTCGGATCGATGGCTGCACCGTCACTGTCGGCGGTGGTTTTGGCATGAGCCACGGCCAAGTCGCCACCTGGCCCAATCTAGGCCGCCCGCTCTTCTACGTGAAGCGCGCGCATGTGGCCGATGCTGTCGAAGCAGTCATCACCGTGCAGCGTGACTTTGGCAATCGCACGGATCGCAAGAACGCGCGCCTCAAATACACCGTGCACAACATGGGCTTCGACGCCTTCTACGCCGAAGTCGTGCGCCGCCTGCCTGGCGTGGAGATTTCTCCGCCGAAGGAATTGAAATTCGACACCGTGGAAGACAACCTCGGCTGGCACGAGCAGGGCGATGGCAAACTCTACTGCGGCGTCTATGTCAGCATGGGCCGCGTCACCAATCGTGACAACGGGCCGCAGTATCGCAGCGCCTTCGCGGAGATCGCCACCACGCTGGGCCTGCCCTACATCGTCACGCCCAACGCCAACCTCATCATCGCCGAAGTCGCGCCGGAGCAGAAAGCTGCCGTCGATGCCATCCTGGCAAAGCACGGTGTCGTGCATGTCGATGCGGCCGGTTTCACCCGTGCGCGCAAAGTCGCCCACGCCTGCGTAGCCCTGCCCACCTGCGGCCTCAGCCTCAGCGAGTCCGAGCGCGTGCTGCCAGGCTTCATGGACAAGATCGACGAGACGCTGCGCGAACTCGGTCTCGAAAATGAGCCCATCCTCTTCCGCATGACCGGCTGCCCGAACGGTTGCGGCCGTCCCTACAACGCCGACTTCGGTTTCGTGGGCCGCGCGCCGAACAAGTATGCGCTCTTTGTCGGCGGCAGCATCCGCGGCGATTCGCTCGCCGGCCTCGAATTCAAATCCGTGCTCGGCGAAGAAATCCCCGGCAAGGTGCGCGTGTATCTCGAAGCCTTCAAAGCGGAGCGGCTCCCCGGTGAAATCTTTGCCGACTGGTTCTCCCGCACCCGCACGAAAGGTGCCGCGCCCAGCCCCGAGCAGTTCCACATCGAGATCGCCGAACGCACTGCCAAGCTCGCCGGACAGAAAGTCGAAGCGGCAGGTTGATCCCAGCATCCGAGAGAAAAACTTCACATCCTCGTGCTTGTCGAGGAGGTGCCTCTGCGCCATAAACGCTCCATGTCCCTCCAGACCTACCACTACCTTCACATCGTCGGCCTCATTCTCGTCTTCATCGGCTTCGGCGGCCTGCTCTCCAGCGAAGGTGCACGGAAAGCCATGAAGTGGCACGGCATCGGGCTGGTCATCAGCCTCGTGTCAGGTTTCGGCATGCTGGCCAAGATGGGAATCATGGGCGCGATGCCGGTGTGGGTCTGGATCAAGATCGCCCTCTGGCTCGTGCTCGGCTTTCTGCCCGTGCTCGCCAAACGTCGTGTGCTCTCGGCACAAGTCGTGGTGCTGATCGCCATCGTCGTCGGTGCCGTGCTTGCCTACCTCGGCTACTTCAAACCAGTTTTTTAAAAGCCTGTTTGCGAGGAGCGGTAGAAGATCACGCCGGATGCTGTGTGCCGTAGGCACTGCGCCTTTCGTGCAGATCACTGCGCCAGTTTCAAACGCGCAAAGGCCGCGCACATGCTGGCGGTCAGGGCGCGGGGGTCGGGCACGATGTCGTAGTGCTGGCGGGCAAACATGCGCGGGAAGTGCTCGCGCGCGCGTTTCTCGATGGCGAAGGCGTGGGTGGTGATGCCGTGGCGGGCACCGGTTTCGATGGCCTTTTTCACATCGCGGATGCCGTATTCGCCTTCGTAGCGGTCGTAGTCGCAGGGGCGGCCGTCGGTGAGCAGGAAGATGACTTTTTTCTCCGCGCTCTGGCGCATGAGCAACTCCTGCGCGTGGCGCAGCGCGGGGCCGATGCGCGTGTAGCCCTGCGCCTGGAGGCTGCCGAGCCGTGCGCGCGTGCCGTGCCACGGCTCGCGGAAGTCTTTGATGAGGTGAAAGCCGCACTGGCGGCGGGTGTCGGAGCTGAAACCGGCCACGGCGAAGGTTTCGATGAACTCCTCCAGCACCTCGCCCACGCAGAGCAGGCATTCGCGGATGGTGTCGAGCACGCGCGCGTCATCCACCCAGGAGTCGGTGGAGAAGCTCTGATCCATGAGAATGACGGCGGCGACATCGTGCAGGCGGCGCTGGCGATGGATGTAGAGGCGCTCGTCCGGACCGTGACCGCTGCGCAAGGCCACCCGTGCGGCGATGGCGGCGTCGAGGTCGATCTCCGGGCCGTGCGGCTGGCGTTTTGCGCGCTGGGTCTGCGTGGCGAGCGCGGCGAGTTTTTTGCGCAGGTCGAGAATGACGGCGCGGTGCTTTGTGGCGGCGGTTTTGGCCCAGGCGGGATCGCTTTCGCTGACGCGCTGGGGCTGCACATGGCACCAGGCGGGCTTGTGGCGCTGCTTTTGATAATCCCACTCGGGATAAGGGATGCCGCCGGGCGGCGGGGTGTCGTCCGCGCCGCCGATTTCGAGCGAGAGGCCGCTCATGACGATGTCGCTGCGGTAGATGGAACGCGGTCGCTCGCGGGTGCGCACGACGTGCTTCATGTCGAGCTTGTGCAGCGCCTCGGCGTGGTCTTCGAGCTCGTCCTCGTCGTCTGTTTTGCGGTCGAGGCCGTTGTATTCCTCCAGCGTCTCCGCTTTCTCGAAGGTGTGGATGGGCATCTCGGATTCGACGGGCTGGTCGTCGTCGCCGAGCTTCACTTTCACATCGGTCTGGCCCTTGCCTTCGATCTCGGTGACTGCCTCCGGCTGCTGGAGCGCGGTCTGCGGATTGAGCAGTGTTTTGGCGGTCTCGACGCTGTTTTCGCGCGAGAAATCCGCGTGGCCGACGAGGCTCCAAAAATCGGTTTCACCCAAAAAGGGCTGCAAGGCGCTGATGCGGGCCTCCAAGGCCGGAGATGCAGCAAGGAGCTGTCGCGGATCCGCAATGCGGTGACGGATGGCGAGCGCGGCAAGCAGGGTCTTGAGCAGGAAAAGCGCCTCGTTGGCCTCCGTGGTGCTGGCGAGCGAAAACTCTGGCGGCAGGAAGACGCGCTCGTGATCGCAGAGCACGCGGTTCGGTGTTTCGAGGATGTTCACGGACTTTTCCGCGAACATGTTGGCGAGCAAAAAGAGCCGCTGCCGCTGCGGCGCGAGCTCCACGCGCACCGCCGCCGCCGCGCGTTCGCGCGGAGACTCGACGAGGCGTTTGTAGAGCGCCTTGAGGCCGAGGAAGACGTTTTCCTCCCATTCAAACATTGGTAGCCGGATGATGAATGAAGAATGTCGAATGACAAATGAGGGCAGAAGAAATGGAGCGGATCCATTTGTGCTGAACCAACCGTTCCTTGTCTCCCTTTATGCGTCGTGCCATGAAAACACTGCGGCTCCAGAGACGATTCCACTGCTGATTTGGGCACACGTTTTCTGGAAGCTTCCCAATGCCTCGTTTCTCCCTCAGAACTCGTGACCATTGGGGGCCAATTTCATGCCCTTGGACCGATTTTCCGTGGTTCGAAAACCAATCAACAAAAAAGCCATGTAATTCATTGAATTACATGGCTTTGAAATTGGTTGCGGGAGTAGGATTTGAACCTACAACCTTCCGTTTGTGAAACTGTGGACATGCCTTTATTTACAAGGGAAATTGGAAACTCGTGCCATTTGGGGCGCTTATTCGGACACCAGAAAGGCACGATATGGCACGAACCAAACGCTCAAAGAAGGAGCCACGAACGATCCTCCTGAAGGATTTCGGGGTGCTCAAGCTGAAGAAGATCGCGGCCAAGGATCACGGCTACGATTACACCTACTTCATGGTGGAAGGGCACGACGGGCACGGCTCGCGAATCCGACGGAAGTTCAAAGACGAGGAAGAGGCACGGAGCTTTGCCACGGCGAACGTGGAGCGCGTGGCGAACCGGAAGGAACTCAAGAAAGCCGTCTCGACCGATTTGGAGCCGGAGCAGATGGCACAGGCGGAGAATGCCTTCCGGCGGCTTCGTGGGCGCTATTCGCTTGATGAAGTGGTGGAATACTTCCTCCGTCACTTCAAAGCGCCAGAGACGGAAATCACGCTCACAGAGGCGCGGAAGAAGTTCCTTGATGGCAAGGAGCGCGAAGGACTGCGGGAGCGCTCCATTTATCAGCTTGAGCGCACGCTCTCACAGTTCGCGGCCTTCATCGCGGCACGCTTGAAGGAGTCGGAAGAAGCGGAGCGGGAGTGCATGGTTCACGAGATTTCCACCGGCGACGTGGAAGCCTTCCTCTCCGGCCTGAGATCGAAGGACGGCGTTCATCGGGCGAAGTTCTCGACCTGGAACGGCTATCGGGCGGACTTGAGTTCCTTCTTCGCGTGGTGCTCCGACAAGAAGCGCCGTTGGTGCTCGGAAAATCCCGTCACGAACACGACGCGCTATGCTCATAAGCTCGTCCACCAGCAAAGGCCGGAGCCGGACGTTCTCACGCCGGAGCAGGCGGAAGCTCTCATGGCCCACGTTGCGGAGTTCAAGGGCGGGGCTTATGCGCGGTTCTTCGCACTGCTTCTCTTCGCCGGACTGCGACCGGCGGAGGCGCACAAGCTGGCGCGGCATGAGAAGCGGGAGGAACTGATAGACCTCGATTGCGGCGAGATCGAACTCCCGGCGGAGATCACGAAAACGGGGCGCAAGCGCACGATCACGATTCAGCCGAATCTACAAAAGTGGCTCGTGGCCTTCCCCGGAGAAATCCTCCCGGAGAAAAACACGGATCGTGATTTGAAGAACATTCGGAAGAAGCTCGCTCTCACGCATGACGTGTGCCGTCACTCATGGTTCACCTACTTCGTGGCGAGTTTCGACTCCTTCGCGAAGGCGGCGAAGGAGGGCGGCAATAGCGAACAGATCGTGAAGGAGCATTACGAGTCGCCAGCGAAGAAGCGCGGCGAGCAGGCCAAGCGGTTTTGGAACCTGCTTCCGCCTGCGACGGAGGAGGCGAAGATCATTCCGTTCAAGAAAGGGAAGGCCGCATGAGCCGGAGCCATGCCGCTTGCGTTATTTCTGATTTTCGTTAATATCGTCCCGTGATTCGCAGTTTTTCGTGTGAGGAGACAGAACGAGTCTGGCAGGGCATCCGAAGCCGCCGCCTTCCGTCCGACATTCAGGACGTGGCGCGGCGAAAGCTGCGACTGCTGAACAACGCCGCCTCCCTGCAAGACCTGCGCATCCCGCCCGCCAACCGTCTTGAGCCGTTGAAGGGGAGCCGGAAAGGCCAGTGGAGCATTCGCGTGAATGACCAATGGCGCATCTGCTTCCGCTGGACGGCAGACCATCACGCGGAGGGCGTGGAGATTGTCGATTACCACTAGATCATCATGAAACGCCTGAAGAACATCCACCCCGGTGAAGTGCTCCTGGAAGACTTCCTCAAGCCGCTGGACATCAGCCAGTATCGGCTCGCCATCGCCTGTGGACTGCCGCACAGCCGGATCACAGACATCATCAAAGGACGGCGCGGCATTTCTGCGGACACCGCCTTGCGTCTGGCGCGTGCCTTGGGCACTTCGCCGGATTTGTGGCTCGGACTGCAACGCGACTACGACATTGAGGAAGCCAGCCGTGAGAACTCCCAAACCTACAAGACAATTCCCTTGCTGGCTCACGCATGACGTGTGCCGTCACTCGTGGTTCACCTGCTTTGTGGCGAGCTTCGACTCCTTCGCGAAGGCGGCGAAGGAGGGTGGCAATAGCGAACAGATCGTGAAGGAGCATTACGAATCGTCAGCGAAGAAAAGCGGCGAGCAGGCAAAGCGGTTTTGGAACCTGCTTCCGCCTGCAACGGAGAAAGCGAAGATCATTCCGTTCAAGAAAGGGAAGGCCGCATGAGGGCAAAGATGAACAATCACAAAGAGCGTGTGAAGGAAGAACATTTTCTCTTTCGCTACTATCGTTTCAGGCTGCCCGGAGATGCCGAAGAACTTCCTTCGGCACCGTGCGAATCTGCGGAGTTGTTTGAGAAAATGAAGACTCCCTTCGAATTGATTGCAGGAGAATGCATCTATCTAGGAAAGCGAACACCGGAGGAAAAACATAGAGATAAGATCATCGGGGCCAGCGATGCGGCTCACTGTCTTATTGATTGGCTCTTTGTTTATGCGGTTCACGGTGATGAAATAGCGCAAGGCCAGATTGCAGACCTCGCAAGAAAGCTAACTCAAGAATTTGTGTATCATGCACGCAAGAAATCGCCTGGCATCATGCCTCGCGTGAGAAGATGGCCGGAGATGCCGGGGTGGTTGTCGAGATCACCTGAGGTTCGCGATGAAATGCAGAAGCTTTGCCGAGAGCTGAATCTGGGAGATTATTTCCCCTTTCCTCTCTCCGCAAAAGAAACAGCAAAAGGAAAAGTCCATAGTATTCGAAGCGCCCACCATGCGCTCGCGGATGCACTTCACGGACACATCGAAGGCTATCGAACTCAAAGGAAGCGTTTTTGGAAGGCCGTGGGAGCTGACGACCCTCATTACTACTTTCACCCGCTCGTGATCCGAATGGCAAATCTTCCCCCGCTCTCTCTTGCAAGTGTGAAGGATTGGAATGCGGTATCTCGCGAAGTTCTCGAAGATGCAACAGACGGCAATCCAGCGGCGCATCCCGCCTTCATGAAGGGCGGAAAATACGCCAATCTTGGAATGCCGCCGCCCACATCAAAACGGGCTGAAATCGTCCTTTGGAAACGTCTTGCCGAAGCATGGAAACTGCGTGCTCAAGCGATGGTGCGGCTTCCCGAAGATGCGCCTCCCCGCAAGTGATTCACCCGCCGTTATCCGGCGAGCTTAGCGGCGCTCCGTGAACCTGCCCAGATAGAGGCGGGTGACTCCATCGCGTTAGCGGCACAATTTGACATGCTCGTGCTTACCTATGGCACGAGAAACGAACAAAGAGACAGGAACCCGGCCCGAAGCTCTCCGCTCTGGCCTTGTGGATGATACGGGGCTTCTCGAAGCCCTTTTCCCCGACCCGCGAAGCCGCCCCTCGGAGCGCTGGCTTCGGAAGATGCGGACGAAGCGATTGATTCCGTGCGTGAAGATAGGACACCGCTTTGTGCGCTACAATGTGCGCGAGGTGGAAGCCGCCTTGAACAAGCAATTCACGCGGGAGGCTCGCTATCTGTGAACCAAGAGCCTTTGCTCCTTTCCGGCGAGCCTACTCCGTTGGAATCATTCGACGCGTTCCAACGCCGTCGCCCAGACGTGAAGGGAAAGCTCATTCAGGCGGCTCGTGAACTCAAACAAGCCCACGGTGTCGAGTGCGACATTCACACAGTTTACGGCCTCGCCACGGAACTCTACGACCTCAAGTGCTGCCGCTCGTGGCTTCCGGCCTTTGCCCGCGAGATCGAGGCGGAAACGGAATTGCGCTTCAGCACGCGCACCAGCCGCTTTGATGAAGGGGGCAAGTTGCTTTGAAGCACGATCCTGGCAGCGCCCTGGCACGGGCGAAGGCGAAGCTCACGCTCTCCGACCTGTGGCGGCTCCGTGGCTGGCCTCACGAGCCGGGGCGGGAGTGCTTTTGCCCATTCCGGCCTGATGACCGACGGAAGAGCTTTTCCGTGTTCACGAGTGCCAGCGGCGAGGAGCTGGCGAAGTGCTTCAAGTCGGGCGACGTGTTCGACGCTCCGGACTTGCTGACGGCAGTGGAAGGCATGGACATCAAGGCGGCTTGTCGGCTCTTCATCGAACTCGCCGGAGTGAAGGGAGAGCCACAGGCAAGGCATCACGGCTCACGATTGCCACGGGCGCGGCAGATCGTGACGCATGGGAGCGGCGGCTCGTGCTCGTGCCTTTCCAGCATCATGAACTGAAACAACGCATTCGCGGCTTTGAGCGGCTTCTTGTGCGTGAAGAAGGCTCCGGCATCGTGAACCGTGCGCTGGACGCTGCTATGGCGTGCTTACGCGCTGGCGGCCTGGCTTTGAATCCTATGCAACGGCGGCGAGTTCTCGACATGCTAGACCGCTCCGACCCCGTGCAAGAGTTCGCGCTTGATCGAATCGAGAAGAAGGACGGCGGCACGCTCACGAAGAAGGACATTCGCGAAGCCTTCAAGAACTACTGCAAAGACCGGCGTTGGAGCGTGCCGAGTGATCGCGACATCGGCTCACGTCTCCCGCAGGTGATGAAGGAACTGTTCGGAGCTGACGAATCGAACAGCGTGCCCGACTTCGCAGATCATGCCGTGCAAGGCTACCGCGGCGTGGCATGGCGCACGGATTGAACGCACGCTCCCCCGGCTCCCCCTCGCTCTCAGCCAAACGCGAAAGCCGCCACGGCTCGCCTGGCTCGTGACACATCGAAGGGAAGCGGTTGCAAACGATTGGCACCCTCCCCCCGTGGTAGGAGGCTTCCGGCACTCTCGCCTGGAGAGCATGAGCCGCGCTCGCTCACAGCAGCGGCAAGAACGGCACCCGAAAGATTTCCGGCACTCCGCTTTGGCACTGCATTCTGTCACTGCCTGGAGCTTTTGACCCTGCCCCCACCCCCATAAGGAATCTTTTTGCACCCCGCCCCTCGATTCTGCGGGTGTAACGTCCCCCACCGTGTTCGAGCACGAGGTATAAAAAGCACTTTTGCCCCCTGGTTTTGTCCCCGCCTTGCACCGACGGGCGCGGAAATCCGCGTTCAAGTCTCCCACCGGCTCCCACGAGACTCCCGGCACTTTCCCGCAGAATCAAGGCGTTGCGGTGCATTGGGAGACTTCTTTTCCACCCATGCACATGAGATCGAAGGAAAGAAGCAGGAGAGCAGGGAGAGAGCATGAATAAGATGCAGGCCGGGAAGTCAAGAATTGCCAGTTCTTCTCATGTCCGGGGGGGAGAGAGCATGAATAAGATGCAGGCCGGGAAGTCTCCCACGACTCCCAAACATGCCGGAGCCTTTGAGGATCAAGGAAACTCGTGGGAGTCGGGCGGGAGTCGAAAGGCCGATTTGGGAGACTTCCGGCCTTCAAAGTCAGATCGGGGGAGGCGGAACTCTCCGACGTTCAAAGCTCCGCCTGCCTGGCATCGCGGGAGACCTGCCCGCCTTCCAAGCCAGACCCGGAAAACCGAGTTCCGGCCTGGTTTTCGTGGCACGAGTCGGGCACGAGTTCCCCGGAAAAGCTCCGCAGCCTTGTTTCACGAGGGAACTCGTGGTGTCACTCGTGCCCAAACTCGTGCCATTTTGGGGCTGTTTTGAGGGTATTTTATGCCATTTGGCCGATTTCGAGGCCCTCGAAAACAGGGCACAAAAAAGCCCTGTAAACCGTTGATTTACAGGGCTTTGAAATTGGTTGCGGGAGCAGGATTTGAACCTGCGACCTTCAGGTTATGAGCCTGACGAGCTACCGGGCTGCTCCATCCCGCGATTTGGAGCGTGCAGATTCCATGCTCTTGCGATATTGGCAACCTCTTTTTACCCGAAGGGTCATTCGACCGAATGATTCGCGAGGGTGAACTTGCTTGTGTATGCCTGAAGTCACCCGCTTTGCTCCGAGTCCTACCGGATGGTTGCATCTGGGACATGCCTACGCGGCACTGGTGGCTTCTGACGCGGCTGCAGGTGGGCGTTTTTTGGTGCGGCTGGAGGACATCGACCGTGCGCGGGCACGACCGGAGTACGAAGATGGGATCGTGGAAGATTTGGCATGGTTGGGATTGCAGTGGGAAAGGCCCATGCGGCGACAGTCCGAGCATTTTGAGGATTACCGCGCCGCATTGGCTGCGCTTGATGCGCGCGGGGTGTTGTATCCTTGTTTCTGCACGCGTCGTGAGATTCAGGAAGAAATCGCGCGCGCTGGAGATGCGCCGCAGGGACCGGACGGCCCGCTTTATCCCGGGAGGTGCCGGAGTCTCTCTACCATCGAGCGTGAGGAGCGCGTGGCTGCGGGCGAAGCGTACGCTTTGCGCCTGGATGTGGCGAAGGCCGCACGACTTGTTTCCAAGAAGCTCATCTGGAATGATCGTACGCATGGCCGCTTTGATGCACGGCCGGATGTGTTTGGCGATGTGGTTTTGGCACGGAAGGATACGCCAGCGAGCTATCATCTTGCCGTCGTGGTGGATGATGCGTTGCAGGGCATCACGCTGGTGACGCGTGGGGAGGATTTGCTGGAGGCGACGCATCTGCACCGCCTGCTGCAAGAACTGCTCGGTCTGCCAGTGCCGGAGTGGCAGCACCATCGTCTGATCAAGGACGACGCGGGTCAGCGCCTCGCTAAACGCGACCAAGCTCGCTCCCTCCGCAGTCTGCGTGCGGAGGGATGGACGCCAGAAAAAGTGCGCGCAGCACTGCAATGATCAGAAAAACATGAACGGCGGCGGCACGACTTGCACGCCTCCGCCGCCGAGTGGATTGCCCTTGGTCTCTTCGATTTCGGATACGACGCCGTCTTTGAAGCTGACGCTGAGGGTGCCGACCTCGACTTTCACCCAAATCACGGTCTGCACGATCTGTCCAAAGGCGTTCCGCCCTGTTGTGGTCTGCGGCACTTTGTCATAGACACTGAATTCCAGTTTCTCCTCTTTGCCTTTGGCATTGACCTTGGTGTTGCTGCGAGAGGGCTTGCCCAAAGATGCCTGCACCTCCTGGCTCGTCATGCCGAGGGCAATCTGATGTTTGTCGATGAGTTCGGCGACTTTCTGCGTGCGTTCGTAGAGTTTCTTGAGGTTGGTGGCGAGATTGGGATCAGACGAGAGGAGATCGCTCTGACGAACCCAGCCAGCCACGTCGCCATGCCGCGCGCGGCCACGCACACGGTATGCAGTGTCAGACATGGCCACGAGGGTGACCGGCGTTCCCGGCGCAAAAGATCCCAGCGCTCCTTGCAACCTGCTGGACGGATAAACCGGAGACTCCAAATTTACCTTCAGAACGATGGGGCGCGGTGTCATGCCCTCCACAGAGAAAGTGCCCGGCTCCAGATTTTGAAGCGAGGATTTATTCCGTGCAGAAGATCTCACTGGAAACTGCGCAACGGCGTGATGTAGGGCAAACCATGCCGACAACAGAACCATGAGAAGTGCTTTCATGTGGTAGAGAGAGATGTGTCAGAATAGCCGACTCCGACGCTAGGCGACAACCTTTTGTTCGACGGGGCGCAAAGCGGATGACGGATTCCGCTCTCACTGCAAGCCTGCAACACCACACGTCTGATGTGGCGAGGGCCAAGCCTCTCGTGAGGCCCCCCACCGACACCTGGAGCATCTTGATGCCATGACTCCCGAATCGAGCACCTCTGGTGCTCGGCCCTCTGCACGCCAAACATGATGATCCCATGCGAAGGCTCACTGCTTCTCACGCCCTCATGGATTTGTGAATAAACATGGCGGCTGTGAATATAGCGTTCGTAATTTTCCGCGAATAATTATGGCAATCTGACTGGCAATCCTTTATTTAAGAGTCTTTAAATACTCGACCGCCCACTTGAAGGTGGGTTGTTGTGTCCGTCTTGCCCATGTCCTCTGCCAAGAAAGGCTCTTTAAAGTCATCCAAGCGCTCCGCTGGGAAGCGCGCAGCGGCGAACACGCATGTGATCGACTTTGAGCCTGAGTCGCCCGTGATCCGCGAACACGAAGCTGTGGCACGACGCCGTCGCGGATACCGTACCGCGTTGTGGTTGATCACGGCGATGCTGCTCGCTGGCTTGGGCTGGGTGGCCTGGCACGAGGCACTGGAGAAAAATAAGGAATTTCTCCTCAAGCGAATAGCCGTGAACACCTCTGGCCCGTTAACCAAAGAGCAGATCGGTGCGGCGACGGGGCTGACGACTGCCACCAATCTGCTCACGCTGAATCTGCGTGAAGTGCGGCACAAGATCGAGCGGCTGCCACAGGTGAAGAGTGCCACGCTGCGCCGCGACTACCACGGGGTGCTCTCGATGGATGTGCAGCAGCGCATCCCGGTGGCTTGGATCGTTTCGGAGAAGCACCGCATGCTGGAACCTCTGACGGGTAAAGGCTGCCTCCTCGATGCTGAGGGTGCGCCGGTGCCGTGCGAGGTCATGACCAAAGCCTATCTCGCACTGCCACGCATCGTCTTCCCTGCTCTCAGTGAGGCCGTGCCAGGCCGCCCTGCGCCTGACTTCCAACTCCATGCGGCGTTACGCCTCATGGAGAAGCTGCAGAAGCACGATGAGGATGGCCGCGCGAAGTTGGAACGCATCGAAATCCCGAATGAATGGTCTCTCGTCGCTCATTTCACTGGAGAGACACGAGTTCTCTTTGGTGTGGATGATTTCGATCTGCAAATCACACGCTTCGACCGCTTTATGGCCGAGGCGAAGGCACGCAAATGGCGCGTCGCCACGCTCGACCTCATGCCGCAGGTGAACACGCCTGTCACCTTTCACGAGACACCAGACATCAGCGGTCTCCTGGGCACTGCGGCCCACACACCTCCTGCATCCGTCACCCACTGAACTCGAATGGCCAAGAGCAACATCTACGCTGGACTCGAAATCGGAACGCACAAAATCTGTGTCGTTGTCGGAGAAGCGAAACGCGATGGCGCGATCAAAATCCTCGGCGTCGGTCAAGCTCCCTCCTGCGGTGTACGCAAGGGAGAGATCGTGGACTTCGGCAAAGTGCAAACCTGCGTGAACGACGCACTCGTCCGTGCGGAAGATCGCAGCGATGTGATGATCCGTAATGTTTTCCTCGGAGTCACGGGGGCACACATTGAGAGCTTGAACAATCGTGGGCGGCATCGCCTCCCGGATGACCAGACAGAAATCACCGAAGACGATGTGGAAGAGGCCAAAGAAATTTCCCGCCACGTCAATATCCCCCAGCAAAACGTCTTTCTGCACAGTTGTGTACGCCAGTACGTCGTCGATGGCGTGGAGGGCGTGCGCCAGTGTGTCGGGCGTGAAGGCCGCGTACTGGAAGCAGACTACCACATCATCCACGGCATTCGCGGGCGTGTGCAGAATGCCATCCGCTGTGTGCGCGAGATACCGCTTGAGGTTGAAGATGTCGTCTTCAATCCCGTCGCCGCAGCGCAGGTGGTACTCACCCGCGAAGCCAAAGAACAGGGCGCGTTGATGATCGATTTTGGCGCGGGCACCTGCGACTACGTCTTGTATGAAGAGGGCATGATCACCGCCTCCGGCTGCGTGCCGCTGGGAGGCGACCACATCACCAACGATGTGGCGTTGGCGCTGCAGATTCACAACAACCGCGCTGAAAAACTGAAAATCGACGAAGGCGGAGCCTTCCCCGAAGGCCCTGCCGAAAATGGTATGCTCACGATCGAGGATGACACAGGGCTCGTGCTCGGCGAGGTCGAACGCGCCTTCCTCTATGAGGTGATGTACCTGCGCACCAAGGAAATTCTCACCCAAGTGCGCGTGCAGGTGGAAGGGCATCTCGGCAGATTGGGCGCGGGGGTTTTCCTCACCGGTGGTGTCAGTTTGATGAAAGGCATTGACGCCGTCGCGCGCGAGGTGTTTGACATCAAAGTGACACGCGCGGGTTCAGCACCACTGAGTGGCATCACTGCCACCTTTGAGAATCCGCAATACTCTGCGCCCATTGGCCTCATTCGCTATGCTCAGATCCTCGAAAGCGAAAAACCATTTCTCTCTCCCTTAAAACGCCTCGGAAGGCGCATGCAGGAGTTCCTGTCCGCCGTTGCATTCTAGTCCCACATCCACCCTCAACCACCCACGACCATGGTCGAATACGAACGCACCCAGCTCTCCGAAAGCCCAGACTCCACTGGGCAACGCATCTGCATCGTCGGCGTCGGCGGCGCAGGTTCCAACGTCATCGACCGCATCACGCTCGACCGCATCGTTGAGTCCACCCTGGTCTGTGCGCACACGGACGTGCGAGTACTCGGGCACTCCATGGCCCCGGTAAAAATTCAACTCGGTGCCGAGCTCATGAAAGGTATTGGTGCCGGCGGGGACCCCGACTTGGGGCGTGAAGCCGCGCTCTTTTCACGCGAGCAAGTGCGTGAGGCCGTGGAAGGGCACAACATCATCTTCATCAGCGCCGGCCTCGGCGGCGGCACCGGCAGCGGAGCTGCACCCGTCATCGCCGAGATCGCCAAAAACACGGGTGCCCTCGTGATCGTCGTCGCCACGATGCCGTTCAGCTTCGAGGGGCGTCGCCGACTCGCGCAGGCAGAGGAGGCGCTGGAGCTACTGCAAAAACGTGCCGATGCGCTTGTGCTGTTTGAAAACAATCGCATGGGAGAGCTCATCCTGCCAAAGGACGGCATCCAGAAAGCCTTCAATCAGGCAGACCAGCTCATCGCCCAAAGCCTGCGCGCCGTCTCCACCATCACCACGACTCCAGGTTTGGTGAAACTCGGTCTTGATGACCTCACCGCTGCCTTGGCCAATGCCAACGGGCGATGCCTCTTCGGCTTCGGTGAGGCGCGCGGCCAAAATCGCGGCACGGAAGCACTCAAGAAAGCGCTCAAGAGCCCTCTGATCGACCAGGGGCGTCTGCTGCACCAGACCAAGAGTCTGCTGGTACACATCGCGGGTGGAGAATCTCTCACGCTCGTCGAAGTCGAGAGCATCATGAAGCAGATTGGCCGCCATGTGCCTGACCAAACGCACATTCTTTTTGGCCTCGGAGTCGATGCGAAACTCAGCGACGCGGTCGCCATCACCCTCATCAGCTCTCTCGGCCTCAATCAGCTCAATGCTCATGCTGCGGCCGCACCCCCTTCGGAAATGCTCGAACAACCGCGCGTGCAGGCTGCGCCCAAGCGTGAGCCGGTGAAAAAAGCTGCGCCTGCGGCATCACCCTCGCCTTACGCACCCCCGCCCGCGCCTTCCGCAGATCTGCTTTTTTCAGCGGAAGAGATCGCTCCACCGCCTGCTGCCGCGCCGATGAATGGAACGCATGCAGAAGAAGAAACTCCTGCGCCAGAGTTGGTGCCGACAACCGAAGTCGCTGCGCAGCAAGACGACGAGCCTGCGGTTGCTGCAAACGTAGAAGAGGCCCCCGCAGTCGTGGAGCCTACGCCAGAGACTGCGCGCGTCCCTGTTCGCACCCCCGCAGCCAAAGAACTGGCCGATGCCGCTCGTGGGCGGGAGTCCACCTTGGCCAGCGTCGTCGCGCGTGGTGTGAAGCTTCAGACTGAGGATGCACCGCAGGGCGATCTGATCACCTTCGATCCGCCAGCGACTGAGGAGACCACCACACTCAACACGACCAAGGTGCTTACGCGTAAATCGACCTCCAATGAGCAGCAGACGCTCAGCTTGGAAGAGGAAGACCGCGGACGCTTCAAAAACACCGAGCCTTCGATCGTGCAAGGCGAAGACCTCGACGTGCCCACTTGGATGAGGCTGAAGAAAAAACTGCGCCGCTGACACGCTGCGGCCAGTGCATACTGCCACGACGGAGATGCGCTCCGCGAATGGCATGATAAGCTCGCGCCGTGAAGTGGAAAACCCTGTGCCAGATGATCCGCTACGGATGGCGGTGCCTGTTGCCTGTGTGCGTGGCGGCGACCGTGATCGCCGTGCTCTTTGGCGCGTGGGCATGGAGCGAACGAGTGATGCTGGTGAATGCGCTGCTGCTGCGCATGGGCGGCGCACTCCGCGTACAAATCGCTGCCCTCGACTGGGAAGATGGGGCTTTGCACGCGCGTGGCCTGCATGTGGTGCACGCACCCACCGCCCACTCCGTAGCCAACCTATCTCACTTCGTGTGGAAGCCAACTTGGCCGTTGCTCTGGCGGAAGAATCTTGGAGCCGTGCGACTCGAAGGCGGCTCGGTGGATGCGCCGCTCTCGGTATTCACGGACAACAGCGGAGGTGATGGTGCCGCTGCTTCTTCGACTTGGCGGCTGGACACCCTCGAACTGGCCCCTGCGACCATCCTGCTGCGTGATGAAGACGGCACACCCTTATGGAGTGCCCTTTTGCATGGCCGTCTGCACGGCGGAACGCTGGATCCCACCTTCGACCTGCTGGACTTGGAGGCCACAAACATCACATGGCGAAATCAATCGGTGGCCAGTCAAGCCACGATGAAAGCCACTGTGAAAAATGGCACCACGAAACTCACGCATGTGAGCATACGCGGCGGGCGAGCAGTGACTTCATGGGCGGGTACCCTGATGCCACTGCCATTGGAAGGCGAAGTGGAGATCGAGTGGGAGGCACGCGGCATGGCATTCTCACACGGAGGGTTAGAGCGCGGTGGCGCACACCAACTGCATCTGAAAAATCTGCGCCTGCAACCCCGCAACGGCCATGGCCTGATCCAAATCAGCGCGGTGGATGCGGAAGTATCTCACGAAGGGCGCGGCCGTTGGAGATTGCTACGCGGCACGGTGCAGACTCCAGAGATAAAATGGACGCGCGACCTCGAAGCAGCGCTGCTATCGCCCTCCTCATCTTCTTCAGAAGCAGAAAGCGACGCGGCATTGCGCATCGAGGCACTGAAGGTGCTTGATGGCAAGGTGCAGCTTGAGGCCACTGAGCGTTGTCCAGTGGCAGGCGGCTTTGCTTGGAGTGCGGAACTCTCCGCGCTCGACTTTTCCGCGCAGGGAGTGAGCTCGTCACAAGCACAGCGGGTGGAGTTGTCAGGTGTGGAAATGCGCTGGCAGAACACGGCACAGATAACCGAGCACCGTCCATTCATCGCATTGAAAAAAGCAGAGATCATACTGACGCCAAATCAATGGATGGCGACACGCAAAGTGGACTCACTGCACATCGCAGGCATGAATCTGCGATTCACTCCAGAGAATGGCCCGTGGTTTGACCGAATCGATTCCCCGCCGCAGCCAGTGAGTACCGAAATCAAACCCTGGCAACGGGTGAACTTCGGAGATTTGAGCGTGAGTGATGGTTCAGTTGCGGTGGCGCTGCATCTGGCAGAGCGGATGGAAGCCGAGTCAAAATTTGAGATCGCAACAAAGGCCGCAGAGGTGCACCTGCGTGTGAAGGATGCCCAAGCGCGCATCCCTCGGCGTGCAGAATTGCCTGTGCTCCGTGTGGATAACGCTGAAGTCGTGGCGCGACTGCCAGAGATGTGGAGCCGTCGGCATGTGGAGTCCGTGAAGCTCAGAGGCGGCCAGGTGGAGGTGGGAAACGCGCTCATGACTTTGTTCAGTGGCGATGCCGCCACAGCAGGCAAAAAAATGAAAGCGGCACAGGCGCGATGGAGCGCAGGAAAAGTGGAGGTGGAGGCCTTGGGGGTGACGCTCTTAAACATCGCGCCAGGTCTGCCGCCGGTGCGCTTTGATGCAGGCTTCACTGCAGATGAGACGCCGCTGGATCTCGATGGGCTGGCGGAGAATGTGGAGCCGCAACACATCGATCTGACACGCCTGCGCATTCCTTCGCCTTACGAGCCGCTGCGCACCGTTGCGGAGATGGATCTGATCCGCGTGGATTACACGCTGGATGGTTTGCTGCACCGCCGCATCGACCGCGTGGAGATCATTTCTCCCCTGCTCTATGTCGGAGAAGATTTGTTCTGGTATGTGGAGAATTACCGGAAGTTTATCGACGGCGAAGCACCAAAGCCGGATGCCAGTGTCGGCCCGCCAGCGCCTCCAGACCCCGTAGCACCAGGGTGGCATGTGGACACGCTTGCCGTCAGCGATGGGCGTCTCGTGCTGGCACCCAAGGGTGTGCCGTTGGCTGGGTTCAGCCGTCCCTTTCCGTTCAGCTTCACCTCAAAGCTGGAAAGCGGGCAGCTTGATGCCGTCTTCGACATCCCGAGTGACAACTACACACTGAAAAATCTGAAAATGGAATTTCGCGGCATGCGCGGACATGTGCATTTCAACTTACCGATGAAGGATCGCAACAACAACCTCACGGAGACCTTCACCATGGAGCAGTTCCGCTGGAAAGACCTCCACATGGAGAAAGCGCACCTCAGCGTGACCTATGATGTGAAAGGCGTCTATGGCACCTTCGGTGGCGAGGCCTACGGCGGCTATCTCAATGGTGCCTTCGATGTGTACCTCGACGACTCTTTCACTTGGGACGGATGGCTCGCTGGCACGGATGTGGCATTGGCTCCTGTGACACGCGCTCTCTTCCCCGGCTATCTACTGCTGGATGGCAAGGCCTCGGGGAAACTCATCGCCACAGGAGACATGGATGAGCTTTATCAAGGCGACGCTGAGTTTCGCAGTCGATCGAAAGGCCGCTTTCGCATCCAGGCACTCAATGACGCCATCGCCAGCCTGCCGCCCGCTCTGAAAGGCGACGTGGCAGATCAAATACGTCGCATCGGGCTGGAAACGCTGCGTGATTTCGATTATGAACGCATCGAAGGTAAAGCACGCTTTCACGGACGGGAAGGCCGCGGGCATCTGCGGTTCAGTGGTCCACAAGGCGCGCGGAACCTCGAAGTGAATGTCTATGATCACCGTTGGAGAGAAGAGCCTCGCAAGTCCGATGTCGTCCGCACTCAAGGTGGAGAATGACTCGACTGCGATGCCTTCCAACGCGCGCACTGCGGCAGGATGCGTGTTGCTCGTCTTAGTCATAGCGTCCTGCCGCACACTCCCCCAGGTGCCGATCACTACGCCCAAGCCGCTGGAAGTGAACTTAAACATGCGGCTCGACATTTACCAATACCGAGGCGACGAACCGCAGGACAAAGATGCCGCACGCTACGCCAGTGAAGCGTCCACACGCATGCGCAATCGCATGGCGGAAATCCAAACGCTGAAAAACAATCAACTCGTGGGAGAAGGGCATCGTGGACTTCTCGAAATCCGCGAAGTGCCCTCGGGAGAATGGGGCAAGCAGGTGAAAAAGACCGTCGCGATGGAAAATGAAGATCGCATGCTGCTCATGCGCCAGAAGGCCAAGGAATCTGGACGCACACTTCAAGAAGTGGAAAGCGAGCAGTGGCGGCTACGCACGCAACAGGCAAACTCGGGCGAGTGGGTTGAAGTTCCCGCTGCCACACCCGGCTCGTTTCAATGGAAGCGTGTGGGTTCTTCGAGCGTACCTGATGCTACATCCACTCCTCAGACATCATCCCCACCATGAGACTCATCGTTTTTTGTTTTATCGGCCTGCTGGTTATCTTGGCGCTCACCAATCCGAATGAAGCCGAGTTCCGCAACTACATGCAAGAGAAGCACGGCATCGCGGGAACGTTAGGACTCAAGATGGCGGCGATTTTTTCAGCAGGCACCAGCACCGGCATCCATCGCGATAACTACTTTCTCTTCAGCCGCTATTACATCGGGGGAGACGGCATCCTGCCACGCACTGATCTCGCGTGGGGCGTTGGAGGTAGATTTTTCGAAACGGGAGAGTCGGAGGGGATAAAATAAAATCGTGCTTTGCCTGCATTCAGCGTGGGGGCGATTTCTCTTGGTCTGAGGAAGTTTTAGCCTTCGCGGGCAGTTCGATCGTCACCTCCAGCTCCCAGATACGATTTTTCACAGCCCAGAACACGAGTGCCAAAGCGATCATCCCCAGCAACGCTAGGTGGATCATGCACCCAGTGCGACATCCGATCCCCTGATGCGAGTCGCGGTAAGCACGAAGGCCTGTCTTGAAAGATGCTCCCATACCTGTGAGGCTGCGCAGCTTGGATTGGACAGCCAGCAAATAACGCCGATTTTTCATTCCCGCCGCTCCCGTCAGACTCACCCATCCCTCCTCACTCCCACGCATGCCACGCCGCGCTCAATCTGGAGTCCGTCCTGCCCACTGGCTGGGCATCCTCGCCATTTTTGCTGTCATCGGTGGAGGTGGCTATGCTTTGATGAACCGCGCCACAGATCCCATGACGGGCATCACCGAACTGAGCACCAGAGAGTTTTTGGATGATGCCTCGGCGCTCAGTGGCAACATCTACCGGCTCGAAGGCATCGTGGACGACCGGCTGGACAAATGGCGCAGTGCAGACGGGCGGCTCTTCAGCGTACAAATCAGCGATGGCACAGGATCTGGCAACTTCGTGCCAGTCTGGGTACCGCCAGACTACCAAGGTGCCAACATCCAACGTGGGCAGCGTTATAGCTTCAAAGTACGCGTTCAGGAAAACGGTGTCCTGGAGGTGCTCGAACTCCTGAAAGTCTGACCTCTGCTTTTTATGAAACGCGCACTCGCCCTCATCATCATCGCAGGCTGTTCCTGCGCGCCCTTGGCCGCGCAGGTGTTGCCCAACGCACCCACCCCAGGGCAGCCAGCGGCACCGGCTACGAGCACTACCACCTCCAACAACAACTACAACATGGTGCCTGGCAGCGCTGCCGATCGCCAGACGGACACGCGCACCGCACTGGGCAACATGCCAATGATGGACCCCGGCAGTGAGAACGTCTCTTTCAACGGCAAGCTCTGGAATGTGACGAACAATCGCCTCATGCGCTCGCGCTTTGAGACCTACCTCACCACTCCAGAGGCTGTCTCTGCGGAAGATCAGGCCTACCGCGATCTCATCGCGCAGATCCAGCAACTCCTCTCGCCGACAAATAAAACGGGGCCAGACCCCATGCGCGCATTTGCCCTGCTCCCTGAAGCGAGCACTTACAAGATCGACGGCGGCCTCTGCAGCGCCATCGCCAATGGTATCTGGGACGTCTGGCTCTCGCAAAAAAAGCAGCAGCACCTCAGCGCGGCCAACGAAGCCATGCGCAAACGTCGCAAAACACTCGAATGGAATACGGAGATGGGATTGGGGAATACCCAGCTCGCGCCACCTGGTGGCAGTGGCAAATCGGGCTCGCAAAACGGAGCGCAGACTCGTCAGCAAGCGAATCAGAACGCGCAGACCAACAGCGCCACCTTTGGACGCACGAGCGGCTACATCAAAGGCATCGCCGAGATCGAAGCACGCATGAAACTCAACGAGGCGGCGATGGGTCTCTCGGAAGTTTCCAGTAAAACGCAGTTCCAGGCACTCATCATCCAGATGTTCCTCCAGCGCCGTTTTGAACACGCCATCATCGCCTGCCGCTTTTATCCGAATCTTTTCAAGGATGGCGAAAGTGTGCTGCAACTCGACAAGGACAGCGATGTACAAAAGATGCTCTCTGCCAGTTTCGGTGTGCCGCCCACCATTGGCATGATCGACGGTCTCTCGCTGGAGGCGATTCGCAGCGTCGATGAATCCCTCGTCTCCTTTGAAAACCTCGTCGCTCGCCGTGACATCGACAGTGCCAGCAATCGCTTGCTCGAGGCCTTCGGCATTGGCGAGTACCTCCCTCGCGTCCGCCGCTTGCCGATGAGTGAGAAAACCAAGGTGCTCGACTTTGTGCGCAAAAAAAACAAGCTGCTGGGCTTTCTCGAAATGAAGGACTACGCCAACGCAGAGGCCGTCGTGACAGAGCTCCGCGCGCAGTCGGATGATTTCGAGTACGCGCGGCCGCTCGCAGCCATTCAGACGGCAAAATCCGTCAGTGCATTGCACATCAGTAAAGCCCGCATGGCGATGGCGAACAAAGACACCAAGACACTGGAAGCCGAGATGAAAGCGGCCACCGAGATCTGGCCCACCAATCCCGACCTTGCAGGCTTTAGCGGTGAACTCGTCAAAGGCAGCGACATGCGCGCCCAGTCACTGATGGAATTTGACCGCCTGCTCAGTCAGCGCAATTACCGCCAAATCTTCGAGAATCAGGCGCCATTCATCGCGGCAGTGGCAGACGACCTAAAGCGCAAGCAACAGCTCGAAAAAGTGCTCAAAGACATGGGGCGCTTGGAGCTCATCATTGGCGGAGCCAAAGAACTGGCTGCCAGCAGTCCTGAGGCCGCTTGGGAAAAGGTCGAAAAAGAGGCGCAGCAATACCCGGAAGATTCAGTGCTAAGCAATCTGCGCGCTGATCTCGGTGTGAAGGCCAGCGACTTTGTCAGCGCGATCAATAACGCCCGCCAGCACGAGGAGAAACAGCAAGTCGGCTCCGCGCTCGCCTGGTATCTGAAAGCACGGCGCATGTATCCACCGAGCGACTTCGCCCGCGATGGCCTGAAGCGCTTGGTCGAAAGCGTCAGGCAGACGGATGGCAGCTCCGAGGAAGACGTTCCTGCCACCTCCCAACCACGTTGAGCCGGCAAAGTTTAGCGATACTTCGACAGGCCTTCGAGATACTGCCGTGCGAGGTCCGTTTGCGGCTTTGTGAAAAAATCAGCGGCGGCGGATGATTCCTGCACCTTGCCTGCGGCGAGGAAGACGACCCAGTCAGCCACTTTACGCGCAAAGCTGATCTCGTGTGTGGCGAGGATGATGCTCTGGCCTGCTTCAGCGAGCTCGCGGATGACATCGAGCACTTCACCTGTCATGACGGGATCGAGCGCGGAGGTCGGCTCATCGAGCAGCAGCAGACGCGGCCTGGGTGCGAGTGCGCGGGCGATGGCAGCGCGCTGCTGTTGGCCGCCGGAGAGCTGGCTGGGGCGTTTGTGCTCGTGCGATTCGAGACCGAGGCGATGCAGCAGTTCCAGTCCGCGTTGTTCCGCCTGCGCTTCGGAAAAACCGTGAACTTCGCGCAAAGGCAAGGTGATGTTTTGCAGCGCGGTGAGATGTGGAAAGAGATTGTAGCCTTGGAAGACAAAGCCGTTGTGGCGTCGCTCATTCAGTGCGCCGTCTTCGTCATGTGCCAGCACGCGTGAGTCGATGCTGACGCTGCCTTCGTCCGGCACCAGCAAGCAGCCGAGCACGCGCAGCAGGGTGGATTTGCCTCCACCGGAGGGGCCGAGCAGTGCGATGACACGTGCATCCGCACTTGTCACAAACGTTGCGCCATCGAGTGCGGCGTGCGCGCCGTAGCGCTTCGTCACGGCTTGCGTTTCAAGTTTCATACGCAAACCTCCCTTCCAAGTGCCGCGCAAGGTGTGACAGCGGCAGCGTGACGATTAGGTAAGCGAGTGCAAGCGGCAGGAAGCCCTCCAGCGGCTTATAGGTGGCAGCGTTCATGATCTTCACTTTTTGCACCAACTCCTCAATGCCGATGACCGAGAGCAGTGAGGAGTCTTTGATGAGCGATACAAGCTGCCCCGTGGTGCCCGGCAGCGCACGTCGCAATGCCTGCGGAATGATGACGAAGCGATACGTTTGCGCTTGGTTGAAGCCGACCGCGCGCGCAGCCTCGAGCTGCGAGGCGCTGATGCTTTCCACCGCGCCACGGAAAATTTCCGCGAGATATGCTCCCTCAAAACAGCCGAGCAAAATGATGCCGGTGACAACAGGCTCGTCGATGTGCAGCCTGTTCGCGATGATGTAGTGACCGATGAGCAACTGCACGAGCAGCGGCGAGCCGCGCACCAGCTCCACCACGCCGCCGCAGAACATGCGCACCAGTTCCCATGGAGAACGTCTTCCCAGCATGAGCAGAAATCCAAGCGCGACACTGACGAACATCGCGATGAGAGACAGGCCCATCGTCGTCAACCAGCCGTAGCCAAATTGCTGGCGGTAGCGCCACACGCCTTCCCATTGCCAGCGGTAGGCCACGGCGGAAAACAGCGCGTAAAATGCCACCGACGCGAGCATCAGGAGCACGAACGCATAAAGGGCGCGACGTGCCGGGGAGACGGAGCTGGCGGGGAATGCGGACAAGGCGCGATGATTTACGCCGAGGAGAAGCGGTTTGTCCCGCGCGATTTCATTTCGCCGCGGTAGCAATCAGCGGCGTCTGCAGCGGTTGCGTTTGCAGAAACAGCGCCACGCCTTGCGCGATGCCACCGGCGACTTGATCGCGGTAGGATTCGCGCTTCAAGCGCGCGGACTCGGCTGTGCTGGTGATGAAGCCACATTCGACCAGCACTGCGGGACAGGCTGCCTGCGACACGACGGCATAGCTGCGCGCCTTGGTGCCGCGGTTTTCAGCCTTGGTCGCCATGCACACCGCGCGTTGCACGATAGCGGCCAGTTCCTCGCCTTGGGGGGCTTCCGCTTTGGATGCTGTTTCCATTTGGCGGGAGGACAAGGGCTTCTGCGCTGCAAAGTAAGTTTCGATGCCTTCTGCGCTGCCGCCTTCGCCATCAGTGTTGAGATGTACACTGATGAATGCGGCAGCACCGTGTTTCGCGGCAAAGGCTGCCCTTTCCTCTAGCGGTAAAAAGACATCGGCACTCCGAGTCATGACTACCCGCACTCCACTCGCGGCCAAGTCGCGCTGCACTCGCTTGGCGAGATCCAGAGCCATCTCTTTTTCGATGATGTCGTTGGCGACGGCTCCGCCGTCGTGACCACCGTGTCCTGCGTCGATGATCACCAGCGGAGCGGTGTGCCAGCGCGGAGAAGTGGGGGAGGGGAGAGCGCGCTGATGCTGCTCCAGCCAGATCAGCGACACGGCACTTCCTGCCAATGCAAGGAGTGCCGCCAGCGATCGGCAAGTCAGCGAGAGGTAGAGGCGAAATTTCAAAATTTATCGGAGTGTATGAAATATTTGTTTGAATAAACAATCAAAATTTCTAAAATAATCGCATGAAAATTTTATTTCCCTCCTGGATAGCCACTGCGGTACTCCTCGGACTTTGGGGAGTCTCCGCCGCGCTGGGTCAAGTTTCCCACACCTACACGGCACCCCCACCTCCAGGCTACCCAGTCAGTGGAGCACTGAAGCAGCCTACTTCGGTGAAAACCACGCGTCAGTCTGCTGCTGCCGTACAACCGCCAGCCGTCTCCTACCCGAGCTATCCCCCCACCTACCCGCCTCCGGCTGGCTACACCTATCCGCCACCTCCGGGTTACGGAATGCCCGCAGCTCCCAAAACAGCCAAGCCTAAAACCCCAACCAAATCCAAGACAGTCGCCAAGCCGACGCCTTCGAAAAAGAAATCATACGGGCCTCCTCCCCCTCCCAAGGTGTATGGCCCTACGGGCGATCTCAGCAGCCAGGTGGCGAAGCTCAAGGAAGGCGATCGAGTGCAAAATCTCCGCCTTGGAGAACTCGAGCGCGATGTGAGCAGCATCAAGCGTGGTCGAAGCACGAAGTATGATGGCGGCAACGACCTCGCGGCGCACACCACCTATGTTGCGCGCCCTGGGGATACCCTCTTTCGGATTGCCTCCACGCACCGCGTCAGCGTAGGAGAGATTCAGCAGCTCAATCGAATGAGCGAAGACGAAGTGCATGTCGGGCAGACCTTGCTGATCCCCTCTCCGCATCGACTCGGGTCACTGACGACTCCTGCAAGCTACAGACCTTCCACTCCTGGCGGAGCCGTGGCATCCAACGCATCCACGTCAGCGGTGAGTACGGCTATGTATTACACCGTGAGAAAAGGGGATAGCCTCAAAGCGATCGCCCTTAAACATAGGACGACTACCGCCGCGCTTGCCGATGCAAACAGGATCAAGAATGCCAACAAAATCTTTGTCGGACAGCGTCTGAAAATCCCGGGCCGTGTCACCACGGTGGCAACTTCAAGCCGCACTTCACACGACAGCACTGCCTCAACAGACACCGTGCCTTTGCCTGGCTACGGCATCTCTCCACCTGCGCCAGCTCTCGCACCGCCTTCGCAGGCTCCCGCTCCAGCACCTGCGAAGCCCACCGTCCCTGATGATTCGCATCGTGGCATCCTCGCCTATCGCGTCGATCGCACCGACACCATCGAAACCATCGCGCAGCAGTTCAGCACCACGCCCGAACACATCCGCGAGATGAACCGGCTGAGTGCCAGCACCCCCCTGAAATCGGGAGACGAGATCATGGTTCCTGCGATGGGCGCTGTTTCCGTGTCACGGTGAGTACCCTTCACTCTCGGACATAGTCTCGCATTTCGTAGAGCTTGGGATCGCGCACGGGCTCAGCGCGCGCGCCCTTGGCTCGCTTGAGCATCTGGGAGAAAAGCGCGTCTCCGTCCTCCATGCCGCCAAATTCCTCCTCCAGCTTGTCCGGGTCCTCCCCAGATTCGAGGCGGCGCACCATTTCACGCAGCTCAGGCGGCGTCTTCTCGCCCATCACGTCCGTCATCTTGCGCATGAATCGCCCCAACTGGCGCGGGTCCGGATTCTCCTCGTCGAGACCGCTCATCTCGCGCTCCATTTCCTCCATAAAGCCGTCCATCTTCGCTTCATCGATCCCTGCGAATGGATCATCTGCGGTTTCTTCCTTTGCCTTCCCCACGACTGCGAAACGCGAGACGCGCCTCTCCATTCGCAGTGTCTCGTCATCAGGGCAAACGGGCACTTTGTCGCGATATGAAAGCGTTCGCGCGAGGAATGAATAGAGCTTGTTGTTGTCTGGACAGTAGAACTCGTAGATCGGCATGATGCGGCAAGTGAGCGGTAGCATACGTGGAAGGTCATGCACGCTCAAGGAAAGCCCTGGGGATGTTCATCCTGCGTGATCCGCAATCTTTCGCTGCAAAGACCAACGTAAATTGTAGCCTAGCAGCCTCCGTTATCGTACCATGATGAGCGGCTCGGATCACCCACACACAACTGTGCTATGAATGCCACACGCTATCTCAGGTTGGTTGCATTGCTGCTGTTTGCAGGCACCGCGTGGCTGCATGCAGCCGATGCCCCCGCGACAACACCTCCTCCTGCGGCAGAAAAGCTGCGTGAATCCCTGCTGCTGCCAGGCGTCACGCTTTCTGAAGGCGTCTCTGAGATCACCGGCACGGCCATCAGTCCGTTATTAGGTGTCAGCGTGATGGGAGCATGGACGTACTATCGCACCGAGGAGCATCTGCGGCATCGGCTGCCATGGTATTGTCATCCATGGGCGTGGGGAACGGGACTGTCTCTGTTGGCACTCTGTTTTCTCAAGGACTTCCTGGGCGCAGCGGCCCCGGCACTGGTGAAGAAGCCGCTCGACTTTGCGGAGTTGTTCGAGAACAAACTCAGTGCCCTCGTCGCCAGCACCGCCTTCGTGCCGCTGGTGGCACTCGCCGTAGCGCAGGCGGACAAAATCACGCCGCAGGCTGCGCAGGGATTGGCAGCTCCCCACTTGGCGGCTGCTCCGGTAGGCGGACTCATTGACTTCAGCGTGCACACGCCGTGGATTTCCATTCCTGTGGCCATGCTGGCTTTTGCCGTCGTGTGGCTCAGTTCGCACGCGATTCATGTCCTGATCGCGCTCTCACCGTTCGGCATCGTCGATGCGGGCCTCAAGCTCGCCAAGCTCGCGCTGATTTCCTTGGTGACCGTCAGCACGATGATCCATCCTTACCTCGGCGCGCTGATTTCCTTGGTGATCATTTTCGTCGCGCTCCTGCTCGCTGGATGGGCATTCCGCCTCTCCTTGTTCGGCACCTTCATGGGCAGCGACTTTTTGCTGAACAAACGCGCTACGCCGAGCGATCTCGACGAAGGCGTGCGTGGCTTTTTGGCCCGTCGCGCCGAAGGCGTACCAGTGCGCACGTTGGTGCGATTGAAGATGGATGCCGCCGGTTCCCCAGCCCTGTGCTACCGGCCCTGGCTCCTGCTGCCCGAGCGTCAGATTTCCATGCCGCAGGAAAATTGGGTGCTGTGCAAAGGCCTGCTGCATCCCACGCTCGCCAGTCGTCCTGAAGGTGAAGGACCGTTGGCACACAGTGTGATTCTGTTGCCACGCTATCGGAGTCTTGAGGAGGCGGTCGCTCAGCGCTTCGGCTGTCAGGAAGTCACCGACGGCACGCTGCTGCGCGGGCTCAAGGCCGTACGGCAGTGGCTGGTGGACGTGCTTTCTACAGGGCGGACGCTGGTGCAACAGCACTGAGGCACGGAGCTACGGCGGCATTCAGCGCCCGGACTTTTCTTTCTCAAACAACAGCCGCAGAAAGCGCGCATCATTTGGAGAACTATCTTGTGCCATGCGCACGATGATGATCTGCCGCGACGGGATGATGTAAAGCCGTTGGCCGTAAGAACCGATGCAGGCGATGAGATCCTCCGGTGCGTCTCGGCAGAGGCAGGCACCGCGCCAAGATTGCTGCGGCCATTTCCGATCGAGCATGGCTTCCACATCGACCTCACGCACGCTGGAGGTGTCCGCAGCTTGGTTGTTCCAGAAACCAAAGCCGTAAGCGCGGTTCGCCGCGCTGGTCAGGGACGCGGCGGCGCGTTCTTCGTGCTTCATCAACCAAGAGCCGAAAGTAGCCCATTGCCGTGCGGTGAGCATGAAGCCAGAGGCAAGCAAGGGTGCGCCCTTTGCATCTGGAAGATAACGCTGCGCACCGAGACCGATCGAGAAGAGTACCTGGCGCTCCAAATAGCGCGTCGGCGTCTGCTTCTTTGCGCGCAGCTTCCGATGCAGCAGCTCATGAAACACTTGAAGCGATGCGGGGCCGTAGATGAACGACTTTCCCGGCGTGCCGACGACTGCCGCTTTCAGCGCCGCTGCCGTGCGGTCTTTGTAACTGTTTTCGTGGAGTGCGAAGAGCGGCTCCAGCCCACTGCTGAAATCGAGGAGCTGGCGGAGGGTGATCTTTTTCTTGCTTCGGTCCTTCTGCCATTCCGTGATCGTATCGCTGACACATTCATCCATACGCAGAATGCCGTCTTTCTCGGCGGCGAGCGCGGTCAGGCACCAAAACGCCTTCGTGCCGCTGTAAATGCGGTGCCGTTCGCGCCGCGTGTGTCCTTCAGCGTAAGATTCGTGCAGCGTTTTGCCGTCCTGCATGATCAGCAGCGCATGTCCTCCGTGAGCTGCGGAAAACGCTGCCGCTGCCTGGATGCGCGCCGCAGGCAGCGGCTCCGTAGCAGGACGCGTCAAAAACGAAAAAAGGGCCAGGGCAAGGATCACGCCGCGATCATAGGCCACGCTGCGCACTTCGCATCTGACGTTTCACCGTCAGCCTTGCCGCAGTCGTGTCATTCAGCCCTGCGACTTGGCAGCACCGAGCTTGCTCAGCAGAAAATCAATGCCGCTGCCACTCTCACTTGGAGCGTCGCCTGTGCCGCCGGTGATATGGAGGATGGCAGGCACGCCGACTTCATCGCAGCGTTTCTTCACAGCTTCCGAATGCTTTGGCGTGTGGTTGATGTCACTGCGATCTTTGAGTCCGTAATGACGTGCATTGGCAGAGAGTAGCACTGGCGGATCGTCCTTGCTGATGAGGCCCAGCATGTCTGCATCGGCACGCAGCCGCTTGCCTTCGTCCGAGTTGAGCTCAGCCATCGTCTTGAGTCCGTAAAACTTGGGGGCTTCCTCCTCGGAGAAATACTTGAGCACTTCATCGCTCCCCAGCACCTCATGCCAGCGCATCACATCGTAGGTGGCCTGCCCAGCGTTGGAAACAGCCGCGACGATGCGTGTGGACTCGCGCAGCACAGGATCGGCAGCTTTGGGATCGGCGAGATCATCATGAAACGCCAGCCACAGTGATGTACCCGCTCCAGCGGAGCCTCCCATCGCAGCGACTTTTGTGCGATCGAGATTCCATTCCCCGGCTTTAGAGCGGAGAAATTGCACCGCACGCGCACAATCGCGCAACACCACGTTGATCGCGGCCTCAGTGCGGAAGCGGTAGTTGATGGAAGCGATCGAGACGCCGTGGTCCAGTGCTTGCTGGACGATTCCGCTGCCGACAGCACTCTTATCCCCACCGACGAAGCCACCGCCGTGAATGAACACAATCAGTGGCGTCGGCTTGTCTGACTTCGCCAGCCACAGATCGAGCTTGTTATTCGGATGGTCACCATACGACACATCTGCGTGGCTCGGAGTGGGCAAGCTGGTGTCGGCTGAAGTGCCGCGCTGCTTCTTGCTTTTCAACTGCTGGTAGAAAGCGGCAGCCTCCTCGTTCGAGAGCGTGCCGTCTTGATTGGTGTCCGCTTGCGGAAAACGCTTCAGCCACTGTTGCCGTTGTTCAGCAGAAGCATTCGCAATCTTCTGTGCGTGGAGCGGAGAAGAAAGCAGCGCGACGAGGAAGCAGGAGGTCAGGACGGTTTTCATCGGTGGACGGCCAGTAACCCAACACCCGCACCGCAGTTGCGCAGAAAATGAGGGACTCCATGGGCCATGCCTGCACCATCAGATGAGAGTCGTGTGCAGAAGCATCTCATCCCCATCCTTTCTGCGCGAGCCTCGGTGAGGATCGTGCAGTCTTTAGCCGAGACCGACGGCGTCGCGCACGCGGCTGAGAGTCTTGCGGGCGATGGCTCGTGCTTTCTCCGCACCTTGAGCGAGCACCTTGTCCACGTAACCTGAGTCCGCGACGATCTCATCACGCCGCGCGCGGAAGGGGGCGAAGTAGTCGGTGATTCCCTGCAGGAGTCGTTTCTTGAAGTCGCCATAGCCGACGCCGCCGTTGAGATGATCGCTGACCATCGCATCGTAGTCCGCAGGTGAGGCGACGAGCTTGTAGAGCGCAAGGATGTTGCTGCCCTCGATGGGCTTGGGTGCTTCGACGGGTGTGGAGTCGGTCTTGATACCCATGATTTTCTTTTTCAGCGGCCCCGGCTCTTCAAAGAGCGGGATGGTGTTGCCGTAGCTCTTGCTCATCTTCTGGCCGTTGAGGCCGGGGACGACGGCGGTGGCTTCCTGAATGCGTGGCTGTGGCAATTTGAAGAGCCCTTCGCCAAAGGTCTCGTTCATTTTGATGGCGATGTCGCGTGTGACTTCGACATGCTGCTTCTGATCTTTGCCCACGGGCACCACGTCGCTGTCGTAGATGAGGATGTCAGCCGCCATGAGCACGGGGTAGGCAAAGAGGCCGTGTGTGGCACTCATCCCGCGACTGATTTTATCTTTGTAACTGTGACAGCGCTCCAGCAAGCCCATCGGCGTGACGGTACTGAGGATCCAGGAGAGTTCGCAGTGCTCTGGCACGTCGCTCTGTCGGAAGAAGACGCATTTGTCTGGATCGAGGCCGCAGGCGAGGAAGTCGATGGCGAGTTCACGGACGTATTCGCGCAGCGCTTTGCCATCGTGGACGGAGGTCAGCGAGTGGTAGTCTGCGATGAAGTAATAGGCGTCGCCTTCGTGCTGGAGCTTGAGCGCGGACTCCATCATGCCGAAGTAATTGCCGATGTGGAGCCGCCCGCTGGGCTGAAGGCCGGAGAGAATGCGCATAGGATGGCTGATATGGTGGGAGAAGGAGGGAACTTCAAGCTGGAGAAAATGAACGTCGCCTGGCTTGCACGACGGGGCAGGGTCTCATGCCCCGCTCGTCAGTGCCTGCCGATCCAATTCGTATTTCCCGAGTGCGAGTGCGCCGAGAAGGCCAGAGCGTGCGCCCAAGCCTGGGCTGACGATGAAGTCGTCGAGGTTGCGATTGAGCTCCGGGACGCGCAGATAGTGATTGTTGAGCTTTTTGAGCTGGCCGCGGATGAGCGGCAGGATGTGCTCCTGACTCATGACACCACCGCCGAGGATGATGCGCTTCGGGCAGAGGCTGAGCGTGAGATTCATCAACGCATGCGCCATGACATCAGCGACCTCCTCCCACGCGGGATGAGTGGGAGGCAGCGCGTCGGCTTTCACTCCCCAACGCGAGGCGAGCGCAGCACCGCTGACGTAGCCCTCGACACAGCTCGTGTGAAACGGGCAATGACAGGCCTGCTGGATGGCACTGGAGTTTTGCGGAGGTGGCACGAGCAGGTGGCCGATCTCGGGATGCAGCAGTCCGTGGAGGAGCTGACCATGGATGAGCACACCGCCGCCGACACCGGTGCCGACGGTGATATAAACGAGCGGGTCGATATTCTGCCCCGCGCCCCAGAGGTATTCGCCGAGCACGGCGGCATTCACATCGGTGTCCCATGCGATGGGGACGTGATAACGGTCGCGCAGCATGGGCACCACGTTGGTGAACTGCCATCCCGGTTTCGGCGTGGAGGTGATGTAGCCGTAGGTCTCGCTGCTTTGATCGAGGTCGATGGGGCCGAAGGAACCGATGCCGATGGCGGCGAAGGGACCGTGCTTTGACTTCGCAGAAGAAAGGAAGCGTGTGACGCCTGCGAGCGTCTCCTCCGGTGTCGTCGTCGGGATGCGCGTGACCTCACGCAGATCGTGCGGGCCGGTGCCGACGGCGCAGGCAAACTTGGTGCCGCCGGCCTCAATGGCAGCGATGAGGGGCAAGGATTCACTCATGACTGAGGACGCACGGCGGCGGAGTCGCGGATGCCGAGACTGGAGTAAATCTCGCGCGTGGCATGGGATTTGTTCAAGGTGTAGAAATGGATGCCGTCCACACCGTGATCAAGCAGGTCACGACACTGCTCGGAGGCGTAGTGGACGCCGACTTTCTGCACCGCTTCTTCATCACCACCGCAACGCTGAATAGCGCGCAGCAGTTTGGCCGGATAACGCGCACCGGCGGCCAGCTCGGCCATGCGGCGCATGCCTGCGGCACTGGTAACTGGCATGATGCCGGCGATGATGGGGATGTGGATGCCGGCGAGCTGGCAGCGCTCGCGGAAGTCGTAGAAGTCGTGATTGTCGAAGAACAACTGCGTGCAGATGTAGTCCGCGCCCGCATCGACCTTGGCTTTGAGATAATCCATTTCCAGCACGCGATTCGGCGTGGCGGGATGACCTTCTGGGAAACCAGCGACTCCGATGCCAAAGCCGCGGGCATCGGGATGCGCACCCGAGGCGTTGAATTTTTTGATGAAGGCAACGAGGTCGGCGGCGTGCTGGAAGGCATCCTTTGCGCGATCGTAACCGACAAGGCCTTTGGGCGGATCACCGCCAAGCGCGAGGATGTTGCTCACGCCCGCCGTCGCATAGCGTTCGAGAATCGCGGCGATGTCGGCCTCACTGTGACAGACGCAGGTGAGATGCGGGATGGGATCGAGCGTGGTGGTGGTTTTCATCCGCACGACGAGATCGTGCGTGAGTTCACGCGTGGAGCCGCCCGCACCGTAGGTGACACTGACAAAGGAGGGCTTGAAGGCCTCCAGTTCGCCGATGGTCTGGAACAACGCTTCGGACGCCTCGCTGCTCTTCGGCGGGAAGAACTCGAACGAGAGCGTGGGGCGCTGGGTTTTGAAGATGTCGGCGATGTGCATCGAAGTCAGTTCGCGGTTCTGAAACAGTTCCAAGTTTAAGGTTTAAAGTTTCAAGTTGAAACTCATGGCAATGGGCATTCGTGGTTCAAAACGGTTCATTCATGCAATGTGCTCGCCTTTGAGCACATCGTCGAGCGTCTGGCGCTCGCGCACGACGGTGGCCTTGCTGCCATCGACGAGGATTTCCGCAGGCATCGGGCGCGTGTTGTAGTTCGACGCCATGGTGAAGCCATACGCACCGGCACTGAGCACGGCGAGGTAGTCGCCCTCCTTCACGAGGGGAATTTCGCGGTTCTGTGCGAGAAAGTCGCCGGATTCACAGATGGGGCCGACGACATCGACCGTCTCGACATCGGCCGTCGCAGGCTGCTTCAGCGGCACGATTTGATGCCAGCCTTCATAAAGTGTCGGGCGGATGAGGTCGTTCATGCCCGCATCGACGATCTTGAAAGTCTTCGCGGAGCCGCGCTTCTCATAGAGCACGCGGGTGAGCAGCACACCGGCATTGCCGACCATGAAACGCCCTGGTTCACAGAGGATGCGCAGCCCGAGTGCACGCAGATGCGGCACGACAGCCGCAGCGAAGGCTTGGACAGTGAGCGGATGAATTTCGGCATTCTGCTCCCACCACGACGCGGGGCCGGAGTCGAGGCTCTGGCGGTAATTGATGCCGATGCCGCCGCCGATGCTGAAGAACTCGATGCCGTGGCGCTCCTTTACCTGCTGCACCAGTGGCGCGACTTTTTGCACGGCCTCCAGGAAGGGATCGACGTTGGTGAGCTGCGAGCCGATGTGCATTTGCAGCCCTTTGATGACAAGGTGCGGGCATTCCGCAGCCACGCGCGCATAGACATCGAGGATTTGGTCAAAGTCGATGCCGAACTTATTCTCGCTCTTGCCCGTGGTGATCTTGGCATGCGTTTTCGCATCGACGTTCGGATTCACACGCACAGCGACGGGTGCTTTTTTGCCGAGCTCGCCCGCCACTTGATTGATGTAGCGCAGTTCGGCTTCGGACTCGGCATTAAAGCAGTAGATACCGTTGGTCAGCGCATACTCGATCTCCGTGCGCGTCTTGCCCACACCGGCAAAAGTGCATTTCGCAGGATCGCCACCGGCTTTGATGACGCGGTGAAGCTCGCCGCCGGAGACGATGTCAAAACCGCCACCGAGTTTGGCGATGGTGTTGAGCACCGCGAGGTTGGAGTTTGCCTTCACGGCGTAGCAGATCAGATGATCCAGCTCGGCGAGCGACGCGTCCAGGCGCTGGAAGTGATCCGTGATCGTCGCCTTCGAATAAACATAGAGCGGCGTGCCATGCGCGGTGGCCAGAGATTGGAGTGAAACGTCTTCGGCGAACAATTCGCCCTGATGATAGCGGAAGCTGTGCATAAGCGGGCCGCGTAGATAGGCGGGATTCTCCCTGGCGCAACCTCGCTCACCCTGCGGTCTGGCTTATCACGCTCATGCCGCGTTTGCCCGCAGCACGCGCAGCATGTTGCCGCCGATGACCTGGCGGATCGTGTCGTCACTGTGGCCGCGCATGATCATGCCGAGCGTGAAGAGCGGCCAGTTTGACCAGGCGACGCTTTGCTCGGCCTCGATCGTGGTGCGGTAATCGTCCTTCGGCCAGAGGTGCTCCCAGCGATCCGCCGGGCCACGAGGGGCCTTGAGGAGCTTTGCACGCTCCTCTTTGTCAAAGCGGCTTGTATAGGCCGTGTCGCAGCCGATGGCGGCGTGCTGTGCGCCGAATTTTTTGATGACGTGATCGAGATGATCGAGCAGCGCGGTGATGTCGCCCTTGCCACCGAGGAAACGCGGGATGCAGCAGATGCCGATGAGGCCGCCAGTGTCGCAGATCGCCTTGATCGTGTCGTCCGGCTTGCCGCGGAAATGCTCATAGACACCGCAGCAGGTCGTGTGGCTGGCGACCATCGGTTTTGCGGATGCCTTGGCGGCGTCGAAGGCCGTTTCCCATCCGCTGTGCGCCACATCGACGATGACGCCGATCTTGTTCATCTCGGCGACTGCGGCCTTGCCGAAATCACTCAGCCCGCCGTCGTGCGGCTCGCCCGCGCCGTCGCCGAGCGGATTGCGGCGGTTGTAGGTGACGTGCATCATGCGTGTGCCCAACTCGTGGAAGATGCGGATGAAACGCAACTCATCGCGCACGCTCTCCCAGTCCTGCATCAGCGGCACGCCGTTCGTCGTGAAGCACAGGCCGACGTTCCCGGCCTTCTTCAAGGCCACGATTTCATCCGCCGTGGTCACTTTGGAAAGCGCGGGCTTCAGCGCGTCCGTCGCCTTGGTGAAATGCGCGAGGCGTTTGATCAATCGCATCGGATCGCTGCCTTCCTCGCCAGTGTTTTGAAAGATGCACGTCACGCCTGATGCGTGAAAGGCGTCGAGGAACTCCTTGCGCTCGCGTTCGTTCGTCGCGTTGCGATTCATCGACATCGACTCACGCAAATCGGCGATTTCCCCAACGGATGCGCCCGCTTTGATCGCTTCATTCATCACCTCGGCGTCAATCGCGCAGCGCGGCGCGAAGCCGTAGCTCTCAAACACCACGCTGCCGAAATGCAGCTCCCACGCGTGCTCAAGCTGCGCCTGCGTTGGCTTCAGCAGGTTGATCGCCACCTCGCGTGGCTTGTCGATGGCCGGATTGCCCGTATGCCAAATGGACTTCGCCTCCTGCGAACGGGCGTGGATGTAAAAACCCACGGTCGGCACTGCGAGGGAGAGCTTCTGCAAGAAATGACGGCGAGAGTGTGATGTCATGCTGGAAATCAACGCAACGAACGGGCTCGTTTCGCGGAGCATTTTGGCTTCGCGGAAGATTTCTCCTGCACTTTAACTCACTCTTTGGATTTGAGCAGTGCTAGCACCGCGCTGCTCATCGCTTTCACGCCAGTCTCGATCGTGGGCTCGGGCACGGGTTTGAAGAATGGAGAGTGCAGTGAGGGCAGCGTGGTGCCTTTCGCTTTTGCGCTTGCGACGACCTCCGGCGACTGCGTGCCGAGCCAGAACATGCACAGCGGCACCTTGTGCCTGGTCATGCCGTACTCTGAAAAGTCCTCCGCGCCCATGACAGGCTCGCGAGTGATGATGTTTTTCTCTCCCAGCACGGGCGTCAGTGCGGCGCGCACTTCAGCGCACAGCGCGGGTTGGTTGTAGAGGGCGCTGGCACTGTCTTCGGCCACGATGACCTGTGGCATTTTGTCTGCGGGCATGTTCGCGGATTCCGCCTGTGCTTTGACGATGCGCTTGATGGAGTCGATCAAATGCTTGCGCGTCTCCGTCTTGTAACTGCGCAGGGTGAGCTGGAGGCGCACCTCGTCGGGAATGATGTTGCTCTTGGTGCCGCCGTGGATGCTGCCCACCGTCACCACCGCAGGGTCACCGGGCTTGATTTCACGGCTGACGATGGTTTGCAGCGCCAGCACGATCTGGGAGGCGAGCACGATGGGGTCTTTGCTCAGATGCGGCATGGAGCCGTGCCCGCCCACGCCTTTGACGGTGATTTCGAGGCTGTCCACGTTTGCCAGCGCGTAGCCTTCGACGATGCCCACGGTGCCATGTGCCATATCGGAGGAGCAGTGCAGTGCGATGGCCTTGTCGGGCTGAGGGAATTTGGAAAACAAGCCCGCGCGCAGCATGAGTCGCGCGCCGAGCACACGCTCCTCCGCGGGCTGGCCGATCATGATCACAGTGCCTTGCCATTGGTCGCGCAGTTTTGCCAACACGCGCGCGGTGCCGATGAAGCTGGCCATGTGAATGTCGTGCCCGCAGGCATGCATCACGCTGACTTCACGCCCGAGATCGTCTTTCACCACCTTCGTGCTCGCATACGGCGCGCCGGTCTGCTCTTTCACAGGCAGCGCGTCGAGGTCTGTGCGCACGAGGATCACCGGACCATCGCCGTTTTTCAAAACACCGACCACGCCGTGGCCGCCGACTTTTTCCGTGACTTCCAAGCCTGCGGCGCGCAGCTCTTTGGCCACGCGCGCTGCGGTCTCATTTTCATGCAGCGACAATTCGGGATTCTGATGCAGCTCCCGGTAGAGTGTCACGAGCGATGGCAGCTCCTGTTTGACGAGCGGAGCGACATCGGCGGCAACGAGGGACACAGCGGGGAGCAAAGCGACGAGTAGAGCTTTCATGGTGGCCTATCTAAGCCTGAGTCACACCCCGCTGGCAAGACACAAGCGGCGGGCGGGCCAATGCATCCCCTCCGCAGTGACGCGAAGCCTCACGAACGATGAAGGCATGCTTCGCGGGCTTCACGCCTCGGCAGCGACCGCATCATACGCTCATCTTTTGCCCAGCTTGGGCTTGTCGCATCGTCCACTTGATGCGTTGTGTGATGACCATCATGCGTTCCTTTCGATTCATCACGCCGTTGGCATTGACGGCATTTTTTTGGGCGAGTTTACTTCGCGCGGAGACACCGCTGCCCCAGGGTGCGCTGGAAAAGCGTGCGTTGTTTTCGCCGGAGGAGATCAAGAGCTGGTGGGCGGCGGAATGCAGCGTCGAACCTTCCGCAAAGCAGGTGAAGGACGCGGCGCAATCGCTGCACTGGCAGGTGAAGGTGGACTACCACGCGGGGGAGAAGGCCTATCCCATCGGCTGGCCGCGCATGGGGCGCCGGTTTGCGCCCGCGTTGCTGGATTGGTCGGAGTGGGATTACCTGCACGCGTGGATTTACGCGGACACTTCGCGTGCGGCACTGCCGCGCGAAGCGGCGGGCGTCAGTGTGAAGTTCGGCGGCGGGTTGCAGGACTTCTATCTGCGGCTCACAGACCTGAAGAAAGGCGCGTGGACGGAGCTGCTCATTCCTTTGTCCAAACTGCCGGGCACAAAGGGCGTCGAGAGCATCCAATTCAACATCTCGGAGCAGAACTATGCGCACGGCGACACGCTGGACGTGTATGTGAGCGATCTCGCGCTGCTGCGTCACACCGAGCCAACGCTGCTGGCCTTCGCGCCGGAGCGCACGGTGATGTATGCGGATGCGAAACTGCTGCCGGTGGCCGTGCATCTCGCTGGCGTGAAGTCCGGCGAGACGCGCGAGCTGACCTGTGAGCTGCGTCGCGATGAAAAAGTGGTGGCTCGGCTCACGGCACCGATCACACGCGGTTCGCAGCGTCTGGCGCTGAGTCTCGATGGAAAACATCCCGCGCCCGGCGACTACGAACTCGCGGCGACCGTGGCGGGCAATCCCGCCGCCGTTACCGCGAAGCTGCGGCTGGTCGAATCTCCCTGGAAATAATCTGTCATGCGCATTCTCGTTTTTCTTCTCGCAGTTGTTAGCGTGTCTGCGTCCGGTGCGGACACTTGGTTTGACATGGGCTCGGACACCTCCGCCGTGTGGCCTGGCTGCACTCGTGTGACGCCCGGCTCCGTGTGGAATGACGTGGCGGGCTTTGGCTGGCGGCAGTCCAAAGGACTGAACGCCGTGGTGAAAGTTCACGACGCGCTGTTGGAGGACGATTTCCACGGCGGCATGAAACCGCCGCCGATCTGGACCAGCGCCATCACCGAGGACGCGATCTTCGGCGAGAGCGCGAACGCCTTCCGACTGCGCCTGCCGGAGGGCGCGTGCGAGGTGTATCTGCTCTGCGGCACCAGCGACGAACGCCATCGCTCGCAGGTCTTCGACTTCACGGTGGGCGTCGGCGCGCAGGAGCAGCGAGTGCAAATCGCCGGAGCGCATGATTTCCGAGTCGTGCGATTCCACGCCACTGCGGGGAAGGAACCGCTGGAGGTGAAGTTCTCGCCGCGCAGCAAGTTCGCGCTCTGCGCCCTGCTCGCCTGGCCGGCGGCGGACACAGCGCGCGTGACGAAGGAAATCATCACGCCGCTGGAGGAGTGGACCTTCCGCATGGCACCGCGGGAGTGGGCGAAATGGACGCAGGAGCCGGAACCCGCCACCGATCCGATGCCCGCGCTGGACGAGGCGGCGAAGAGGCGCGGTTTCGCCCTCTGGTCGCGGCATTACCTCGACTGCGTCTATCCACACACGAATCCGCGCCCCGAGGAGCTGAACCCGACGCTGCGCGCCTTCGCCACGCCGGGCGAGCGCGAGCCGCTGAACTTCATCGTGCGCCCCTCCGCCGCATTGAAAGACGCCGAGGTCGTCGTGAGCGACATCGGCCCCGTGCTCGCCGACCACATCGAAGTGCGCCGCGTGCGCTACTCCCGCGCGCGGCCGAACTACACCGTCGCCGAACGCTACCGCATCGTGCCCGACGCGCTGGAGCGCTTCACCAGCGGCAATTTGCCTGCGGACGAAAACACGCGCTTCTGGATCACCCTGCGCGTTCCGGAAAAAGCCGCGCCCGGCCTTTACCAGGGCCGCATCGTCTTCCGCTGCGCCAGCGGCGAGGCGGCGGTGCCCGTGACGCTGCGCATCCTGCCCATCGCGCTGCGCGAGGATCCCGCGAAGCTTTTCGGCATCTACTACACCCACCCGCTCGACCGCGCCGCGCAGGCACCCGACGACGCCTCGCGCGACTACTGGCGGCGCAAGGCCGACCTCGAACACGCCGACATGGCCGCGCACGGCACGCGCAACGTCGTGCTCTCCTTCTGGTGCCCGCCTGCGGACAAGGACGGCAAGTTCACCTTCAACTGGACGCTGCTGGAGGAAAAAGTCGTCCTCTGGCGCAAGCACCGCTTCACCGGCCCCATGGTGATGGGCTTCAACGAAAGCGGCATCTACCACAAGCACATGAAGGAGAACCACAGCTCCCATCTCAGGGGCGTGAAGGAGCCGCCGCAGGCCTTTTTCGACGAAATCACCGCGCTGGTGAAGGCCATCGACGCCGGGCGCAAGGAGCGCGGCTGGCCGGAGTTCCTCTACTACCCCGTGGACGAACCCGGCACAGATCCCGCTGCCGTGAACTACATGGTGAAAATCCTCCGCGCCTGCAAAGCCGCTGGCGTGCGCACCTACGTCACCGCCGATCCCACCCACGAGCAGTTCGACCCCATGCGTCCCTTCGTGGACGTGTGGAGCACGCAGCCCTTCGCCCCCGACCGCGAGACCGTGCTCGCCGACATGAAAAAACGCCGCGTCGAATACTGGTGCTACCCCAACCATGTGAACGGCGAGAACGACCACACGCCCGTCGCCGGCGCGCGCATGACCTACGGCTTCGGCTTCTGGCGCAGCGGCTTCGTCGCGCTCGACCCGTGGATCTACCAGTCCAGCAGCGGCGACCCGTGGAACTACCTCGACGGACCCTATTCCGACTTCTTCAACCGCAGCGAACCCGACGGCACGCCCGTCCCCGTGGCCATGTGGGAAGCCTACCGCGAAGGCTGGGACGACTACCGCTACCTCCACACCCTGGAGCACCTCATCGCCGAAGCCCGCCGCAACGGCAGTGCCGACGCGAAAAAGATCGCCGACGAAGCCACCGCCGAACTCCAGCGCACCGAGCAGGCCATCCAGGTGCAGGAGAAATACAAACACGACGACCTCTGGGCACCCGAGGAGTTCGACGTCCGCCGCTGGTTGATCGCGCAGCAAATCCTGCGGCTTCAGAAAAATTTAGCGACTGGGAAAAAATAACGCACGACAGCGCACTGGCGTGGCCTAGGTCGCGTACGCAACACTGCCTCACTACGCCAGCAGCAGGAAGACGGAGACGCAGAGCACCAGCACGCCACCGACGGCCAGCGACCAGATGGCCCGCGCGGCACGCATATCCATGAACCACCATGCCACGAGGGCGAATTTCACCGCTGCGAGCGCAAAGAGCATCCGCGCTCCCACATGTCCTCCAGCGAGCAGCCAGCTCGCCGTGGTGAGAGCGATCAAGAAAATCCAAACAATAGTGACCGCGCGATTCATAGCAGGTAGATGGCAGGATAGAGCAGGAGCCAGATGAGGTCGCACATGTGCCAGAAGACACCGCCAGCCTCGAAGTTCTGGTGCTCTCCGGCGTGGCTGTGTCCGAGCTTCACCGAGCGGGCGAGGAAGCCCAGCAGCACCACCGCGACGAGCACATGCACAAAATGAAATCCGGTGAGCATGTAGTAGAGCGTGAAGAAGGTGTCCTCTCCAAAACCGATGCCATGCGCCGCTTTCTGCCAGTATTCGTATGCTTTGAAGACCAGAAACGCGACACCCGAGGTCAGCGCGGCGAGGAGCCAGCGCAGAGCCGCACTCTGCTGGCTCTGGCGCAGGGCATGAAGACTGCATGCCATGCACCACCCGCCGGTCAGCAGCACCAGCGTGTTCACAAAAGCGAGCGGCTGATTCAGTTGCAGGCGCGCTTTCAGATATTCATCCACATGTCCGTGTTGTTGTGACAGGAAGACCATGATGCCTGCGCCGAAGGTCAGCAACTCCACCAGCACCAGCATCCATATCAGCACACCTCCCGGCGGCTCCCAGGTTGGGGAATCATTTTTTCGTTCAGAAGTATCCATCTCTCGGGGCTACGACGGCCATGCCGCGCAGGGAACGCGCATGCAAGTAACGCACTTCAATTTGCCAATTTTCGCACACAAACAAACAGAATTGGTACGATGACGCACTCCTCCCGCGCACTCACGGCGCAGCGTAAAACGGGAAGAGCTGCCGGATTTCCTCCTGCGATGGGCGGCGTCCGTATTCGCAGATTTCAAAAGTCTCCGCATACTTCACCGCGCGCCCCTTTTCCGGGCCGTAAAACTTCACCAACAGATCACGGTACTTCTCCGCCTCGCTGCCTTGGCGCGCACCCCAGCGGCGCTTTAACCAAGCGCGTCTCCCAGCTTCATCACTGGCAGGTGGGACGTTCTTTTCGACGTATTCCGCGCTGCCGCTCGCACCACCTTCGTAGGCCTGCGAGGTCAGTTCGTGGAGGCCATCAAGTTTTTGCTCAAAGGCATCATCCACACTCACTGCGATGTCCGGCGTGAAAGGGTAGGGCTTCTGAAAGCCATCGCTGGAGTAGAGAAACACCGGATTCGTTTTCAGCGGCGGCACATCCGGCACGATGAAAGGCACGGTGACCATGAACGCCGCATCCTGCACCAGCACGCCGACATAGCGATGATCGGGATGATAATCCCACGGACGATGTGAGATGACGATGTCCGCTTTCCACTCGCGAATGAGGCGGGTGATGAGCTTGCGATTTTCCAGTGTCGGCAGCAATTCGCCATCATGGATGTCCAGCACTTGCGAGGTCACGCCCAGCTTCTCGGCGCAGGCTTTGGCCTCCGCCGCACGCCGTAGTGCCAGCACTCCGCCCGCCTCTTTCCAGTGGCCGATGTCGCCATTGGTTACGGAAACGAGCTTCACCTGATGGCCCAGGCGCGCCCACTTCACCGCAGTGCCCGCAGCTTTGTACTCCGCATCATCAGGATGCGCACCGAAAACAATGATGCGCAGCTTTCGATCAGCATGATCATCAGCATGAAGAATCAGCGGCGCGAGACAGAGAGCGATGAGGCAGAGAGTGCGAAACATGAGCATTCCATACGTCGTGAACCCAGCGCGTTATGCACCCGCAGTGACCGGGTTTTTCGCCTACACCATGGACACCTTCGATATCAAGACCGCCTGCTGACGAACCTGTCTGCCGCGATGACATCTGCACTCGACGGCGTCATTTGCCCTTTCATAGTCCTCCGCTCAGGGGATTTATTCTCACCTCATTTCTCATGATCCCATTTTCTGACATCGGCTCCCGCCTCGGTGGCCCCAGCGGTATCCAAGAACTCATGGATGATCTGGGCGAGGCACTCTCCCTCCACCCCGACATGCGCATGCTCGGCGGTGGACAGCCCGCCGCGATCCCCCAGGTGCAGGCGATGTGGCGACAGCGGCTCGCCGAAATGCTCGCCGATGGCAGCATCGACCGGACGCTGCTCAACTACGATCCACCCGGAGGCAATCCGCTCTTCCGCGAAGCCTTCGCCGCTTTTTTGCAGCGCGAGTGCGGCTGGCAGGTCACTCGCGAAAACATCGCCATCATGCCCAGCAGTCAGAGCGCATGCTTCCTGCTTTTCAATCTCCTCGCCGGCGACACCGCCGGAAAAAAACGCCGCATTCTCTTTCCTCTGCTGCCGGAGTACATCGGCTATGCAAACCAAGCACTCTGCGAGGGCCAGTTCACCGCCTGCCTGCCGCGCATCGTCGAAACTGCACCCCATGAAATCAAATACCACGTCGATTTCGACCGCTTGCGCATCACGCCCGACATCGCTGCCATGTGTGTTTCGTGTCCGACGAATCCGACCGGAAACGTCCTGACGCAAAATGAGTTCGACAGCCTCCACGCTCTCTGCGTGGCTCAAAACATCCCGCTCATCATCGACAACGCCTACGGTCATCCGTTTCCCGGCGTCATTCACAACGGCTTCCAGCCGAAATGGCAGCCGGGCATGATCTTCAGCATCAGCATGAGCAAGGTCGGCCTGCCCGGCGTGCGCAATGCCATCATCGTCGCCGATGCACCCATCGTGAAGGCTTTGTCAAACATGAACGCCATCACCGCACTCGCCAACGGCAACCTCGGCCAGGCGCTGCTGCTGCCGCTGCTCAAAGACGACACGCTGATCCAATGCGGACGCGAGACCATTCGCCCGTTTTACCGTGAGCGTTCGGACTTCGCTAAATCCGTGCTCACCTGCGCGCTTGGCGACAAAGCTCCCTGGGCATTGCATGCGCAGGAGGGGGCCTTCTTCCTCTGGCTCTGGGTGAATGGCCTGCCGATTTCCGCAAAAGAACTCTATCGCCGTCTCAAAGCACGCAAAGTCCTCGTCATCCCCGGCCACTACTTCGCCTTTGGCCTCGATCACGAATGGCGACACCCGCACGAGTGCCTGCGCCTCACCTACTCGCAGCCGCAGCACATCGTGCAGGAAGGACTGGAAATCATCGCCGATGAAATCATCCGCAGCTTCTAGCCGGGAGCGCGGCACATCAATGCCAGCAGAGGCCGAGCCCTTCTCCAGCTTCATGGCACGCGCGTTGTTCGATCCCGAACGCGGTTACTACACGCGCCACATCCGCACCGTGGGTACGCGCGGAGATTTCTCCACCACGGCCACGCTTTCACCTTGCCTCGGCGTGGCGATCGCCGCGTGGCTCAAATCGGAATCGCGCATTCAGCCGCATGTCCGCCACATCATCGAGATCGGCGCTGGTGATGGATCGCTCATGCAGACGGTGCGCAAGTCTCTGGGCTGGTGGGCGCGTCGCCGATTCACGTTTCACATCGTCGAAACCTCACCCGTGTTGCGAGAGCGGCAGCGGAAATGCCTCGGTGATGGGATTCATTGGCACACTGACATCGAGTCCGCGCTCGGCACAGCGCAAGGCCACGCTTTTATCTATCACAACGAATTGCTGGATGCCTTCCCCGCCACACTGGTGCAATGGCACGTGGCGGAACAACGCTGGCTCGAAGTCTGGGTGCCCGAATCGCTGCACCCGCAGGATTTCGACGCAGCGCACTTCAGTGTTCTGCGTCACACCACGTTTCCAGATCGACAGCGCTGCGAGATTCACCCCAGCATCCGCGAGTGGCTGCAAAAATGGACACCGCATTGGAAATGCGGGGCCATGCTCAGCATCGACTACGGCGATGACTTCCCACAGCTCTACCATCGCCGTCCCCAGGGCACGCTGCGGGCGTATCTTTTGCATCAGCGACTGACGGGCATGGACATCTATGCGAACCCGGGCCGCCAAGACATCACCGCCGACATCAATTTCACCGACTACAGCGCGTGGCTGACAGATTTCGGCTTGGAGCAAATTTCGCGGCAAACGCTCTGCGAATTCCTCCTTCCTCATGGTGCTCCCCAGCAATTTCTCGATCCTGACGGTGCTGGCGGTGCCTTCAAATGCCTCGTGCACCGTCGTGCATCATGCGCATCATAGGCCCCTCTATGAACGCTCAGGCAGACCGACCCAGCACGCTCGAAAAAGCCCTCCGAATCAACCTCGCGCACACCATCTACGGCACCTTTGCCGAGATTGGTGCCGGGCAGGAAATCGCCAACTGGTTCTTCCGCGCGGGCGGCGCTTCCGGCACGGTGGCGAAAACCATGTCCGCCTACGACATGATCATCAGCGACGAGATTTACGGCAAGGCCACGCGCTACGTCTCCCGCCAACGCATGTGTGCAATGCTGGATCATGAGTACCCGATGCTCATCCAACGTTTGAATGCGAAACGCGGCACTACCACCACCTTCTTCACCCTCGCCGACACCGTACGGGCCAGAGCGTACCACGATACAACGGAGGAGTGCCACGGCTGGCTCGGCCTGCGTTTCCAAACCGAACCCGGCGGGCCGAGCAACGACATCCAGCTCCATGTGCGCCTGCTCGATGACTCCAACGCTCGTCAGTCCGACGCACTCGGCAAACTCGGCGTCAATCTCCTCTACGCCGCCTTTCATCTGCGCGAGCATCTGACCACCTTCCTTCAGAGTCTGATGGACGATCTCACTCGCAAACGGGTGGAGATCGACATGGTGGAGTTCATCGGCCCCGCTTTCAGCGCTTCTGAATTTCAGGATCGACTCGTCGCGCTCCAACTCGTGCGCCACGGCCTCGCGGACGCCGCTCTCTTTGGCGCGGATGGTGAAATCTGGCAGGCGTCCGATGTCTTCTACAAAAAACCGATCTTCCTCAAGCGCGGCAGCTTTGATCCCATCACCAAACTCAATCTCGACATGATTGAGCGTGGGCAGGCGGCGTTTCAGGCGGACTTCGGCGAAGCCGCGAAAGACAACATCGAAATCCTCGAGATCACCATGCACAACCTGCTGGCCAGTGGCGCGGAGGTGCCGGACAGCGAATTCCTGGCACGCGCCGACGTGCTACAGGCACTCGGCAAAAACGTGCTCATTTCCAAATACCCCGAATTCCACCGCGTCAGCAGCTATCTCGCGCGCCACACGCAGTGCCCCATCGGCATCGTGCTTGGGCTGCCGCTTTTCCAGGAGTTGTTCAACGAGCGCTGGTGTGCCGATCTCGAAGGCGGACTGCTCGAAGCCTTCGGACGTTTGTTCAAAAACCAAGTGCGCGCTTACGTCTATCCCATGGGCGACCCCATGACCGGCCAAGTGCTCAGTCTGCGCGATGCGCGCGTCACGCCGGAGCAGCGTCATTTGCTGCGCTACCTCATCGAAACAGGCAACGTGCGTGCGCTGGAGGGGCCGGAGCAGGATTTCCTCTTCCACACCAGTGCCGAGGTGCGCAGCATGATTCAGGCTCACGATCCGAAGTGGCAAACTCTTGTGCCGGACATCGTGCTCAAACAAGGGCCGTGGCGGGAAATCGCACGGCCGGTGATGTGAGCCGGGTGTGTTCTGCGCCTAGGTCGTGTTTGAAAACCTGTTTGGAAGTCGCAGAGCGACGAACGTGCCGTAGCCCGGCCTTTCAAGGCCGGGAACATGAAATGCGCCGATTTCCGCATGCATCTGTGTCGCAGGGCGACACGCGAACCGGTGGATGCCAGCGGGTGGGTTCGGGCGTCGCGCTGCGACGCGGCCCCGATGAAGGACAGGATGTCCCGCGCATGGTCTCCCGGCCTTGAAAGGCCGGGCTACGAGACGACTGCCGCTCTGCGGCAGAAGATTGGCAGAGGTTTTCAAACACGGCTTAGGGCTTTGTTTTCAGAGAAAACTTTCTTCGCAGAACCGCCCGACTCCCAGCGCGTGCGAGCTTCGCCACATCCGCCACGGTGAATTTCTGCGGGTGGAATGATTCTGACGATCCCGGAGGGATCAGAGATGGTAGCCGGGGGTCGAGCGAGGAACGAGCGATCACCCCCGGACTCATACGACACCCAACAGACTCTCAAGGACGCATCCCGGCAGGGATGCAAGAAGCGCACATTGGCCACTCGTCCACGATGGATTCGCTAAACCTCTCGCATGCCTCCGGCATGCTTCCTTGGGAAGGCGCGGGTTCCGCGCGCGTTCCAGGGGCTGCGTCCGCTGCACAGACTTGCCCCTGGCTACCTTCTTGGCTCCCTCCGGGATCACCCCCTGATCCGGAAATTCCGACGGGAGGGAAAGCTCGCTTCATGCTCCACGGCGTCTGGAGCGATGGATCGGTGGAGTCATGTGTTCTAGCAACTCACAACTCCATCACTCTGCAGCGCGGCTTCACCAATCATGGCGACGCTAGGTCGTGTTTGAAAACCTGTTTGGAAATCGCAGAGCGGCAGAAGCTTGGCAGAGGTTTTCAAACACGGCTTAGGTTTATTTCAAGGATTGCATTTCAAACACGACACAGCTTGAATTTGCGCAGCCATGTTGACTTCGATCAAATACGCCGCCAACGAACTACCGGCGATCTTCATCTTCGGTTGGATCATCTACCTGCTGATCTATTGGAGAACACTCTGGCGGATTCTTCTGCTCAGGCATTTCGACGTCAACGATCGAATTCTCTGGTTCCTGGTCATCACAATGGCTCCGATCATTGGCATCATCACTTTCTATCTTCAGGTAAATCCGCCGCGGGTGACAAAAAACAACAATGGTACAGGGTCATGAGCGAGCAAATGCCCGACGACCTCGATCTGATCACGATCACGCAACTCCGCCAAGTTGCCGGGCAGTCGCCGCAGCCGTATCGACTGCATGTGCAGGTCGAGTCGCGCCTGGAGAAAACCACGAGCGCGGGGAGTCCGTTTTTTGAGGTCAAGCTCGTCGATGCCGCCGATGCGTTGCTGTGGCGCGTGTTTGATAACAACCCACAGTTTCATGATGTGGCGAAACTCACGCGCAACGCGTTCATCCAGATCGCCGGGCAATGGATTGACGGCAAATACGGCCTGGAGCCGCGCCAGACTCAGGTGCGCGCACTTTCAGAAGAAGAAACGAGCACGTTGTTGCTCGGCGATCCCGACCTCGCGGCACGTCAGCAGGCGGATTACGACGACATCACGGCCTTCATCGAGTCCATTCGCGATCCCAGGCTCTTGAAGCTGTGTTCGGTGTTCTTGGAGCGCCACGGCGAGCGTTTTCGCCGCACGGGTGCCGCGCGGAGGAATCATCACGCGCGCCGTGGCGGCCTCGTCGAACATGTGGCGCAGATGATGCGTTGCGCGGCGGCTGTTGCGGGTGTTTATCCACATCTGAATCGCGATTTGATGATCGCGGGCGTTCTTTTTCACGACTGCGGCAAGCTGTGGGAGAACGTGTATGTGGAGAGCGGATTCACCATGCCCTACAATCTCACTGCCGAGATGCTGGGACACATTCCACTCGGACTGGAACTGGTGAACAAACTGTGGCGCGATGTGATGGAGCAATCGGCAGTGGAGTGGACGACGCTCGAACCGGCCTCTGAATCGGTGCGTCTGCATCTGCTGCATCTCATCGCCGCGCATCATGGCACGCTGGAGTTTGGCTCGCCGGTGCTACCGAAGACGCCGGAGGCGATTGCGCTGCATCACGTCGATAACATCGACGCGAAACTCGAAATGTTCCGCCGCGCCTACGAAACCGGCAAAGAGCTCGCCCCCGGCATCATCGAGAAATTCGCGCCGTGGCCGGTGAACATCGTCGCCCCGCTGCCTGCGGTGGATTTGCCAAAGACGGAGTGAGTTGGACGATCCCGGAGGGATCAAGCCGTGCGCATTTTCATCAGTGCCGCACGCACCATGAGTGCCTCGCCGATGTTTTCAGCAGTGAGCAGGCCGACGAGTGCGCCGCTGAGTGAGTCGATGACCGGGAGCGCGGGGCAGGCACTGGCGTTGAGCATTTCGAGAGCCTGCGTGAGATCCGTCTCAGGCCGCACGGCCTCAGGGCAGCAGCGCATGACATGGATGACGGAATGCGTGGGGCCGTGCGCTGCGAGCGCGGCGATGAGATCGTGCCGCGTGAGCAGCCCCTGCATGCCGCCTTGTGCGTCGAGCACTGGGAAATCTTGCTGTGTGCCCGCGAGCAACAGCTCCACGCCATCGCGCAGAGTGGAGTCCGGAGCGAGACTGCGGAAGTCCGTGAGCATGGCATCGCGCACACGCAGATGCCGCGCCGCCTCCTGCTGCGTGACGGCAGCGGCCTCCTGCCCCGCAGCCACAAAGATGAAGAACGCGATCAGCAGCAACATGGGATGAAACGCTGCCGTGAGCAGCATGGACAGGCCCACGAGCATGGCGATGCCCTGCCCCACAGACGCCGCCACACGCGTGGCGCGCGCGTAGTCCATGAACATGGCCAGCACAGCGCGCAGCACGCGCCCTCCGTCCATCGGGAAAGCCGGAATCAGATTGAAGGCCACCATCACCACATTCCAGACCATGAGCTTCTGGAAGAAGTGTCCCGACTGGAGGAAGTCATAGCCCGGATGAATCCTGGCAGTGACTCCGAGGCCAAGCCAAAGTGCTGCGGCGATGATCACATTCACCAGCGGCCCGCAGATGGCGACGACGAGTTCCTGCGAAGGCTTGCGCGGCATGCGCTCCAGCCGCGCCACACCGCCGATGGGCAGCAGTGTGATGTCCGGCGTGTGGATGCCGTAGCCGCGCGCGGCCAGCACATGCCCAAACTCATGCAACACCACGCAGGCAAACATCGCGGCGATGAAGACCACGGATTCCAGTGCTGCGGTGCTTTGACCACGCAGCAGTCCCTCTCCTGCGACAAAAACGAGCAGCAGGAAAAAGGTGGCATGCACACGCACTTCGGTGCCGGCGAAGGAAAAAAGGCGGAAGGACCATCTCATGGCGGAATGATTACGCTTTGCGCTGCTTGGATGGGTCAAAGTAGATGCGCACCTCGGCGTCCTTGATGCCGAGGATGTCCTGCGCGCGGCGCAGGGCGTTGCGCGTGGCGAGGTTCGGGTTCGCTGGGCTGGCGAGGAAGAGGTTGTCCTTGCCCACCACATCCACGAGGCCGGAACCTTTCAGCACGCGGTAGAGATCTTTCACCACGCCGCTGATGATGAGATCGCGCCCATCCGCGCGCAATGCGCGCACGAGTTCCTCGATGGCCATGGCGCAGGTGGCATCCAGATGGCGCGCGTTTTTCAGCCGCAGGATGATGATGCGCAGGTTTGTATCTGCAGCGCAGGAACGCTGGATTTGCGTGCGAAAAAGATCCGCCGAGGCAAAAAACAACTCGCCCTCCACATGCACGATGGAGATGGCCGGGTGCTGGCGCCCACCCCGCGCGGCCTCTGCCAGATGGCCTTCTTCGTTGAACTGATATTCGACCAGAGAAGGGCGGCTGGCTTTGCGCAGATACAGCACGAGGGAGAGGCCGATGCCGACAAAGATGGCCACATGCAGCGGCAGCATGAGTGCCGCGATGAAGGTGGCGACGAAGACCAGCGCGTCGGAGCGCGTGGCGTTGAGGCAAATGAGCACATGCCGCCGGTTCAGCAGTGAAAGGGCCACGCACACGACGAGTGCGGCCAGTGCTGCGCGCGGAATGTAGGCCACGGCTCCGCCGAGTGTCAGCGCGCCGACGAGGCAACAAAAGCCATTGCACATGCTGGCGATGCCGCTGCGCGCACCGGAGGCAAAATTCAGCGCCGAACGCGTGAGTGAACACGACGCTGGCATGCCACTGAGGTAGGCGCACGCTAGATTTGCGCCGCCGAGAGCGAGCATGTCCTGACTGGCATCCGCGCGCTGATTGGCACGACCTGCGAGCGTTTTCGACATGGCGCTGTTTTCCAGCGTGGCGAGGAATGCCAGCGCCAGCGCGAGACCGAAAAGACGACTCGCGTCAGCCAGTGCCCCTCCGGAAACAAAGTCGGGGAACGGCGGCAGCAACTCCTCCCAGGTGAACGTGGCATTGCGAAACGTGGGCAGATGCAGTCCTGCGGCAGCGGGCACCAACCCGAGCAATGACACCACCACGAGCGTGACGGCAAACGCCGGCCAGCGGGGAAGCCAGTGTTTGATGCCGAAGTAACAACCAAAGGTGAGCAGAGAGAACAGAATGCTCAACCACCCTGCATGCCCGAGATGCGTGAGGATGCGGTGTACATGCCCAGGGAAGGTGATGACGGCCCCGCGCGCCTGCAACACTTCGGCGGGAATGCCCAGCAGCACAGGAAGCTGATTCGCAGTGATGAGCACCGCCGCGCCAGTCACATAGGCCACCACCACGGTGCGGCTGATGAATTGCGTGAGATCCGCCACACGCAAAAACGCGCCCGCGATGAGCAGTGCCGCCGTCATGAACACCAGCAGCGGCATCGCACTGACACGATCCACCTGCGAATATGCGGCGAAGTAGGAAAACACCATGAACGCCGTCGCATTCGTCGGGCCGAAGATGGTCTGTCGCGATGAAGACAACAGCGGCCCCACCATGGCTGCGACCGCAGAGCAGGTGATGCCGTAGTGCAGAGGCAGCCCGGCGATCAGCGCGTAGGCCATGCCCTGCGGAATGTCGAGCAGCGCCACGCTCACGCCTGCTTTCAAGTCGGCTGCGAAACTTCTCTTGCCGTAGCCGCGCAGCATGCGCCGCAAGGGAAAGGGATCGAGTGCACTTTCCGCCGCGACTTTTTGCAGCAGCGCACCCCACTGCTGCGGGAGGGCGCGCAGTCGCTGAAACCAGAGCCGAAAGTCAGGAAGCAAAACGAAAAATTCCTCGGGTGAGGCGCTGCGCGCATGCTAGTCGCAGGAGCGCGAAGCACAAGCTGCGTGGTGGTTTGAAAGGAGTCCTGTTGCTGTGCAACAAGGCCCTCTAGCTCCGCAGGAACAGGACTGCTCTTTCGCACTGGACGCAACACGGTCCCGCCATCACGCTGAATCATGTCCGCTGCCGATGATGACGCCATTCCTGAACTGGTGGAGCATCCCATCGGCCCGGAACTCGATCTGCACACGTTCCGGCCAGATGAAATCAGCAGCCTGCTTCCCGAATACTTCGCCGAGTGTCGGAAACGCGGCATCCTGCGCGTGCGCATCATCCACGGCAAAGGCAGCGGCGCGTTGAGAACCGGCGTGCATCAGTTGCTCGCGCAACTGCCAGAGGTGCGCGAGTTCATCTGGCCCGCCGATGAGACGAGCGGCACCTGGGGCGCGACGTGGGTGGTGTTGAAGGCGTGAACAGGCCTACGGCACCCAGCTCGCCCCCGTCCACACCTTTGGCTTTTTGTTCTCCAGCTTCTCTAGATCGAGTGGCGTGCTGTTTTTTACCTCCAGCTTTTGACCGCGGATGTCGAGCGTGAGCGCACCAGTCAGGTCGGCCTTCTCCAGCCAGAAGCGCAGCCGGAGGTCCGCTGTCGTCTGTGCTTCGATGCTGACGGGACGCTCGGCGGGTAGGATGAAAGGCGGCACGTCTTTGCCAGCAGCATTGATCAGGCGGACATCCGGCGGCTGCATGAACAGCGGGCGCGGGCTGGCATTCTGGTAGCGGAATTCCACATCCAGCCGAGCATTGCCAAAGTCGCGCTCCAGCGTGCAGCGGCGGAGCTGGAGGGGGAGATCGGCCTGCATGGCGGCCACGGGAACGTCTTCCTCGGGCGGGGGCGCGGATGGAAAGGACCACCACACGGCGATGCCTCCCGCCAGGAGCAGCAGCCAGACCTCGAATCGTTTGAACAAGTGCATGAGGGGAAGAACCGGGTTTTCCGGGGTTGTCAAACCGGGAAGTTGTCCTAGCATGCCCGCCCCCTAGGCCCGGCGGCAGTTTTGCAGCCCTGCCACCATCCCGCGAGAGCTTTCCCACCGAAACCTTCCCCCCATGAACATCAACGTCGAACACCAGCCCAACTGCCGCGCCGTCGCCCACGTCCGTGTCCCCGCCGATCAGGTCGGCAAGGAACGTGACGCGATCATCACCTACTTCGCCAGCATGGTGCGCCTGCCAGGTTATCGCCCCGGCAAGACGCCGAAGAGCATCGTCGCCAAGCGCTACGAAAACGAAGTGAAGGACGAGCTGGAAAAGAAGCTCATCAGCGACGGCCTGCGTCAGGCGGTGAAAAGCGAAGGGCTCGAACTGCTCAACGTCCTCGCCGTGAATGACAAGATGTATCACGACACCGACAAGAGCTTCAGCTTCACCATCGAGATGAGCCTCGCGCCGAAGTTCGAGCTGCCGGAATACACCGGCATCCCGGTCAAGCTCCCGCGCATCGAAGTCACCGACGCCGATGTCGATCACGACCTGCTCCACCTGCGCGAAAATCAGGCCACCTATGAAGACGTGGAACGCGCCGCCGCGAATGGCGATGTCGTCGTTCTGAGCACCACTGGCAGCCTCGACGGCCAGCCACTGGCCGAGGACGCCCCAGCGCATCTCAAAGAGATGAAGGAAAACTGGTTCCTCCTCGCAGAGGAGGATGATTTCCTCCCTGGTTTCTACGCCGGCCTCGTCGGCATCAAGAAAGACGAGGAGCGCACACTGAGCCTCACCATCGCCGACGATTTCCAATACGAAGCCCTGCGCGGCAAGACGCTCACCCTAGCCGCGAAATGCCACGGCGTGAAGAACAAAGCCGTGCCGGAACTCACCGAGGAATTCATCAAGAGAATCGGTGGCGAGGAGATGACCCTCGAAACCCTGCGCGATGAAGTGCGCGACGCCATCCGCCGCCGCAAGGAGCAAGCCCGCGACGCCGCGAAGGCCAATCAAGTCATCGCCCACCTGTTTGAGAAAGTGGAGTTCGAGCTGCCGCAGGAAGTCGTGAACCGCGAGGCGCAGCGCCGCACCAACGAGATCGCCATGCGCGCCATGCAACAGGGCATCGGCGAGGAGGAGCTGGTGAAGCAGCAGGACGAGATCCTCAACAGCGCCACCAATCAGGCTCGCCAGAATGTGAAGGTCAGCTTCATCCTCGAACAAATCGCGAAGAAGGAAGCCCTCGAAGTCCCCGGCCAGAAGGTCGCCATGGCCCTCGCCCAGATCGCCGAGCGCCAAAAAATGCCCGCGAAGAAATTCATGGCGCAGGCGCAGAAAAACGGCCTCATCGACAACGTGCGCGGCGACCTGCTGCTGCAGGAAGCCCTCGAATTCCTCAAGGACAAAGCCGTCGTCGAAGAAACTGATCCCGAGCCCGAGAAGTGCGACGTGCACGGGCATTGAGGCAGTAACATCGCGTCAGGAAGCAGGATCATTCAACCGTGATCGTTCCCCATTCATCGGGATGGGGAACGTCGAGGTGTGGCACCGGCTACCGGGAGCGCCACTCCGCTACAGGGTTAAGGGTTGTAATTACGAGGGTCATTTGAACTCGGGGCGGGTAGCCGGTTGTCTACCACCGTCTTGTTAGGCCTTTTCTGGTTCCTTGATGCTGTCTGTAATGAGTATCCGGAAGCTGTCGATAGCAGCCTTGCGCTTCGAGCCACGCCCCGCAAACCAATCGCTGATGGAACCCTTCTCAAATTGAGTCATGTCATGAATGAGAAACTCGCGATACCTCTGCTGAAGTTCCTTCGCGCGTTGCAACGCCGCCTCAATCTCTCGCTTCTTGCCTCGCTTCATGGCGAAATCACACAGCTTCTTGACCGATATTCCTGCGACGATGAGTGCAGCGATACCTGCGGTCATGGGGTTGAGTCCAAGCAAAACCAAGCCCGATGCGCCTCCCAATGCAGCAAGCCCCGAAGTGATGCCGACAGCACTGAAACCGACTGCTCCGGCAAGATAAAGAGCGGATAGAGGCACGCCAACCGCCGCCGCACGGGAGGCAAGTTCCTTGATGCTGCCCTCGTCTGCGAGATCCGCTTCACTTGCCCCGAGGCGACGTAGGGCTGCGTTCTCCCAAGACACCCAATCGCGGAGAAAATCCATCTGCTCAGGTGTAACCTTGAGTTGGCCGAGAATCCTCTGTGCTACAGAATCCGTGGACTCATCGTGATTCTGCGCATCGACGAATAAAACATCCTTGGCCAAGGCAATACGCATCTCTTCATCATCAAGGATGTCTTCATCAATCTTGACTCCCGCCAGATCTTTAGAGCGAAAATAAAGCAGATCGAGAATCTCAGCGCGTGTATCAGCCCCCACCTCAAAAGCTGCCATTACTTCGTAGATTCGACGGACCTCTTTAGTCTCGACAACGCCATCTGCTGCGATGGTCTTCGCGAGTTGTAGCACGTAGTTCTTGGATTGTAGTGGTGCCATAAATTTCTTGGCCTAACAGGTGATTTATCGACAATAGCGTTGTTTTGTCAGCAGCTTTATCTCCGACAAGAATGTGGCTTTGCGACGGGGTTTTGTACTGATGGTGTGGTTTTACCCGGCTATTTGCGTGCAAAGCAACACAAACGATGGTTTCTGCTCAAATAGGCGAGTAAATCGCATGTGGGCATTCTCCAAAAAGGATCTACCACATGCCAATCACAGCTCCTTGATCGAGATGTTCCTGAACTGAATCAGGCTGGAGGCCGGGGAGAGTGCGCCGGTCTTCGCGTTTTTGCCGCCGTGGTGCTGGAGGCCGAGCTTTCCCTTCGCAGGGACGCCGGGAAGCTGCGCATTGTCGATCACGGTCTGGCCATTGAGCACCACGGTGAGGCGGTCGCCCTTCATCGTGATCTCGAAGGTGTTCCACTCGCCCACTGGCTTGTCGGCTTTCACCTTCGGCGTCACCCCGGCGCGCACTTCCGGCGGCATCGCTTTGTCCATGCGGTAGCCATAGACTTCGCCGCTGCCGATGGGCCAGCACCAGATGTTGATCTGCGATTTGCTCTGACCGCGCAGATAGATGCCGGAGTCGGCGTTCGGCGTGGGGATTTTGATCTCCTTGCCGTTTGCGTCGAGTTTGTGCGTGCCATCGGGCAGCACGATGGGCATGTCGTAGAGGCCGGTCGTCTGCTTCAGCCGCCAGTCGATCTTCAGTGTGAAGTCGCCGTATTCCTTCGTCGTCCAGAGGTTCTTGTCTTTGCCCGGTGCCTCGCTGCACGCGTCGTAGTCGATCACACCGTCGATCACCTTCCAGTGGCCGTTGTCGCCTTCAGGCACGGTCCAGTTCGTGAGATCCTTGCCGTTGAATAGCGAGGTGAAGCCCTCATCCGCGGCAAAGGCGGCGGCAGACAGGGCAAGAAGGGAAAGCAGAAGCGTCTTCATGATCGCAGAAGAACGGACGTGGCGAGGTTTGCATTGCAGGTGGAAGCCTGAATGTGCCAAGAGTGCTGGATGCCCCACGATCTCCACGCCGCTCTGAAACAGCACTTCGGCCACGCGGCTTTTCGTGCTGGACAGGAGCAAGTGGTGACGACGCTGCTCGCTGGTAGGAGCGCGCTGGCGTTGTTCCCGACGAGCGCGGGCAAGTCGCTCTGCTATCAACTGCCAGCGCTGCTCATGGATGGCGTCACGCTCGTGATTTCACCGCTCATCGCTTTGATGAAGGACCAAGTGCAGGCGTTGAAGGCACGTGGCATCGCTGCGGTGCGGCTGGATTCATCGCTGTCGGCATCTGAGGCCGCGCAAGTCTTTGACGACATGCGCAGCGGCACGCTGAAGCTGCTCTACATCGCCCCGGAGCGGCTCATGAATGAAAACTTCATTGAGCGACTCAAGCGATTGAGGATCGCGATGATGGCGGTGGATGAAGCGCACTGCATTTCGGAGTGGGGTCATAATTTCCGGCCCGAATACCTGCGGCTCGCGCATGTGGCACGAGAACTCGGCATCCAGCCCGTGCTCGCGCTCACGGCCACGGCCACACCGTCGGTGGCGGCGGACATTCGCCGCGCGTTCGGCATCGCGGAGGCCGATCATGTGCAGACGACCTTCCACCGGCCGAATCTGCACTTCCGCATCACGCCCTGCACGGCGAAGCAGCGCCTGCCGCACCTCACCAAACTGCTGCTCAAGCGCAAGGTGCCCAGCATCGTCTATGTGACGCTGCAAAACACCGCTGAGCAGGTCGCCACACATTTGCAGAAGAGCGGCGTCAATGCGCTGGCCTATCACGCCGGATTGGCCGACGAGCATCGCCACGCCGCGCAGGATGCGTTCATGAGCGGTCAGACCGATGTCATCGTCGCCACCATCGCCTTCGGCATGGGCATCGACAAAGCGGACATCCGCGCCGTCTATCACTACAACCTGCCGAAGACGCTCGAAAACTACGCGCAGGAAACCGGCCGCGCCGGGCGCGATGGCAAGCCCTCGGTCTGCGAGCTACTCGCCTGCGCCGACGACTGCATCGTGCTGGAAAACTTCACCTTTGGCGACACACCGACGCCGCAGGCCATCCGCCAGCTTCTCGATCATCTGCTGCTCAGCGGCGGTGAGTTCGACGTGTCGATGTATGATCTCTCGCACGCCACGGACATCCGCCCACTCGTGATCGAAACGGTCATCACGCATCTCGAACTCGAAGGCATCCTGCGCCCGCTCGGTTCCTTTTACGCGAGTTATCAATTCCGTCTGCTGCAACCCGCAGAGCGCATCCTTTCCGGCCATAAGCCAGACCGACAGGCGTTTTTGCGTCGCTTGTTTCAGTGCGGCAAACGCGGCACCAAATGGACGACGCTCAATCCCGACGAAGCCGCCGCCGAATTGAATGAACCGCGTGATCGCGTGCTCAAGGCGCTCACCTGGTTGCAGGAATCCGGCGACATCGAACTCAAACCCAGCGGCAGCCGCCAGAAGTATCGACTCAGCGAGAATGCGCATCGCCGCGACCCGAAGGAGATCACAAAAAAGATGCAGCAGATGTTCGCCGAGCGCGAAACGCGCGATGTGCAACGCCTGCACGAAGTGCTGCACTTTGCGCAACATCGCGGCTGCCTCACGAAGTGGCTCCTGAACTACTTCGGCGAAACGATGGAAGCCGACTGCGGCACCTGCACGAGCTGCAAAGAGCGTGAGAAGGGCCTGAGCGATCATTCACCGCGCGAGATCCCGCAATCTGCCGCGCCGCCGATCACCACTGAGCACGTCGCCGCGATTCACGAGCTGCTCAAAGAGCGCCACGCCGCACTGCGCGGCGCGCGTCAGCTCGCCCGTTTCCTCTGCGGCCTCACCAGTCCCGCGACGAGTCGCGAACGCCTCGGCAGGCATCCGAGCTTTGGCTTGCTGGAGCGCATTCCCTTCGCCGATGTGCTCGCGCAGGCGGAGACGCTGCTGCGCTAAAGGCCTCACTCAAACTCACGCCGTTTGCTGCCCTGCGGATTCTTCACAAAATGCACGCCATGTCCTTCATGAATCACCCTCGCATCGCCATCGTCGGCTCCGGCGCGATTGGCTGCTACTACGGCGCGCGGCTGGCGCAGCACGGGCAGGAGGTGCATTTCCTCATGCGCGCGGACTTCGCGCAGGTGCAGGCGCATGGATTGGAAATCCGCAGTCATGCGGGCGACTTCATGCTGCCGCAGGTGCATTGCCATCGCAGCACCGCCGAAATCGGCCCGTGTGATCTCGTCATCATCGCGATGAAAGCGACCGCGAACGACGCGTTGCTGCATCTGCTCCCACCGCTGCTGAAGGCCGGCACGATGTTGCTGACGCTGCAAAACGGACTCGGCTGCGATGACTTCCTCGCGCAGCATTTCGATCCTTCGCGTGTGCTGGGCGGCTTGTGCTTTGTGTGCATCAACCGCACCGCCCCCGGTGTGGTGTACCACCTCGCGCAGGGGCGCATCTCCCTCGGCGAATACAGCGGCCCGCCCCTGCCGCGCACTCATCAGCTCGCTGCGCTGTTCAATGCGGCGCACATCCCGTGCGGTGTGGTGGAGAGCCTCGCAGCGGCGCGCTGGGAGAAGCTCGTCTGGAATATTCCTTTCAATGGACTCTCCATCGCGGCTGGCCCCATCGACACCGCAGGCATTCTGGCGGACCCGATCCTGGAGCAACAGACGCGCGAGCTGATGCATGAAGTCATCACCGCCGCTGCGGGTCTCGGCCATGAAGTGCCCGCCGGTCTCGCAGAGAAAATGATTGAGCGCACACGCACCATGGCGGCTTATAAACCGAGCAGCCTCATCGACTTCCTCGCAGGTCAAGAAGTCGAGATCGACGCCATCTGGGGCGAGCCGCTGCGACGCGCGCGTGCGGCCGGCATCGCGATGCCGCAGGTGGAAAAGCTGCACCATGAACTGCGGCAGCGCCTTGCCTCACATGAAAAGCAGGCGTGAGCGAATGCGCGGCGCGCACTGCGGGAAGGCACTCACTTCAGCATCAGGTAATGCCGCGTCTTGCCGTGCTTTTGTTTGTTCGTCAGCGCAGGCAGATCGAGATGGAAGAAATGGCGCAGCGTTTTGGTGTGATGCTTCAGGGTGGCGCGCGCCGCGTCTTTGAGTGCCATCCAGCGTTTCCACGAGTGATCCGGCGCATGCGTGACATGGCGCAGCAAGCTCAGCCACTCGACGTAGGCGCGTGAGATGTCTCCCTCGGCGATGCCCGTCTTCAAATCCTGCGCCCCAGATTGCTCAGGATGCAGCATGGCATCGAGCAGCTCCGCCGCGCCTTCGCCGTAATCCATCGGCAAGCCGTGCTCGAGATAGCCGTGATGATTGATGAAGCCGTAGGTGCCTCGGCACACGGCAGCGAGACGCTCGGAGCCGCAGTCGATGGCCAATTCGAATTTGGAACCGCTGCGCAAGTTCGCCATGTGATGCACAAGATCATCGACCGGATAACTTTCATCCTCAAGCGCGGCGACGACCGCCAGCCCTTCGCCATGCTGGAAGAAGCTGAAGATTTCTCCACGCCGCGTCGGCACACCATGCGCATCGATCAATCCCAGGGTGCGCCACGCATGAATCGGCGAACCGGCGCGCGGTTCGCGGTCTGCGGTGGTTGTTTCCGGCGCATGCACGCCTGTTTCATGTTTCACCACGACGCTGCGCTCCTGCGGTGCAAAGAGCAGCGCGCCCTGACTGTCCTCGTAGGCCATCACCTCCACCGGAGCGAGATCAAAGCAGGCGAACACGAGATTCTCCTTTGCAATCGTGCCGATGAATTCCGGCGCGATGTCTTGAATGACCTCCTCGACATTCGCCAGAATCGTCTTCGCCAGCTCACCGGCGTGCAGCACGGTGATTTCCTCCAGCGGCACGGTCTCGACTTTGCGCGGCAGCTTGAGCAAGCGCCGGATCGACTTGGTGGGCCTGATCAGATCGCCCTCTGGCGCACCGAGGCTGATTTCGACGCCATACGTCACCTCTTTTTCACGGCGAATCTTCCCCACACGCCCGAGACCATGCGCAAACTTCGCCGCAAAGGCGGGCACTGCGAGCGTGGCATGCACGCGACTCAGCGGCACGCGTTGCAGTGCCTGTTTGTGTTGGCGCTCCCACTCGCCGCGTGAGTTCAGAATCTGTTTCTCCGTCGCTTCGAGACCGAACCATGCCTTTTCAGTCTGCAAGGGCGTGTTCGGTTCGTCGGCCTCCAGTCCGAGCAGCGGCGGCACTTTAGCAAACAGCCGCTCAGAGAAGCACTTCGCCGCCTCGAACGGATTTTCCTGCTGCAAGGCAGCATGCTTCATCACGCGCAGAAAAATCGGCCACGCGAGCAACGCCCCGCGATGCAGCCGCGCGGGCCGCGCATCGAAGATGGAAGGGCTGTCGCGGCTGGTGACGACGTGGCCCTTGTCATCGAGCCCGCGTCTTCCGGCGCGGCCATACATCTGCAGCAGCTCGTCGGGCGCGAGTTTGTGCTCGCTGCGTCCATCGTGAAACGTGGTGCCTGCCACATGCACACTGCGCACAGAGAAATTGATGCCTGCGGCCAGTCCCATCGTCGCCACGATCACGCGAAGCTGCCCGGCTTTCGCCAGCGGCTCGATCACACCCGCGCGCGCGCCATACGAAAGCCCGCTGTGATGAAAGGCAATGCGCCGCTCGATCAACGTGGCGAGATCCTTGCCACACACGGCGCGCTGCTCCGGTGTGAGATCGAGTGGATCGCCCATCGGCAGATCGGCAGCGAGTCGGCGCGCGATGGATTCCGCTTCTTTGCGTCGCGGTGCGAATATGAGCAACGGCGCGAGATCGGCGAGCATCACCGCCGCGGCAAATCGCGGCCAATAATTCTCAAACTGCCGTTGGCGCTGCGGTAGTGTCTCCATCGGCACTTCTTCCAGCGGCACGGGCCGCTCACGCGTCGCCACCACTTCCGCTTTGCGCTTCAGGCCGCGCATCCACTCGACCACGTCTTCGGGATTCGCCACTGAACCGCTGAGCAACAGCAGCCGCGTCTCCGGCGGTGCCAGTGCGATCGCGGCCTCGTAGTTCGCGCCGCGTGCGTGGTCGGAGATCATCTGGTATTCGTCGATCACCAGCAGTGCCGGGCCTTCACCGCGCACGAGACGTTCGAGCTGCGTCTCCAGCGTCGCCACCACGACTGGCGCATCGACATTTTCTGCGATGTCTCCCGTGGCGATGCCGACATTCCACTTCGCCTCCTTCCACTCCGCGTATTTATCATTCGCCAACGCGCGCGTCGGCACCGTGTAGATCGCCTGACCCTGCACATGCCGCCCCTGATGCAGCATCTCAAAGATGTACGTCTTGCCAGCACCCGTCGGCGCACTGACGACCACATCCGTGCCCGCCCGCAGAAGATTCACCGCCTGGTGCTGCCAGGGATCGGGGAGTTTGAGCTGGTTGATGTTGCCGAGCATGTTATTCACAGCCGTGGTTGGTTACGAACAATTGACCTCAAGCGCAACGACGGTTTGTGAGACCCACACTTGAATCCACGCCATGCCGCGTTATCGCTGGCGTACTTTGAAGGACTGCCGCCAGGAAGAGATCGTCAAAAGCCTCATGACCTCATATCATGAGGTCGGTGGGATCAACCATGTGGACTGCGGAAATCTGCCGTCGAAGCAAGCGGTCGCGTCGCTGTGTGAGGATCTGCTGCATCTGCTGTTCCCCGGATTCTTTTCGGAAGAGCCTGTGACTTCCGATGAGCTGCAGCTCATGACGCATGAACTCGTGGCGGGCATCCGCCAGCGCCTGTGTGTCGAGGTGCGGCGCACGGCGCGACTGAATGGTCAACACGATGCCAGCGAGAGCGAAGCTGTGGTGTGCCGCTTCATGCTGGCGCTGCCCGAGGTGCGCGCGCTGCTGCAAACCGATGTGGAAGCGGCCTTTGAAGGCGATCCGGCAGCGCGCAGTTTCGAGGAGATCATCCTGGCGTATCCGGGGCTGGAAGCGATCGCGATCCAGCGCACCGCGCATCGTCTTTATCAGGAGCATGTGCCGCTGATCCCACGCATGATGACGGAGTGGGCGCACGGACGCACGGGCATCGACATCCATCCCGGCGCAGAGATCGGCACGCATTTCTTCATCGACCACGGCACGGGTGTGGTGATCGGCGAGACGGCGCAGCTCGGTCATCATGTGAAACTTTATCAAGGCGTGGGCCTCGTGGCGCGGTCGCTGGCCGCCGGGCAGGCCCTGCGCGGCAAGAAGCGTCATCCGACGCTGGAAGATCACGTCACCGTGTATGCGAATGCGACGATTGTCGGAGGCGACACGGTGATCGGCGCGCGCAGCACCATCGGCGCGAACGTGTTTATCCTCGAATCCGTGCCGCCAGACATGACGTATGCGCTGAGTGAGCAAGAACACCAGGTGAAGCCCAAAAAAAAGAAGTGACGCATGCGCGATTTCTCCCAGCTCTGCTTTGACTTCACGGCAGTGCCGGTGTGGAGGCCGTTTGCATCCATGCGCGAACTGGAGCCGGTATCGGCATCAGAGTCGAAGACGGATGCTGAGGTGTTTGAAGGACGCGATGCCGCATTGGAGGCCCAGGCGCAGGCACTGCTGCACGCGCTGGGACTCCCCGGCTGCGCGCGACTGGTGACGGTGACGTGGAATAGGCGACTGCGCAGCACGGCGGGCTACGCGCGTTATCCGAAATGGGAGATCGAGCTCAACCCGCTGCTGCATGATTTTGAGGGCCAGGTGGAACGCACGATGAAGCACGAGCTGGCGCATCTGATCGCCTACCATCGCAGCGGGCGGCGGCGCATCGCAGCGCATGGGCGCGAATGGCGGCAGGCCTGTGCGGATCTCGGCATCCCCGGCGAAAAGGCGCAACACCGCCTGCCGCTGCCGCGCCAGGAGGTCGAGCGCAAACTCACCTACGCCTGCCCCGCCTGCCAGACGCGCGTGCTGCGCGTGCGGAAATTTCGCCGTCCCACCGCCTGCCTGCGCTGCTGCAATGCGCATGCGGGTGGTCATTACGATAAGCGCTTCCGACTGGTGCTGGTGACCAGAGCCAGCGCGTGAGAATGGCGTGCGCCGCAGGCTATCCTCTGTTTGATACCGCTTCATGGATCTACCCGATGTCATCGAGCATTGCCTGAGTCTGCCGAGTGCTGAGGAAACGCAGCCCTTCGGACCCGAGGCACTGGTTTATAAAGTGGGCGGCAAGATGTTTGCCGTCACCGTGCCGGAGGAGCATCCTGCGAGCATCAATCTGAAGTGTGATCCACAACGCGCGGTGGAACTGCGCGACAAATACCAGGGCATCAGGCCAGGTTGGCACATGAACAAGAAGCACTGGAACACCGTGATGCTGGACGGCAGTGTGCCACCAAAGCTCGTGCGCGAGTTGGTCGAGCACTCGTATGCCTTGGTGTTCGCTGCGTTGCCGAAGAAGACCCAAGAGAGCCTGCGCGGCAAAACTTCAAGCCGCTAGGGAGGATCGCAGAAGAGAACGACAAAATCTGAGGGAAGCTGTCAGCATCTTGGCCGTTGCTCCGACGAGGCGTAGCGGAATGCGTCAGCATTCCGACGTTGGAATCGTTGGCGGGCTTGCGGGAAAGTGTGAGCGTTGATTTGCGTGGGGTGAATGCGTTGGGAGTCATCACACCGCGCAGCCGTTCTTCCAGTCCGGGCTCTGGTCTGTTGCTCATTCACAGCTCCAGCATCCGTGATGGGAGTGATCTTCTGCCTTTTTGCTGCTCGAGTACGGCATAAGAGGGTAAAACGACACCCATGAAGCCAAAACCCCGTGATATTCCCACCAAAGTGTTGGCGATAATGCTACTGACAAACCTCACGATCTGTGCATGATCTTCAATGTTCGTCCACCCTCAACAGCGTCCAATTCCCCAAACTTATGAAACCCCTGATATCCTTTTTGCTGGCCCTGTTGAGCGGCGCGATCTGCTTTGCTCAAGACGATACGTATCAGAACACTTACGATGCGCTGGCCAGAACTCGTTTGCTTCGCGTCCATGACCGCATCGCAAAGGCAGTGGAAGTCTTGGTATACTTGCTTGATGGAGATCTTAAAAAAGAGACGCCGGCAGATTCCAATACATTTCCGATTAGGCCAAACGGACTCCACGCAATGATTAAAGCGAAGCACGTTTTACGTGGAAGCGAATTGGGTCTTTTGATAGAAGCGTGGGCCGACCTCGCGAAACAGAAGGATTACGTGGAAGCCATGTGCCATTACCCGGTTTATGGACTCAGATTTCGAGATGACGCCGGGGCAGTGATTCTAGAAACTAGCCTTTGCTGGGAATGCAGCAACTTTTACCTTCAAGAAGACGGCGAGGGAGACTATACTTGGGCACCCTTGCCAAAATCTTACCTAGCCGACTCGAAATTGAAAAAACAGCTTGATGGACTGTTCAGAAGAAATGGAAACTGAGCCTAACTTCGACGTTCACCTCCAGGAAGCGCCGCGTGGTCTTCTTTCCCGCATACTCTGCGGGTGTTCCATTCGCTTCAAATGCTCACACCACGCCTCGTTGCTCGGCTTTCTGGCTCCGCTGATTCCATCAGCGTGTCTCTAGCCTACGACCAGCTCCACGGGGCAGTGGTCGCTGCCGTGGATGTCATCGCGAATGGTGCAGGACTTCAGCGCAGGTTTTAGTTTTGCGGAGGCGAGCCAGTAGTCGAGACGCCATCCGATGTTCTTGGCACGCGCGTCCGGCGTGCGCTGCGTCCACCAAGTGTAGCGGCCTGGGCTGGGATCAAACTGGCGGAAGACATCGAGGAAGCCCGCATCGAGATGCCGCGTAAAGCTCGCGCGCTCGTCATCGCTGAAGCCTGGATTCATGCGATTCGATTTAGGATTGGCGAGGTCGATCTCCTGATGCGCGCAGTTGAGGTCGCCACAGGCGATGACGGGTTTTTTCTTTGCCAGCTTCTGCAGATGCGCGCGGTAGGCTTCGTCCCACTGCATGCGGTAGTCGAGTCGGGCGAGCTCGGCCTGGGCATTGGGGGTGTAAACATTCACGACGTAGAAATCGGGATATTCGACGGTGATGAGGCGGCCCTCGCGATCATGCGCGGCGATGCCGAGGCCGAGTGAATGCGAGAGCATCGGCGTGCGGCTGAGGACGAGTGTGCCGGAGTAGCCTTTTTTCTCAGCGCTGTTCCAGACGGCATCGTAGCCCGTGAACCAGCTCAGATCGACCTGCTCCTGGTGTGCTTTCGTTTCCTGGAGGCAGATGACATCCGCATCGCAGGCGGAGAGGTAGTCACGCAGGCCTTTGTTCAAAGCCGCGCGGATGCCGTTGACGTTCCAGGTGGTCAGTTTCATGCGGGGCATCCGCTAGCGCGGCAGCGCGTGGGTTCAACCAGAAGTCCCCGCGTGCATGCGAGTGCTCACGGCTCACTCCTCCATCTGTCCGAGGCGCTCCAGCAAGGTGCCGATCTCTGGGCCGATGCGGCGCAACTGCGTGCGATGCGCGGAGGAGAGCTTTTCAAGTACGGCTTCACCATGGCGGGTGAGGAGGATGAAAACCCGGCGGCGATCCTGCGTGGAGACCTCACGCACGACGAGTTTTTCCGCGGCGAGCCGGTCGATGAGGCCCACTGTGCTGTGATGCGCAATCTGGAGCCGCTCGGCCAGCTCTCCCACGGTGACGTGGCCGCGCCCTGGGAAACCTTTGATGGCCAGCAGTGCCTGATGCTGTTGGGGAGTGAGGCCGGCGCGGTGGGCGGCGTCCTCGCTGAAGCGCAGGAAGCGCCGCAGGGCAAAGCGGAAGGAGGCGAGCAACTCATACTGCGCCTTGGAGATCTTTTTCGAGCCAGCCATGGGATCGACTCAAGCACCATGATGCCCATGGGGCCAGCGTCAGTTTGACTTATATCGCGATACGATATACCCAAACCGGACAATGGAAGACCCCGCCCGCCTCGCTACCCCCGCCCTGCTTGATGAAGAAGATGACTGCCCCCCTGCACAGGAGGCACGGCTGGCGGACTTCCGCACGACGCGGCGCGTGCTGCTGCTGTGTGGGATGGCGGTGGTGGTCGCCGGAATCGGCACGCTGGCGGCAAAGGCACTGCTGTGGCTGATCGCCGTCATCACTCAACTGGCCTTTTTTCACACCTGGTCTGCGGCGCATGCGCTGCCACAGGATCATGCCTTGGGTGCGTGGGTGGTGCTGGTGCCGGTGGTCGGCGCGCTGATCATCGGCCTCATGGCGCGCTACGGCTCCGAAAAAATACGCGGCCATGGCATTCCCGAAGCGCTGGAGGCGATCCTGCTCGGACGCAGCCGCATTCAGCTCAAGGTGGCGCTGCTGAAGCCGCTCTCCTCGGCGGTATCCATCGGCACCGGTGGACCATTCGGTGCCGAAGGGCCGATCATCATGACGGGTGGTGCGCTGGGATCGATCTTTGCGCAGCGTTTCCGCCTGAGTGCTGCGGAGCGCAAGACCCTGCTCGTCGCCGGTGCGGCAGCGGGTATGTCTGCGGTGTTTGCGACGCCGGTGGCAGCGGTGCTGCTGGCGGTGGAGTTGCTGTTGTTTGAATGGAAGCCGCGCAGCTTCATCCCGGTAGCAGTCGCTGCGGTCACAGCGTCTGCACTGCGCGTGCCGCTGCTGGGCGCAGGGCCACTCTTTGCCGTGGCACCTCATGCCGCGCTCTCCGGCACCGGTCTGCTCTGCGCGGCGGCGGTGGGCGTGTTGGCGGGGCTGGGTTCCGGCCTGCTCACCAACACGGTGTATGCTGTGGAGGATTTGTTTGAAAAGCTGCCGCTGCACTGGATGTGGTGGCCGGCACTGGGCGCGCTGGTGGTGGGCGTGGGCGGCTTGATCGATCCGCGCGTGCTGGGCGTCGGCTATGAATTGATCGCGGGCATGCTGCGCGGCGAGATGGTGGGCGGTGTGGTGCTCGGTCTGATGTTGGTCAAGGCTCTGGTGTGGACGGTGGCGCTGGGATCGGGCACTTCTGGCGGCGTGCTGGCTCCGCTGTTGATCATCGGGAGCGCGCTCGGCGCGCTGGTGAGTCCCTGGCTGCCAGCAGGAGATGCCAGCTTGTGGGCCACGGTGGGCATGGCGGCGATGATGGCAGGCACGATGCACGCGCCGCTCACGGCGATGGTGTTTGCCGTGGAGCTCACGCACGATTTCCAGATTTTCCCCGGCTTGTTGACGGGATCGATGTCCGCGCTGCTCATGGCCGTGCTGCTCATGCGCCGCTCGATTTTGACGGAGAAACTCGCCCGACGCGGCACTCACATCACGCGGGAGTATGGGGTCGATCCCTTTGACTGGATGCGCGTGCGCGATGTGATGAATCCGCAGCCACCGACGATCCCAGCCACGATGAAGGTGCTGGATCTCTCCAGTCAACTCGCTGCCGGAGATCCGGAGCTCAATCGGCACCAGGCCATCTGCCTCGTGGATGAGCAGGGCGGCCTCAGCGGCATCATCACGCGTGGCGACATGCTGCGAGCCATGCAGCATGAGGAAATCCAAAGCCTCTCCGTGGGCGAAGCTGGCAGTACCAATCTCGTCTTCACTCATCCCGATGTGCCGCTGCACGATGCGCTGGCGCAGATGCTGCAACACAACATCGGCCGCCTCCCCGTCGTCGATCCCGAAAAGCCGCGTCGGCTCGTCGGTTATCTGGGACGTGCGGCTCTTCTTTCCGCTCGCAAACATCAGCATGATGAGGAGCATGTCCCCGCGCGCGGCTGACGCCTGACCCCTTCCTCGCCCCCACTCACCCCCACCTCTTATGTTTCCGCTTCAATCTCTGCTCTGGAAGCTCATCCTCGCCAGCACCGTTGGATGGGTGATGCTGGAGCTCTGCTGACATGGGCCGTTTTCGCTATTGGACGAATGCGCCGTTCGTCCTCGGCGCGCTCGCTTACGCGGCCAATCGCTGGCTGCTGAAGCCGCGTTTTGAAAACCGCTTCCTCCACACTCATTTCAATGACTTGTGGATGATCCCCTGCGTGCTGCCACCGCTGCTGTGGCTCTACCGCAAGCTCGGTCTGCGCACTCATGATCGCGCACCGAGTTGGCAGGAAATCACCAGCCATCTCCTGCTCTGGTCACTGACCAGTGAATGGATCGGCCCGCGCTACTTTGCACGCGGCACCGCCGATGCCTGGGATGTGCTCGCCTATGCCGCGGGAGCACTCGCAGCCGGACTCTGGTGGCAACACGCAAACACCGCTGCCGCATGAGCTTTGACTTCCTGGCACCACACTACCGCTGGCTGGAGTGGCTGACTGCCGGAGAGAAGCTCCAACGCTGCCGCACCGCCTTTTTAGACGCCCTCCCACCGCCCGCGAATGTGCTCATTTATGGCGAAGGAAACGGGCGCTTTCTCATCGAGCTGTGTCGGCGCTTCCCTGCCGCGCGCGTGACGGTGGTGGATGCGAGCGCGGGGATGATCGCACAGGCGCGGCAGCGTTTGCAACGCGCCGGACTGCCAGAAACTGCGGTGACCTTCATCCACGCCGATGCGCTAGCGTGGACGCCCCCAGCCGCAGCCTTCGATCTCATCGTGACGTGTTTTTTTCTCGACTGTTTTCCGGAGGAGACATTGCGCCACCTCGTGCCCGGCATCGCACGCGCAGCCACGGCGCGCGCGCATTGGCTGGTGGCCGATTTCCAAATCTCCGGCAGCGGGCTGAGGCGACTGCGCTGCCGAGTGATCGTAAAATTTCTCTACGCGGTCTTCCGCCTCCTCACCCGATTGCCTGCGCGCACGCTGACCTGCCCAGATGCGTTGCTGTGCGCTGCGGGCTTCACGACGCAGCAGCGACATGAATACGATCATGGCCTGTTGTATAGCGAATGGCGGATGCGCGCAGCCTGAGCGCAGCGTGCGGTTTCTGCTCTTGCCGCACCGAGGCTTTCCTGCATCATGGCGGCCCTCACCACCATGAAATCTCACGCCTTTCTCCCTGCTGCATGCGCCCTGGCGCTCGCCGCCATCCTGAACGCCTGCGGCAAGCAGGAGCAGGCACCTTCCTCTCCCGCCGCAGAGGCAAAGCCCGTTGTCACAGAAGCAAAGGCACCCGCCCCTGTGCGCGCGGAGGAAAAGCCGTCCGCGCCTCCTCCTGCAGCGCCAGCGCCCAAAGCACCGACAGCAGACCCGCTCTTTGCCACGCCAGCCGTCGAGCTCAACGGCTTCGGCAGCAATGAACCCGTCCTCCGCGCTGATGAACCGACGCGTGGTGTGCTGCACATCGACATGAAGGCTTTGAAGCGCATGTCCGCGCAACACTGGGAGCAGTTCGACTACACGGGCCTCACCGCCAAGCGCTGGGGCCGCTACGAAGTGCGTCTGAGCTACACCTTGAAGTACACCGCACTCGGCACGCAATTCCGCTTTGGTCAGCAGCCGTTGAAGAAAACACTCACGTCCTCCAGCAAGCCAAGGTGGGCAGTCTATGGCACCGTGTACATTGAAAAGCCGGGCAGCTATCCCTTTGTTCTCTTTGCCGCAGCCAAGGGCGCGGAAGCGGGCTTTGATGTTCATGACATCGTCTTTGTCCCGGCTCCGGAAGGTCCCGCGCCGACTCAGGAGGCGGATGGCAGCATCGTTCTGGATGCAGGCAGCGCCACGACATGGTCAGAAACCATGCGCTATGAACCCAAGCCAGAGAAAAATTGCCTCGGCTTCTGGACCAATGCGGATGACCTCGCTGAGTGGCGATTCCAAAACGTCAAACCTGGCCGCTACAAAGTCTCCATCTTCCAAGGCTGTGGCGCAGGCAACGGTGGCAGCGAAGTGGCCGTAAAACTCGGCGGACAACAGTTAAAATTCACCGTGAAGGACACGGGCGGATTTCAAAACTGGCAGGAAGCGCAGATCGGCGAAATCGAAATCAAAGACAAAGGCTCCCAGAGCCTGATGATCGATCCACTGACAAAGACAGGCAACGCGGTGCTCGATGTGCAGAAGGTGGTGCTGCGTCCTGTGAGCTGACGACGCTCAAGCAAGTTCTTTGATGGCAGGCACGCTTGCAGGCTTGCCGCCGCCATGTTCGATGGTTTAGCCTCTCGCTTTATGAGTGATTTCATCCGCTCTCTGCCCAACCCACCTCAACTGCGAATCAATGCGCGCTTTCTCCTCATTGGCGCAGGTGCATTGATCCTCCTCGTCGGCATTTTCTCCGGCATCTATCAGGTGCCTGCGGAGTCTGTCGCCGTCGTGCAGCGTTTTGGCGGTTACCTGACCACCACACCTCCCGGTTTGCACTTCAAGCTGCCCTGGGGGATCGATCGAGTGACGCTGGTGGAAATTCAGCGGCAGCAGAAACTCGAGTTCGGCTTTAGCTCCATCGACGCCACCAACTCCTACCAATACGCCTACGATCAAAACGACCAAGAGCAGGAAAAGACGATGGTCACCGGTGATCTCAACACCGCGCTGGTCGAGTGGGTGGTGCAATTTCACATCAGCGATCCTGTCGCCTATGTGTTCAATTTCCGCGAGCCACTCGCCACGCTGCGTGATCTCTCCCAAGCTGTGATGCGTGAAGTCGCTGGCGACCGCACCGTGGACGAGGTGCTCACCATCGGACGGCAAGAGATGGAGCAGCGCGCCGCAGAGCGACTCACCGAACTGGTGCGCGCGCTCGAAATGGGCATCCGCATCGACCAAATCCAACTCGGCAACATCAACGCGCCGTTGGATGTGCAAGCCAGCTTTAGCGATGTGAACCGTGCCAAGCAGGAAAAAGAGTCCGCCATCAACAAAGCCAACGGTGACTACTATCAAGTCGTGCCGCGTGCCAGGGGAGAGGCCGATCAGAAGATCAAAGCCGCTGAAGGCTACGCTGCAAAGCGCGTGAACGAAGCCGAGGGTGACGCCACGCGCTTCAACGCCCTGCTGGCGGAGTACAAGAAAGCTCCCGAAGTCACCCGCAAGCGCATCTACCTCGAGACCATGAGCGAAGTGCTGCCAAGCGTGCCAGGTAAAATCATCCTCGATGAAAATGCCCGACAGTTGCTGCCGCTGCTGAATCTCCGTCCATCCTCAACCACACCCTCACGATGAAAACCACCTTCGCAATCATCGTCGCCCTCGCCTTGGGGATCATTCTCAACTCCGGCCTCTACACCGTGAGCGAGACAGAGCAGGTCGTCATCACAGAATTCGGCAAACCCGTGGGCGAGCCGGTGAAAAACGCCGGCCTGCACTGGAAGACGCCTTTCATTCAAACGGTGAACCGCATCGAAAAGCGCGTACTGGAGTGGGACGGGCCTTCGGCCAACATGACGACCAAAGACAAAGTCATCATCGTCGTGGATGTGTTTGGGCGCTGGGAGATCGCCGACCCGCTCACCTACTTCCGTCAACTCACGGACGAGCGTCGCGCGCAGTCCCGCCTCGACGACATCCTCGGCAGTGAAACGCGCATCGTCATCGCCAAGCACGACTTCATCGAGGCTGTGCGCACCACCAAGGACCGCAAGCCCGTGCGGGACACCGACGGCAGCACGAGCACTCTCTCCAGCGCGGACTCACGCATCGGCGTGCTGCCGCCCATCACCAAGGGCCGGGTGGAACTCGAAACCGAGATTTTGAAAAACGCCGCACCCAAGGTCGAGAGCTACGGCATCCGCCTGCTCGATGTGCGCTTCAAGCGCATCGACTACGATCCCAGCGTCACGCAGTCCATCCATCAGCGCATGATCAGCGAGCGCCAGCAGATCGCCAAGCTGCACCGCGCCGAAGGTGAAGGCGAAGCCGCGCGCATCGGCGGGGAACGCGAGCGTGATCTCGCCACGATCGAGTCTGAGGCCTACCGCAAAGTGCAGGAGATCGAAGGTGCTGCCGACGCCAAGGCCACGGAGATCTACTCGAAGGCCTACAACCAATCCCCCGAAGCAGTGCAGCTCTTTGAATTCACCCGCACCATGGATGCCTACAAGCAGATCGTCACTTCAGACTCCACGCTCATCCTCAGCACCGACAGCGAATTATTCCGCTTCCTCAAAGCAAGCCAGCCACAGGAACGTGCAGCGCATGCGCCGACGACAAGTGACGCTGGCAACACACCGCTCCATAAGCTGCCGACGCTGCTCGACATTGCGCGCTGATGGTAGAGGCGGGCTGCTTTCACGCGCGGCGGGGCGGCACGACGAAGAGCGGAACAGCGGCTTTATGACGCACGGTGTCGATCGTGCTGCCGTGGAGAATGTCGCCAATGAGACGATGACCGTGAGAGGCGAGTGCGATGAGATCCACCTGCTCCTCCGCAGCCACTTTGAGAATCTGTGCAGGAGGATCACCGAGCACGAGGCGAATGCTCACGGTGAGATGGGTGTCTGCACGCAGTTTTTTCGCAGCGGCTTCGAGGTAGTCCCAGTCCTCGCGCATTTCCTGGGACTCGGCGAGATTGAGTTGATCAAAATGACGCGCCACCCAGCCATCGGCGACATGGACGAGCAGCAGCTCACTCTGCATGAGCGCAGCGAGTTTCACCACCGCAGGTAAGAGCTCCTGGTCGGAGGGTGTGGTGTCGAGAGCGACGAGAATTTTGCGATACATGGCGTTCAGATTCCGAGAGCTTTGACCCACGACTCCGGAGCAAAGAAGTCGAAGAGCAGTTTGAAGTTGAGAACGATGATGACGACGGCACTGCTCCAAGCGAGCACCTTGACCCACATGGGATTGGCGAAGCGGCCCATCTTCGCCTTTTCATCCGTGAAACGCAGCAGCGGCACGACGGCAAAACTCAACTGCATGGAGAGAATGACCTGACTCCAGATGAGCAAATCCGTGGTGCGATCCTCGCCAAACCAACCGATGACACAGACTGCGGGCACCACCGCGATGAGGCGCGTGATCAAACGGCGCAGCCACGGCTTGAGGCGGATGTTGAGAAAGCCCTCCATCACAATCTGACCGGCCAGCGTGCCTGTGAGTGTGGAATTCTGCCCACTGGCGAGCAAGGCGACGGCGAAGAGCGTGCTGGCGACGCCGACGCCGAGCACGGGGGAGAGCAGCTTATAAGCGTCCTGAATCTCCGCCACATGACTGTGGCCCGTGGTGTGAAATGCAGCGGCGGCGACGATGAGAATGCCGCCGTTGATGAACAGCGCAAACATGAGCGCAAAAGTGGAGTCGATGGTGGCGAATTTCACCGCCTCCGCTTTGCCCGCATCGTCGCGGTTGAAATTGCGCGTCTGCACGATGGAGCTGTGCAGGTAGAGATTGTGCGGCATGACGGTGGCTCCTAGGATGCCGATGGCGACGAAGAGCATCTCGCGATCTTTGAAGACTGCGGTGGAAGGTACGAAACCGGCTGCGATTCCAGCGAGGTCGGGCTTGGCAAAAATCATCTCTGCGGCAAAACAACCGCCAATGGTCAGGATCAGGGTGATGACGAGTGCCTCGACATAACGGAAGCCGCGCTGTTGCAGTAGCAGCACCACCATGACATCGAGCGTGGTGATGACGCAGCCCCAGACGAGCGGGATGCCAAAGAGCAACTGCAGACCGATGGCCGAGCCGACGACCTCCGCGAGATCACAGGCTGCGATGGCCGCCTCACAGAGAAACCAAAGTCCCCACACCACCGGGCGCGGGTAGTGGTCTCGGCAGGCCTGCGCCAGATCGCGTCCAGTGACGACGCCGAGCTTCACACAGAGGTGCTGCAAGAGGATGGCGATGAGATTGGAGATGAGAATGACCGAGAGCAGCGTGTAGCCATAGCGCGCGCCGCCGGCGAGATCGGTGGCCCAGTTTCCGGGGTCCATGTAGCCGACAGAGACGAGAAAGCCCGGCCCTGCGTAGGCCAGCAGCTTGCGCCAGAAGCCCGCCTGGCTCGGCACTTGGATCGAGCGAAAGACTTCGGGCAGCGAATCTGCACCGCGAGAGCGCCATCCGGTTTCGGGGGTGTTTTCCATGAGAATTGGCTGATGAGCAGCGGCGGTTAGAAACGAAAGGAGATACCGCTGAAGGGGTTGAGCGCCTTCTGGCCATTGAAGTACCAGTTCACGCCGATGTCGAACTGCACATTCTCCGTGAGCATGAAGGTGAAGCCGCCATCGAGAGAGCACTGCCAGTAGCGTGAGTCGTCCTTGTGCCAGCCTTGATAAGTCTCGATATAGAATCCCAGACGCTCCGTGAGATCACGCCCCAAAGCCAACGTGAAAGCGGGCTCAAAGTAGTGCTGTTGATTCCCCACGGCTGCCATCGCAAGAAACAGACTCGACCCCAACTCCCAGCCGCCGCCGATGTCGAGCGATTGATTGACGGTCAGTCCATATTCCCAAGTGTCATTGCCCAAGCCCGAACTCGCCGTGGGGATTTTGACCCAGGGCATGGTGGCCAAGGCATAGGCTCCTGTGTCATTGCCAAGGTGGTTGATCTTCAGGCGCAGCAGCATATCACCGCGGCCCTGTCGCTCCTGAGTGAGGAGGCCCGCCGCATCCTTTTCCCGGGAGGTCAAATGCGGTTGCCAGCCCAATTCAAGATCCATCTTTTGCGTGAGGCCATACTTGAACAGAAAGTCGCCCCAGGATGCTTCCTCCGTGTGACCATTCTGGCCTAGGGTGCGGGTGAAGGAGAGCAGATTGGCCTCCATCTGAAACCAGCCCTTCGGCACGGTGTAGGCACTCTCCGTCTGGTCGGGACGGTCCGTGCTCATGGGTCGAGGAGCCTCGACTCCGTGCAGGGCCGGAGCGGCGATGGCCAGACAAATCAGCAAGGTGAGATTGGTGCGCATGAAAAAGTTAGACTGAGCTAAGAACATCAGCCTCAGCATGGTCGCAAGAACAATTTTTAGTCTAGGCTAACTTTTTTCAGCCTCGGAGATTGTGCTTTGCCTGTCCGCTCCGCGCGCTACTGCTCATCCATGCCCGCCAAGCGTCAGGAGACCACCGCCCATGTCCATTCACCCGCCATCGAAGATTATCTGGAGCAGATCCATAATCTCATCACGGAGAAGGGCTATGCACGGGTGGTGGACATCGCCAAAAACCTCGGCATCTCGCAGGCCAGCGTCACGAACATGATTCAGCGGCTGGATGCGGAAGGCTTCGTGGTCTATGAGCGCTATCGCGGCGTCGTGCTCACCGAGAGAGGAAAGAAAGTGGGGCAGGAGATCGCCCGCCGGCATGAGGTGCTCACCCGTCTGTTGGCCGGCTTTGGGCTGGATCCGAAAACCGTCCATGAAGACGTGGAAGGCATGGAGCACCACATCAGCCGCCAGACGCTGGATGTGCTGACGCTCCTCATGGAAGAGCTGGAAGAAGACGCCGCGCTGCGCCGCAAACTGAAGCGGAAGCTGGCGGCACTCTCGTGAAGCAAAGCGCAGACGCAGGCTCTCCCGCTTCCACATCAGCACGGAACCTCAGACGCGCGGCGAGTGCTCCTGCGGCTTGGTGGCGGCCTTGCCATACGCCCGCTCCACTTTGGCCACCCTGAGATGATAGTCTGCATACCAAATGCGCTTCCCGCCTTCCTGTGCAGCTTGGTGCTCGGCATGCGCCTTCCATGCGGCGATCGCTTCTTCGTTCGACCAATAGGAAACCGTGATGCCTAGCCCCTCTGGCGTGCGGGCACTTTCAACGCCAAGAAAGCCCGGCTGCTGCACGGCCAGTTCCACCATGCGCTTGGCCATGTCTCCGTAGCCACGGTCATCCGCCGTGCGCAGTGAAGTGAAGATGACCGCATAATACGGCGGCTCAGGAGTGTCAGCGATGGTTTTGGACATGGGATCGGTGGGGTCGGGGCGCCTTGCGCAGTGGCTGGACTTTCCCACTCATTCATTAAGCCGCAACACTCCAGCCGATGCGCCCGTATGCTGCGGGCCATGTTTTTCATCCGCACGCTCTGTCTCTCTCTTCTCGCCTCCTCTCTGCACGCTGCCTCTCCCGCATTTGAATGGGTCGCCGCCGGCGGTGGGGCGAAGAGTGACAAGACGCGCGCGGTGACCTTTGACCGCGAGGGCAACGTCTTCATGGCTGGCGAAACCTCCGAGGATGGCACCTTTGGCGATCAGAAACGCAGCGGCCTCGGCTCGACGGATTTCTTCCTCACCAAAGTGTCGAAAGAGGGCCGTTTCCTCTGGGTGCGCAGCCTCGGCGGCAGCCTCGTGGATCGCGGCTACGGAGTGGCGACGGATAGCGCCGGCAACGCCTACGTCACCGGCCACTACCAGAGCACCGATGCGCAGGCAAAAGGCCAGACGCTGCCGAACGCGGGGGATTACGATGTCTTCGTGGCGAAGTATGATCCCCGTGGCGAACTGCTATGGGTCCGCACTGCGGGAGGGAAGGGCTACGACTACGGCCATGGCATCGTGGTCGATTCCAAGGGCGACATCGTCGTCACGGGCGCCGTCGCCGGTGAGGCAAACTTCGGGAACATCACCGTGAACGCAGGAAACACCACGCGACCGATTTTCTGCGCGAAATACGATGCTGCGGGCACGCTGAAGTGGGTGAAAACCACCAGCGGCAAATTCTCCGGGAGCGGGCACGGCCTCGGCGTCGATGCAGCGGATGCCATTTACATCGGCGGCAGCGGCGGTGGGAAGGGGAGCTTCGGCGCCGTGCCCATCGAGAGCGCCAAAGGCCAGGCGGGAGTCGTCGTGAAGCTCACTGCCACAGGTGAGGCCGTGTGGGCGGCGACCTTGCCGGGGGTGCCGAGCGCGGGCTTTCACGAGATCACAGTGGATACCGCTGGCCGCACGTGGTGCGCTGGGATGTTCAAAGGAGAACTCAACGGCGGGCCCATCAAATCGACGGGTGACAAGGACAACGATGGCGTGCTGGCGCACTTCAGCCCCGAGGGGAAGCTCCTCTGGAGCCACGTCCTCCAAGGGCCAGCCACGGATTACTGCCTCGGCGTCACCACAGACAACACCGGACGCTGCTTTGTCACCGGTGAGTTTTCAAACACAGCTCACTTTGCGGGACAGACGCTCACCTCCAAGGGGAGCACCGACATTTACACCGCTGCCTTGGATGAAAAAGGCCAGCTCGAATGGCTGGTGCAATGCGGTGGGGAGAAGGGGGACAACGCCTACACCATGGCCTGGCACCCCTCCGGGAAGATTATTTTTTCAGGAGCCTGTGTCGCACCTGCGTCATTCGGTAGCCAGACCATGAGCTCGCCGGGTGGTGCGGAGGCTTATGGGGCGCTGATGCGTTTAAAGTGACCCTGTGGCACAAAAATCGCCTCTAAAGGCGTCTAAGACTGGGTTTTTGCTCTTCAATGGCTAGAATTAGCCGGTTTGACAGGGGGAGCGAAATGGACACCATGCGCGCCCCTTCGCCCGGCCCCCCCATCCGGCGAGGCGTGACCCAACAACCCACCCACCTATTGAACCTGACAAACACCCTGCTGTGCCTCATTGCCTTGTGCGCCTCCGTTTCTTGCGCGGAACAACCCCCACTCTCGACCCGAGCCACAACGCCTGCCGGCACGTCAGGCCAGGTGATCACGAACGTCCGCACCACGGCCTACACCCACAACGAGAGTGACCACATCGCCTATGGTGCCCGCACCGCCGTCGGCACCTTGCTGAAACACGGTCAGCTCCGCAGTGCCGCCGCTGACTGGTCCATCTATCCCGTGGGCACCGTCTTTCAGATCAAAGGCGACCCCGCCCTCTACATCGTGGACGACTACGGCTCTGCGCTCGTCGGCACGCGCACGATCGACCTCTACAAGCCCTCCTTCAGTGCTATGAACCGCTGGGGCACCCGCCACGTGACCATCAACATCATCAAGTGGGGCTCCTTTGAAAAGAGCCTCGCCATCCTCAAGCCACGCGCTGCCAAGGCCCCCCACGTCCGCAAAATGGTGGCCAGCATCAACGAACGCGAGGCCTGAGTCCTCCGACCCTCTCCCCCAAAAACCTGAATCTAGGTTCGCCACGAAGCTGCCCGAAGCTTCGTGGCGTTTTTGTGGAGTGCCCCCACACCTCACTTCAGCCGCACCTGCGCATAATAGATGGCCGCCTTGCCTTCGTGACTGGAGTAATACGAGACATGCAGCAGATCATCATGCCAGTAGAGGCCGGGGTAACTGCAATCCCCACCACTCGGCAGCTCAAGGATGGGCGTGAGGCTGCCCGCCGTCATGGCAAAGAGCACCATGTGCGCCCCCGGCGTGGCTCCAAATCCACGGGAGCCGGCGATGAGCTTGCCATCGGGCAGTTCGATGAAATTCGGCCCTCCCAACGGCACCCCAGCAGAGGCCCAGGTCCAGTCGCGATACGGTGCCACGGCCGTACCGATGACGCCCCGGCGATCTCCTCCCTGCCGAGCGACGAGTGCGAGCGCGCTGCCATTTTTGAGGAAACGCAGCGTCGTCTCCGCAGGCTGCCCCGGCACGTTGAGGATGGAGGAGAGCTGCCAGACAGAGCCATCTGCACTGGCGTAGCCTTTCAGAGACCACTCCTTCTCAGGCGCAGGCCCGCCGGAGTTGGGATGGATGTTGTAACTGATTCCGTAAAAACGTTGATCCGTCGGATTGATGGACACGCGCCAGAGCGTGTCGCCTTTGGCGAGGAGTTTTTGCAACGGCGTCCACACCTTGCCATCCATCGTCGTGCTATAACGCGACTGGCGGCCCTGCGTGCCGGACTGCCCGGAGCAGAGCAGGTAAAGACGCTTCCCATCGGGAGTGACGATGATTTTAGGGTCACGCAGATCGGTGCCCGCTTCGGAGAGGGTGCCCTGATCGACCCACGTCTTGCCTGTGGATGAGAGGAGGATGCGGATGACGCCCTCACCTCGATCCGCAGCGGGAGCTTCGCGGAAGCAGCAATAGAACAAGTTCTGAAAGCGCGTGATGTCCGTGTAAGCGCAGTGCGGTGCCTGATCCCAGATTTTCGTCACAGAAACCAGCTCCGCCTGCGGTGCCTGCGCGTGCAGGTTGGCAGCGGAGAAAACAACGGCGATGGCAGAGAGAAGTCGGCGCATGGAGAAGCATCGTAAGCAGAGCCCCTCAAGTTTCACCGATTCTTTGGCCGGGTGGCAAAGAATAGCGCAATGCCGAGGCAGGCGACAAGGAAAGTGCCAAAGGTCAACACGGTGAGCACGAGGTCGCGCAAATCTTTGTCACGAATGAAACCGAGTTTGTGGAAGTTGGTGAAGATGGTGGCCTCAAACTGGCGCTGCTTGTCCGTGTGGCGCGTGACGCTGCCCGTCGTGGTGGAGACATAGACGCGCGTCTCCAGGGCATCGCCCGCATCGAAGCGATACACCGGCAGGATGCGGAAGATGTTCAGGTACTCGGTGTTGAAGGCGGTGAGGTAGTCTGTCTTTTTCACCGCAGTGCCTGCGAGGAAATGCTGCGCGATCTCGGCGGCGTAGGCTTCATCCATCGCAGGATCGACCCGGCCATCGACCGCGCTGACATACTGCGGTACACGCGAGGCTTGCGTGTAAATCTGATACCACGGCTGGCCGCCGATGCCGCGGAGATTCACCGCTTGCACGGAGGCATTCGCTTCGCCGAGCTTGGACACTGCCTCGGCGACGCTGAGCTTGATCGCATGCACGTCCATGCCACCGCCGGAGGGTTTCGCCTGCGGCGGGGGTGCCTGCGTGCGGGTCATCACATTATGAATGACGCCGCTGCCCGCAGAGAGGAGCACCGACACACTGAAAAGAAGGCCGAGGCCACGATGGAGTTTGCGGATGAGTTTGGGAGACATGAGCGGTGAGTTTGCAATGAGTGTGCGCGGTGCGCTGGCGTTACCACTTGAATTCCACACCGCCGTAAAAAGCGCGGCCATCGCCCGGAAGAAAGACGGCAGGGCCGCCGAGTGCGGGCACGCTGGCGTTTTGCACCACGTTGGTGGTCGGGCTGTACACTTCGTCGGTGAGGTTGCGCGCCTCGATGAAAATGGAAAAGCCTTTCTTCGTGCGGTAGCCGATCTTCAGACCGAGCAAGGCATAGGGATCCGCAAACGTGGTGCGCGCGAGGTCCGCCGCATAGCGCTGCGGCGACCACTCCACATTCGGGCCGACATAGAATCCGCTGGGATGTTGGTAGAGCAACTCCACGCGATAATAGAAGGGCGCAAAGCCGGGCATGAGGCGGTCGCCATAAGTGGGATCGTTGTGAAAGCGGAAGTCGTTCCAGAAAAAATTCTGCCGCAGCGCGACGCGGTCGAATTCGGTCTCACTCGCAGTGAAAAGATTGCGCAGCACATCCACACTGAGGCCGAACTCGATGCCCTGATGGATGGTTTTGCCCGCGTTGGTGGTCGTCGTCGGCCCCACGCCCGGCACTCCGAGCGCGATCAGCTCGCGATCCACCCACGCGTAGTAATAGCTGAAGTCCCACGACACGCGGTCGCGATTGCCGCGCGTGCCGATCTCCAGCGTGGTGGCTTTCTGAGGCTTGAGATTCAAGATGCCCGCCGCTCCCACCGGCGTGGCTTCACCAAAAGTGGGGGGTTCAAAACTGCGGCTGGCGTTGAAGTAAATCTGCGTCTGCGGATCGATCTCATACAACAGCCCAGCCTTCGGACTGATGCCCCAGTAGCCGAGGCGGTCGCTGTTGTCTGCGAGATTCGGCAGAAAGGGCCCTGCTCCCGGGAAAAGCGTCTGCTCATTCAAGTCGCGACTCGCGTAGAGCCACTGCGCACCGAGAGAGAGGGAAAGTTTCTCGGTGACATGCAGGATGTCGTTGAAGTAGAGGCTCCAGTTGATGGCCTGCAATTCGTAGTCAGCCACTTTAGCACCGCGTTGACCGCTCACATTCACAAAGCGCTGATCCTGGGTGACGCCGTACATGAAATTGGTGCCCACGGCGATTTCATTCTTCAGCCCAAAGAGATGGCCTTGCCCGTCGTAGCGCAGATCGAACCCGAGATCATTGCTGAGCTGATCCACGTATTGGAAGATCGGATGTTCGAGGTCTTTCCAACTCCAAAACGTGGAGAACGTGATCGACTGATCGCCGTCGCTGTAAGTCAATCGGTTGGCGAGACGAAAGAGCTGGTAGTTGCGCTGCTGACGGCCAGCGACGCTCGCCGCATTGGCCTGCTGCGGATTGTTTTCCATCTGTGCCTTCGTCAAATTGCCCGGGAGCTGCGACTTACTGTCCACATAAGTGACATAGAAGCGGTTCTCTAAGTTCGGGCTGATCTTGGTGCCGATGTTGGCAAAGATACGCAGGCTTTCCTGCTCACTCCAGTCGCGGAATCCATCGGTATGCGCGGCGGTGATGCTGGCATACACATCCGTGCTGCCACTGACAAAGCCGGAGGAGAGCTGCCCGCGCCGCGTGTTGAAGCTGCCGACCTCAAAACGCGCCTGAAATGGAGAGGCGGAGTAGCCCGTGTTCGAGATGAAATTGATCGCGCCTCCGAGTGTGGCTGAGCCGTGCTGGAGGGCATTCGCGCCGCGGAAGATTTCGGTGTACTGCGCGGCCATCGGTTCGATCGCCTGCATGTCAAAGCTGCCGTCAGCGAGATTCAGCGGCATGCCGTCCTGCATCAGCCACAATCCGCGTCCATGAAAAGTGCGCTGGATGCCGCTGCCGCGGATAGCGATGCGCGACTCCTCCGCACCGAAGCGGCTCTGCACCAACACGCCGGGAGCGAAGTCGAGCGCGTCCTTCAGCGTCGCTGCGCGCCCCGTTTTGTATTCCTCCGCATCCACCACGGCGACACCGCCCGTCGTCGTCTGCGCGAGACGTTGTCGCCGATCGGTCACATTCGGCACGGTGAGAGAAGTAGCCGTCGGCGCGGCAGTGATGACGACTTCTTGGAGTTCCGTCGGGATTGTCCGGACGGGAGGAGCGTCCTGCGCGCGCACGACGCTGGACAGAATGAGAAAAACAACGGGGCAAAAAATTTTCATGTGGAAAGACAGGCTGAGAACTGGGCAGGCGCATCGAGGCGGCATGCACACAGGCCATCACCAAACGCCGTACGTCTGGCAAAGGCGGAGGATCGGCCCGTGGCCGAACATCGGGGGTCAGACCTGTCCGCGTCGTGGCGGCGGCGTCTCTGGCAGCTCGTTGCGCTGCGTCGGATTTTCGTGCAGAAGCACGAAGGTGATCGTCTCCGCTGGCGGAGCGATCAGCCGCATCGTTTCCACGAGCACGGCGTCGATTTTTTTCATGGTCTGCCCCGCTTGCTGCGGTGGGTGGCGATCGGACTCACGGCCCTCCTTCACCTTCGCGCACAAAGCGCAGCCATGCTTGCCATCAAAAGTCTTCTGCACCGCTTCGATCACCGCGCCTTCACTCGCAAAGGAGATCAGCATCCCCGTCCAGGCAATCCCCTGCAACAGCGCCCAATGCAAACCAAGGGTGAGGCACACCAACAACACCACCAGCCGCTGGGTGAGCAGCCGCAGGGTGTTTTTCGGTGGGTGACAGGACATGAACGAACGCGATTATGAACTCATGCTCCGAGGTGTCAAGGCAGGCGCGGCAGAGTCTCAATCCTCCATCAGCTTCACCGCCATGCGGCGCATGAACTGACGCTCGCGCATCTGCCCGAGACGCTCGTAGGCATCATCCAGATTGCGCAGGATGCGCAGCAGCGTGGCATCCGCCGTGGCCGGTTCGCGGATCAAATCCTCCATGCCGGGATTGGCGGCGGGATGATGCTTGGCCACATCTGCCGCCAGCATAAAGCGCCCGCGATTGAAGCAATCGACGAGCCAGGTCTGATCGCGATGCTGCACGCGTGAGAGGAAGTGCCCAGGGAAGTTGCAGCCCTCGATCTGGAGGCCAAAACGATGCCCGAGCAGACGGTAGAGGCAGCAGAGGCTGATCGGATTGCCCAAGCCGGAATCCAGCACCCAGAAGAGATTGCTGTTTGCAGGCGAGTAATAGTCTTTGCTGTTGCCACGGAAACGCGTGATGCCGCCATGCGGCGCGAAGAGCCACTGCGCCAACTCATGCGCATCCATGCGGCCCTTTTCGGCAAACGCCTCCTCCGCCAGTGCATCGAGTCGCTTGGGCAGATCGGAGGATAGTGTCTTCCACCCGTTGAGAAAAGTGGAGAGCTGGCTGAGTCCCTCCTCAAGCTGCGCGTCCGCCCCATCCATCCAGCGCCAGCGCAACCAGTTCTCCTCCAACTCGGCACGGCGTGCAGGCTCGAGCATCTCTGCCACCAGGCGTTCTTCCTCCACTGTGAGCGGAGTCTCCAGAGCCTCGATGTGCTGCGGCAGCTCACGACGCATCACCGTCAGCTCCTGCTGCACCGCCTGGCGCACGACTTCAGAGTCATCGTCCAGCAGCTTGATCAGGTGGCTCAGGCGAGGGAGCGCAGGCATGACGTGGTGTTAGCATGTTTCGCCCGCCGGATGCAATTACGAATTGCGTTACAAACGGATCTGCATCGCCTTGGCTGCGCGTCGCGCTTTGGCGCGCGCCTCGTCCGTGTTTTTTGCGCGTGCGAGCGTCACCGCCATGCGGCGCTGGCCGCTGACGTTCGGTTTGCCGAAAAGGCGAATCTGCGTGTCCGGCTCCGCGAGCACTTTATCGAGCCTGCCAAACTGCACTTGCGACGACTCACCGGCGACGAGCACCGCACAGCTCGCGCTGGGGCCGTTTTGATGAATGTTCGGGATCGGCAGTCCGAGAATCGCGCGCACATGCAGCGCAAACTCGCTCAAGTCCTGCGAAATGAGTGTCACCAGCCCCGTGTCGTGCGGGCGCGGAGAGACTTCGCTGAAGATGACTTCATCACCTTTGACAAAAAGCTCGACGCCAAAGATGCCGCGCCCGCCCAGCGCCTCCGTGATGGCCCCGGCCATCTTCTCCGCAGCTTTGAGCGCTTTTTTCGACATCGTGTGCGGCTGCCAGGATTCGCGATAGTCGCCTTTGATCTGTGTGTGGCCCACCGGCGCACAGAACGAAGTGCCGCCGGCATGACGCACAGTGAGCATGGTGATCTCGTAATCGAACTCGACGAAGCCCTCGACGATGACCGTGCCCTTGCCCGCGCGCCCGCCTTCCTGCGCATACTGCCAGGCCTTGGCGATGTCCGCTTTCCGCTTCACCGTGCTCTGTCCTTTGCCGGAGCTGCTCATGACCGGCTTCACCACGCAGGGCAGGCCGATTTGTTCAACCGCTGCACGAAAATCCTCCCAGGTGCTGGCAAAGCGATACGGAGAGCATTTCAATCCCAACTCCTCTGCCGCAAGGCGGCGAATGCCCTCTCGATTCATCGTGAGTTTGGCCGCACGCGCCGTGGGCACGACGCGAAATCCTTCCTTCTCCAATTCCACCAGGGTGTCCGTGGCGATGGCCTCGATCTCCGGCACGATGCAGTCCGGCTTTTCCGCCTCGATGATGCGGCGCAGCGCAGCACCATCCAGCATCGAGACGACATGACTGCGATGCGCCACCTGCATGCCTGGCGCGTTCGCATAACGATCCACCGCGATCACTTCGCATCCGAGGCGCTGCAATTCGATGACCACCTCCTTCCCCAGTTCCCCGGAGCCGAGGAGCATGACTTTAGTTGCGGTGGAAGAGAGTGGAGTACCAATGCGTGCCATGCGCGGAACTAGCGCGCGGGAGTGGCAGAGGTCAAGCGCGTGCGCGGAATCTGGCACCTTCACCACCTCCTCAACTACGCCGCCACCTCGATCCGGCTGGTGCCGCCGCTGCCGCGAATGACGCGCACCTGCGTGGAAAGCCGCTCTTTGAGCAAATCGACGTGCGAAATGAGTCCGATCGTCTTCCCTCGTGAGCGCAGGTTTTCCAAAGCACTGAGCGCAATCTCCAGCGTCTCCGAATCCAGCGTGCCAAAACCTTCATCAATGAACAGCGAGTCGATCGGATGATGCCGACTCGCCAGCTCGCTCAATCCTAAAGCCAGCGCCAGACTCGCTAGGAAGCTCTCGCCGCCAGACAAGCTCTCCATCGGGCGGTCTGCATTGGCTTGGTAGAGATCGACGATGCGCAGGTCGAGATCATCGCCCGGCGCGGCTATCAGACGATACCGCTCTGCCAGCACTTTGAGATGTTCGTTCGCTAGGACGATGAGTTGCCGCAGCGTGAGCGACTGCGCGAAGCGAGAAAACTTCGCGCCGTCCGACGAGCCGATCAGCTCGCGCAGCCTGCCCCAGCGCAGCGCCTCCGCCTCCGCCGCCTGCAACTCCGCGCCACTGGCCTCGCGCCGTTTGCGCGCATCGTCGTCGTTTTTGATCTGCTGCTCCAGCGATCCCAGTTCCGTGCGCTTCGTCGCAAACGCGTCGTGCAACTCCCTTGCCTTCGTTTCGAGTCCAGCGAGTGCCTCCGCACTAAGCACCGGTTGTTCAGCGAAGGGCTTCCGTCGCGCCTCAAGCTGTTCCTGCTTGGCGCGAGTGGCCGCGAGATCGGTTTGCAGCTTCGTGAGCCGCGCCTCGGCCTCGCGCTGCATTTTTTCTGCGGCTGAAACGCGCGCTTCGTGCTGCTGACGATCTTCGGCCAGCGTTTGGCCGCCAAGCAAATCGCTCAACTGTGCCTTCAAGGCCTTGGCCTTTTCAGCCAATCCTTTGCCCTCATTGGCGAGTTCCTCCAATCGTTTCGTCTTCGCGGCTTCATCGGCTTTGGCGAGCTGAAGGTCGCCTTCGAGCTTCTGCTTCTCACTGTGCTGCTGCGTGGCTTCCTGCTGCTTCTTCGCGAAAGCCGCCGCGCGTTTCTCCAGCGCGTCGAGTTCGCGCTCGCTCTCAAGTGGCAAAGCAAAGTTGCCCAGTTGCTGTGCAACTGGAGCCTGTCCTTGTTGCACAGCACCAAGGCAACTTTTCACCGCACGTTGCTTCGCTTGCTCATCGACCTCCAAAGCAGCCACATCCGGCACGACGAAGTCCGCCAACGCTTTCTTCGTTTCCTCTGCACGCTTCTTCTCCGCGTTCAGTTCCGCCTCGATCTTCACCCGCTCATGCTCAAGCTGCGTGAGCGCGCGCTGCGCCTGCTCGTGCTGCTTCTCCATGCTCGTGAGCAGTTTCCTCGCTTGTTGGAGCTGGCTCCCGGCATTCACGGCGGATGCGACGAAGGGATGCTCCGTGGCACCGCAGAGCGGGCACTCGACTCCGGGTTTCAAATCATGCCGCTGCTCATCGTATCCGGCCACACGCTCGGCATGGCGCGTCACTTCTCGCTGTGCTTCGAGCGTCTGCGTCAGCTTCTCCAGTTCAGCACGCTCCGTTTTGATCTTTGCTGTGCCTTCACCGACTTTTTTCGTTCCCGCGGCGACTTGAGTCTCGAATTCGTTGAGCCGCGTTTTCAGCGTTTGCGCCTCGGCATGGCGTTTGCGACCTTCCGCAAGCTTGTCGTGCGCCACACGCCACTCGCGCACGGCAGGACGGAGTTTCGGCAATTGCTCGCCAAGCTCCGCATCAGCGGCGTGTTGCTTGAGCCAGGCTTCGAGCGCCTGCGCGGCCTTGAGATGCGCGGTGAGTTTCTTCTCAGCAGCCTCGCGACGCGCGGCGGCTTCTTTGTGATCCTTCGCCCAGGTTTGATAATTCACGCGACTTTCACCGAGCTGCTTTTCGAACTGGTCGCTCTGCGCTGCCATGCCTGCGGCCTTTTCCCAAATGGGTTCGCGCTGCGTGCGCTGCTGCTTGGCGTGCTCACTGGCGGTTTTGGCTTGGGAAACCTGCGCGGCGGCTTCGGTTTGCGCGTTTTGACTCTGCTGCGCGCTGATGGCGAGCTGCGTCAACTCGGCGACGATGCGCGCCTGCTCCTGCTGCGTTTGGAACTGCTGATTGGCGGCGGCCTGCTCGGTTTGCAGTCGCATGGCAGCGGCGCGTGCCTCGGTGAGATCGGCGTCGAGCTTCGCGCGCGCTTCGTCATCGAGCACGGTCACGGCACCGAGCGCGGCCTTGAGCTGGCGGGCGTGCTCGTCCTTCTGCCGATGCGTCTCGTGGGCGAGAATGGAAAGGTCGCGGTAGATTTCAGTGCCGGTGATTTTTTCCAGCAATTCCGCGCGCTCGTTCGGCTTCGCCTTCAAAAACGCCGCGAACTGCCCCTGCGCGAGCAACACGGAGCGCAGGAAGCGCTGCGCATCGAGCCCGGTTTTCTGCTCGATGAGCCGATCCATCTCACCCGATTTCTCAGCGATGATCTCTCCCGTGCTCGCGTTCGAGAGGCGACGCTCCGCCTGCTGCAGCTTGCCATCCGCTTTGCCGCGCGCTCTGCGCAGCCGCCAGGTGGCGCGCAGCTTTTCACCCTTCGTTTCAAATTCCACTTCCGCCAGGCACTCGCCGGTATGCCGGCTCATCATCTCATCCGCCTTGTCGTTGCCGTAACGCGCGGCGCGGCCGTAAAGCGCCAGCGTCATCGCATCGAGCAAGGTCGATTTGCCCGCGCCCGTCGGCCCGGTGATCAAGAACACGCCCGCCGCACTCAACGGTGCTTCATCAAACCGCACGACATGCTCGCCGCTGAGCGAGTTCAGATTTTGCAAGCGGACGGCGAGGAGGCGCATGACGTAGTTTCAAAGACATCTCACACGCATTTTTACTGCGGCATGGACTTGGGATCGAACGCATCGCGCAGCCCGTCGCCGAGCAGATTGAGCGCGAGCAGGGTGGCAGAGAAGAAGAGGCCAGGGAAGATCAGCAACCAGGGATAGGTTTCCATGGCGTTGGCCCCTTCGCGGATGAGCACACCCCAGCTCGCCGCCGGTGGCTGAATGCCGAGGCCGAGGAAACTCAGCGCCGCCTCCAGCAGCATGACGCCAGGCACGGTGAGGCTGGCATAGATGATGACGGGGCCGAGAACATTGGGCAGCAGATGCCGCCATGCGATGTGCCAGAATCCCGCGCCGCAGGCACGCGCAGCGATGACGTATTCCAACTCTTTCAGCGCGAGCACTTGCCCGCGCACGACGCGCGCCATGGTCAGCCATTCCACCGCGCCGATGGCGACAAAGATGAGCCAGAACTCACGCCCGACGACGACCATGAGGAGGATGACGAAGTTGATGAACGGAAAGGCATACAGGATGTCCACGAGCCGCATCAAAGCGGAGTCCACCCGACCTCCTGCGAGACCCGAGATCATGCCGTAGCAGACGCCAATGATGGCGGCGACGGCCGTGGCGAGCAGACCGACCTCCAACGACACGCGTCCACCATGCAGGATGCGCACGAGGAGATCCCGCCCGAGCGCATCGGTGCCGAGCCAGTGCGCACGACTCGGAGCAGAGGCTTTGAGTTCGAGATTCTGCTGCGCTTGATCGTAGCTGGAGAACACCGGGCCAAGTGCGCACAGCAGCACCAGTGCCGCGAGGAATGCCAGCGCAGACGCATTCAAACGATGCTGCATGAGCCTGCGCCACGCCGCGCGGGAAGGGGAGAGGCTCGCTGTGTCCGCCGTGGTCATGACTGAAGACGGATGCGTGGGTTGAGCACGGCTTGCAGGATGTCCACGAGCAGGTTGAAGCCGACAATGAGTGCTGCGTAAAACGTGGAGATGGCGATGGTGAGCTGGTGGTCGCCATTGGTGGCCGCCGCGATGAAAAACTGGCCTAGGCCAGGGAGCTGAAACACGGTTTCCACAATGAAGGAGCCGGTGAGCAGACCCGCCGCTGCCGGGCCGAGAAAATTGAGCACGGGCAGGCTGGCCAGCTTTAACGCATGACGAAAAACGACGGCGAATTCACTGGCCCCTTTGGCACGCGCAGTGCGGACGAATTCCAATGCCAGCGTCTCGCGCAAACTGCCGCGCATGAGCCGTGCGATGTAGGCACTGTAGATGATGCCCAGCGTCAGCGACGGCAGTACCCAGTCGGAGGTGTCAAACCAACCGGCCACGTTGAACCAGCGCAGCTTCAGACCGAAGATCAGCGCGATGAGTGGCCCCAGCACCATGCTGGGGGTGCAGATGCCCAAGGTGGCTGCGAGCGTGCTGCCACGATCTTCCAGTGTGCCAGGGCGCAATGCCGCGATGGCCCCCAAGGGCACGCCGATGCCCAACGCGATGAGCAGCCCGGCCACACCGACGGTGGCTGAGACCGGAAAGCCAGAAGCGATGATCTCGTCCACACCACGGCCTTTGTAGTGATAGGATTCCGGCAAGTCGAGAGTGAGGTAATGCTTGAGCGTGAGACCGAGCCGCACGATCCACGGCTTGTTCAGCCCGTAGTACTCCTCCTGCGCCTTGCGTGTTTCCTCAGAGACATTGCGCTCATTGCGCACCGCACCTCCAGGCACCATCTGCGACAGGGCGAAGGTGATGGTGATCACCGCGAGGATGACGACGATGCCTTGAGCGAGGCGACTGAGGAGAAAGCGAATCATTTCGACCGCTCGTAAAGGTCTGCGATGTCCGCAGCCGCCAGCTCGACGAAGTAGGTGGCGATCTTCGCGCCGAGGGCTTCCAGATAGAGCCGCCCTTTTTCCGCAGTGCTGTGCTGCGGATCGCCGCTGCCGGTGTCGTTGGTGGCCTTGAGCCAGTCACGCTGCGCCCAAGCCCATTTTTCGTTGATGGCTTTCAGCTTCCAGCGGTTATCGGTGCCCGGTCCCCACTCGCTCTTGGGCAGCACAAGATGCGGGTGCAGGTGCATGATGAGGCTGGTCTCGCGCTCGTCGGCGTGGTCGCCGAGGATGTCGAAAATCTGATCGCCTTTCACGGCATGAAACCAACTCAAGGTGCTGAGAAACATCTGCGGATGACGCGCCTGCAACTCGCGCAGCATCTGGCGGAAATCGTTGCCGCCGTGGCCGTTCATGATGACGAATTTCATCACGCCGACGCCTTCAAGGCTGCTGATGACATCCTCCAGCACGGCGAGCTGTGTGCTGGGATTCATGTTGATGCAGAAGGGAATGTCGAGCTGACCCGTCTGCACACCGAAGGGCATGTTGGGCAGGATGGCGACCTTGGCTCCAGCCTCCCAGGCGATGCGACCTGCCTCCGCAGCGATGGCATCGTTTTGCAGCGAATCGGTGGCGTAGGGCAGGTGATAGTTGTGCGCCTCCGTGGCTCCCCACGGGAGCACAGCGACCTCGTAACGAGTCTGCTGTACATTTTTCCAATTGGTTTCGGCAATGATCCAGGGACGCGGGTTCATGAAGCAGGTTTACCGTTTTCAAACGAGGCTGGCAACAGCGCGTTCTTGCCGTGCGCCGGGTTTTGCCCGCCTGCCTGCGGTTGAAAATCCACCTTTCTGCACAGATGATGGCCGCATGTTTGAAGCACGCACCGCGCCGCTCGCGCCGTTCCCCGTCTTTCTGCGCCGCTTTTTGCGTTACCTCGCCTCAGCGGCTGGGCTGGTGGGCGTCTCTCTCGGAGTGGGCGTGTTGGGTTATCATTTCATCGGTGAGTTGGGCTGGATCGACAGCGTGCTGAATGCCTCAATGATCCTCGGCGGCATGGGGCCGGTTGATCCGCTGAAAACGGACGCCGCGAAGCTCTTCGCCTCTGCTTACGCGCTCTTCAGCGGGCTGGTGGCCATCACCGTCATGGGCATCGTGCTGGCACCGCTGGCACATCGCGCAGCCCACATGTTTCATCTCGACCTTGAGGAGGATCAAAAATCATGAGCCGTGAACGAGTCGTCATCATCGGAGCCAGCGATAAACCGGAACGCTACAGCCACAAAGCGCTGCTGATGCTGCGCCGCCACGGTCATGAGGTCGTGCCGGTGCATCCACGTCTGACGGAGATCGAGGGTATCCACGTCGTGCCCAGCGTGAGTGCCGTCACAGGTGCGGTGGATACGGTGACGATGTATGTCGGCGCTGCCGCCTCGGCGGGCATGGCAGAGAGCCTCATCGCGCTGCATCCACGACGCGTCATTTTCAATCCCGGCGCGGAAAATGCAGTGCTGGCAGATGCCTTGCGTGAGGTTGGAATCGCCTGCGAAGAAGCCTGCACGCTGGTGCTGCTGAGCACAGGGAGCTTTTGAACGAGTACCGCCTGCGCGCAGTCCCATACTGCCACCGCCATGCTCGAAGCCCAGAAAGACCGAATGCGCGAACGCAGCCGCCTGCGCGCCAAAGGCGCGAGCGAAGAGGAGATCGCGAAGATCCAGACGCGTGCATTCATCCCTGCTTTCGTGAATGGCAAACGTCGCCCACGCTCAAACACGCAGGGGCACGCAGCGGATGCGGGCACGCAAGCCGCCGCCAGCCATCAGGCCCACTGAGCGGTCTTGCCCGGCTGGGATGACCTGCTAGCATCCGCGCAGCCGCATGTCTGCGAACCGCTTTTACTCCGCCTTTGATTTCGAGACGATCGAGCCGCGCAAATCCGCGCCGGACGAATATCGCAATGCGTTTCAGATCGACCGCGACCGCATCATTCACAGCAGCGCTTTTCGCCGCCTGCAAAGCAAGACGCAGGTGTTTCTCTCGGGAGAATATGACTTCTACCGCACCCGTCTCACGCACAGCATCGAGGTGGCTCAGATTGGTCGCAGCATCTGCGCCTGGCTCCTGCAGCAGAACAATGTGCTGGATGAGAGCTGCTGCATCGACGCCGATCTCGTCGAAAGCGCATGCCTCAGCCACGATCTCGGTCATCCGCCCTTCGGTCACGCGGGCGAGCGCACATTGCACCAGTTGATGGTACCCTATGGCGGCTTTGAAGGCAATGCACAGACGCTGCGCATCCTGACGCAGACGCTTTTCAGCGAAGGACGCGCCGGCATGAACCCCACGCGCGCGCTGCTCGATGGCGTGCTCAAATACAAGACGCTCTTTGCCGAGAAGCCCGCTGACAAAGCCAACCACTACCTCTACAACGACCAAGAGCACTGGCTCGACTTCGCCATGGGCGGCCAGGCGTTCCCCGTGGAGCTCACTCCGGGCAAGGCGCGCAACGGTTTCAAGAGCATCGAATGCCAAATCATGGACTGGGCGGACGACACGGCGTATTCGCTGAACGATCTCGCCGATGGCATCCACGCCGGCTTTATCAACGTCAGCCGCATCGAGCGCTGGGCCGGAGAAGAAACGCTCAGCAGCACGGACAGCGCAGATGTCGAGTTTCTATGCAAAGCGATGCGCGATGGCCGCGTCGAAGGCCGCCTCAATCGCCTCATTGGCGACTGCATCCGCGCCACCAAGCTCGTGCCAACGGCGAACTTCCTCAGCCCAAGCACGCGGCGGCATCAGCTCGCGCTGGAAATCGATCCCGTGCAGCGTCGCCGTGCCGATCTGCACAAGAAGATCGCCTTCGATCTCGTCTTCCGCAGCCCGCAGCTCCAGCAGCTCGATCACAAGGCTGATTTCATCCTGCGCCGCCTGTTTGAAGTGCTGCGCGAGCGCTACATCGAATCCCCATCGCCCGAGGGGCTGCACCTGCTGCCACGCGCAGTCGAGCTAGAGATTCAGCGATCCGAAACCGCAGAGCAACGCGCCCGACTCGTCTGCGACTGGATCGCCAGCATGACCGACCACTTCGCTTTCCGCACCTATCGCCGCCTGTTCGATGCCGACTTCGGCTCGATCACGGATTTTGTGTGAGTTTACTTACCGGTAAACTTCGCGACGATGCCCCATTGCGAGCAGGTAAATCTCATTCCGATCCATGCTGAATTCATAAATGATCCGGTAGTCTCCCACGCGCAGCTTAAACTCTTCGCGACCTTGCAACCGCCTATGCGGATAGCTGCCCAATCTGCTACCGAGATCACGAATCTTCATTTCAATGCGTTGCCTCACGGGAAGAGGCAACTCCAGAAACACGCGGTCGAACTCCTTCGAATAGATTTCGGTCGCCTGGCTCATGCAGGTCAGTTGGACGCCGGACGAACGCTCCGCGCCTGACCTTGGCCGATCTCGTTTTTGCCTCTTTCGATGGCAGCCACAAAATCGGCCGTCAGCTCTTCTTGGTCGTCGAGATAATCCGCCAGCCAGTCCTGCAGCTCACGCGCTTCGTCGCGCGGGAGCTGTTTGATTTCGTTTTCGATGGCCTCAAGCACTGGCATGGCGTGATTTTACTCGTTGATCGTAGCATGTAAATCACAGCTTCGCGATGCGGCGGCAGACTTCCTCGACGTTCGAGCGGCTGTTGAAGGCGCTGATGCGGAAGTAGCCCTCCCCGGCGCTGCCGAAGCCGCTGCCGGGCGTGATGACGACGTTCGCCTCGTGCAGCATCTTGTCGAACATCTGCCAGCTTGTCACACCACTCGGGCAGCCGACCCACACATACGGCGCGTTCACACCGCCATAGACAGCGAGACCGGCTTTCTTGCATGCCTCGACGAGCAGCGCGGCATTGCCCATGTAGTGTTCGATGAGCGCGGCGACCTGCGCTTTGCCCTCCGGGCTGTAAATGGCCTCCGCACCGCGCTGCACGATGTAGCTGGCACCATTGAACTTCGTGCTGTGGCGACGGCTCCAGAGCGGATGGATGGCCTGCTTGCCACCGGCCTTCGTCTTGCCCATAAGACCCTTTGGAATGACGACGATGCCACAGCGCACGCCAGTGAAGCCGCCGTTCTTCGAAAAGCTGCGGAACTCGATGGCGCAATCGCGCGCGCCTTCGATCTCGTAAATCGAGCGCGGCAGCTCGGGATCGCGGATGAAGGCCTCGTAAGCGGCGTCGTAGAGCAGCGTGGTGCCATTCGCCAGCGCGTATTTCACCCAGGCTTCGAGTTGGGCACGGGTGGCGACAGCACCGGTCGGATTGTTCGGATAGCAGAGGTAGGCCAGATCGACCGGCTCGCTCGGAATCTCCGGCACGAAACCGTTCGCGGGCGTGCATTTCAGATAATGCAGACCGGCATAGGCACCGCTTTCATCCGCCTCGCCGGTGTTGCCGGCCATGACGTTCGTATCGACATAGACCGGATACACCGGGTCCGTGATGGCGATCTTGTTTCCCGCGCCGAAGATGTCGAGGATGTTGCCGGTGTCGCACTTGCTGCCGTCGGAGATGAAAATCTCATCCGCCTCGACCTGGATGCCGCGTGCTTTGAAGTCGTGCTCGGCGATGGCGTTGCGCAGGAAGTCATAACCCTGCTCCGGGCCGTAACCGCGGAAGGTCGCGCGGTCGCCCATCTCATCGACCGCCTTGTGCATCGCGTCGCGCACGGCCTGCGGCAGTGCCTCGGTCACATCGCCGATGCCGCAGCGGATCAGGCGCTTCGCAGCCTCGGGATTGCCCTCGGTGAAGGCCTTCACACGGCGGGCGATTTCGGGGAAGAGGTAACCGGCTTTGAGCTTGTTGTAGTTTTCGTTGATGTAGGCCATGGCGGGGGAAAAGGGCCGCCAGTGTGCCGCGGGACGGCCTCCTTGCAAGGATGAGGCTACAGGCGCGCGTGTGACGGCTTCCTTCCTTGCGTCTGGCGCGTTCGCCGCTAGTGTCGCCGCCCTCATGGCCCTCGCAAAAATCACCCAAGTGGCCGGCACAGGCGTTTATGTGCCCGGCTCGGACATCGACACTGACCGCATCATCCCGGCGCGCTTTATGAAGTGCGTCACCTTCGATGGGCTCGGTGAGTTCGCGTTTTACGACGTGCGTTTCGACAAAGAAGGCAAACCCACGCAGCACCCGCTCAACGACCCGCGCTTCAAAGGCGCGAGCATCCTGCTCTCCGGCTCGAATTTCGGCTGCGGCAGTTCGCGTGAGCATGCCCCGCAGGCGCTCTATCGTTTCGGTTTCCGTGCGGTCATCGCGGAAAGCTTCGCAGAGATTTTCTTCGGCAACTGCACCACGCTGGGCATCCCCTGCGTCTGCGCAAGTCAGGCAGACATCCAGGTGCTGGCGAAGGAAATCGAGCGCAACCCGCAACTCGAAGTCACCATCGACGTGGCGGCGGGCAAGGTCTTCTTTGAAGATCAGGAAATCTCCGTCACCCTGCCAGCCACCGCTCATGAGGCCCTGACGACAGGGAAGTGGGACCCGATCGCTGAGCTGCTCGAAAACAAAGAAGCCGTGCATGCGCGGATCACTGCGCTGGGCTTCGCGTGAGCGGCGGGCACCGGTGCCAGGCTTTGCCCACTTGCGGCCATGCCTGCGATTGACCTTCAGCGCTGCACGCATCCACCACGCCACTTTTCCGCCAGATGAGCACCACGACGGCACCCATTTACGTCATCGGCCATCGCAATCCTGACACGGACGCGATTTGCTCTGCCATCGGCTACGCGGCGTTTCTCCGCGATGTGCGCGGCATGCAGGCAGAGGCCGCGTGCTGCGGCGAGCTCAGCGTGCGCACCAACTGGGTGCTGCAAACCGCAGGCGTGAGTGCGCCGAAGCTGCTGCTCGATGTGCGCCCCACGGCGGCGACCATCTGTCGGCGCGATGTCTTCACCGCGCTGCCGCATCAGACCTTCCTCTCCGTCTATCGCATGATGATGGATCACAACTTCCGCGCCATCCCCGTCGTGGATGAAGAGGATCGCCTGCTCGGCATGCCTTCCATTCAAGAGCTCGCGCAGTTGTTCCTGCCAGCGCAGACGAATGAGAAAACCGTCGCGGCAAATCGCGAAGTGCGCACCAGCCTGGTGAACATCGTGAATGCGCTCGACGGCATCGTCGGCGGTGCCGCGCCGGAGTTGGAAACGATCCAGGATCTCGTGCTCGTCGTTGCCGCATCGAGTGTGGAAACGACACGCAAACGCGCGCAGCAGTTCGACGCACGGCGCCTCGTCGTCATCACGGGAGACCGGCCTGAGATTCACGCGCTCGCGATCGAAATGGGCGCGCGCTGCCTCATCATCACCGGCAAATTCAAAGCGGCCACCAACATCCTCACTCAAGCAGCGGCCAAAGGCGTGGCCATCATCTACTCGCCTTACGACACCGCCAGCACCTCGCAGCTTCTGCGCTTCTCTCGCCCCATCGGCGAGGCCTTGACGCACGAGTTCCTCTCCTTCACAGCACGCACGCCACTGCGGGAGATCGTCCCCGCCGTGCAGCATTCCCATCAGGCACTCTTTCCCGTTGTGGAAGACGAGACACAACACCTGCTCGGCGTCTTTTCCAAATCCGACCTCATCGACCTGCCGCGCACGCGGCTCGTGCTCGTGGATCACAACGAATTTGCGCAGGCTGTCGCCGGTGCGGACGAGGCGGAAATCATCGAGGTCATCGACCATCACCGCCTCAGCGGCAATCTGCGCACGAAGGAGCCGATCCGCTTTCTCAATGAGCCGGTGGGCAGCACTTCCACCATCGTCGGCATCATGTATCGCATGCAAAAGGCCGAGCCGGACAAAGGCACCGCCATCTGCCTCTGCGCGGGCATCATCTCCGACACCCTGCACCTCACCAGCCCGACCACGACGAACACCGACAAAGATATCCTCGCCTGGCTCGCTGGCATCGGCGGCATCGACAGCGCGCAATTCGTGAAGGACTTCTTCGCCGCCGGTTCCATGCTGCGGGAAAACACACCCGACCGCGCACTTGAGAGCGACCGCAAAGTCTTCGAGGAAAACGGCTGGCACATCAGCATTTCGCAGATCGAGGAACTCGGACTCGACGAATTCTGGAAGCGTGAAAAAGATCTCCAGGCCGCGCTCCACACGCTCCTCGCCAAGCACGATCTCCACTTCGCCTGCCTCATGGTCACCGACATCACGCGTCATCACAGCGTGCTGCTCGTCGCCGGTGATCAACGCGTCATCGACGCCATCGACTATCCGCTGGCAAAAGAGCACGTCTATGACATGCCCGGCGTCGTCAGCCGCAAGAAACAGCTCTTCCCCTACATGAGCCACGTCGTGACGAAACTCGCCGCGCCGTGAGGTGGCGCGGGATTTTTATCCCTTAGTGATTAAACAAAAACGCCGGTGAGTTGATTAACGCCCATGCCAAGTCCTGCGCGGCGGTGAGGCGTTTGTCTGCGAGTTGGGTGGTGCTGAGACCGGCGTCGCGGCGGAGTTGGAGGAGCTTGGGGTCGATCCGCACGGGCTTGGCGGCCTCTGCCTGTTTTGCCTGGAGGGCGATGAGCTGCGGATCTGCGGGCAGCGGTCTTTTCGCGGCGACGAGCGCTTTCTTCTGCGATTGATAATCGCGGAATTGGTTGAGGAAGTTTGCGGTGACCTCGGCAGCCTGCTGCGGTGTGCGCTTGGGACTTTTCAATGCATCTGCGACAACTTTCGGCGCACCGAAACGCACGAGCGGACTGGAGGTGACCCAAACACGGAAGCGCCCAGGATTGTATTTGCCATTCTGGAAGCTGCTGGACATGAGAATCGTGAAGCTGACGCCGCCCTCGTGGGTGAGCGGCTTCTCGAAGGAGAAAATGGCCTCGTGCCGGTGACCGGTGTCGGGGCTGACGGCCCACCCGCGATCACGATTGCCTTTTTTGAGGGATTCCGTGATGGGGAAGTTCGCCTGCTCGAAATCGGCCTGCGCGTTTTTGAGGGTCTGCATGGTGCCGGAGCCGCGCTTGCGCTTGGCATCCACGGCCTCGGTGGTCACGATGAATTCTCCGAGGACGAAATTGCCATCGGGTGCCAGGCCGGGGCCGTTGTTGGGCAGGCGCTCATCCGGCAGCATTTCCAATTTGATGCCGGTGATGTTTTGCAACGTGGTGGTGCCAGTGAGTTGGTAATTCCCCGCCGTCTGCATGCCAGCGGGTTTTGCTGTGGCGAGGAAGCTACCATCGGGGAGTGCCTCCAGCTTTTGCACGCCCGCAGCGCGACGGACTTTGAGGGTGAGTGGCTGCCACTCGGTGGAGAGATCGAGATGCTTTTCCCAATCCGGCTGGCGGGCTGGCGCAGTATCAAAAGCCGCCTTCACCTTGGCTTCAGCGGCTTTGATGGCGGCTAGACGCGCGGCTTCTTTTTTCGCGTTTTCAGGAGCCATTTTGGCTTTGTAGACCGTGAGCTCGGTTTCGGCGGCCTTGATGGCGGCGAGGCGGTCCTGCTCAGCCTTGGCGATGATGGGCTTTTGCTCGGCCTCCTTGGCCTGGAGGGCAACGGCGAGGGCTTTGTTTTCCGAATCGAGACTGCCCAGCGTGGCCAGCACGGCGGAGATTTCTTTGTCCGTCGCATGTCGATTGAGAATGCGGAGGTAGATGGCGTCCACAAGGCGGCGATCGTCCGGGATCGTTGCTGTGAGTTTCGCGATGGCGTTTTGCGGATCGCTGATGGCGTCGCCGACGGTGGGGCCGCTCATCAATGCCATGACGGGGCCAAGGTTGACATCGTTGCTGCGTTCGCACTCGCACACACTCTCGCGCACCGGTCTGCCGAAGTTGGTGAGGAAGCCATCTTTAAGTTTGATCTGCGTGTCCGCGAGCGCGGCGGCGCGGGTGCCTTTTGGCACGCCGGGGATATCCGGCATGCTGCCCGTGACGGCGAAGACAGAATCAAAGAGCACCTCAGCGGGCAGTCGGCGCGCTTTGGCGTGGCTGTAGTTTGTCTTGTCGTCTTCGTTCCACTTGTTCGTGGCAAGGGAAAGCTGGTAGGTGCGACTGTTGGTGATGATCTTCATCAGATGGCGCACGTTGAAGCCGCTTTGGATGAATTCGTTCGTCAGATATTGCAGCAGCTCGGGATTGCTCGGCGGATTGCCGGCGCGGATGTCATCGAGCGGCTCAATGACACCGGTGCCAGTGAGGTAACCCCAAATGCGGTTCGCATAGCTCATGGCGAAGTAGTCGTTCTGCGGACTGGTCATCCACGCCGCAAAGGCCTCGCGGCGCGTGGGTGCCGTCTTGCTGACGAGCGTGGTGTCATAAGGGACGTGCGGCGCGACGGGCTGATGCGTGCGCAGATGCACCACATCGCCCGTTTGTTTATCGCTCACGATTTCGTAGAGCGGCTTGGCACCTTCGACCGCGGTGCCGCCGATGGTTGCGCCTTTGGCATTGGGGTCGGCGCTGAGATTGATCTGCGCGAAGTAGGAGGCGGTTTCGTAATACTGATCCATCGTCCAGCGCTCGAAGGGATGGTCGTGGCATTTGTTGCAGTTGAACCGCGTGGCGAGGAAGAGGTGCGTGGTGTTCTCTGAGATTTCTTCCGGCGTGCGCAGTGTCTTGAAGTAAGCTGCAGGCGGATTGTCCTTGTTGGATCCTGTGGCTGTGAGGATGCGGTAGGCAAAGCGATCGTAGGGCGTGTTATCGGCCACTTGCTGCCTGATCCACGCACGCAGGCCGACTGCGCCTTCATGACCGAGGAACTTGGAGTTCACCTGGAGCATGTCGGCCCATTTGTTGGCCCAGTGTTCGACGAAGTCGGGATTGCCAATGAGCTGGTCGATGATCCCAGCGCGCTTCGTGCGTGTGTCTCGTTTGTCAGCGATGAAAGCCGCCACTTCTTCCGGTTTCGGCGGCAGGCCGGTGAGATCGAGGTGAATGCGGCGCAGGAAATCTTCGTCGCTGCACAGGCCGCTGGGTTCGATCTTCATGCGCTGCCACTTCTGCGCGACGAGTTCATCGATCTTGTTCCAGGATTCAGGCTGCTTCCACGCAAAGCCGGTGCGGTCGCCCATGACGGTGATCGTGGTGGCCGCGTAGGCTCCTTCAAAGCGGGCAAGGACGGGTGCCTCACCACGACGCAAGCTGGTCATGAGACCTTTTTTGTCAGCCACGATGACTTCGCCGTTGCCACTATCGAGGAAGGCCTCCGCCGTGACATCTTTGACGTAGCCGTCGGCGTAGCGGGCGATGACGCGCATCTGCTGGCGCGCGCCGATTTGCTCAATGACCGGATTTTTCGGACTGACTTCGATGCTCACGACACGCGGCGTGTGCATGTCGAGCTTGGCACCTTGGCTGATCCAGGCTTTGAGTGATTCATAGTAAAGCTCTCCCGGCACGGTGAGCTGACCGCCCTCGTGCGGCACCGCACCGCTGGCCTTCAAGAGCATAAGCGAGTGTTCCGGTGAAGCGACGTTGGCACGGCGGCTGGCGAGCTCGTCTGCGTATGCGAGCACGTCTGAGATCGGATCATAACCGCGCAGCGAGAGCTTGAAGCCGGCCTTCCCCTCCTTCGCTCCATGGCAAGTGCCTTGATTGCAGCCGAGCTTTGAAGTGATGGGCATGATGTCGCGGACATAGTCCGGTTTCAGTGCCACATTGAGCCCGCCGACGCTCACCGGCACGCTGGCTGCGCGGCCCATGAAACTGACATTGAGCGTCGTGGTGCCATCCTTGTGCGGGCGCACCATGCCGCGTGCGTCAATGCGCACCACCTGGTTCTGCGCTGCGGAGATTTTGGCCATGCGCGTGATGTCTGCGCGTGTGCCATCACTCATGCGCGCGGTGATGAGGAGCTGCGCGTATTCGGTGGGTTTGGCGATGACGATTTTCGCTGGCTCGATTTCAATGGAGGCCACAGCGGGGCCGGGTTGCAGCGTCTCGGGCTTGTCGTTCACTTTGACCTCGACGCGCACAGTGTCGTCTGCGATCACGTCCGCTGCCGCGAGCACTTTTTCTTTCGCCAGCGGCACAGAGCTGAAGGCTTTGGCGATCTTGCCCGTGGCGGTGTCGATGAGGCGAATCTGCCCGTCCGCACCGGCAGCGGCCACCGTTTTGCCATCGGGTGAAAAACTCACGCTGAAGACACCACTCGGGATCGGCGTGCTGCTGAGCAGCTTCACATCTTTCACCACCCAGTCATCGAGTTCCTTGCCTTTGCCGTTCACGGTTTCGACGATCTTCTTCACCGCGTCGGGCATGGTGCTGTCGTAGTCGCTGCTGTAAAGATTGACCGCGCCGCTGCCCTCAAACGATGCGCCTGCGGCGATGCGCTTGCCATCGGGCGCGAAATCGACGCCGAAAATGCGGCCCTGCATCGCGGAGAATTTGCGGATGAGATTCGCGTTGTCGCCGATGACGCGCTTGGTGATGCGCTGCATGCGGTAGATCGCGGGCACGCCGTCCGTGCCGCCGATGAGCACTTCATTGCGCAGCGGATGCCGCGCCAACACCTGCACGCCGCCTTTGAGCGCGCCGGGAGTGATGGAGGTGATGTTGTCGATGAAGCGCTGCGTGGCGACTTCGGTGAGCTTCACACTCATGTCGCGACCGCAGGAGGCGACGTGCTTGCCGTCCACACTCCACACGGTGTCGAGCACCCAGTCACTGTGGCTGCCCATGAAGAGGGTCTCTTTGCCTGTGGCCGTGTCGATGGCACGCACGGCATTGTCGGCACAGCCAAAGGCGAGTTGTTTGCCATCGGGCGACCAACTGGCGCCGTAAATGGTGTCGTAGGTGAGCGATTTCGAGAGTTCGAGTTTTTTGGCGGCGACATCCCAGATTTGGATTTCGCCCATGCGCGCAGGGCTGCCGCCCGTGATGGCGATTTTTTTCCCATCGGGAGACCACGCGAGCTTCTGAATGCGCTCCGCGAGGCCCACGAGCCGCGCGACGATGCCGCTGCCATCGGCTTTGTGAACCAAGACCTCGTGATAACCCGCCAAGGCGATCATCGAGCCATCCGGCGAATACTCCACTGACGTGACTGCGGGTGCCGTCACATAGACGGGCAGATGCGCCATGTCGTAATGTGCTTTGGCGCTCGCGGGCGTGTCGTCTTTGGCGCCTTCATTGATCCAGCGTTCGATCAAAGCCACCTGCGTCGGATGCAGTGGCTCCGCTTTCTGCGGCATTTCCACTTTTCCTTTGGCGTCGGGTTTGATGAGCGTGAGCAGGTTCGACTCGGCGGCTTTGCCAGGCACGATCGCGTGCCCTTCTTCACCGCCTTTGAGCAGCGCGGCAAAGTCGGTCATGATGTAATCGCCCTTCTTCTTCGCCGGCTGGTGGCAGCCATTGCACTGCGCCTGGAAGATCGGGCGGATGTGCTTGTAAAACGACACGGGCTTCGTGGCGTCGATGCTCTCCTGTTTCTTCGGCATCTGCGCGAAAGCGGTGACGGATAAGGCGAGAAGGGTGACGAGTGAACGCTTCTTCATAGGCACACAAGGTGGGCTGATGCGCAAGAAACGGTCGAAGAGTCGCCATTTTTGCCCAGTCTGCACACCGTAGCGGGATCGTCCATGCGCGGAGCGGGATGATTGCCCACTGACGAACCCACGCCGCGCGCGCCATCAGCCGATGACGGCTTTCGATTTCACCGGTCACTACGCCGCCGCAGAAGCTCGCGACGGCGATTCACTTGGCTGCCGCTCCGACGGTGTTTTGAAGAGAATGGCGATGCCGAAGGTGACCACCGTGCCGAAGAGGATGCGCCAAGGGAACTCGATCTCCGGCACCCAAGCCGGACGCGCGAGGCCATGGCCGAGGCCGAGGGTGTCCGCGAGGCCTTTGTCCAGTCCACTGAGATAGGCGACGACGAGAAAACCAGTGAGCATGGCGATGCCATTGCCGAGATCGTTGCCACGGTCTTTGGTGAAGAGGCCGACCATGAAAACGCCGAGGAGCGAACCGTAAGTGTAACCAAATATGCCGAGGATGATCGGGATGATGCGCAGGGTGGGATTGTGCGCCTTGACCCACGCTGTGCCGAGCGCCACACCGACGAGGAGGCAGGCAAAGATCACCGTACCGAGCCGCAAGACACGCACCTTGCCCGTCTCTGTGGTGGGCTCGCCAAACCAGCGAAAGTGAAAATCGCGCACATAGCTCGTGGCGAGAGAATTCAGCGCCGTGCTCAGCGATCCCATCGCCGTGGCGAGCACGCCCGCGATTACGAGGCCGCGCAGACCCGCAGGCATGGAGGTGAGGATGAAGAATGGGAAGACCTGACTGCTATCGGGCGCGCCTTTGGCGTTCTTCGGCAAGATGATCTCAGGGTGTTGCTGGTAGAAAACAAAGAGCAGGATGCCGATGCTCAGCACCATCATGTTCACGGGAATGTCGGCGATGCCGGAGAGGATCGTGGCCTTGGCACTCTGGCTCTTGTCTTTGGCGGTGAGCATGCGCTGCACCATGTCCTGATCGGTGCCGTGTGTGGCGAGCGTGACGAAGGTGGAGCCGAGAAATGCCGTCCACAGAGTGTACTCGGTTTCGAGGATGCCTTTGATCCAGCCCCAGGCTCCTGGATGCGCCGGATCAGGCCGCCCCCAGTCCACCAACGCAGGTTCCAGAATGGCTCCGCGCAATGCGGCCCAACCACCTGTGTGCCCCAGCAGATGCCAGAGCGCGAATCCAAGTGCGGAAAAGAGGATCACCACCTGGATCACGTCCGTCCAGATCACCGCACGGATGCCGCCCAGCGTCGTATAAATGGCCGTCAGCAACGTGAGGCCGAGCAATGCGGCGGCGTAGAGCCAGAACTCCTGCATGGGTGTCGTCTGCGGATGCACATACACTTTCCACGCCAGTACGAGGAGCACCGTAGGCACCCAGAGACGTGAGCCGCTGGCCAGCAAACGCGTGACGAGAAACACCGCCGAGGCGCGACGACGCGTGCGCGGGCCGAAGCGCACTTCGAGGAATTCGTACACGCTCACCACTTGATGGCGGTAATACGCAGGGATGAAGAACGCGCTGACCACCACACGCGCGAGCAGATAGCCCGCCATGAGCTGAATGTAGGTGTAGTTGCGCAGCGCGTAGCCTTCACCCGGCGCGCCGAAAAAAGTGCCCGCGCTGATTTCCGCAGCGAGGATCGAGGCCAGCACCGCCCACCAGGCGATCTGGCGATCCCCCAGGGTAAAGCCCTCCACGCTGCCGCTCTTGCTGCGTTGCGACAGGCCGATCCCGATGATCAGGGCGAAGTAGCCGAAAATGACGGAAGCGTCGAGCAAATGAGGCATAAGGTGGAGCTTCGCCGCAAAGCACCGCACCCGTCAAGCTCCCGACTATCTCTTCGTCACGTTCTTGATCTGCAGGCGCGGCAGTGCGCGCACGATGATGCGCTGCTGCACTGAAGTGCCCGCAGGGGAGACGACCGTCACCTCCTCATAGACCTTTCCGCAATCCGCGTTGGTGAGTGGGTGGTTGATCAAGCGCCGTGTCACCACCGTGGAGTTTCCGAGTTTCTGGGTGGTCACACTGCCCGTGGGCGTGTTGAGCGTGGTGGCCACAGGCTCTCCTTTCTTATTGTACACGGTCTGTGGCTTGGCGCATTGCGTCAGAGTCAGCACAGAACAAGCAGCGAGCAGAGCGAGGATGGTTTGAGAGGTCATGATGAGGGTGAAAAAATCCGTCACGTTGATGAGCCGCGGCGGATGTGGGGCTTTCGATGTTTCAGCGCGAGAAGTGTTCAAAATCTCGACCGCCAACGTTCGGGACGACAAAAAACGCGCGGGTGATGCCAATTCCCGGCGCGATCCGTGTGTGCCAGCTCTTGTGCAAAACATCTAGCGCTCTGGCATCCAATCGCTAGCATCCGCCCCCGCATGTCCGCTGCCACCTTTATCAAAGAACTCCGCCACAACTGGAAGACGATCGGCGCGGTTGTGCCCTCCAGCCCCGCCTTAGCGGAACGCATGATGGAGGCCGCAGGCGTCTGGCAGGCGCGGCGCATCCTAGAGCTAGGACCGGGCACAGGGGCCCTCACTCGTGCCGTGGCTGATGCCATGCCGAGCAACGCTGAATACCTCGGCATCGAACTCAACGACACCTTCGTGCAACAGCTCCGCCCGCGCTTTCCACGACTGCGTTTCGAGTGCGCTGATGCTCAGAGCTTTGATTTCTCCCGCGTGCTGACGGGTGGTGAGAAGTTTGACACAATCATCAGCGGCCTGCCGTGGACCTACTTTCCGCGCCCCTTGCAGGAATCCATTTTGAGTCATGTGTTGCAGCACCTCGCGCCGGGTGGCTGCTTCGCCACATTTGCCTACTGGGGTTTTCACCTGCTCTCCGGAGGCCGACAATTCCGCGCACTGCTGCATGAAATGACGCACGGAGTGGAGACCACCCGCATCGTTTGGGGAAATCTCCCGCCGGCTTTCGTCTATCTTGCGCGCAAGGCGTGAGGCTTACTCGCGCGCTTTGTTCTTTTTGCCCTTCCCTTTTTTGAAGGCGGGCTTTTTCTGCTCGTTGTTGCGCGTCGGCATCGGTGCCTTGATGGCTTCACGCCAGGCGATCATCTTCGCGTGCAGTTCTTTGGTCTTCTCTGGGTTCTCCGCAGCGAGGTTCTTTTGCTCGCCGAGGTCATCCCGGAGATTGTATAATTCCAGATGCCCGTCTTCAAAGAACTCCATCAGCTTCCAGTCGCCCACTTCGATCGTACCCACGGGTGTCGTGCGCCAGGTGTTCTCTCCGGCACCGAGGTATCCTGGGAAATGCTGGTATATCGCCTCACGCTGCAAACGGGCGGCGGGATTGCGCAGCAGAGGCACGAGGCTCTCGCCGTCGAGCGTCTGGCCCGAGGGGAGTGCCGCTTTGCCGATCTCTGCAAACGTCGGATACAAGTCCACATGGATGGTCGGCACATCGCAGCTCGTGTCGGCCTTGATCACGCCCGGCCAGCGTATGATGAAGGGCACGCGCGTGCCACCTTCATACAGGCTGCCTTTGCCGCTGCGCAGCGGGGCGTTGTCCGTGACTTTACCTGCGCGTTTGATGCCCTCACGCTCATAGCCACCCACGCCGCCGTTGTCACTGGTGAAGATGAGCAAGGTGTTGTCTGCCAACTTCAATTCATCGAGCACAGCCATCACGCGCCCGACGCTCTCATCCACGCTGGCGATCATCGCCGCATAAGTCGGATCATGATGTCCTCCGACGGGAGCTTTGCTCTTGAAGTGCTCCACGATTTCCGCTTTCGCCTCATGTGGTGAATGCACGCCATAATGCGGCAGGTAGAGGAAAAACGGCGCGTCTTTGTGCCGCTGGATGAAGTCCACCGCTTTGTCGGTGAGGAAATCCGCCAAGTATTGTTCCGGCGGGTGGGTGACCTCGGGCTGCGTCTTGAAGCCAAAGTGCTTGCCCATCGACACCAGTGCTTCGTCAAAGCCTCGCTTCGCTGGATGATGTTCCGTGTCTTGGCCGAGGTGCCACTTCCCGAACATCCCCGTCGCATAACCAGCCTTCTTCATCGTCTGCGCGAGAGTGATTGTCTGCAAAGGCAGAACCTCCACATTGTCCACCGGGCGCAGCGGACGTGTCTGCCACGGGAAGCGGCTGATGCTGCCCACCGTGTACACACCTGTGCGCGGCGCATACTGCCCACTCATCAGCGCGGCGCGTGTGGGTTGGCAGTTTTGGCATTGATGATGCCTCGTCAGTCGCATGCCCTGCGTCGCGAGTTTGTCGATGTGTGGTGTTTCGTAATACTGCGAACCAAAGCATGCCACGTCCGTATAACCGAGATCATCTGCGAGGATGAAAATGATGTTCGGTGGGGTGTCCGCAGCTTGCAGTGAGCATGCGATGGCGAAGAAGATGCCGAGGAAGTGTTTCATGCGCCCCCTCAACGCAGGCACCTGCCACCGCATTACATCTGGTTCGTCCCATCCATGTCCACCTGCGAGGGGCGCGGCCCAGAAGGCTGCGGATGCTCAATGAGCACATATTCACTATGCAGGCCGCTCTCATCCGCATCGAACAGAGGATAGAGGACGGGTAGGATGAATAGTGTCAGCAAGGTGGCGGTCACAAGGCCACCGATGATGACACAAGCGAATGGACGCGCGGTTTCGGCACCTACCGCATGAGATAATGCAGCAGGCAGCAGACCCAACGCCGCCATCGCCGCCGTCATGACCACGGGCCGCATCCGGCTGACAGATCCCTCGCGCACGGCCTCCGCCATGCTGCAGCCCGCCTTCCGCAATTCGCGAATGCGTTCGACGAGAAGGACGCCGTTTTGTACGGAGACACCAAAGAGAGCGATGAAGCCCACCAACGCAGAGACCGACATGGCCAGCCCTGCCAACGGCAGCACCAAAATGCCACCGATCGCCGCAAAGGGGACATTGAGCAGAATCAGGGTGGCGAGACGTGTCGAGTCGAAAGCCGTGAACAATAGAAAGAAAATCGCCACGAGCGTGATGGGCACAACCAACATGAGGCGCTTCACCGCGCGCTGCTGATTTTCAAACGCACCGGTCCAAGCAAGGCGGAAACCCTTCGGCAGCTTGACCTGAGCTTCCACCTTCTGCTGCGCCTCAGCCACGAGAGAGCCTAGGTCACGCCCGCGCACCGCGAGCTTCACCGCAGTGAGTCGCTCGTTCTCTTCGCGGTAAATCCGCGCAAAGCCGGGCTTCACCTCCACCTTGGCAAGGGAGCCTAGGGTGAGGTGCTCTCCCTTTGAGCCGAACACGGGGATGCGGCGGATGCCGTCGAGGCTAGCGACCGCACGCGGGAGAATTTTCACCACGAGGTCAAAGGTGCGCTCTCCTTCCAGCACGCGCGTGGCCACCGCTCCACCTAGGGAAGTCTGAATAACATCCTGAACATCCTGCATGGAAAGACCCACACGCGAGATCGCTGTGCGGTCTGGAGTGATCTGCACCTGCGGCTGGCCCATCAGTCGATCGGTGCCGACATCGGCTGTCCCACGCACGGTGTTGAGGATGTCCACGATCTGATCGGCGAGTTGCTGGAGCTTCTCTGGCGCGTCACCGAAGATTTTGACGCTGAGTTCGCTCTTCACGCCGGAGACCGCTTCGTTGACGTTGTCTTCGATGATCTGACTGAACTGAAATTGCACGCCGGGGATGGCAGAGAGTTTTTCCCGCATGGCTTTGATGAGGCCATCTCGGTCATGCGCGGTCTTCCATTCTTCACGCGGGTATAGATCCACCGAGGTTTCCACCACGTCGAAGCTATTGACGTCGGTGCCGTCGTCGGGCCGACCATTCTGACTGATAATGGAACGCGATTCTGGGAAGGAACCGAGAATTTCACGCTCGCGGCGGACGAGCTTGGCGGCTTCGGCGGGTGAGATGGTCTGTGGCAGGAAAGCGCGGATGTAGAGTGAACCTTCATCGAGTTTCGGCAGGAACTCCGTACCCGTCTGGGTGAAGACAAAGCCTGCGAGGATGAGACCTCCGACGCCGAGGAGGACGACGAGTTTGCGGAATCGCAGCGCGAAGTTCAGCATGGGGCGGTAGATGGCTACGAGCAGTCGCACCAGCAGAGAATCATGCTCTCCTGCGCTCTTTTTTAGAGCATAACTTGAAAACAACGGCACCAGCGTCAGCGCCAGCAGCGTCCCTGCAATCAAGGCAAAGGTCAGCGTCAGTGCCATGGGCTTGAAGATTTTCCCCTCTACACGTTGCATGGTGTAGAGCGGCAGGAAGGCCGTGAGCAAAATCGCCTTCGAGAAAAGGATGGGACGCCCCATCTGCCCGACAGCCTCGGGGATGAGCGTCATCAGCGAGCGCTCCTTGCCCTTCCGCTCATGCAGCAGGCGCAGCATGTTTTCGACAACGACGACGGCGGAATCCACAATGATGCCGAAGTCAATGGCTCCCATGGAAATCAGGTTGGCGGGAATGCCCTTGAGATCGAGCATGAGGAAGGCACCCAGCAGAGAGAGCGGCACGACGGCAGCCACCACGAGCGCAGAGCGGATATTGCCGAGGCCAAGAAAGAGAATGAGCACCAGCAGCACGAGGCCGATACCATCCGCCATGTTTTTATGAACGGTATGCAGCGTACGGTCGATGAGGTTCGTGCGGTCGTAGTGCATGTGTGTGCGCAGACCCGCAGGGAGATACTTGGCATTGATCTCCTGGATTTTTGCACGCACTCCATCAAGCACCTGCGTGGCATTTTCGCCTTTGCGAAGCATGACGATGCCTTCGACGGCGTCGTCATCATCACGTTTCTCAGCGGGGATGCGACGACCGACACGCCCGAGGCGCAACTGTTCGCCAATCTGCACAGTGCCAAGGTCGCGCACACGCACGGGCGTGCCGTTGCGTGTGTCCACGGCGATCGCCGCGATGTCTGCGAGATCGCGCACAAAGCCCAATCCGCGTACGATGAACATCTCTGGTCCGTGCTCGATGTAGGCACCGCCTGCGTTGCGATTGCCTTCTGAGAGGGCTTTGAGCACTTGCCCCAGCGTGATGCCATAGGCGCGCAACTTGAGCGGATCGATGAGCACTTGGAATTGCTTGGTAGGGCCTCCGAAGCCGATCACATCCACCACTCCCGGCACAGTGCGCAACTGACGCTCGACGATCCAGTCCTGAGCAGCACGCAACTCGGTCATGGAATAGCTCTTCGGTGCCTCAAGGGTATAGCGATAGATTTCTCCCACGGGCGTGGTGTCAGCAGAGAGCCGCGCTTCCGCATCTGAAGGGAGGGCAACTCCCGACAGAATCTGAAACGCCATGCTGCGGCAGTACGCGCGGTCGGCGTCGTCCTCGAAGACGATGGTCACAACGGAGAGGCCAAAGAGGGAGATGCTGCGCATCGAAGCACGCTTTGGGATGCTGTTCATCGCATTCTCAATGGGCACGGTGACGATGCGTTCGACCTCCTCCGCCGCGTGTCCTGGGAACAGCGTGATGATCTGCACCGAGACGTTGGTGACGTCTGGGTAGGCCTCTACCGGCAGGCGGTCGAAAGCCAAACCACCGGCCAGGACAAAAAGTACCATCAACGCAAACGCGATCGGTTTGTGCTTCAGGACATAAGTGGTGAGAGTCTTCATGGTGCGCTCTGGTCTGCGGTGCTGGTGGCCGCTTCGAGCACGCCCTCCAGCAAGAGGGCACCTTCGGTCACGACTTTCTCACCAGCGGCTAGCCCCTTACTCACGAGAGTGTACCCAGCATCCTCAGAGGAGGTGACGATACGCCTCATGGTGAAGGTCTCCGCACTCTCCTTCACAAACACATACGGATGGCTTTCACGCAGGAACACCGAAGTGAGTGGCACTCGCGGTAGCTTTGGAGTGGCCACGATGACATTGATGTTCACATACATCTGCGCCTTTAACAAATGGTCGTGATTGATGAGCGTGCCGCGCACGCGCACCGTTCGCGTCTCTGGGTCGAGCGACTGACCGATCACTTCCAGCTTGCCTGGGAAAACACGATCCCCGTACGCCTGCGTGTGGATCTCCAGCGGCATGCCAGGGTGCAAGCTGCGCAAATCTTGTTCGGTGACATCCAACATCACCCACATCCTAGTAGGATCGGAAATGATAAATAGGGGCATGGCATACTGCGCCATGCCGGCCAGCATCTGGTCCGAGCGCACCTCCTGGCCCACATGAATGTGGCGCTCGACGATTTCCCCGGCGACGGGAGATTTGAGCGAGAAGAATTCCGTCACGCCACCCTGGCCGCCGCCCCATTGCGCGAGGCGTGCTTTGGTACGATCATGCTCTGACTTCGCCTGCTGAAAGGCGGCCTCTGATGCGTCCACGTCCTTCTGTGGGCCGACGCCTTGCCGTAACAAATCACGCGTGCGTTCCAAAGTCTGCCGCGCTAGTGCGAGGTCAGCATCTGCTTTGGCAGCGTCTGCCTGAGCCTGGCCATAGTCAGGGGAAGTGATCTTAGCCAGTACGTCGGTGATTTTGACCTTATCTCCCAGGGTGCCCTGGATACTCGCGACACGGCCTGCCACGGGTGAGAAGACGCTGGTGGTGACATCCTCATCCCAAATAAGTCTGCCTGTGAGGTGAAGAGCGGTCTTGTCACTCATACTGACCTCATGAGCTTCGAGTGTCTTGAGCCTGGGGTCGTCAGCCGTGAATGTCAGCGTGGTGCCGTTGAGCTTGACGGGGAAAGGATCCACTGCGGGAGGCGGCGGCGGTTTGCAACTGGTCAATACCGCGAGCGGCAGCAAGACACGAAAAGAGAAATGATTCATGAGCAGGGTGGAAGAAGGACTCTGTGAGGAGAGAGAAGCTGCGCGTCTCAAAAATGGACGTGCCAGATGCCTGCGGAGCGGTGCAGTTCGATGACGGCTTTCACCTCGTCACTCTGAGCGGCGATATATTTTTCCCACACTCCAGCGGCCGTACGACGGGCATCTAGCAGTTCCAGCAACGTTGATTGCCCACGCTTATAAGCGATACCACGCTTGCTCAAAGCGGACTCAGCATCCTTGATGACGCCATTTTGATAGAGTGCGAGTTGCCGCCTGGCTGCATCGTATTGCGCGAGCGCACGTCGCACATCGACACCGGCTTTGAGTTCAGCCGCCTCCAGCATTACCTGCGCTTGATCAGCTGTGGCTCGCGCCGCGCTGATCTCCGCTTTGTTACGATTCCAAAGCGGCAGTGGCACACTCAGGACAAAGCCGGCCATGTTATATGAAGGCTGCGGGGAGATGGTGTTGTTGGAATTCGTGCTGTGCGCAAAACCAAACCCCAGATCCACATTCGGTATGCGATTCGCCTTGGCGAGCGAGATGCCGCTGGTAGCACTGTCACGCACCAATCGCAGGGCGGCGAGATCAGCACGGTTCTTGATGGCGCTGCACATCAAATGCGGAAACTCCACGGAGTCTGCCTTCGCGCTGAGGCTGCCCTGCGGCCGTAGGCGGATGTTCTGATAGCGCGGACCCAGATAACCGTTGAGCGCAAGTGCCGCATCCGCAGCGTCTGCCTCGGCTCCCAAGGCCTCGGCAGCAAGCTCACCTGCCTCGACGCGCGTCTGGATGACCTCCAGATCGCCCACATCTCCGGCTTTTGCACGCTGCTGTTGCGCGGCGAGCAGATTCTCCATGATTCCCGTGAGGCGCTGCTTCTCCCGAGCCATGCTGGAATACGCGAGGGCGTCTGCAAAAACTGCCGCAGCATCCATTTTGAGATTCTGCATGAAGCTCTCCAGTGTCGCAGCAGAGGCGGCTAAATTTTGCCGTGCCACCAACTGACGCCAGCGCCGTTTGCCACCCGGTTCAAAAGTCTGCGTAAGTGAGTAATTCCACATGCTCGGCAAGCGCTGGCTGCCGGAGTTGCTGGAGTCGATCAAGTTTCCTGACTGGAAGACGGGATTGGGAAACACCTTGGACGCTACCACCGCCGCCTCAGCAATGCTGACGTTGTAGCGACGCGCTGCGTACTCCAAACTGGAAGCGACCACTCGGTTCAAATAAGTTTCGAGCGTGATGTCCTGCGGCTGCATGCGCGTCGTGATCTCCACCTTTACTGGAGATACTTTTTTGTCTGCCTCTGCTGCAGTGAGAAATGTGGCATATGAGGCACTAAGAATTAACGCGCATCCGAGGCGTAGTTGGCTCAGTCTCCAGATCATCATGTCATTGCGAAAGGTCAATCTAGCAGCAGGAGTGTCGCGCGCAGCACTAGGCAAGTAGTAAGGGTAATCTCCACCTTCACTGTCTTTCTGGCCATCCCATCCGCAAGCTAAAAAAGGCCCATGTGCCACCTGCTGCCTAGCAGGTGTTGTAGAAATAGTAAGTGACGGCATGCGGACTGCAAAGAACGGCTTCCCAACCCACACGCAGTGCAGATGTGTGCGGTGGTTCTGGGGCAGCCAAGGGGTTTTCAAGAGTTAATTCACACGCCGCAGTGCCTCGCTGCTGTAAGCCTCGCTCACGACGCTGTCGCCGTTGAGCACCTGCACACGATAACCGTGGTAGCGATGACCGCTTTCTGCCACGCGCTTGAATGATGAGCGGCGACCGGAACCACTTTTCACCGAATGCTGCGGTGCCCAGACAAAGGCCACCTGCGGCGTCGTCAAATCGGTGAACCTTCCATTACCATCCACGCTGAACTTCATATCGCCGGATTTTTCCACGATGATGTCATCGGCTCCGCGTTGCAGATTGGCGGCAAAGAGTGTCCACTTCAGCGTGAGTCCTTCCAGTTTGGTACCGCTGGCGTTGGTCACACGGACGATGAGCCAGTGTGCGCGCGTTTCCTCAGCGGCTTTTTTGTTGACGGTTTTGTTCTCGCTTTCCGGGCGTACCGTTAGCGCGAGATCAGCAGCTCTGATCTGGCAAGCCCCTAAGATGAGCAGGCTGATAAAAGTGAAAAAATAATGGTACATAAGATGCATTGGGTTGGAGACATGGCTCCGGCGGGAGTGGAGACAGGAGTCGGAGCAGCCGGAGCCGGAGACGCGCCGTCCTGCCTAGTATCATCAGTGGCAGGCCACGATTGCCTGCCCACGCTTTCAGCAATGCTCCATGCGTAGCCAGCGGTGCCTGCGCAGCTTGGCACAGGTTTCTGCCGCCCGGCCCTCACGCATTGCGAATTGGAAATCCACACCGGCGGGTGCATTCAGCCACACACACCCATCTCCCAACCATCCATCCAAAAAGCACAACGCCTCAGCACCCGTGAGCAACAGCCCACCACTGGACTCATTTTCATCCTCCACCTCGGCCACCATCAGAGCCACCACCTTTGACAAATCTCCCATCCCGATAACGCTCCCCAGAGGACGGCAGAAAGCCAACCCCAGCACAAGCAAAAGGAGGAGAAAAACTAGGCGAGAAAATCGCATGTAGGTTGACGCTTTATATCTGAGTAACGCATGACGCCACATATTTTATCATCGTGGTGACTCAGCTCACGCACGATCATTGCTCGACCACATTCACGCTGCGGCTGCCAAAATGCCTGCGGCTTTGTGCAGTGTTTCCTCATACTCGCGCTCAGGCACGGAGTCGGCGACGATGCCTGCGCCGACGTGAAAGGTGATTTCATCCGCCTGCTGCACCGCCGTGCGGATGGCGATGTTCCATTGGCTGCGCCCATCAAAGCCAAACCAGCCGATGGCTCCGGTGTAAAGACCGCGCGGACGGGGTTCAAGCTCTGCGATGATCTCACGCGCCCGTTTTTTCGGCGCACCGGTGATGCTGCCGCCGGGGAAGCAGGCCCGGAAGGCGTCCGCGTGATCGACATGCGGGCGCAGCGTCCCTGTGACGGTGGAAACGAGATGAAACACCTGCGCAAAACTCTCCACCCGCCACAGCTCCGGCACACGGACACTGCCAAACTCACACACCTGACCGAGATCATTGCGCTGCAAATCGGTGATCATGAGCAGCTCCGCGCGCTCCTTCACCGACGCCGTCAATTCGCGCACCGCTGCCGCATCGCGCGATGGATCATTGGCAAAACGCGGACGCGTGCCTTTGATCGGCCTCGTGGCGATCCGCGCTCCGTCCATGTTGAGAAACAATTCCGGCGAGGCTGAAAGCACCTTCGTCCCTGCCAAGTGCATGAACGCCGCATGCGGCGAAGGTGAAACCGCGCGCAGTTTCAGGTAAAAAGCCAGGGCATCTGCATCCGTCGGCCAGTCAGCACGCCACGCACAGGCCAGATTCACCTGATAGATGTCTCCTGCGGCGATGTACTGCTGCGCTTGCTCGACCCCGCGAATGAAATCCGCACGACTCATCTGCGGTACAAAGTGCAGACGCGGTGCCTCTGGCAATTCGCGCGGCAAACCCTGCGCGCTGAAGTTTCCAAACTCGAACCAGCGAGACGAATCGTGCTCATAAACCAGCCCATGCGGATAGACGCCAAAAACAAACTGGCCGTCATAGCCCACCCAGCCATACAACCCTCCCACAGAAGCGCGCGGCGTGCGCAGCGCAGCACGCACCTCCTCCCAGTCGCGCTCAATGTGCCCCTGCAAAACCGCCACGGGATCAGCCGTGAGCACGGAAACCGCCCCCGGTGTGGCAAGCGACGAATCCATCCAGACAAAGCCCTCGCGCTGGCACAGTTGTGCCGCCATTGCGGCGGGCGTGCAGGAAAATTCACGCAAATGATGATGCGGTGACGTTTCCAAAGCATGCGCAAACAACGGCTGGCTGTGACCTTCCGGCATTTTGAATGAGAAACCCTGGGGCATTGACACTGGGAGGCCCGAACCGTACCATACGCCCCTTTTCCAGCAACCTGTGACGCCACCCTCCACCACTCTCGCGCCTGACCGTGAACGCGCCTCTGCGGCTGCCTGGGGAACGCTCTGCGCCCTGGCGGTGCTCCAAGTCGGCATCGCCGCGCGGCTCATGCTCGTCAAAGATCCCCTGACGCGCGCAGCACCCGCCCCTGTCGTGGTACTGGATCAGCCTCCCTCCATCGTGCCCGAGATCGGCCAGATCGCCCAGCCACCGCCGCCGGCACCTCCCGCGCCTGGCACGCTCGCTGCCCCCTCTCCCACCGTGGCGCCTCAGCCTGCGGCACCCACCACACCGCCGCCGATCGGCTCATTTCAACTGCCGAGCAGCCAGGCTCCGGCAGCACCCGTCGCGACACCGACAAAAATACCGACCGCCACTCCCCCTCCACCGACCGCGACTGCACCGGCCAAGGCTCCATCACCATCCCAACCCGCCAAACCCGACGCGGCCACCGAGCTGCTGCGCGATGTGAATTATGTGGTGAACACCGCCAAAGAAATTCGCGGCGCGGGAGACATGAACGGTGCGCTCGAACTGCTGCGCCGCGCGGATGAGCTGACCCCCGACCATCCGGCCATCATCGCGGAGATGGCGCAGACTTATGAGCAGATGGGCGTCGCGGCCAAGGCCACCGACAACTGGCGACGTATCCAACTCCTCGGAGAAGTGAAGGCGGGCAGCTATTTCGGCCTCGCCGCTCGGCGACTCGGCGCGGGCGATGCGACCGCAACCGCGGTCTCCGACACGGGGATGGCAGGAGATAAAGTGCTGCGTCTCGGAGCCTGCCATGCGCAGCGCGATTTCTCCGCTGCCAGCGGCGAGCGCTACACTGTGCGCGTGCCCATCCAGCGCAGTGGCTCACAGCCGGTGGACAGCCGGGCTGTGAACCTCGAAGTCTTCTTCTTTGACCGCGTCAATGGCACGACCGTGGCGCAGAGCATCGCCCCGGAACCCCTCGAAAGCTGGCAGTCTGCGCCAGTGGACTGGGCCAGCAGCACTGGTGAAGAGACGCTGGATGTCGTCTATCACCTGCCTGCACTCTCAAATGCGGAGGTGCAGCAGCATGGCCGCCGCTCGTATTACGGCTACATGCTGCGCCTTTACTATCACAACAAACTCCAGGATGTGGCTGCTGAGCCCCGCGATCTCCTGGAGTTCGGATCCGCGCCGGGCAGCGTCCCTGCCGGTGCCAATCCGCTGCTCCCGCCTGCGGGGAGATGATCGCCACCTGACGCCTGCATGACTCTTTTGTTCGTTGATTCCAACGCCGACCAGCACCACACGCGCCTGACTTGGCTCCGAGACAGCCTCCCGGGTTTCAACATCGTGGATTTCACCAGCGTAGCCGCCGCCACAGAATGGACGGCCAAAGCGGACGCGCTCGACATCCTCATCACCGAGGCGATTTTCCCCACTCAGGAGACGGGCTTTGCGCTGCGAGATGCCGCCCGCGCCCGTTTTCCGCATGTGCGTGTGCTGTTCACCACGCGTTACGACCTGACAGGGTTCGAGGGCCAGCTTGAGGACGACCTCCTGCTCAAAGACACGCCCTACACCCCGGAAAAGCTGATCGAACGCGTGCGCATCTTGCTCGCTCAACAGACAGATCTCGATGCCGGGCCACCTGTGATGGCCCCTGGCACGGTACTGGGAAATTACCAAGTGCTGGAACGCCTCTATCTGGAAAAAGAGGCAGAAACTTACCGCGCACTGCAAGTGACCGTGCAGCGCCCCGTCGCACTCGTGCTGCTCAAGCCCGAGCTTCTCAAGCAGCCGACCGTCGTGGAAAAATTCCGTGAGCGTGAGCGTGTGAAAGCCTCTCTCGCACATCCGCGCATCGCGCCGCTCTACGAGGCTGGAGAGGTCAATGGTTGGCTGTTTTACACACGCGAGTTGCCGCGCGGTCGCAGCCTGCATGAAATTCAGCAGACGAACGAAACCCTGGGCGAGCGCCGCCTCACCGAAGTGCTCCACGGCGTCGCCGAAGCGATGGCGTATGCCACGGAGCGCGGATTTCATCACCGCAGCATGGCCGCGCGCGACATTTACATCGACGCCGAATACCAAGCGAGCATCGTGAATTTTTTCCGCCCGCCCGCCGCCGTCAAACGCGACGCCAGAGCAGACGTGCGCGCGTTCTTGGAGCTGCTGCGCCCCATCACCGCCGAAGGCAAAGCGCGCGGGCTGCTCCAGTCCCTCGCCAGCGCGCACCATGATTGGGCCGGGCTGCTCGAAGCACTCGAAGATCTCCGCGACGACCTGCGCGAGCGCAGCATCGTCCGCAAAATCGAAGCCGAAAGCCTGCCCGCCCATGTGCGCGGGCGAAAACCCTGGTGGGTGTGGGCGTCCGTCGCAGCGGTACTCATCGTCGTCGCAGCACTCGGCGCACTCATGAACGGAAAAAACCCCGCTCCCGCGGCTGGAGTGGTCGCGCTGCCGCTGGAGATGGTGCGCATTCCCGCTGGCTCCTTCATCTATCAGAAAAACAAGCGCGTGAATTTGCCCGATTACTGGATCAGCAAACACGAAGTCACCATCGGGCAATACGCGGAATTTTTGCGCGCGCTGAAACAGGCAAAGCCGGGAGCATTTGACCATCCGCTCCAACCCAAAACCAAAGCCAGCCACACGCCGGAGAACTGGAACCAATACCACGCTGCCGCCAAGGCAGGCACCACGTTCAATGGCGAAATCGTCACGCTCAACACGCCCGTCTCGCAGGTGGATTGGTGGGACGCCTATGCCTTCGCCAAATGGAGTCACCAGCGCCTGCCCACGGAGCAGGAATGGGAAAAAGCCGCGCGCGGTAAGGATGGCTCCCTCTACCCGTGGGGAAACACGCCGCTGCCTGGCGCGGCCAATCTCGGAGATGACTACGATCCCTCTCCCAAAGGCAAAGGCGGCAACATCGACGGCCACAATCTCTGGGCACCCATCACGCGCATCAGCCAAGACATCAGCCCCTATGGCGTCTGCGACATGGCCGGCAATGTCAGCGAATGGACCTCCGGTGAAACTCGCGATGGTGATTGGCCCACACATCCTGATTTCATCGACCTCAAGATGCCCGTGGTGCGCGGTGGACACTTCGGCTTGCCGGACAGCGATCACCTGCTCACAGACCGGCGCTTTCCAGACTCTGCAAATGAGGCTACTCTTGCCCGCGGCTTCCGCACCGCCTCCAGCACTGCGCCCGCCCCACCTCACCCCGTGAAGCCATGAACCGCGTACTTTTCCTGCTCGCCCTCGGCCTCTTCGTCAGCACTGCGCATGCGCAGTATGTGACCAATCTCCATCTCTCGAAGAACCAATTCCTCTCCGGCGAGCCCGTCGTCGCCTACGTCACCATCACGAACCGCTCAGGTGCTGACGTCATCCTCGGCGGCCACGGTGCGCGCGACTGGCTGCAATTTGAGATCACCGAGACGAGCGGACGCCGCCTCGCCCCGGTCACCATCGGCACGGAGCAAGCGGTAACCCTCAAAGCCGGCATCACCACCAAGCACAAGTTCGAAATCTCCGGCGGCTACTCCACCGCAGACCTCGGCACCTTCAACATGATCGCCAACGTGCTGCATCCCATCTCCGGTCAATTCTACATGTCCAACAAGGTGCGCATGACCATCACAGACTCGAAGCCCAATCTCTTCGATCAACCCTTCGGCGTCCCCCAGGGCTTCCCGAACGCAGGCCGCGCCCGCCGTTACCAGGTCATTCTCTTTCGTGAGATCGACGATCTCCAGCTCTACTGCCGCATCACTGATGACCGCAGCGGTGCCTACCTCTCCACCTTTCTCCTCGGCCCTGTGCTGATGGTCACTGAGCCGCAGATCAGCATCGACATAAAAAATAAACTGCACGTCTTCTTCCTCGCCCAGCCGCGAATTTTTTGCTACGCCATCATCAATCCCGACGGGAAAATCCACAAGCGCAGCTACTACCGCGACATGGAAGGCAACCGCCCCTCACTCGTCATGGGCCCTCAGGGCGGTGCCATTGTCGGCGGTCAATTCTTTGACCCCACTGCACCTCCACCCAAAAAAGCGAAGAAGATGCGCAAGGCCTCCGAGCGCCCATCTGGACTGTGAGGATCGAGCCCACGCCTTTACTCATGAGTCTGCCTGGCCAACCCGCATTTTTTTGGATCATCTCCGTCATCGCCTCCGCCGTGCAGGTGGCCTTGATCATTGGTGCCTTCATCGGCCAAGGCACCTCCTCTGATGTCGGCCTCAAAAGCTGGACCCGCAGTACGCCGCTGCGCTTTGCGACCGCGTTCTTCACCGGCCTCGGTTGGGGCGGCGTCTTTGCGCTTCGCAAGGCTCTGCCACCGGATGCGCAGTGGGTCATCGCTCTCATTTCCGGTGTCGCGTTCATGCTGCTCATGGTCACCCTGATGCGCGCTCTGCTGGATCGGTGATCTCGCCGCGAGATGTGCGCGGGTGCTGCGTTATGTTTTCACCATGCGCATTCGTGACCTCGCCCTCTCGCTGCTCTTCGCCTTCTCTTTTACCCATTCGCACGCTGCCGACGCGCCGAAGTGGAAAAAACTCACTCCACAGACGCCCGCCGGTTTCACGCTGAAGACGCTCGAAGTCGCGAAGTACCCTGAACACACCGTCGAGCTTTACGTTTACGTGCCCGATGCCGAAGGCACCTGGCCCTGCATCCTCGACATCCACGGCGGCGGCTGGAAAGCGCGGCAAGTGGAAGCCGACAAGCCGATGATGGAACGCCTCGCGCAGCGTGGCTTCGTCACGGCACTCGTCAGCTATCGCTTGAGCACGGAGGCGAAATACCCCGCCGCGCTGCACGACTGCAAAGCCGCGCTGCGTTGCCTGCGCGCGCATGCGAAGGAGCTGAAGCTCGACCCCCAGCGCATCGGCTGCATGGGCGGCTCCGCTGGCGGCCATCTCTCCGGCTTGACCGCGATGACTTCCGGCCTCGCTGAATTTGAAGGCGACGGCCCGTTCAAGGATCAGTCGAGCGCAGTGAAAGCCTGCATCGTCATGGCCGCCACGCAGGACATGGTTGCGGCCAACACGGGCAAGAAAAACGAAGGCGCGCGGCTCTTCTTCGGCGCCAACTGCGACGAGAATCCCAACCTCTACAAAGCCGCCTCACCCATCACGCACGTCCGCGCGGGAGTCCCGCCCACCCTCTTCATCGAAGGTGAAAAAGACACGCTCAAAATCGGCCGCGCTGAGATGATGGCAAAGCTGCAAGCCCTCGGCATCGAAACCGCCGTCCACACGCTCAAATTCGCCCCGCATCCCTTCTGGATGAGCGACCCCTGGTGCGCCGAGACCGTCGAAATCGCCGCCGCCTTTTTCAAAAAGCACCTCGGCGAAAAATCTGCGCACTGACAACAGAGCACCGCGAACGACCGCTCACTTCGTCGCTTTCGGCAACGCCTGCACCAGCAGGCTGTAAAATTCATTGTCCGCAGGCAGCTCTCCCTCATCGTTGAGTATTTCTTTGATCACTTTGAGGAGCTCCTTCTGCGCCGCTTTGCTGGTGAAGACCTGCGCGCGTTCGTTGAGATAGTCGATCATCGACTCATCATCTTCAGAAAGTTCCCGCGCTCGCGCAAAGGACTCGTCGATGAATTGGCTCCTCGGTTGCTTCGACTCCCAACCACCCGCCATGAGTCCCGACTTCGAAAGATGCCCTTCCTGTGGCGAAATGTGCGCGTCCGCGTAGAGAGAAAGCGTCAGCAGATCAAATAGAGCCTCGCGTTGTTTCTGAGTCATAAGCGCATTGTGTCAAATTACGCCGCGCATATTCAAGACTTGCTTCACGCGACTCCCACCTTGACCAAAGCGCGCCCCTCCCGACTCCTTCACGCTCCGCCCAATGTCCGACGCCGCCACCACTCCCATGATGAAGCAATACCTCGCCATGCGGCGGGAGCTTCCAGAGGATGTGCTGCTATTTTTTCGCCTCGGCGACTTTTATGAACTGTTCTTCGAGGACGCGAAGGTTGCCTCGCCCATCCTCAATGTCGCGCTCACCAAGCGCAACGGCGTGCCCATGTGCGGCGTGCCGCATCATTCGTCGCAGGGCTACATCGCGAAACTCATCAAAGCCGGCAAACGCGTCGCCATCGGCGAGCAAACCAGCGATCCCGTGCCGGGAAAAATCGTCGAGCGCGCCATCTCGCAAATCCTCAGCGCCGGCACCATCAACGACACCAATCTGCTCGACGCGAACCGCCCGAATTACCTCGCTGCCGTCTTCCGCGACGCGAAGGGCAAAAAACTCGGCCTCGCCTATGTCGATCACACCACCGGCGAGTTCGAGGTGGCCGAATTCAAAGACGCCACCGAGCTTGCCGATGAACTCGAACGCCTCCAGGCCAGCGAGCTGCTGCACAGCGACGATCAGCATGACTTGATCGAATCACTCGGCTCGCCCCCCGGCGCACTCGCCGTCGAGAGTTATCTCTTTTTGCTCGATCAGGCGCAGCACAGCCTCACGCAGCATTTCAAAGTGCAGTCGCTCGATGGCTTCGGCTGCCAGGGCCTCAGCGCCGCGCTGTGCGCCGCCGGCGCCATCCTGCAATACCTGCAATTTCAGCTCCGTCGCAGCGTCGATCACATCCAGCGCCTCCGCGTCGGCCAGACGCACGATGTCGTGCTCATCGACGCCGCCAGCCAGAGCCATCTCGAGCTGGTGAATGCCCGCGGCGGCTCGCAGCACACCCTTTTGAGCGCGCTCGACCGCACCTGCACGCCCATGGGCGCGCGGAAACTGCGCCACTGGGTGCTGCATCCGCTGCGTGATCTCGACACGCTCACGCAACGCCAGGACATGATCGCCGCCTTCCTCGATGAGCCGATGCTGCTGAGCCAGCTCCGCACGCTGCTCAAAGAAGTGCGTGATCTGGAGCGCACCAGCAGCCGCCTCAGCCAGGGCAGCGGCAATGGCCGTGATTTGCAGGCTCTCGCGGTCTCGCTGGAGGTCGTGCCTTCATTGAAAGCACTGCTGGAACAAGGTGTGTCGGCTTCCAGCCGTCAAAGCGCGCAAGATGACTTCACTCCTTGGCTGCTCAGCCGTCTCCACGACCTCACCGCTCTCTCCAGCGAAATCCAGCGCGCCATCGTCGATGAGCCGCCGATGCAAATCAAAGAAGGCGGCGTCTTCCGCGAAGGTTGGCTCCCCGAACTCGACGAGCTGCGCAGTGCCTCCACGCTCGGTCGCCAATGGATCGCCGATTTGCAGGCGCGTGAGATCGAGCGCACCGGGATAAAAAGCCTCAAGATCAAATACAACGCCGTCTTTGGTTACTTCATCGAGATCACCAAGGCGAACGTCGGCAGCGTGCCCGCCGACTACCACCGCAAGCAGACCACCGTCAACGGCGAGCGCTACATCACCGACGAACTCAAGCGCATGGAGGACAAAATCCTCGGCAGCGAGGAGCGCAGCAAGGCGCTCGAATACGAGCAGTTCATCGAGCTGCGCAGCCGCGTGCTACAACATCTCGCACACATCCAGGAAACCGCTGAGACCATCGCCGTGCTCGATTCGCTCGCCTCGCTGGCCGAGACCGCGCGGCTCTTCAATTACACGCGCCCCATTCTCAACGAGACGAGAAATCTCTTCATCCGCGACGGCCGCCATCCCGTGCTCGATCAAAATCTCACCAGCGGCGAGCGCTTCGTGCCCAACGACATCACTTTAGAGCCTGAAGAAAGCCGATTGATCCTCATCACTGGCCCCAACATGGCCGGTAAGAGCACCTACTTGAGAATGACCGCGCTGCTCACACTCATGGCGCAGATCGGCAGCTTCATCCCCGCCGCCAGCGCGGAGATCGGCCTCGTCGATCGCATCTTCACCCGCATCGGAGCCAGCGACGACATCGCGCGCGGCCAGAGCACTTTCATGGTCGAGATGAACGAAACCGCGCTCATCCTCAACAACGCCACCGAGCGCTCATTGGTCATCCTCGACGAGATCGGCCGCGGCACCAGCACCTTCGACGGCCTCAGCATCGCCTGGAGCGTCGCCGAGCATCTGCATGACAAAGTCGGCGCGCGCACGCTCTTCGCCACCCACTACCACGAGATCACCGCCCTCGCGCAAAGCCGTGCTGGCGTGAAGAACTACAACGTTGCCGTGAAGGAGTGGAACCACCAGATCATCTTCCTCCACAAGATTCTCCCCGGCTCCGCCGAAAAAAGCTACGGCATCCAGGTCGCGAGACTCGCCGGCCTCCCCGAAAACGTCATCACCCGCGCCAAAGAAGTCCTCACGCAACTCGAATCCGGCCACCAGCCTGCGGAGAGCGTCAAAGAGGTGCCTGTAGCGACGAGTGTGCCCGCGAAGACCAGGAAGAAAGCCGTCAGCGATGCGGACGCGGGGCAGATGAGTTTGTTTGGGTAGGGCCAGAAAACCACAAGCATATGATATGAACACGCACCCCCTTGAACCTGAAGACAACGCAAAAAGACTAGCGGAATTATTCTTGGTGAATGCCGCAAGCTCGGCGTCGGAGTCACTGGGTAGCTTATCGACATGGTCTATCGCAGGCGGAGGAGCCTTCATAGCGCTCTTGATCACGCAGGCCAAAGACCTCGAACCAGTCATTCCAATCGCAACAGTAGCATTAACCGCGAAAATATACCTCGGCGCTGTGCTCATAGCCGTTGCTGTGCGCTACATAGTTACTGTCATTCAAGCAGCGGCCAATGGTCTTCATCGACATCTAGAAATCGCTGCCAACTTTTCCCCTTTCGACCCCTCAACCTTTCTTCAAGAAATTGCATCAGGCTATCCCAGATGGCTTCGATGGATTATTACAAATGCCCTTTCTAGAATTTTGGGCGGCGACCGCGAACATGGTGGCAGAATACTGCTGAAACTTGCGATTTGGCAAGGTCTCCTAGTGATTATCCAATGCCTAGCGCTTGGCTACGGTCTGGGAGTTATCTTTTGGGGCATTGCTTTATAAATCTGAGCTTCGATGCGTTGGCGACCTTTCACAGAATTACTTCCATTTTCATCGCTGCGGAACAACGTAATACTTCTTCGGCGAGTATGGATTCCCGGCACCGTATGGGTTGTTGAGGCTGTCGGGTGAGTATTTGCTACCGAAGCGGCCGTATGGATTAGAGATTGAATCGGGATCGTATTTGTTTGTGCTCATGCGTCCGTGATAGGTTCCGTCCTGGCTATAAATCTTTGGTGCGTTAGTGGCATACGGATTCGTCCATGAGTCATTGCTATACCGACTGCCGTATTGTGAGTAGGGGTTCATCAATCCGTCTGCCTTGTAGGGGCTGCCTGCACCATATGGATTGGACAGTGAGTTGGGATCGTAGCGACTGGTGTCAGACCCAAACCCACTAAGAGGCATAAACGCAGGTGGTCGGTATGTGGGAGCAGATGAGGCTGCCATGATCTGACTTATTGCCGCAGAGATTGCAGCACCACGAGCACGCTTCATCGCAAGAATTTGCTGATTTCGATAGTCTTCTTCCGCACAGAGTTGATCCAAACGCTGCTTGCTGATTTGACCCAGGTTATACTGACGAGTCCAAGTTGTGTAAGGCTCATATTTTGCAGCATTCTGGGACGCCCGTTGCTCAATGAGCATTGGATCAAGACGGGCTTTTTCTTCAGCCGTAGTGGCCTTGAGTGGAGCGTTTCTAATGAGCACATCGGCAATGGCACCTTCACGCTGCTCTTTTGTGATAATGCCAAAGCGTATCCCGGCATCAGCTCTCAAATTCGCTTCTTCAACGGTCAGTGCTTTTTTCGATGACTGACATGAAACGAGGGTTGCCAGAATGAGAAAAAGAAAACGGTTCATGATATTGATCCTAGTTGTTATTCACCGCGCGACAAGGCGCATTCTATTGAGGAAAATGCATCCGATTGGTGAAACCCGGGAAGATGGGGCCACCCCCAACCGCCCCTCATCCGCGTCTTCCTGCTCGGCGCGGGCTTGTGGCGGTGGCGTGTGGGCTGGGGGGCGGGTGCGGCCGGCGCGGAGGCTGGCCCCCTACCGTCCGGGGAAGCATCTCGACAATCCCGGCCAATGCTTGTAAACTCCGGGCATGACGACTGCTTTGCCCTTCATCGACGAACTGCGCCGCATGCCTGCCGACCGGCTGGAGGAAGCTGCGGATTACATTCACACCCTGCTGAAGGAGCGGCGTGCGCGACGCGAACGCATGATCGATGAAACCTCCGGCAGCCTCGCCGGTGGCGAAGGCGAGGCTCTGGAAGCCGCTTTGGCGGAATGCAGCACGATCGATGAAAACACCTGGTAGCCTCGCCCTCGACAGCAGCGTCATCGTCCGGCACATGCGGACGGCCGATCCTGCGATTGCCGCCACGCTCAAGGCGGCCACGGAGCTGTATCTCCCTCTCACGGCACTGGGTGAAATGCGCTTCGGCCTTCAGCGTGCTGGGAACAGCCGCCGCGCCATCGAACAATGGGAGCGGTTCTCCCGCGAGGTCGTCATTCTCCTGCCCGATGACGCCACGGCCACCGCGTATGCCGAACTGAAGCAAGCTCTCGCCAGCAAAGGGAAGCCCATCCCAGAAAACGACCTCTGGATCGCCGCCACCGCCAAAAGCCATGGCCTGCCCCTTTACTGCCAAGATGCGCACTTCAATGAACTGGCCGATTCGATGACGATCATTCAGGCCTGAAGGCCAACCGCACCTCATCCACGTCTTCCTGCTCGGCGCGGGCTTGTGGCGGTGGCTGAGGGCAGGTGCGGAGGCTATATCCGCGTGTTAAGGTGTGGAGAGGTGAGTGAACGGCGGCTGGAGCGGGGCAGATGGGTTTGCGTTGGGTGAGAATCCCCACCGTAAGAGGATGAATCCCGCTCGGAGATGGTCGCATCCTTGACCTCGATACTGATTATATCTGGCTGAGCCTCACCAGCCTCACATGAGTCCCTCAAAAACCCGCTGCCAAAGAAATCTTGGCACAGTGGGAAGGAAACCCATGCTTAGGAGTGTTTGAGATGGGTCATGAATCTCGCCTCCCCTTTTCACGCTGGTTCATAACCGCTATGAAAATGACATCCCGAGCTTCCCTTCATCCATCTACTTCGACATTCATCCTTTCAACGCCCCTCAAAGGTAAATTTCCTAGCAGTCGGGCTACTGAACGGCAATGGAAGAATCCGAGGTCAAACACCATGGCGACACTCGACCACCAAATGGGCCAGCGAATGCAAGCAGCGAGGGGTTCGGCGAGACATCTCGTGAGGATTGCGATGGGAGAAAAGATGGACGCCACCCGGTTCTTTTTCTTGGCGAGCGTAATGGTCCTACTGGCCACCTGCCCTTCCGTGGCACAAATAAAACCGTCCATCGATCCCGCATCACCGGGCAGCTCTCGGACAAAACGGCCGAATGTCGTCATCATCATGACGGACGACCAGGGCTACGGCGACTTCTCAGCCCACGGCAATCCCATTCTCAAGACGCCGAACCTCGACCGCTTGCGCTCGGAAAGCGTCCGCTTGATCGACTTTCATTCGGCCCCTATGTGCGCACCCACCCGCGGACAATTGCTGACGGGAAGGGATGCACTGGTGAATGGCGCGACGAACGTCTTCGACGGTCGAATATTCATCCGGCCAGGCATCCCCACGATGGCCGAAATATTCAGGGCAAACGGCTACCGCACGGGGATCTTCGGCAAGTGGCACTTGGGCTGGAACTATCCTCACCGCCCCGAGGACCGCGGATTCGATGAGACGTTGAGCTTTCCCGGTTCGTACGTCGGATCGGCACAGGACTATTGGAACAACGATTATTTCGACGATTTTTTTCGCCGCAACGGGCGGCTGATCCAGTCTCGCGGTTACGTCACCGACATGTTTTTCAACGAGGCCATCGCCTGGATGGCCGAGCGGAAAAAGCGCAATGAGCCGTTCTTCACCTACCTTCCGCTGAATGCGCCGCATCCGCCGCTGTTCGTACCCCAGCGTTACCGGGAACAGTACAAGGGACAACCCCCGCCGATCGCGAGCTTTTTCGGTATGATCGCGAACATCGACGAGAACATTGGCAAGTTCGATGCGTTCCTCCGGGACAGCGGTCTTGATCGCGACACGATCGTCATCTTCCTGACCGACAACGGCGGCCAGCGGGGCACCCCCGTCTTCAACGGCGGGATGCGCGGGGTCAAAGGGACGCTTTACGAGGGCGGACATCGCGTACCCTGCTTCATCCGGTGGCCGGCCGGCTCTTTGGGAGCTGCCAGAGACATCGATGAGCTGACCGAGGTGCAGGATATCTTGCCGACGATGATCGACTTGTTGGGATTTACGACGCCGCCGGGAACTCAATTCGACGGCGTCAGTCTGGTACCCTTGCTGCGCGGGACTGCGGCGCACCTGCCGGACCGCAAACTGGTCGTTCAGTACAGCCATTACCTCCACCCACTGCCAACGAAAGGGGACGCAGCGGTGATGTGGCACAACTGGCGGCTCATCCAGGGAAAGGAGTTGTACGATGTAGCCGCCGATCCTCGCCAGCAGCGCAACGTGGCCACGCGCCATCCGGAGGTGGTGGCCGAGATGCGCTCCCATTACGACCGCTGGTGGGCGAAGGTTGAACCACGGATCGATGAACCGATTCGGATTGTCGTCGGCTCGAACGCGGAGAATCCCACCATCCTGTCTTCGCTGGATTGGTGGAACGTGTTCATGGCCATGTCGGACCAAGTACGCGCCGGCGAGCGAAGGAACGGGGCCTGGCGTCTATCGGTCGAACGCGCGGGGCGCTACGAGATTGCGCTCCGCCGGTGGCCGCTTGAAGCCGACGCGGCGATTGCCTCCGGCGTTCCGCCCTACCGCGCCGTCAATGGCAACTTCGCTCCAGGTGTGGCGCTGCCAATCGCACGGGCGCGCCTCGTGGTCGCCCAAATCGATCAGACAATTGCAGTCCAGCCCAGCGACAAGGCCGCCGTGTTCACCGCTGAACTCACCGAAGGTCCAGTGGATCTTCAGACTTGGTTTTATGACAGTCAGGGCAAGGAGGTGTGCGGTGCTTACTACGTCCAAGTGAAACGCCTGTGATGCTTCGACCCAACTTGGAACGGGGAAAATGACATCAGGCTGTAACAATCGAAGATGAGGCGGCCGATCTGCACACGCTGATGCGCTGCTACCGCGGCCACCCCATGTCCTTGGCCGACGCCTGCCTCGTCCGCTTCTCCGAACTGTACAAAGACGCCGTCATTTTCACCCTGGACGCTGATTTCCGCATTCATCGCCGCCATGGAAACAAGGTGATCCCGGTGTTGATGCCGAACTGATTGTTTTGCGGTTATCTTGCACCGGCGAGTGTCTCGTTTGTCGGCAATGATTCTTGTGAACGCTCCGTTCTAAGAAACCTAGCCACCATGCGCACGCTCCTTCTTCCTTTCGTCGTCTCCTCGCTCGCGTTTGCGGACACACCAAAACTCCCTGGCGTTGGTAAGGCGATGCAGGAGATGATTGCGAAGAACGAAGTCGCGGGCGTAGTCACCGTGGTGGCGAACAAGGATGGGCTGCTGCATCTCGAGGCGAACGGCATGGCAGACATCGAGAAACAGAAGCCGATGAACGTGGACACGATGTGCTGGATCGCGTCGATGACGAAACCGGTGACAGGCGCGGCGATCCTGATGCTTCAGGATGAAGGCAAGCTGAACATCGCGGACCCGGTGGCGAAGTTCATTCCCGAGTTTGCCGCGTTGAAGACGCCCTCCGGCAAGTTGGCGAATCTCACGATCACGCAAATCCTCACGCACACCTCAGGGCTCGGCGAGGCGAGCGGCCCGAAGGCACAAGAAGCACACACACTGGCCGATTTGGTGCCGATCTGGCTGGCGACACCGATGCAGTTTGAGCCGAGTGCGCAGTGGAAATACTGCCAGTCCGGCATCAATGCAGCGGCGCGCATTGTCGAGGTGATCAGTGGCATGACATTCGACGCGTTTTTGCAGAAGCGTCTCTTTGATCCACTCGGCATGACAAAGACGACCTTCTATCCCACCGACGCGCAGTGGGCGCAGGTGGCCACGGCTTACGCAAAGAACAAGTCCACTGGCAAACTGGAAGCCGTGCCGCCGCGCGGCGACTTCGGCAAGCGCGGACGGCCGCCCCAGGGAAATGGAGGGCTGTATTCCTGTGCGAGGGACTACACGCGTTTCTGCCGGATGCTGCTCAATGGCGGCACGCTGGATGGCACGCGCATTCTCAGCCCCGCAGCAGTGAAGGTGCTGTCCTCTGTGCATACGGGTGATCTGCCCTGTGGCTTCTTCCAGAAACCGAAGTTTGGCAGCCACGGCAAAAACTACGGTTGGGGCATCGGTGTCTGCGTGTTGAAAGAGCTGCATGAAGGGCTCGCGCAAATGCTCTCGCCAGGCACCTACGGTCACGGCGGCGCATGGGGCACACAGGCATGGATCGATCCGAAGAAAGACATCATCTATGTGTTGATGGTGCAACGCGCGAACTTCCCCAATAGCGACGCCAGCCCCGTGCGCGAAGCCTTCCAGAAAGCCGCCGCTCAAGCACTCACAAGGTGACAAAATTTGTCGCGGGCATGTGGCAGACTTTGACTCTGATTTGAGCAGACGGCCAAGAGAGTACGGCGTGAGAGATTCGAACTCCCGACCCGCTGCGTGTAAAGCAGCCGCTCTACCGCTGAGCTAACGCCGCATGTTCTGAGCCGCCGAGAATTGAGACAGGTTCGACCCTGTGGCAAGAGCTTAACGCGGAAACTCAGAAAATTGTGCTGCTCCAGTCACAAGGAATCCGCCAACTCAAATGGTGCCGCTAGGAGCGTACTGAAGGGGTGTGGTACGCTTTATCCACAGCATCTATGATTGGGATGAAGCAGCCTGTTTGAATCTCCTTATCCGTAAGGAGTGGGAATAAGCTCAATAACCCTGTTCCTTCTTGGGATTTCGTGCGTTCCACGAGCTGCGATCTGTGAATTGTTTCGTGGGGTGCGTGTGGGCAAGCTGGTGAAGTACGGGTTACTCACGTTTCTGCGCAACGAGGTGCAGTTTGTTGAGAGCGCTGTTCACAGGTCATTCGCAGTCGTTGATGGAGAGTGGGGTTCTGCAATGCGGCATGAGCGGCCTGTGTTTCCGCTTCTTTCTTGCTGCGGCCACTGCCGCGACCGAGCTCGATGCCCTGCCATTGCACGACAGCGATGAAGTTTTTTGCGTGGTCGGGTCCGTCCATGCTGATGATTTGATAGCATGGCTGTTCGGAGTTCACGGCTTGGATTTTTTCCTGCAACTCGCCTTTCGGATTGGTTTCGAGAACGCCATCACAGAGTGCGCGCAGGTCGTCAGCGAAGAGTCGTTCGATAAAGAGGCGTGCCGCAGGCGCACCGGCGTCGAGGTAGGTCGCACCGACTACGGCTTCCAATGCGTCTGCGAGGGAGGAGTCGCGATCACGTCCGCCATTTGCTTCTTCTCCGCGTCCCATGCGCAGATGCGCACCGAGTTTGATGCGTCGAGCATGACGAGAGAGTGCTTTGGCCGAGACGAGTTGGGCGCGTGCTTTGGTGAGTACGCCTTCATCGGCTTGCGGAAATTTTTGGTAGAGCAGCTCGGAGAGAGAAAGCTGGAGGACGGCGTCGCCCAAGAATTCCAAGCGCTGATTGTCTGGCTGGGGGCGTTGGTTTTCATAGCCAACGCTGCCATGAGTCAGAGCGAGCTGAAGCAGTGCCGGGTTGCGAAAAGTGTGACCGAGGATGGTTTCCAGCGTGTCCATGAATGACGGCGACTCAAGCTGGGGAGCAGCGGCGCTCTAGTGAAAAATGGGGTGACCGACGGGATTCGAACCCGCAACAACCAGAATCACAATCTGGGGCTCTACCTTTGAACTACGGTCACCATCTCGGGCGAGAGTCGGGGATAGTAGCCGTCTGCGGCGGATGCGCCAGCGAAAATTCTGAGGGCTGGGCGTCTGCTTACTACCAGGAACTGAGGTCCTCGTGGAGTTGATCCATTTCCACGGAGAATGCGGCGCGCTCAGGCATGTCCGGTGTGCCGTAGGGGACGATTTCGACGATGTTTTTGCGCAAGGCTGTGATGCCGCTGCCACCCTCTGGATTTTGCAGGCATTTCCACGCGCAATCTGCAAAGCGAGCGGCGAGGATACAGTCCTGGGGCGTGGTGTGACCCCCGCGCTGAAGGTGACCGAGCACAGAAGGTCGTACTTCGAGATCTGGAAATGGAGCACCTGGGCGCTGGAAGTATTCTTGAAAGGCGTCCATGAGCACATAGGCGCGATTGCGCTTCTGCGGTGGATGAAATTGCACTCCCTCAGCCACCAGGACGATGGCGTGGCCGCGACCGCGTGTCATGGCACCTTCGATTTTTGCGGCCAAGCTGCGGATTGCTTCCTGGCTGAGCGGACCGGGCTCGGGTGTGATGATCATTTCTGCACCGGAGGCAAGGCCAGCCATGCGAGCGAGATCGCCGCTCTCGCGGCCCATGGTTTCGAGCACCATCACGCGGCGATGACTGCGTGCGGTGTCGATGAAGTGATCCACGGCCCAGACGAGGGTATGCACGGCGGTATCGACGCCGAGAGCCATGTCGGTAAACTGTAGGTCATTGTCGATGGTGGCGGGCACGCCGATGACTCGCAGGTCGCTCTCTTCCGCGATCAATTTTGCGCCGGTGAGCGAGCCGTCACCACCGACGACGACGAGCGCGCGTACTTCCAGTGCCCGGAGCAGTCGAATGACTTTGGCGCGCACTTCGGGGTCGTGGAATTCAAGACAACGTGCGGATCCTAGAATGGTGCCGCCCTTTCCCATGATGCCGCTGACGCTGGCATGATCCATCTGGATGAGATGGAGCTGCTCAGAGATCAAACCGGCGCGACCGATGTGCGTGGCGATGTCTTTTTTCAGACGTACCAGGGCATCGGGATCGTCGTTGACGATGCGGGCAGTGCGGACGAGTCCGCGATAGCCATCGCGGACACCGAGGACGGAGATTTTTTCACGGTTCAGGCCGAGGCGCACGAAGGCGCGGAGAAAGGCATTCATGCCGGGCGCGTCGCCGCCACTAAAGAGCACGGCGACTGGTTGCGCAGGATAGGTGGGGATCATGAGTTTGGGGGGGCGTTGCCATAGCGAGCGTGCTTCTTCTCGCAAGCTGGGAGCTTGCGCCCCGGCTTCCGCGTGTTATGGCCGCGTGGTGCCCCCCGCCCTTGCCACGACGCTGTTTCCGTTCATTGCCGCTTTGCTGTATGCCTTTGGGGCACTGGTGCTGAAGCGCTCGAGTGATTTGGGTGTGGGTCTCTGGCGTACGACGTTTGTCGCCAATCTGCTGGTTGCAGGGCTCTTTTCGTTGCTGTGGTTGCTGGGTGGGCCGCCCGTGGAAAAGGAATTGCTCTGGCAACCCGGAGTGATTGCCCTGTGTCTTTTTGTAGGGCAGTTGACGCAGTTTCTCGCTCTGGAGAAGGGAGACGTGTCTGTTGCGGTGCCGGTGTTTGGCCTCAAAGTGGTGCTCGTCGCGTTACTGACTCCGCTTCTGATCGGTGTTGCGGTGGGAGCGAAGCTCTGGGCTGCGGCACTGCTCAGTGTCGTGGGCATCACTCTCCTGAATCGCCAGGATGCTAGCCAGCCATCGAGGAACCTGCGCGTCACTTTTATCGCGGGTGGTACCGGTGCGGTGTGCTTTGCGGTGTTTGATTTGCTGGTGCAGAAGTGGGGGCCGGCGTGGGGAGTGGGGCGTTTGTTGCCGTGCATTTTTTGGATCAACGCGCTGCTGTCATTTGGACTCGTCTTCCGCTTCTCTGCTCCACTCAGTGCTGTGCCACGTCGTGCTTGGCCGTGGCTACTTGGCGGTTCCGTATTGCTCGGCATCCAGAGTGTCACCTTCGTGAGTACGCTCGCTGTTTTTGGCCGGGCGACCACCGCGAATGTCGTCTATGCCTCGCGCGGTTTGCTCAGTGTGGTGCTGGTCTGGATGATCGGGCATTGGTTCAAAAATGCAGAACAGCACTTAGGCCCCGCTGTCATGCGTTGGCGGTTGGCTGGTGCCTTGATGATGATGAGTGCCATCGTGCTTGTGGTGGTGAGATAAGCCACAAAGCAAGAGAGCGTCGCGCACTCTAGCCAAAGGCACTTCAATTTTTAGGAATACGACTAAGTATTAAGCCTAATTATACCAACGCGACGATGAGGCGTGCTGCTCAATCAGTCGTTGAAAAAGTGGCGACCGGTTTGGCCTGCCTCCGTTTTGTGATCGACCTCCCAGTACACGTCTTCAAAGATGGTTTCCGCTTCAGGATAGGCACTGCTTTTGGCGAACTCGGCGGATTCTTCGGCCTCTTTCTGCGCTTCTTTGTCGATCTGCTTCAGCTCATCCGCTGTGGCGACGCCTTCGTTGAGGAGATTGCGTTTCCAAACTTGAATGGGATCGTGATCGTTCTGAAACTTCTCTACCTCTTCCTTGGTGCGGTATTTGAATTTGTTGGCATCGGCCACGGAATGGCCTTCCCAGCGGTAAGTGGCGATTTCGAGGATGCTGGGCTTTGATTCGTTGTGGGCGCGTTCGATAGCCTTGCCGACGCCTGCGCGGACTTCATAGATATCTTCGCCGTTGAACTGATCCCAAGCCATGCCGTAGCCCTCAGCACGTTTAGCGAGAAAGTCCGTGTACGCCGAGGAGCGTTTCTGGCTGGTTCCCATGGAATAACCGTTGTTTTCGATCACATAGATCACCGGCAGATCCCACAACGCCGCCAAGTTGAGCGATTCATGGAAAGCGCCTTGGTTCACGGCACCGTCGCCAAGGAAACACAAGGCGGCACCTTTAATGCCACGGTATTTCAGACCATAAGCGAGACCGAGGCCGAGCGGGGTTTGGCCGGCGACGATGCCGTGTCCGCCCCAGTAGTTTTTGTCCGGTGCGAAATAGTGCATCGATCCGCCTTTGCCGCGCGAGCAGCCAGTCGCCTTGCCAAAGAGCTCGGCCATGCATTCGTTCATACCCATGCCGACCGCCAATGCGTGGCCGTGATCGCGATAGGCTGTGATGATGTGATCGTTCGGTCCCATCACTGAAACAGTGCCCACAGCGACGGATTCCTGGCCGATATAAAGGTGGAGGAAGCCGCCCATTCGCCCTGCTTGATAATGTTGGAGTGAGACTTGCTCGAAACGCCGGATGCGCACCATCTGGCGGTAGAGATTCACTTTGTCGGCAGCCGTGAGCTTGGCGTTGATGGGAGCCGAGGCGGGAGTGGTTTTGGCTTTGGACATGGACTGCAAAAAGAGAAATTCATACTAGCCAAGTGAGCGAAGGACGCAAAGGATTGTTGGGCACACGGAGCCGCAGTTGTTCCACATGGAACAATTTAGCGGCTGTGCTAGTTTGACCGCCCTCGCATTCGCATGTCCGCCAGCCTCTACACCTACCCGAAATACTACGACGTCATTGTTTGTGGGGCGGGCCATGCCGGCGTGGAGGCGGCGATGGCTGCCGCACGCATGGGCTGCCAGACGGCCATCCTCACCCAGAATCTCGACACCATCTCCCAGATGTCGTGCAATCCGGCCATCGGCGGCTTGGCCAAGGGGCATGTGGTGCGGGAAATCGACGCCCTGGGAGGAGTGATGGGACGCAACACCGATGCCACAGGCATTCAGTTTCGCATGCTCAATGCCCGCAAGGGCCCCAGTGTCCAAGCTCCGCGCGCTCAGTGCGACAAGAAAGCCTACCAGTTCCGCATGAAGTGGCTCATCGAGAACCAGCCGGGCCTCGACCTTCACCAAGGCAATGCCGCTGAGATTCTCGTCAAAAACGATGCCGTGGCAGGAGTACGCACGTCCCTTGGGATGATCTACCAGGCGAAAGCGGTCATCATTTCCTCCGGTACGTTCATGCGCGGCCTTCTCCATGTCGGCCAGCAGAACCAAGCCGGGGGGCGTATGGGCGATAGCATCTCCACCCTCTCAGACAGCCTGCGTCAGCTCGGCTTTGACGTGCAGCGTTTCAAAACCGGTACCCCCTGCCGCCTCAACAGCCGCAGCATCGACTTTTCCAAGTGTGAACTCCAGCCCGGCGACGAGCCTGCCCCGAGGTTCAGCTACCTTTCCGGGGTGCTCGGCGAGGATGAATCGGAGAGCACACAGGGAGCAAACGCCCTCCCCTCCACTGGCCCGAACCAATTCACCCTGAACTCTTGGCGGCCCGAAGAGTTCCACGTGGAACAAATTCCCTGCTGGATCACCTACACCACCGCTCGCACTCACGAGATTATCCGGGCGAACATCCATAAATCGGCCATGTACTCCGGCAAGATCGAGGGGGTTGGACCCCGCTATTGCCCGTCTGTGGAGGACAAAGTGGTTCGTTTTGCTGAAAAGGGGCGTCATCAAATCTTCCTCGAGCCCGAAGGCCGACACACCCGCGAATTCTATGTCAATGGGGTCTCCACTTCCCTGCCCTTTGAGGTTCAGTATGAGTTTATTCGATCCATTCCAGGACTCGAAAATGCCGAAATCATCCGCCCCGGCTATGCCGTCGAATACGATTACTGCCCCCCCACGCAGCTCCATCCTACCTTGGAAACCAAGCGAGTCGCTGGCCTCTACTTCGCTGGGCAGATCAACGGAACTTCCGGCTATGAGGAAGCCGCAGGCCAGGGCCTCATTGCGGGGGCCAACGCCGCCCTCAAAATTCAAGGCCGCCCGCCATTTCTCCTTCAGCGTAGCCAGGCCTACCTCGCGGTCATGATCGACGACCTCGTTACGAAAGGCACCACCGAACCCTACCGCCTCTTCACCTCGCGCGCTGAATACCGCCTGCTCCTCCGCCAAGACAACAGCGATCTGCGCCTGACGCCGCTCGCCGCGCAAGTCGGCCTCGTCTCAGAGTTTCGCCAACAGCACACCCAGGCGAAGCTCGATGCTATCCAAGCTGCCAAAGCGCTCTTGGCGGAAGCGCGCCTCGATGGCCTTACAGCCGAAAAATGGCTTCGCCGCCCCGAAAATACCCCCGACAATCTCCCCGTTGAGTTTCGTAGCAAGTTCAGTTCTGAGGTGTGGCAACTCGTCGAGAACGACATCAAGTACGCAGGCTACATCACTCGTCAGGAAGATCTCGTGGCCCGTACCGCACGCATGGAGGAAAAAATCATCCCGCCTGATTTCGACTACGCCTCCCTTTCCGCACTCAAAACGGAGGCGCGCCATCGTCTGACGGCTGCTCGCCCCGCCACGCTCGGTCAGGCTGCGAGGCTTCAAGGGGTCACTCCTGCCGACATCGCCCTGTTGGGGATAATGCTCAAACGTGGTGGTGGCTAAAGCGGGTCGGGAGCAAAACTCCGTGTGCGAACCACAGAAAATGCGTGCGCACGTACTCGAGGATTGTCTTTATTGCAAAACAATCGTAAGTCGATTGTATAAAAATAAGGCCCAAATCAGAACTCTTCACGTTTCTGCCTGAATCAGGAGTTTCTGTGATGAGCAATGCCCCGGGCGTCTTGTCGTAGGCATGAATTCTGAGGCGGAGCGATCAAAAGACGGCCAAACTCAAACAAAAGTGCCGCGGAGATAGGCCTCTGTGGGCTTCTCCTGTGGGCGAGTGAAGATGTCACTCGTGGGAGCGAATTCAATGAGCCGCCCGCGCCGAAGAAAGGCGGTGTGGTCACTGACTCGCGCAGCCTGTTGCATGTTGTGGGTGACAATGATGATGGTGCAGTGGCTGGAGAGTTGGTGCATGAGCTCCTCGATCCGAAGCGTTGCGATGGGATCAAGTGCTGAGCACGGCTCATCCATCAGCAACACCTCCGGCTGCGTGACAATCGTACGCGCGATGCACAAGCGTTGTTGTTGGCCGCTCGACAGTGCAAGCGCGGCTGTGTGGAGCCGATCCTTCAATTCATCCCATAAAGCCGCGCGGCGCAGTGCCTGCTCCACGGCGTCATCGAGGTCTCCTTTGTTTTTCTCTCCATGGATTCGCAATCCGTAGGCGACGTTCTCGTAGATGCTCTTGGGGAAAGGATTGGGCTTCTGGAAAACCATGCCAACCTGTTTGCGCAGTTGGGTGAGATCCACGTCAGGATCTTGGATGTTTTTTCCCTTCACGCGAACTTCGCCACGGGTGACACGCGCACCCGTGAAGCGGTCGTTCATGCGGTTCATGCAGCGCAGCAGCGTGCTTTTTCCGCAGCCAGAAGGGCCGATCAAAGCCGTGATTCGCTGGGAAGGAACGGCCAGATGGATGTCCTGGAGCACACGGTTTGCATCATAGCAAAAATCCAAGCCAATCACCTGCACGGCGGGTGAAGTGTGATGAACACCGTTGGAACTGGGAGTGGTCGTCACCATTGGTATTTTTTGCGCAGGCGGATGCGAAGCCAGATGGAGAAGGCCGAGAGCACAGCGACGAGGATGAGGGAAACCAAAACGGCTCCATATTGCGCGCGTTCGGAGTATTCATTCTGCGGGATTTTCGTGGCGAGCGTGTAGATGTGATAAGGCAGTGCCTGCACGGACTCCGTAAAGATGCCCAGGAAACGCTGCACGCTCTGCTCCCAGTGGGCAAAGATCGACGCATCGGCTGGCAGTGCCGTCAGTTCCTTCTGCCACGGCAGCTTGTCTTTAAAAGCCAGTGCCGCAGTGAACATGATCGGTGCTGTTTCACCCGCGGCACGAGCGATTCCGAGAATGCTGGAAGTGAGGATACCCGGCGCAGCAAACGGCAAAACGCAGCGGCGGATCGTTTGCCAACGAGTGGCTCCGAGTGCCGCACTCGTCTCACGAAATCCATTTGGCACAGCGCGCAGGCATTGTTCGCTGGCGGTGATAATGACGGGTAAGATGACGAAAGCGAGCGTGAAGCCACCGGAGAGCACACACGTATCCCAGCCTTCAAAACTCAGCGTGGTGAAACCGAGTGGAATGGCGAGCACAGAGTGTTCGGACGGCACGGTGACAAATCGTGGTGCTGTTAAAACAAACGCGCCGAGGCCAAAGAGACCATAAACAACCGAGGGAACGCCCGCGAGGTTCAGAATGGCCAATCGAACGGCCTCCATGAACCGCCCTTCCTTGGCATACTCGCTGAGATAGACCGCGCACGACACGCCGAGCAGCATGGCGACGCCCACACTCACCAACACCAGCAGTGCCGTGCCGACCAGTGGCCCGAGGATGCCACCGCCGGCGTAGGAGATCGTGGTTTCGGAGGAAAAGGAATGCCCCAGTCGCTGCTTCACGGCACCTGCGTCTTCAGCGCCTGTTTCGATACGCATCCCGTTCGTGCTTTCGATGACGTGAAGCGTGGAGGGCAACTCGGAAAAGTAGCGAGTGTTCACAAAGGGCCACTCTGATCGCAGGATGGCAGGCGCACCGCAGTAACCGATGTGCAAGACGACTGCCGTCACGGCGAAGACGATGAGAAAACTTCCTGCACGCAGCATCCAGCGGACGATGCTTTCCCGTCTGCGTCCGCCGCGCTCTTTGGCAGCAAATGGATTTTCGATAGGAGTGCTCATGTCCTACAAGGCTCAAAACGGCGAGCGACTGCTCGCGCACACCAGTTGACGAAAAGGGCGATGGCAAACAGGACGCTGCCGATCATGAACAACGCCTGCCAGTGGGTACTGCCACGGGAGACTTCCCCAAGCTCTTGCGCGATGATGCCAGTCAGCGTGTGCGCAGGTTGGAAAACGACACCTGGTCCTGCGCTGAAATCGGGAATGGCGATACGGTTTCCTGCGACGAGCAAGACGATCATGGTTTCTCCTAGCACGCGCCCCAGTCCGAGGAGGATGGCGGAGAGAATGCCATGAATGCCTGCGGGTACGATGACGCGGAAGACCGTCTGCAGCTTGGTGGCTCCGAGCGCATCTGAAGCGTCGATGTAGGCGCGCGGGACGTTGTTGAGTGCATCTTCGGCAAGGCTAAACATCGTCGGCACCGCCATGAAGGCAAGCAGGCAGCCCGCGTTAAACATGTTGAGTCGCTCCTGAATGGGAAAACCGGGCACCCATTGCAGACAATCCCATTCACTGATGCCTTTGATGGCGTCGCCAAGAAAAGAGATGCCGATGAATCCGAAGACCACCGAGGGAATGGCCTGAATAAATTCGATGACAGGCTTGATGATTTCTTTCTCACGCGCTCCTGCAAATTGACTGGTGTAGATCGCCGCGACGACGCTGATCGGTGTGGCCAGGCAGACGGCGATGAGTGCGATCACGGCTGAGCCAACGAGGAGAGGGATGAATCCATAAAAATCCTGCCAGGGACTATTCGTGATCCAATGCGAACCAAAGAAGAACGCCACGATGGCGCGGTGCCAAGGGATGTGCCGATCCCACTGCCATTCTTTGAGAGCTGCGGCTGCGGTTTTGACCTCGCTGACATGGCGTGGGATTGCGGCGCGGACTTGGCTGATGAGCGCGGTATCCTCCGGCAGCTTTGTTGCGGCATGTGCGAGTGCAACGGTATAGCTTCCGAGCGCAGCAGCCAATTCTTCACGGTGTTGCAAGATGAGCGTGATGCGCTCGGAGAAATCAACAGGTGCCGCTTTGAGATCAGCAGCTTCTGCGAGCAAGCTCTTTTGTGTGGCCTCATTCTGAGTGGAGGCAGCAGCAGCTAGAAGTTGTTGGCGCGTGGCTTCCATCGTGTGTGCCTCTGTGTCGAGCGCCTTGGTTTGCTGGGCGATCGCTCCTAATTGATCCAGCAGTGCAGAGACTGGTGCGATGGCAGCGTCGAAGGCAATCTCTGCATCAGCAAGCTCCTGCTTGCAGATGAGATCGGCTGTTGCCGCCTTTGCACGGCGCAGGAGGCTGGCGAGCACTTGCTGGTGTTTGAGCGGCTCTCGCGCGATGTCGCAGAACTCGAGTCCAGAACGTCTGTAGGTTTCCAGTTCGCTGCGATATGCGGGTAGAAAGCCGACGCTCTCGCGCAGGAGGAAGGCCAGGATGAGTAAGAGCACCAGAATGGTGGCCGCAGCGCTTGCCGCGAAATAACGTTGGATGAGCCACGGCGGTGTCAGCACCACACTAGCCGCTCTCCTCCTGGTCCGAGTGATCAGGCTTCGCAGAGGGGGCCGACTGGGGGGTGCAGTGCTTTCCATGCGGTCTCAAGCAAACAAAAAATCCAGCGCGGAGAACGTTCGCCTCCATCGCCGGATTTCGAGAAAGGGTCAACCTGCGTTTCCCTCTTCAAGGGTGCGAGACGAATCCCGTCTTGGCGATCACAGCCTCTCCTGCAGGGCTGCGGCAGAAGTCGATAAATGCTTTGATGCTCCCTGCGGGTTCTCCGCTGGTGTAGAGGAAGGTTGGGCGGGAGAGCGGATAGCTTTTCACCGCGAGTGGATTCGGAGCCGCACCGTCGATGGAGACGACCTTGACACCGCTCGCACCACAGTAGGCGTAGCCCACGTAGCCGATGCCGTGGAGGTTGGAGGAAACCTCGGCGATGATTTGCTCATTGCCCGCCATCTTCTGGCTCTTGCGTCCATATTCACGGCCTTTCATGGCGAGTCCCATGAAGTCCTTGTAAGCACCGGAGGAAGTGTTGCGGGTGTACACAGAGATCGGCCCAGGTGTGCCGCCGACTTCGCTCCAGTCTTTGATGTCGCCGGCAAAAATTTGCAGCAGATGTCGGCCTTTGAGATTCGAGATCGGATTGTTCCGATTCACCACGACGGTGATCATGTCCCAGGCGATCTCGATTTCGTTGACGGTGATGCCTTTGCTACGGCAGAGAGTGCGTTCGTCAGGCTTGATCTTGCGGGAAGACATGCCGATTTCAGCCGTGCCTGCGGCGAGGTTGCTGAATGCGGTGGAGGATCCTTCTGCGGCAATGTCAAAGCTGACTTTGCCGCCCTGTCCTTTGAATGCTTCCGCTAAGCACGGGATGAGCTTTGCACCGAGTGTGTCAGAGCCGCGAATGCGCAGCGTGGACTGAGCAGCGACATTCACAGCAAGACCAAGGCCGAATGTTAAAGCGAGCAGCGTGTGTTTCATGAGTCGAGCGGCTGAGAATGGAGGGAAGCCGCGCTGTGAAAAGCCACTGAGGGTGACGAAAGCGTCACATCGCCCAGTTACAGAAGTGTCACAAGAGATGAGTGGCTCATGAATGATGGATTCGATAAGGGCGCGCACGTCAGCCCCCGAGTGGGGCGCATCACCAAGACGCCATCTAAAATGAAGCTCTCTTCTTTCCGATATTTCCCAGCACGCATCTGCGCCGCCGGCCTCGCCCTCGTCGCCATGCTTCCCGCATCTTTGTCAGCAAGTCCTGCGATGGCAAAGCTCCTCTTCGTGTTGAAGACCAAAGGCTCTTTGTCTCAGGAAGAGTATGACATGCTGGTGGCCGCCATGCGCGCCGACGAACAGGCCATGGATCGGAAGATCGCTGCGTTAGGCTCGGCTGCGGCATCGCCTTCACGCGCTGCGGATCCTGCGGTGCTGGATAATCGCCTCGCGCAGGCAGAGCATCGCGTGGGTCGTTTGGAGCAGGCACTCTCCAACACGAAGGGACAGATGGAGGAACTTTATAAAGTCACGGACAACACCTCGCCTTCCACGCTGTCTGCTTCCGAGCTTGATGCCTTGCTCGCAGACAAATGGTACGAGCGCCTCAAGTTCAAAGGCTACGCGCAGATTCGCGGTGACTCCATACTCCACTCCTCCGGAGGTTCGCTCCATGTGCCGCTGGATCCCTTTGCTTCGGATACAGGTGGCATGGGCCTCCGCCGTGGCCGTTTTGTGTTGGGTGGCGATGTCACCAGCCATTTATATCTCTACATGCAGGCCGATTTCTTTGGGCGCATTGGCGGTGTTAGTCAGAACTTAGTACAGGCTCGCGATCTTTATGGCGATGTTTCTCTCGATCCCGCGCGTGAGTTCCGTGTGCGTCTCGGCATGTCGAAGATCCCCTACGGCTGGTCGAACATGCAGTCCTCACAGAACCGTCTGGCCATGGAGCGTGCAGACGCGATCAACTCTGGCGTGGAGGGTGAGCGCGACTTCGGAGCCATCCTCTACTGGGCACCGTACAAAATTCGAGAGCGCTTCAAAGACCTCGTCAAAACAGGGTTGCGTGGCTCTGGAGACTATGGCGTCTTTGCCTTTGGTTTCTACAATGGCCAAGGTCTCAATCGTGCCGATCTCAACGGCTCTCCTCACATCGTATCTCGCCTGACTTATCCCTTCGAATTCGACAACGGGCAGATTCTGGAGCTTGGCGTGCAGGGTTACTCCGGGCGCTTCGTTCCTTCGGTGGGCGCGATCGGCACCGGACCCGGGGCCTTCACTCCTGTTGTCGCAGGCTCGGGTACCTCCGGCCGTGGGGTGAAAGACCAGCGCGTCGGCATCTCCGCCATCCTTTATCCGCAACCCTTCGGACTCGAGGCTGAGTGGAACTGGGGGCGAGGCCCACAGTTGTCTCAAAACATGCGCACGATCTCCGCAGCTCCACTTAGCGGCGGCTATGTGCAGGCGAGTTACCGCCATGTCTTCCCAGACCAGTCGGAGCTTATCCCCTTCGTCCGTTGGCAGACCTATGATGGCGCACGCAAAATGGCCACCAACAGCCCGGGCAACAAAGTCAACGAATGGAGCATCGGCTTGCGCTACATCCCCTACCCTGAGTTGGAACTCTCGCTCATGTACAATCACGGTACGCGCAACAACACTTCCGCCGCTCCTTACAATCTCGTCAAATACGACTACATCGGTCTCCAGGCGCAGATCAACTACTGAGCCGCATTCGTTGCGCTTCAGCCCTTCATCAGTTCCGCCGCCAGCGCTTCGGCCTCTGCAAGGAAAGCTTCTCCCAGCGGCGCAAGCCGCCCCGTCCACAGCATGCCAAAGCTCAGCGGCGGAAAATCCTCCAGCGTCAGTGCCCGCATTCCTTCTGGCAGTGCCACACGAGGATGCCGCAGTGCCAAACCCACACCAAATCCCGCAGCGACATAGCGCACGACCAGATCAAGGCTACCGACTTCCAGATGCGGCAGCCATTCCCACCCGCGCTGCCTGAGCTCTGCCTGGAAAGCGCGCGCGAGCACATCGCCCGCCTCCAGCGTGATGAGCGGCAAGTCGATGCGGTCTTTCGCAAAAATCTGCGCCGCGTTCGTGATGCCGCTTTGCTTCGGCACCAGCAGCGTCATCGGCAGACGCAGTAGCTCGCGTGCTTCGATGTTTGCCGCCGTTTTTTCCATCAGCGTGCTCATGCCGATGTCGATCTCTTGCGCAATCAACAGTGCCTCGATCTCCTGCTGCCGTCCATGAGTGAGCGTGAAGTGAAATCCCTTCACCCGACGCCGCATGCGTGCGAGCAACTCCGGCAGATAATCCCGCTGCACCACCTCCGCAGAGGCGATGCGCAGCCGTTTTTCCCCTCCGCCGCGCAGGCGGTCTCCCACTTCCGCCAGCCCGCCAAAGAACGGCGCGATGAAATCGTAGAGCGCCTGCCCTTCACGCGTGAGCTGGAACGGCCGCCGCTGATACAGCGTGACGCCGAGCGCGTCCTCAAGTTGAAGAATCTGCGCACTGATGGCCGGCTGCTGGATGCCATAAGGCATCGCACGTGCCGCCGCGCTCACACCGCCATTCTTGGCCACATGATAGAAGAGTTCGAGGTGATGGACATTCATTGTTGGGCAGGAAGGCTATCAGTTTTCTCAATGAGGCGGCCGATAAATATCAATTTCCATTGCTCGCCGATCCTGAGACACTTCGCGGCATTATGGAAGCACTCATCTTCTTCAGCGTGCTGATCATCGGGGGCCTCGCGCTCGCGCTGCCCATCGCCGCCTTCATCATCGCCCGCAAAGCCCGCCGCCAGGCGGAGGAAGTCGAAAAGCAGGTCGGCTTTCTGCGTGAGCAGAACGTGCGGCTCAAGGAACGCATCGAGCGACTCGAAAGCGCGCACAAGTCGCCGCGTGTGGAAGAAGCACCTGCTGTGGAAGCCGCCTCCAAGTTCACTCCAGCCGCTGCACCGCGTGAAATCGTCAGCGCAAAGCCTGCGGACTCGGTGACGGCCCCGGTGATCGAAAAGCCGTCTCCACCGCCGATTCCAAAATCCGCGCCTGCTTTCGTTAAAACATCTGAGCCGCCCACGCCGCTCGCCCCGGCTCCATCACGTCTCAATCTCGAGCAGTTCATGGGCGCGAAACTCTTCGCGTGGATCGGCGGGCTGGCGCTGTTCCTCGGTGTCATTTTCTTTGTGAAGCTCAGCATCGAGCGCGGCTGGATTTCGCCGGAGCTGCGCACGGCGATAGGCTTCATCATCGGCACCGGCCTCGTCGGTGGTGGCGTGGTGATGCACCGCCGCGAGCGCTACGCCACGCTGGCGAACACCCTGAGTGCCACCGGCATCGTCGTGCTCTATGGCGTGACATTCGCAGCGCATTCCATCTGGCGCATTCCGCCGCTGCACGAGCCGCTCGTCGCCTTTGCGATGATGACGCTCATCACCGCCGCAGCCTTCCTGCTCGCGGTGCGGCTCAATGCGCAGGTCGTTGCGATCCTCGGCATGCTCGGCGGCTTTTTGACGCCGATCCTGTGCTCGACGGGTCGCGACAATCCCTTCGGCCTCTTCAGCTACATTGCTCTGCTCGACATCGGTGTGCTCGCCGTGGCCAAAAACAAGCGCTGGCTGCATCTCACCGCACTCGCCGCTGCGGGTACGATCTTCATGCAGGCGGGTTGGATGGCGAAGTTCTTCCATTCATCGCACTACGCCATCGGCTCGGCCACCTGGGTGCCCGTGAGCGTGTTTCTCGGCTTCGCAGTGCTGTTCTCACTCGCCGCATGGTGGACGAAGCAACGCGATGCCGATGATCTCTTCCCGGCGGCCTCCGCGCTTGCGTTGTGCGGCAGCGCGATGGTCACCGCGTTCGTATTTCTCGGCTTCGGAGCCATCACAGAGCGTCCGCTGCTGCTCTACACCTTTGTGCTCGGCATCAACGTCATCGCCTTGCGTGTCGTCTGGCATCAATCGCGTGTCGCCATCGCGCAGGGCGTCATCGGCACGCTCACCTTCATCCACCTTTCGATCTGGACGACGTACCGGCTTACCACCGAGACGCTGCCGCATGCGCTGGGCATCTTCCTCGTCTTCGGGCTGCTGCACACCACGTTCGCGATCTTGTTGGAGCGCAAAACGCCGCTGCAGCCGTCCTTTTCGGGCTGGGTGCCGGTCTTGTCGCTCGTGCTGCTGCTCATGCCCGTGCTGCATTTGGATGCGATGAGCCTCATGATCTGGCCGGTGATTTTGATCGTCGATCTGCTCATCATCGGTCTCGCCGTGGTCAGCGGTCGTCTGATGCCCGTGTTGGCAGCATTGATGCTCACGCTCGTTACCGCCGCCGCATGGCTGTTTCGCTGGCCGCGTGAACTCGGCGGCGCGATGACACCGTTCCTGTTTGTCGTCGGTGGTTTCGCCGTGCTGTTTGGACTCGCGGGCAGTTTCTTCGCGCGCAAGATGCCGAAGGCCGCATTCGCCTCGCTGCTTCCCGTCAGTTCGGCCATCCTGCCGTTCCTGCTGCTCATCCTTGCCACGCTGCGGCTGAAAATCGCGGACCCTTCGCCCGTGTTCGGCCTCGCGCTGTTGCTCACTGTGTTCCTGCTCGGCCTCGTGCGCATCAGCGGCATCACCGCGCTGGTGCCGACGGCGCTGGGTTGTGTGCTCGCGCTCGAATGGGCTTGGCATGCGCAGAGTTTTCGTTCGCAGCACGCCATGCTGCCGCTGCTGTGGTATCTCGGCTTTCACGCCCTCTTCACCGCGTTCCCGTTCGTGTTTCAGAAACAGTTCACCCTCCGCAAACTGCCCTGGATCACCGCTGCCGCGGCAGGAGTCGGCACCTTCAGCCTCGTGTATCGACTCGTCGGCCAAGTCTGGCCGAATGAGATGATGGGACTGCTGCCCATCGCTTTCGCCATCGTTCCGCTGCTGGGCCTCGTCTTCGTTTTGAAACAACACGCGGCAGATAATCCCGCGCGCCTCACACAGCTCGCCTGGTTCGGCGGTGTGGCGCTGTTTTTCATCACGCTCATCTTCCCGATTCAATTCGAGAAGCAGTGGATCACACTCGGCTGGGCTCTGGAAGGTGCCGCACTGTGCTGGCTCTTCCGCCGCGTGCCGCATCCGGGCCTGCGTGGCACAGGAACCGTGCTGCTCGGCGCATCCTTCATCCGCCTCGCGCTCAATCCCGCCGTGCTGGAATATCAAACGCGTGGCGAGACACCGATCCTCAACTGGCAGCTCTACGCTTACAGCGTGACGGCGATCGCGCTGTTCTGCGCCGCCTTCTGGCTCACACCGCCGTCGCATTTGTGGGGCAAGATCAACCTGCGCGGCTTGTTCTGTGCGCTCGGCGGCATCCTGCTGTTCCTGCTGCTCAATATCGAAATCGCCGATGCCTTCACGCCTGCGGGCGAGCGCTCGATTGCGTTCGACTTCAGCGGCAACCTGGCCCGCGACATGACCTACTCCATCGCCTGGGCCTTGTTCGCGTTCACCTTACTCGTACTCGGCATCTGGAAGCGCAACGCGCCCACGCGCTACGCTGGCATCGGCCTGCTGGCCGTCACGCTGCTGAAGCTCTTCCTGCACGATCTCGCGAACATCGACAGCGGCTACCGCATCGGCGCGCTGATTGGCGTCGCTATCATCGCACTCATGGCTTCATTCCTCTATCAACGCTTTCTCACTGACGACAAATCATGAACACGCGCTCGCTTCTCTTCGCTCTGTGTCTGAGTTCGTTTGCCAGCGCTGCTGACTTCGCCGCGTGGACGCATCGACAAACCGTGCGCGTCACACAGCCCGGCCTCACACGCCTCGAACTCGAGCCCGCACTGCTCGATGCCTCGCGCACGAAGGGGGAAACGCCATTTCACGATCTGCGCATTCTCAGTCCCACCGGCGTCGAAACGCCCTACGTCATCGCTTTGCCGCGCACCATGCGTCCTGCGCGCGCTGATGCCGTAGCATTCAAAGCCGCGCTGCATGCAGCCTCCACCGTGCTCACATTCCAATCGCCTGCGCGTGAAACGATCCACGAAGTGCTGCTCGAAACTCCCGCGCCGCAGTTCATCAAAGCCGCCACGCTCGAAGCCAGCGGTGACGGCACCACTTGGCAGACGCTCAGCAGCGGTGAAGTTCTCTGCCGCCAGAATGGCATGGAGCGTCTGCGCATCCCCGTGACTCCCGCAGTGTGGACGCATTTTCGCATCACCATCGACGACACACGCAGTGCGCCTGTCGCCTTTGCTGGCGCCCAAGTCGTGCGCACGCTGCCGGAGATGCGTGGCATCTCGCATCCGGTCACGATCCGCTCGCGCAGCGACGCCGGGAATGAAACGCACATCACGCTCGATCTCGGCAGCGCGAATCTTTGGCTCGCCACGCTGCGCATTCACACGCCGGAGGTGGTGTTTCAGCGCTCCGCCAGTGTGTTGAACACGCGCGGCACGCTGTTTCGCCTCAAGCACGACGGTTTCACCGGCGAGGACATCGAGCTGGCTCCGCATCAACTCGCCACCACGCGCGAGATCGAGTTCATCATCAAAAACGGTGATAGCCCGCCGCTGCGCATTGACCGCATCGAGGCCACTCGCCATCTCGTGCCCGTCGTGTTTCAAGCAGACACCGCAGGCGGGTGGCAGCTTTTCATCGGCAATGCGCAAGCTGCCGCGCCGAACTACGACCTCGCCGCGCTCAGCGACAAGCTGCGCGAAGCCAGCGCCAACACGGTCACGGCCAGTGCCGTCGAAACGAACACCGCCTTCCGCAAAATTGCCACCGCACCCGAGGTCGGCGAGATCGGCGCGCCGCTCGATGTCTCGGCGTGGGCGTTTCAGCGGCAGGTGCAGTTCAAAGAACCTGGTGTGATCGAACTCGAACTCGAGCCAGCGGTGTTGTCGCGTTCGGAGAATGACCTCAACGACATCCGCATCATGCGCCTCGGCCACCAGATTCCCTTCCTCGCCATCAAGCCCGGGCTGGAACGCGAAACGGAAGTGAGCTTTTCCGAAGTGCGCGATGAAAAAAAGCCACATCTCTCGCAGTGGGACATCGAGATGCCCATGCCCAATTTCCCTGCGAGCGAACTGCTGCTCGAATCTCCCACGCCCTTGTTCATGCGCACGCTCAGTGTCACCGAGCAGCATCACACGGAGCAGGGGCACTTCGAGCGCATCCTCGGTACGGCGAACTGGCAGCGCAAACCCGGCCAGCAGGCGAACACGCTGCACCTCCCACTCTACACCGCACCCAAAGCCGGAACGATTCGTCTCGCCACCGACAACGGCGACAACGCACCACTACGGATCACCAGCATGCGCGTGGTGCATCCCATCGTGCGTCTGCTCTTCCGTGTGCCCGACACCCAGCCTGTGCAGCTCTGCTACGGCAACCGCCGCGCTGCAAAGACGCGCTACGATCTGCAACTCGTCCGTCGTGAATTTGAAACCGCGACAAAGGTAAGTGCCACACTCGGCGATGAAGAAAAACTTCCAGGCTATCATTCCGATCCCGCCTACGCCTCCGGCAAAGGCAGCCCCTGGCTCTGGGCCGCACTCGCCTTGGTCGTCGGCGCGCTGCTCTGGATCGTGGCGAAGATGCTGCCGAAGCAGACAGCGGACTGAACCGCTCTTGCAACCCCGCTCCGTGTGCGGACGTTAGCTCATCAGAACCCCATGAGCGAAACAACCGCCCAAACCCCAAAATTCACCAACGCCCTCGCCAAGGAGCGCTCGCCTTACCTTTTGCAGCATGCGCACAATCCGGTGAACTGGCTGCCGTGGGGCGAGGCGGCGTTTGCGAAAGCGAAAGCCGAGGACAAGCCGATCTTTCTCTCCTCCGGCTACTCCACTTGTCACTGGTGCCACGTGATGGAGCGCGAGTCCTTCGAGAACGAAGAAACCGCAAAGCTGCTCAACGAACACTTCATTTCCATCAAAGTCGATCGCGAAGAGCGGCCCGATGTCGATCTCACTTACATGACCTACGTGCAGGCGGCGAGCGGGCACGGCGGCTGGCCGATGAGCGTGTTTCTCACACCGGAGCTGAAGCCGTTTTACGGCGGCACTTACTATCCTCCGGAGAACGCGCCCGGCCGCATCGGTTTCAAAACTCTACTCACCGAGCTGGCGAAAGTCTGGAAGGAAGACCGCAAAGGCATCGAGGAGCGCGCCGCGCGCACCGTGGAGAAGCTCCAGGAACACCTCGATGAGGAGAACCAGGAGCGCGGCGGCATCGATGTCGAGGCCACCTTGCAAAAGGCCTATGATGATCTCAGCAGCAGCTTTGACTATCACGAGGGTGGCTTTGGCGGCGCGCCGAAATTTCCACGCCCCTCCACGCTGAATCTACTCATGCGCATCCACACCACCTTCGCGCAGCGCGAGGATAAAGAACGCGGTCATGAGAGCGGCTGGGCACTGGAGATGACCGTGAAAACCCTGCGCGGCATGGCCAATGGCGGCATGCGCGATCACATCGGCGGCGGCTTTCATCGTTACAGTGTCGATGGCTACTGGCACATCCCGCATTACGAAAAGATGCTCTACGATCAGGGCCAGCTTCTCAGTGCTTACGCAGAAGCGTGGCAGCTCACAGAGAGCGCGCTCTTTGAAAACATCATCCGCAGCACGGTCGAGTACGCAAAGCGCGACCTACGGCACAAAGACGGCGCATTCTTCTCCGCCGAAGATGCGGACAGCCTCGCCAGCGCCGACGCCGCGCACAAAACCGAAGGCGCTTTCTACGTCTGGAAGGCCGCCGAGATCGACGAAGTCCTCGGCAAAGAGAAAGGCAACATCTTTCGCTACGCCTACGGCGCGCGGCGTGATGGCAATGCACGTCCTGAAAGCGATCCGCAGGGTGAGCTCAAAGGCCTGAACACGCTCTACCGCGCCGTCTCCTTCAAGAAGACCGGCGAGTTCTTCAAAAAATCGCCGGAAGAAATCAAAGCCATCATCGACGAAGGATTGCAGAAGCTCTTTGCAGCGCGCAGCCAACGTCCGCGCCCGCATCTCGATGACAAAATCATCGCCGCATGGAACGGGCTCATGATTTCTGGCCTCGCTCGCGCCGGAGCCGCGCTCGCCGATGACGAAATGATCAAGCTCGCCGCAGGTGCCGCGCAATTCCTCCACGACCAGCTCTGCACCACACCCGGCAAGGAGCTGCATCGCTCCTGGCGCGAAGGTCAGCGCGGCCCGAAGGCCTTCGCCATCGACTACGCCTGCCTCATCCACGGCTTACTCGATCTCTACGAGGCCGGATTTGAGGTGAAGTGGCTGCGCTGGGCCACCGCGCTGCAAACCGAGATGGACGCGCTCTTTCTCGACACGAAAAACGGCGGCTACTACAGCGTCCACACCGACATGCCGCACAGCGTGCTGCGCATCAAGGAAGACTACGATGGTGCCGAGCCTTCGCCGAACTCACTCGCCGCGCTCAACCTCGTCCGCCTCAGCACCATGCTCGCGAAGGACAGTTACAAGCAGCAGGCGGAGAAAATCTTCGCGCTCTTCGGTTCCACGATCGAAAAAAATGCCTCCGCCGTCCCCGTCATGGCGATGGCCTTCGATCTCGCACATCGCAGCAAGCAGCAGATCGTCCTCGCCGGTGATGTGAGCGCGCCCGAGTTCAAAACACTCGCCAATCACCTCCGCCGCAAATTCCTGCCTCATGCCGCGCTGCTTCACGCCGACGGCGGCGCCGCACAGCAATGGCTCGCCACGCACAACCAAGCTCTCTCCGGCATGAAGCCCGTCTCCGGCAAACCCGCCGCCTACGTCTGCCAGAATTTCACCTGCCAGGCCCCCGTGACGACGGTGGAGGATTTGGAGAAGGCACTGAGGAAGTGATTGCCGATCACGATGCGCGTCATCAAGCCATCCATGGTGAAAGTCGAAAGCCAGCGTCCGGTGTTCGTCTTCAACATCGCCGGGAACAACTTTCGGCTCATCGCCGCCATTCATTTCAACACCGGCCGGGTTTTCCTCTTGGATTTTCTCAGCCATGCCGAATACTCCAAGGACGCTTAGAAGAAAAAGCTCTGAGACGCCATGCCACGCACTTCAACAGCATCGCAAATTCGCAAACTGCCGGATACCATCTCCGGCCTGTGGGCACTTTGCGCTCTGACGCCGTTCCGCAGTCGTGCTGTCTATGAGGAAGCCGCCAGCCTGTGCAACCGCTTCGCTGTCCGCCGCCTCAACGCCGTTCAGCGCGAGTATTTCCGCGAGCTGTTGGAACTCGTGGAGGATTACGAAGCCGAGCATGATGAAGGCGGCAAGGCTCTGCGTGAACTGAAGCGGCTCGCAGCACGCGGCACGGTATCGGCTCACTGATCTGCATCATGGCTGTTCCTGACTTCCAATCCATGATGCTGCCGGTTCTTCAACGAGCCGCTGAAGCAGGCTCTGCTACTGTTTCATCTTCGGATTTGAATCAAGCCATCATAAAGCATTTTGGGCTGACTGAGGCGGACCGCGCAGAAATGATGCCTAGCGGGAAGAACAACATGCTCGTAAACAGGGCTGCCTGGGCAACTTTTCATCTTCGCAAAGCAAAGGTTTTGGCAACGCCGGAACGCGGTCGCTACTGCATCACAGACAGGGGAAAACAGCTTTTAAGGCAACAGAAGAGCCGGATCGATCTTTCTGTTCTTCGGCAATTTGAAGACGCAGACGATGTACGCAAAGGCAGGAGCAAGCCGGTTCCAGCGGACTCCAAAGCAACTTCCGAAGAGACAGAACGCTCGCCCTTGGAAGACATTGAAGCCTCGCATCAGCTTTTAAGAAGCGCTGTGAGGGCAGACCTCCTCCAACAGATCAGCACATGTACTCCGGGCTTCTTCGAACGCCTCGTCGTCGAGTTGCTGGTCAAGATGGGCTATGGCGGCACGCTCCGGGATGCGGCCCAAGTGGTCGGCAAGTCTGGTGATGGCGGCATTGATGGCATCATCAAGGAGGACAAACTCGGATTGGATGCCATCTACATTCAGGCGAAACGCTGGAACGATAAAACCGTCGGCAGACCGGATGTGCAGCAGTTCGCTGGAGCGTTGGCAGGCAACAAAGCCGCCAAGGGCATTTTCATCACGACCTCCACCTTCACCAAGGAGGCTGTCGATTTCGCCCGGAGCGTCAGCAACAGCAAGATCGTCCTCATCGACGGCAACGAGCTGGCCGAACTCATGATCGATCACAACGTCGGCGTCGCCATCGCGCAGGTGTATGAGGTGAAGCGTGTGGATTCCGACTACTTCGCCGAAGGCGAGTGATTCCACGATATTGCAATCGCGGACGCCACGATGCGGCGATGGTGGGCTCCCGGTTCTTCGTCGAGAAGATCACATGGTAGTGCAGCGAGGTGGAGGTGCTGGCATGTGGAAGCGTGGGGTGAAAGGACGGTGCTAGCATGCTTTCGGCATGCACACTTGAGCAACGAGTTTTGTCGCACGTTTACCAGGGGTCATGCGACCCCTGGCTACCGGCTGTGATCCCTTCGGGATCGGAGTTGCTCGCTGCGAGACATTTCCCGTCGTCAGCAGAGCTCGCTTTCTTTTCACGACCGAGAGCACCTGATTGCCACGCGCGGGCGTATCGCTACTCTCGCTCTCCCCCATGCCTCGTGTTGCCAAAAAATCCGTCGCCGCTCGTCAATCACGAACCGCGAACCGCGAACCGCAGACGGATGACGTCATCCGCGTCCGCGGCGCTAGGCAGAATAATTTGAAGGGCATCGATCTCAACCTGCCGCTGGGAAAATTGAATGTCATCACCGGGCCCAGCGGGTCGGGGAAGTCCTCGCTCGCCTTTGACACGATCTACGCGGAGGGGCAGCGGCGCTATGTGGAGACGTTTTCGCCATACACGCGGCAGTTCTTCGAGCGCATGGACAAGCCGAAGGTCGATGCCATCGAAGGCATCCCGCCCGCCATCGCCATCGAGCAGGTGAACAACATGCGCAGCACGCGCAGCACCGTCGGCACCATCACGGAGATCAATGACTACCTCAAAATGATCTTCCCGCGTCTCGCCGAGGCCACATGCCCGTCGTGCAAACGCGCCGTGAAGCCGGAGACACCCGAAAGCATCGTCCATCATCTCCTCACGCATCATCGCCACGCGCCAGCACTCATTCTCTTTCCCGTCCCGGTGCCGAAAAAAGCCGTCACTGCGGAGTTCGCCGCCTTTCTCCAATCCCAAGGCTTCGTGCGCGTCTGGCTTTACGGCCAGACTCTCCGCCTCGACGAACTCGGCGAGCGCAAGCTGCCCGCGCAGCTCCTCATCATCCAGGACCGCGTCAGCCTCGACGAAAAATCCAAATCCCGCCTCTCCGAATCCCTCGAAGCCGCCCTCCGCTATGGCAAAGGCCACTGCGCCGTCGCCTTTGAAAAAATCTCAGATCTCAAATCTCAAATCTCAAATTTTTCGACCGACTGGAGCTGCGCCGACTGCGGCATCACGCTGCCCGCGCCGACACCGGGGCTGTTCAGTTTCAATTCACCCCTCGGGGCCTGCCCCACATGCCGTGGCTTTGGCCGCACGCTCGGCATCGACATCGGCAAGGCGATCCCGGATGAGTCACTGAGCATCAATCGCGGCCTCGTGCGTCCCTTCCAAGGCAGCACCTATGGCGAATCGCAGCTCGATCTCGAACGCGCCGCCCGCAAGCGCGGCATCGACATCCACAAGCCCTTCGAGGACTACACGCCCGACGAGCGCGCGTGGCTCCTCGAAGGCACCGACCCCGATCCCGAAGCCGCTTACAATCGTGGCGAGTGGTATGGCGTGCGCGGCTTCTTCAAGTGGATGGAGACGCGCAGCTACAAGATGCACGTCCGCGTCTTCCTCAGCCGCTACCGCGCCTACACCGAGTGCGGCGACTGCGGCGGCGGGCGTTTGAAAAAAGAAGCGTATGCCTTCCGCATCGGCCCGCACACCATCGCCGATCTCTGGCGCATGCCCGTGAGCGATTTGCATCCGCTCGTGCAAGGCTGGCAGATCAAAGACGGCGACCACGCCGCGAAACTGCTGCGCGACGAGATCGCCAGCCGCGTCAGCTACATGGACCGCGCCGGCCTCGGCTATCTCAATCTCGACCGCCAGACGCGCACGCTCAGCGGCGGTGAGTTGCAGCGCGTCAACCTCACCACCTGCCTCGGCGCATCGCTCGTGAACACGCTCTTCGTGCTCGACGAGCCCAGCATCGGCCTCCACCCGCGCGACATCGGCCGCCTCATCGGCGTGATGGAAGGCCTGCGCGACAAAGGCAACACGCTCCTCGTCGTCGAGCACGAAGAAGCCGTCATGCACGCCGCCGACAACCTCATCGACATCGGCCCCGGCCGCGGTGAGAAGGGCGGCGCGCTTGTTTTCAATGGGCCGCTCGAAAAACTCGCGCAGACGAAAGGCTCGCTCACCGGCGACTACTTGTTTGGCCGCAAAAGCATCCCCGTGCCGCAAATGCGGAGGCCGGTTTCAGATTCCAAGTCTCAAGTTTCAAGTTCAGCCGCCGAAAATCCACTCGACCTCCCCACGCTTACCGACGATGAATCCCGCAGCCGTGCCTACGCCGCCATCCTCCAGCCACTCCCGTCCGATCCGTCGCTTCGAGACCGATCCGGAAAAGCTGCGTCAAGCCCGAATCCGTGCGCCGAAGAACTCCACCGAAGCGCTCATCAAGAAAGTTTCGGCTGGGCTCGCCGCCAGAAAAGAGAGAGGCTTCTCGATGACCAGCTAGCCATTCTCAATCGTCACGCCATCGCGCCCGCCTATCTCGGCACGCACATTGGCGGCGGCGGTGAGCATGAAGTCTATCACCAGGAAGGCAGCCAGATCGTCCACAAAATCACGAACCGTGGCGAGTTCGGTTATGTGATCGACCAAGATAGCGACAACAAGTCGAACAAGCTCACTCTGCGGCACGCTCTGCCTTCCGAATACCTGCTGCGCCTCGGCACACAGAATCTCCTCTTCGGCGACACCATCCGAGTCGAAGCCATCTCCAAAGAGAAAGGCAAAACAGCCTCCATCATCACCTCGCAGGTGGAGGTCGATCTGGGACGTCCCACTCAGGCTGAAGTGAATGATTTCATGACTCAATGTGGCTTCGTGCGTGTGCCGGACGACATGATGCTCAGCCAATACAGCAACAAATTCTTCTGGTATCGCTCGGCTGACTCTGTGCTCACGGGTGACACAAACCCTGAAAATTTCTCCCGCGCCGCCGACAACATCATCGTCCCCATCGACGTCATCGCGCATCCGTATCCACGCGCCCTTTTCGAAGCCACCGCCAGGCAAAACGGCATCCCGCTCACCCATTTTCACCCCAAACCATCCGTCGGATCAGCCCGCCCAAATCAAAAATCAAGAATCATAAATCATAAATTCTTGGCGATCCGCTCCGCCCGCCAAAACAACCTCCGCAAACTCGACGCGGACATCCCGCTGAACGCCTTTGTCTGCATCACCGGCGTCAGCGGCTCCGGGAAATCCACGCTGGTGCATGACGTGCTGTATCGAAATCTGCAAAAGCTCCGTGGCGAGGTCTGCGAGGATGAGCCGGGGCGCGTCAGCAGCATCAGCGGCTGGGAGCAGCTCGGCAGCGTGGTCATGGTGGATCAATCACCGCTCGCTCGCACACCGCGCTCGACGCCGGCGGTGTTCACCGGCGCGTTCGATCACATCCGCACGCTCTTCGCCGCCTGTGATGACGCTGCCACGCAGGGCATCATGCCCGGCTTCTTCAGCTTCAACAGCGGCGAGGGCCGCTGCGAGCGCTGCCAGGGCAATGGCTTCGAGAAAATCGAGATGCAGTTCCTCAGCGATCTCTTCGTCACCTGCCCAGAGTGCGAGGGGAAGCGTTACAAACCGCACGCGCTCAAAATCCTGCTCAACGGCAAATCCATCCACGATGTGCTGAGCATGACCATCGACGACGCGGTGCCGTGGTTCGCGCAGATCGAGCACCGCGCCGTGCAGCACATCACGCGCTCGCTGCAACTCGTCATCGACGCCGGACTCGGCTACCTGCGTCTTGGTCAGCCACTCAACACGCTCAGCGGCGGCGAGGCGCAGCGCCTCAAGCTCGTCGGCCACCTGCTCGAACCTCAAACCCCCGGCAAAAGCAGCCTTCTCCTCCTCGACGAACCCACCACCGGCCTGCACTTCGACGACATCGCGCTGCTCATCAAACTGCTCCAGCGCCTCGTCGATGAAGGCAACAGCCTCGTCGTCATCGAACACAATCTCGAAGTCATCAAATGCGCCGACTGGCTCCTCGATCTCGGCCCCGAAGGCGGCGCGGAAGGCGGCACGCTTGTCATCGCTGGGACTCCCGAAGACGTGGCAGAATGCAGTGCGTCGCATACCGGGCGGTATCTCCAGGCAGTTCTCAGTTCGCAGTTCTCGGTTCGCGGTTCATCCAAAACGACCGCGCCTCGAAAAACCGCGAACCGCGAACCGCGAACCGCGAACTCGATTTCCATCCGCGGTGCGCGCGAACATAACCTCAAGAACATCTCCCTCGACATCCCACGTGATGAATTCGTCGTCGTCACCGGCCTCAGCGGCAGCGGCAAATCGTCGCTCGCGTTTGATTTGATCTTCGCCGAGGGCCAGCGGCGCTTTCTCGATTCGATGTCCGTCTATGCGCGCACGTTTGTGGAGCAGATGGAGAAGCCCGATGTCGATCTCATCGCGGGCGTGCCGCCGACGGTCGCCATCGAGCAGCGCATCTCGCGCGGTGGTGGGAAATCCACCGTGGCGACGGTGACGGAGGTGTATCACTTCCTGCGGCTGCTCTTCGCCAAGCTCGGCACGCAGCACTGCCCGAAATGCGCTGTTCCGGTCAAAAAGCAAAGCGCGGAGGCCATTTTGAAATCCATCATCGCGCATCTCAAAATGGGCGGCGGCCATTTGCTCGCGCCGCTCATCAAGGCGCGAAAAGGCTTCCACACCGACGTGGCTGAAAACGCGGCGAAGCACGGCATCGAGACGCTTTGGGTCGATGGCGAGTTTAAGAACACGATGGGCTTCAAGCGTCTCGAACGCTTCAAGGAGCACAGCATCGACGCCGTGATTGCGAAGGTGTCGAAAAGCGATTCAGCGGACAAATTGCGTCCGCTCGTCGAATCCGCGCTCAAGATGGGCAAAGGCACCATCAAACTGCTGCACGCGGACAAATCGCAGTCCGTGCTCAGCACCGAGATGAGCTGCCCGAGCTGCGGTTGGAGCTTTGAGGAGCTGGATCCGCGTCTATTCAGCTTCAACAGCCCGCATGGCTGGTGCCGCGACTGCCGTGGCTTTGGCTACGTCGGACGCCAGCGTGATCTCAGCGAGCGACGCGACGATATTTCGATGCTGGAGGCTGAGTTGGAGGAGGAGCGCCGCTTTAGCAGTGATGACGACGAGCATGAGACGCCGCGCACGGTTTGCCCGTCCTGCCAAGGCAGCCGCATCAACGAGATCGGCCGCGCGGTGCAGCTTCAGAAGACGACGATTCAGGATTTCTCCGCGCTCACCGCCGGTGAGGCCGGAAAGCTCATCGCGAAGCTCCAATTCGACGGCACGGAGGCCATCATCGCGCGTGACATCGTGAAGGAGATCACGCAGCGGCTCAAATTCATGCAGGAGGTCGGCCTCGGCTACCTCCAGCTCAACCGCAGCGCCGACACACTCAGCGGCGGCGAGGCGCAGCGCATCCGCCTGAGCGCGCAGCTCGGCAGCAACCTCCGTGGCGTGCTTTATGTGCTCGATGAGCCGACCATCGGCCTGCATCCACGCGACAACGAAAAGCTGCTCAACACGCTCACCGCACTGCGGGACAAGGGCAATTCGCTGCTCGTCGTCGAGCACGATGACGAGACGATGAAACGCGCCGATACCATCCTCGACCTCGGCCCCGGCGCGGGGAAATTCGGCGGTCAGGTCGTCGCGCAGGGCACGCTGCCGCAGATTTTGAAGAATAAGAAGAGCGTCACCGGCCAGAGCCTCAACACGCCGCTGAAGCATCCCGTGCGCGGCTCACGCCGACCGCTGCCTGCTGCGAAGTCGAAGGACGGCTGGCTGCGTGTCCTCGGCGCGCACGCGAACAACCTCCAAAACATCGACGTCAGCATCCCGCTCGCTCGTTTGACCGTGCTCACCGGCGTCAGCGGCAGTGGAAAGAGCAGCTTCATGCACGGCGCACTCTCACCCGCCGTGCGTGAAAAGATCAGCAAAGCCAAGATCAAGGTCACGAAGGCCTGGAAGAGCATCAGCGGCTTTGAAAACCTGCAAACGGTGCATGAGGTCGATCAATCACCCATCGGCAAAACCAGCCGCTCATGCCCCGCGACGTATGTGGGCATCCTCGATGACATCCGCGCTCTTTTTGCTCAAGTGCCGCTCGCCCGCACTCGCGGCTACACGGCGAGCCGCTTCTCTTTTAATACCGAAGGAGGCCGCTGCGAAACCTGCGGCGGCAATGGCGAGATCAAGGTCGAGATGGCCTTCCTGCCCACCACGCGAGTCCATTGCGAGACCTGCTACGGCCTGCGCTTCAACGCCGCCACGCTCGAGGTCGAATACAACGGCAAGCACATCGGCGACGTGCTCCGCATGAGCATCAGCGAGGCGGCGGAGTTCTTCGCGCCGGTGCAAAAGATCGCGCGACCACTCCAACTGCTCGCCGACACTGGCCTGGGCTATCTCCAGCTCGGCCAGCCTAGTCCCACGCTCAGCGGCGGCGAGGCGCAGCGCATCAAACTCGTCACCGAACTGCGCAGCGGCGATGGCCGCACAATGAAAGAGCGCCTCAAGGGCCTGCAAACCGCCGGCAAACGCAATCTCTACCTCATCGAAGAGCCCACCATCGGTCTGCACATCCGCGACGTCGCCCGCTTGATCGACGTCCTGCACCGCCTCGTCGATGAAGGCCACACCGTCGTCGTCATCGAGCACCACCCCGACGTCTATGCCGAAGCCGACTACCTGATCGACATCGGCCCCGAAGCCGGAAACGAAGGCGGAAAGCTCGTCGCGGCGGGAACGCCTGAGGAAGTGAAGAAGAGCAAAGTGAGCCGCACGGCGCGGTTTTTGTGAGGCGGTGCTATTTCACCAGTGGCCAGAGCCAGGGCACCATGATGAGGATGACTGCGAGTGCGACGAGGCTCAGACCGCCGCCGACTTTGAGGAAGTCACTAAAGCGGTATTTGCCAGGGCCATAGACGAGGATGCAGCTCGGCTCGAATGGCGTGAGAACGGAGGCCGAGGCGCTGAGCATGACGCCGATGGCAAAGGCGCGCGGCTCTGCGCCCATGCTGGTGGCAGCCTGCATCGCCACCGGCAGCACGACGAGCGCAGCAGCCGCGTTCGACATTGGCTGTGTGAGGATGACGGTGAGCACGCAGAAGCCGGCGAACACGGCGAAGACGCCCCAAGGCTGCAACCATGAGGTCAGCGCGCTGGCGACCATGCTGGCAGCTCCAGATTGTTGCATCGCTTCGCCAAATGCCATCATGCCGCCGATGAGAATGAGCAGTCGCCAGTCGATGTTGGCATAGGCATTCTCCAGCTTGATGCAGCGCGTGAAGACAGCAAGCATGGCGACGAGCACGAAGGCGATGGTGTCTGGGATCCAGCCCAGGCTGCTGGCCAGCACGGCGAAAGCGAACGCGCCGAGCAGGGTGAAGCCGCGCTTCCGCGTCTCTGGACTGAACTGGTGCTGCGCCATGACGATCATTTCGCTGCCTTCTTCGAGCGCGCGAAAGCGTCCACCCGGACCTTGCAGCAGCAGCACGTCACCAGCGCGCAGCTTTTCATCCGCCATGTGGTGCATCAGTGAATGGTCGCCGCGCGTCAGTGCCAACACGGAGAGGCCGGTGCGTTGGCGGAAGTTGCTGTTGCGCAGGGTGCGTCCGACAAAGCTGGAGCGCGGTGCGAGCACGACCTCCGCGACGTGCGCATCACTCATGTCGATGCCGGAGCTGCGCAGGGTGACGTCTTCCAGGATGTCGATGCCCTCGATCTTTTTCACCTTGATGAGGTTTTCGACTTTGCCTGCGACGAGTACGACATCTCCCTCCTCGAAATGCAGGCTGGCCCATGCGTCGATGAGGCGTTCGTGGCGACGGATTTTGAGCACTTGGAATTCCAGCGCGGAGAAATCCGAATCGAATGCCGCCTGGCCGACGAGAGGCGATCCTGGCAGCACGACGACTTCAGCGAGGAATTCGCGCATGGTTTCGCCACTGAGCGCGCTGTCTTGATCGCTCTCCGTCACCATGCGCCTGCCGATGAAGACCATGTAGATAATGCCGGTGGCAACGATCACCACGCCGATGGCGCTGAACTCAAACATCTGAAATGGCGGCAGGTGCATCTTGGTGATGGCACCACTCACGGCCACGTTCGTCGAGGTGCCGATCAGGGTGCAGGTACCACCCAGCAGCGAGGCAAAGGCCAGCGGCATGAGCATGCGGGAAGGTGGAATGCGCAGCGTGCGGCACAGGCCGATCACCGGGCCGATGAATACCGCCGTGACGGTGGTGTTGTTCATGAAAGCAGAGGCACCTGCCACCGCTGCCATCATGACCGCCATCAGCCTCTTTGGCTGCTTGCCGAAAGTTTGTGCCAGCGTCCCTCCCAACATATCGAGCACGCCCGTTTCACGCAATGCTGCGCCGATGACAAAGATCGCGGCGAGTAGGACGATCACACGATTGCCAAATCCGGCGAAGGCGCGTTCTGCGGAGAGAATGCCGCAAAGCACGAGGGCGCAGAGCATCGCCAGCGTCACCAAATCCACGGAGATTTTCTCCGTCGAAAAGGCGATGACGACAGCGATGAGCAATCCGATGACGATCCAAGCTTCCATGCGGCTGAACCCTTGGCGCAAGGGAACGAATGGCTCAAGGAGCAAGCACGCCATCGCGTGCGCGGAGTCATTTTTTTGGAAGCATGATCTCGTGAGCAACGTTTTCCTCCACCCCCATGAATCGCTCTTTCCTTCACGCCGCTTGTCTCTCTCTTTTGGCTTTCACTTTCAGCGCTTACGCCGCGCCACGTGCAGAACACGTTTTCATTGTCAGCATCGACGGCGGTAAACCGGCAGTCATTGCAGAGAGCGAGGCACCGACGCTGAAAAAAATCGCCGCAGAGGGTGCGGTGACGTGGGAGGCGAGCACGATTTTCCCGTCGATCACGCTGCCTTCACACACATCGATGCTCACCGGTGTGGGGCCAGACAAACATAAAATCCTCTGGAACGGCTACACGCCGATCAAGGGCTTCGTGAAAGTGCCCACGGTGTTCTCGCTGCTCAAAGCCGCCGAGCCACAGGCGGAGACTGCCATGTTTGTTGGCAAGGTGAAATTCCGTCATCTCTGGCTGGAGGGATCGCTGGACTTGTTCGACTTCGGCGGTCCGCAGGACAGGAAGCCCGTGGCGGGTGCGCCAGCCATCGAGAAGGACAAAAAGCCTTCGCAGACCGTCGCCAAGCAAGCCGCAGCGTGGATCAAAGAGCACAAGCCCAAGCTGGCCTTCATCCATTTCCCGGATGTGGACAGCGCGGGGCATAAACATGGCTGGGGATCACCCGAGCAGAAGGAAGCGATCAAGGTCACCGATCAGGCCCTCTGGCAGGTGTGGCAGGGGATCAAAGATGCGGGCATCGCAGATACGAGCGTGCTCATCGTCAGCGCGGATCATGGTGGGCATGACAAAACACACGGGCTGAATATTCCCGACGACATGCACATTCCCTGGGTGGCTTGGGGCAAAGGGGTGCGGAAGAACTTTGCCATCACGGCTCCGGTCACCACTTACGACACTGCGGCCACCGCGCTGTGGCTGCTGGGAGTGCCTGTGCCGGCAGAGTTTGATGGCAAGCCGGTGACGAGTGCCTTTGAGTGATGGGATAAAAGCGGCGCGGAGAAAAAACCGCTCAGCAGTGTCTTGGTCTTGCCAAGACAAAGCGGGTTCCCTAACCTCGCGCTCTTTATGAGCGAAAAATCATCTGTGAACTGGGCGGAGATCGAGGCCAAGCCGGAATTCCGCGCGCTGCTGGCCCGCAAGGCGAGATTCATCACGGGCGCGACGATTTTTTTCCTGGCCTACTATCTGGCCCTGCCGGTGCTCGTCGGCTACTTCCCCGCTCTGATGAAGACGAAGGTGTGGGGCGAGGTCAATCTGGCCTACGTCTTTGCGCTGTCACAGTTCTTCATGGCTTGGATGGTGGCATTTGTGTACGTCCGCGTCGCCGCGAAGTGGGACAAGGAAGCAGCGGCCGTCATCACCGGACATCAATGATGTCGAGATCACCGAAGAGACCTAACAGAGCCTTCACGCATTCCTCATGTCCATCCCACTCCTCATGTTCCTGGCCTTCGTGGGCCTCACGTTGCTCGTCACCTTCTGGGCAGCCAAGAAAAACACGGGTGCCAGTGCCTACTTCGCCGCCGGGCGCAGCATCACTGGCTGGCAAAATGGCCTCGCCGTTGCAGGCGACTACATGAGCGCGGCGAGCTTTCTGGGCATTTCCGGGATGATCTGTTTTTCCGGCTATGACGGCTTCATGTACTCTGTGGGTTTCCTCGTGGCCTACATCACGGTGCTGCTCATCGTCGCGGAGCCGCTGCGCAATGCAGGCAAGTACACGATGGCCGACCTGCTGGCTTACCGCCTCAAGCCGCGCCCGGTGCGCGCACTGGCTTCTCTGAGCACGCTGGTGGTGTCCACCTTCTACATGATCGCGCAGATGGTCGGCGCGGGTGCTGTGATCAAAGAACTCATCGGCATCTCCTTTGAGCCCGCCGTCATCGGCGTCGGCGTGCTGATGCTCGTCTATGTGGTGTTTGGCGGGATGCTTGCCACGACCTGGGTGCAGATCATCAAAGCACTGCTGCTCATGGCGGGCGCGCTGCTGCTCAGTTATCTCGTGCTCAAGCATCACGGCTTTAGCTTCGCCGCTTTCTTTGAGTCTGTTTCCAAAGCGGACTACGCAGGCAGTGCACCGCCGAAGAATTTGCTGGAGCCAGGGCTCAAGTACGGAGCCGCTGCTGGCCCTTGGGGACACATCGACCTCATCTCGCTGTGCATCGGCCTTGTGCTGGGCACGGCCGGGCTGCCGCACATCCTCGTGCGCTTCTACACCGTGCCAGATGCCAAAACGGCGCGCTCCAGTGTCGTCTGGGCCATGGCCATCATCGGACTCTTTTACATCATGACCACGTTCTTTGGTTTTGGTGCCGCGACGATTTTGGAAAAGAGCCAAATCCTCACCGCTGCGGGCAAGCCGAACACCAACATGGTCGCGCCGATCCTCGCGCAGCACCTCGGCGGCGATTTATTCTTCGCATTCATCAGCGCAGTGGCCTTTGCGACGATCCTCGCCGTCGTCGCCGGCCTTACCATGAGTGCCAGCGCCAGCTTTGCGCATGATTTTTACACCAATGTCATTCATCACGGCAAAGAGCACCGCCCTGGCGAGGAGGTTCGCGTGGCACGCCTCACGGCCTTTTTCGTCGGTGCCGCCAGCATCGGGTTGGCCATCTATCTCGGCCCGAGTGTGAATGCGGCCTTCCTCGTCGGCCTGGCATTCTCCGTCGCTGCTTCGGCCAATTTACCGGTCATCGTGTTGAGTGTGTTCTGGCGGCGATTCAATACGATGGGCGCTGTCGCAGGCCTCGGCGGCGGCTTGGTGGTCTCCATCATCCTGATCTTGCTCAGCCCGAACGGCATGTTCGGCAAAGAGGGAGCTATTTTCCCGTTGGAAAATCCAGGCATTGTCAGCATTCCCATCGGCTTCCTGGCCGCCTGGCTGGGGACGATCCTCACGCCGCGTGATCCACAGGCAGAAACCAAGTTCATCGAACTCAAAGTCCGCGCGCATACGGGTCTCGGGGCGGAGAAAGCTGTGGCGCATTGAGGCATACGCGCTGTGGGGAGCGTCGGGTGCCTGAGTGACAGCGCAAAGGGGCATTGTGATTTGCCTTCATGCCGCAGCATGCCATGATGGCGCGATGGAGTCCGCCCCGCGCTTATTTACTGCCACTGGCCAAGTCTTCCTGCATTTCCTTTCTTACCTTGGTCAGATCGCTGCGCTGACGCGGGAGTTGGGGATCGCCCTGCGTTCGCGCGTGTGGCGTCTGCGACTCGTGGCGCAGCAGATCGTGGCCATCGGCTACGGCTCGCAGGCGGTGGTGATCGTGACGGGTGCGTTTACAGGCGCGGTGTTTACTTTTCAGAGCTATGCGAAGTTCAAAGACTTCGGCTTTGAGACCACGGTGGGCGCGGTCGTCTCCGTGGCGTTGTGTCGCGAGCTGGGGCCGGTGCTCGCAGGGCTGATGGTGGCCGGGCGTGTGGGTGCGGCGATGGCCGCAGACATCGGTACGATGAAAGTCACCGAGCAGGTGGATGCCCTGCGCGTCATGGGAGTGCATCCTGTTGATTACCTCGTGCTGCCGCGGTTTTTGGCGATGCTCGTCTCCATGCCGTTCCTCGTCGCGGAGAGTGTTTCCTTCGGACTCATCGCTTCCTATCTTGTGACCAGCATCGGTTACGACATGCCCTCGACTTGGTATATCTCTCACATGGTGGAGCACACGAACATGGAGGATCTCAGCATCGGCATGATCAAAGGCTTTGTCTTTGGCATGCTCATCACTTTGATCGCCTGCCACCAGGGGCTCTCTGCGGAAAACGGTGCCGTCGGCGTCGGAGCTGGCACCACGCGCGCGGTGGTGATCTCTTCTCTGGTACTGTTGATCGTGAATTTCTTCCTCTCCCTGTTACTCAACTATGTGTTTCCCATTGGGACAGTGTGACCATGAGCGAAATTTCTCCAAACACTCAAGTGATCGAGCGGAAGAACGCAGGTGGCACGTTCATCGAGCTGCGCAATTTGCACAAACGCTTCGGCAAGCAGGAGATTCTCTGCGGCATCGACTTGACACTCCAGCATGGGGAAACGCTCTGCCTCATCGGCCCCAGTGGTGAGGGAAAGACGGTGACCATGAAGCACATCATCGGCCTCATTCAGCCAGACTCCGGGGATGTGTTTGTGGACGGCATGAACGTGAACAAGCTCAAGGAGCGCGAGATGGCACCTGTCCGGCAAAAGGTCAGCATGTTGTTCCAGGGTGCAGCACTGTTCGATCGCATGACCGTGGAGGAAAATGTGGCCTTCCCTCTCATCGAAAGCGGGGTGCGCGATAAAGCAGAGATCAAACGTCGAGTCCTGGCGGCATTGGAGGCCGTGGACCTCGATGAACATCTGCACAAATACCCCACCAGCCTCTCCGGCGGCATGCGCAAACGCGCGGGCATCGCGCGCGCCATCATCACCCGCAGCGAGTGCATTCTCTACGATGAACCGAACTCGGGGCTCGATCCCATCGGCTCCGATATCATCGACCAGATGATCCTGCGCATGCAGAAGCGCTACGGCGTCACCTCCATCATCGTCACGCACGATATGCGCAGCATCTTCAAGATCGCCAATCGTGTCGCCATGCTCTATCGTGGCAAGATTCATTTCCTCGGCACGCCGGAGGAACTGCGGAACTCCCCAGACCCTCTGGTGCAGAACTTTATCAACGGCCGCTCAGACGTTACCGGCTGAACCTACACAGACATCCTTCCATCTTATGATCGACAGCGACAAAAAAACCGAAATGCTCGTCGGACTCTTCGTGTTCGTGGGTCTGCTGCTGCTGGGCGGCCTTATTCTCCAGTTCGGGCGCGTGCGTGAAGTGTTCAAGGACACCTACCATTTGCGCGTCGCATTCCCAAACGCCGCCGGCATCAAAGATGGCTCACCTGTTTTCCTCGGCGGCTCACGTGTTGGCAAGGTGGACAAAAAGCCGAAGCTCAATGACACCTTCACCGGCGTCATCATTGATCTGGAGCTTTTTAAGGATGTGATGATCCCTGCTGACGCCACCTTCGCCATCGGTTCCGCCGGCTTGATGGGTGACGCTCTTGTGGAGATCAAACCTACCGGCAAGAAAACCGATGTCTTTTTGCCGCATGACTACGACAAGATCATCGAAGGAGAGCAGACGGGCAGTCTCAACGACCTTCAAAGCACCGCCAAGTCTGTGGGAGAGAAAGTGGATGTAGTGCTCGACGATGTGCGCGTGGGCCTCAAAGACATCCGCACCGCCATGGCGAAAGTGAATCAGGGCGCGCTTTCGGAAAGTACGATCCAGAATTTTAAAGACAGCATCGAGCATCTGCACAACACGCTCAAACGCGTGGATGACAAGGTGCTGGGAGATGAGAATGCGCAGAACCTCAAAGGGGCTCTCGCAGACCTCAAAGAAGCGGCGGCGAGTTTCAAAAACGCCTCCAAGAACATCGAGGAATCCAGCAAGCGCCTTGGCCCGATGTTTGACAAACTCGATCCCGCGATTGCTCGCGCCGACAAGGTGATGGCCACGGCTGATGAGTCGCTGCAATCCATCAAGAAAGCCGCAGACAGCTTTGCCACCGCCGCGCAGAACATCACATCCAGCAAAGGGTTGCTCGGCGCACTCATGAATGACCAGCGGTTGATGAGTGACTTCCGCGATCTGATCTACAACTTCAAAGTCAACGGCCCACTGTGGTACAAAGACACCGCGAGCAAACTGCGCGCCGAAGATACGAAGAGCCAGACGGATGGCGGCCAGCCTGCGAAGAGAGGGCTGTTCCGCTAAGTGCGCAGCTCCCTTTGCGTCAAGGCAAGGGCTTGCGCGGCTCAATGTCGGTCGGGTTGATCCAACCTGCCTTCACGGGCTCACCGCGCATGAATTTTTCGTAGAAGCCAACGTGGGCCTTGGTGGCGTGCTCGTAGCGATCGAACACATCTCCCCTGCCCTCCATGCGTGGGTCGTTCTGGGCTTTCAGCTCCGCATGGAGACGGGTGCGGAGTGCCGCTATGCGCGGGTCCGTGGGGAGATTGTGCACGAGCTCGGGATCTGAGGCGGTGTCGTAAAATTCCAGCGGCGGGCGCAGCCCGAAACAGAGCTGCCAAAAAGGGTCGGCTGGATTTTTGCGATGCGCGTCGAGGATGAAGCTCTTGGTCGCTCCCGCGTCGCAATCCATGTAGCCCGTCTCGGGATTGCCTGCCGGCCAGCGCATAGGCTCGAAGTTTTCCACGAGCGTGCTGTCTTGGGTGATGATGCCACGGGTGGGATAACCCCAGTCGTGTGGACGGCCCACATCCGTGCGTTCTTTGCCGATGAGTACATGATCGCGCACATGAGCAGGCTGGTTGGCAAAGAGATCTGTCAGACTGACGCCAGGTGACTCTGCCATGCCGGTGTCCTGCCATTTCATGCCGGCGACTTCGATGAGAGTGGGTGCGATGTCGATGAGGCTCACGAAGTCGGTGATGACACGCCCGGGCTGCGCGATGCCTTTTTTCCACAGGATGGCGAGAGGTACTCGATTGGCCTGTGTACTGGCGTTTCCTTTGCAGCGTGGGAAGGGCATGCCGTGGTCGGCGGTGACAATGACGAGCGTGTTGTCCAGCAAGCCGCGGCGTTCGAGTTGCGCGAGCATGCGCCCGAGGTGCTCATCGAAGTGCTCGACCTCGAAAGCGTAGTCGAGCATATCGTTGCGCACGACTTCGTTGTCGGGCCAGTAGGCGGGTACATGGTCGATGTCGGAGAGCTTTTTGCCGCCCTTCTTCACGCCGCTGCCAAACTCATAGCCACGGTGTGGCTCGATTGCCCCATACCAAAACGCCCAGGGTTTATCCGCAGGCGCGGCGTCGAGAAAGTCAGCAAAATTGGCCGCATAGTCATTGCGCCCGATTTCAGGTGTGGGAGGAACGAGCTTCTTTTGATTCCACGCCGTGCCGGTCATCTTGCGGGGTTTGCCGGTGGCATCATTGGCGACGCCAGGGCCCCAGCCCTTGGTGGTGTGGCCGACATTCCAGCCGTGCTCCGCGAGTGCCTCTCCCCAGCCTTTGAATTCTGGCGGGAAGTAGCAGATGTGATTCGCGGCTTCTTTGAGCTGCCATGAATTTCTGCCGGTGAGGATGCAGGCGCGTGAAGGTGCGCATTTGGCATTCGGCGTGTAGGCGTTTTTGAAGAGCAAGCCCTCTTTCGCCACGCGGTCAAAGTGCGGCGTCTTCACCCACGGTGTACCGTAGGCACCTGCGTGGGGACCCCAATCATCCGCGATGGCAAAGAGGATGTTTGGGCGCTCCGCAGCGGTGACTGTGCCGAGGCCGATTGTCAGAAAAAGAGCGCGCAGGAGAATCATGATCGAACGACAAAAGCGATTCACTGTTTTGCAGCTTGGCTGCGAGCCTTGTTGGCTTTCGCCGCCGGTTTGGGCAGCGGCGGCAGGTTGTCTGTGGGTTGATTGGAAAATCGCCACGGATCATCGAGTCGGCGCATTTCACTGAGCAACAGTGTCTGCATTTCTGCGAGCTTCGCGGCATGGGAGGGATCGCCGGCGAGATTGACGAGCTGTGCTCCGGTCTTGCCGTGTTCTTTGAGAAACTCGTTGGGATTTGCAGCGAGATTGAAGAGCTGTGTCTCCTTCACCCCGCGATCTGGTGCTTCGTATTGGATGAGCTTCCAGTCGCCTTTTTTGACACAGCGTATGCCGGGTTTGCTGCCGCCGGCGTAGGCACCGTAGAGGACATCCCGCATCCGCTTCTGCTGACCGAGGAGCACGGGCTTAAAGCTGGTGCCTTCATTGGTCTGCGGCGGAGTGATGCCTGCGAGATCGCAAAGAGTGGCGAGGATGTCGAGCAGGTAGATGCTTCCTTCGACGCGGGAGCCCGGCTTGATGCCCGGGCCTTTGACGATGAAGGGCACGCGCCAGGTGTGCTGGTAGAGGTTTTGTTTTCCCATCAAACCATGCCGCCCGATGGCGATGCCGTGATCAGCCGTGTAGATGATGTAGGTGTTGTCCAGCTCGCCCAGGGCTTCGAGCTTTTGCAAAACGCGACCGATTTGGATGTCGATGTTCTCGCTGCACGCGTACTCGCGACCGATCTCATTGCGGATGCTGGCTTCATCACGATGCTTCCACACGCCACAGACATCGACTTCATCGCGCACGTCGGCGTGTGAGTTGTCGAAGGGATGCTTTACGAGGTAGTTTACGGGCAGGGGTGGCTGATGCGAATGCAGCGAGGGCGTGGTGTTTGGGTCGGTGTGGTTAGTGGCTCCGTACTTTGCCAGCAACTCCGGCGTGCCATCACGCGTGTCATGTGGATGAGAAAAGCCGTAGTAAATGAGGAAGGGCTGCGTGCTCTTGGCAGCAGCTCGTTCATTGAGGTACTCAAGCACTTGCTGTGCATGCCAGGCACTGCCGGTTTCAGCATCGCCACCGCGCTTTGTGGCATCATGCCGCACGGTGAAAAGTTTGTTGGCAGCCTCGTAACTGTTGCCCTGCTTGCAGGTGCGCATGGTGGCGTAGCCAGCGCGGTTAAAGACCGCAGGTAGCGTGTTCTGCTCGAGGTGCTCGGGGCTGGTGTGCTTTGCCTGCGGGGACACCGGCAGGTGCCATACCGTGCGTCCGCTCATGATCATGTGTCGGGAAGGTGTGCAGACTGCGCCGGAGGAAGATCCCATGTGGTAGGCGCCATCGAAAACCATGCCCTGTGCTGCGAGGCGATCGAGGTTTGGCGTCTCCAGCGTGGAGCGCGGATTGTACAGCTTCAAATCAAAGGGCGACTGATCATCTGCGAGGATGAAAAGGAAGTTTGGTCGTTTTTCAGCAGCGTGAGAGGGAGCCTGGAAGGCGAGGAGGAGCAGGGTGAGTGCAAGAGCGCGCATGATGAAAACAGCGGGTGAGAAAAGGGGGCAGCCACTTCGAGAGCCGCATGATTTCAACGACTCAAATCCATGAAAATAGCGCGAACTTCATGGGTGCGAGGTGGGCAACAAATGCACGGGGAAGGCCAACATACGAACATAGAGATGCCCGTTACTAGGCACGCAGCGATGTGCATTGAGACGGCTCACGGCGCCTTTCTGTCAAAAACCCCACTCCAGTAGTTACCATGTCCTCGAAATCACATGTCTCAGCGGAGACACCGATCTGTTATCATCTCACGGCAGACCGTCGTCTCCTCGGTGCCCGGCACACGCCACATCTCTGCTCGCGCAGTTCTCAGCATGTGCCCGACATGCCGCCCTGTCTCTTGGGGGTGCAGCATCACACGGTGGTCAACATCGGCAAAGTGCGGCGTGTGGCGATGATGGTGACGCCACTCTGCGGCGGTGAGTTTAAGGATGAGGCGTGGGAGGCGCTTTCCACCATTCGCGCCATCCTGCGTCAGCAGGGAGAGCCGATGGCGGTGACGATGCAGACGGTCTTTCTGCGCAGCCGCGAGGATGTGGCGACCGCAGAGTTGCTCTTTCAGGCGTGCTATGGGGAGAAAATGCCGCTGACGATTTTTGTGGTGCAGCCGCCGTGTGAGGGGCGGGGAATTGCCATCGAAGCATGGGCCGTCGGCACGACGCACGCGAAGGTGGAGTGTCACAACGAACATCTCGTCAGTGTGGAGTACGACGGGTTGCGTTGGGTTTACGCCTCTGGCGGCTCGCTGCATCGCGAAGGGCGCACCGCTTATGACCAGTCGCTCGAAGCATTCCAAAATCTCCAAGACACGCTCACACAGGGTGGTGTGGATTTTGCCGATGTGGTGCGCACTTGGCTCTATCAAGGCTGCATCACGGAAGAAGCGGAAGGAGGCGTGGAGCGCTATCGCGAGCTGAATCGCGCGCGCACAGATTTCTTTGCAGACATTCCTTTCGATCAGCGTCCAGTGCCCACACTGCCGGTGGGGCAGCCTGTCTATCCCGCCAGCACTGGGATCGGCACCCTGTGTCATGGGCTGATCTCTGCGTGCATGGCCCTGCAGACGCAGCGGGAGGATGTGTCGCTTCTTTCACTGGAGAATCCGCTCCAGACTTCTGCTTTCGACTACCCCAAAGAGTACTCGGTGAAGAGCCCAAAATTTGCCCGCGCCATGGCCGTGCGCGCAGGAGGAGATGTCACTATCTGGATTTCGGGTACGGCGAGCATCGTGGACTCCGAGACTGTGTATAAAGACGATGCGGTGATGCAGACGGAACAGACGCTCACCAACATCGAGAAGCTCATCGCGCCAGAAAATTTCACCCGACTCGGTTGGCCGGGCGCGGGTGCCACGCTCGATGATCTGGCAAAAATCCACGTCTATGTGAAACGCGCCGAGGATTACGAAAAAGTGCGCGCCGTATGTGAGCGCAGGCTGGGCCGCCTGCCTGCGATCTATGCCGTGGCAGACGTGTGTCGTCCCGACCTGCTCGTGGAGATCGAAGGTGTGGCATTTTCCAGCATTCGGAATGTGAACGCTCAAACTTGAAGACAGATCATGAAAACGATGGCTCTCCTCTTGGCGTTCGCGGCCACAGCGGTCGCGAATGAGAGCGCGTTCTATGAAGCTGGGCCACCGGTGCCGAAATCCGGCCCGGAACTGAAGCCGCATGAACGTGTGGATGAGCTGGTCTTTGCCAGGCTGGCAGAGCTCAATCTGAAACCGGCCAATCTCTGTTCAGACGCCGTGTTTGTGCGGCGTGCATTCCTTGCCGTGATCGGCACCCTGCCCACTGAGCAGGAGGCGCGTGGTTTTCTGGCAGCCAAGCAGCCGGATAAGCGAGCGCAGTTGATCGAGATTCTTCTTCAGCGTCCTGAGTTCACCGACTTCTGGGCGATGAAGTTGGGGGACATCCTGCGCGTGAAGGCCGAGTTCCCCATCAAGCTGTGGCCCAATGCGGTTCAGGCTTACTACCGCTTTATCCACACGAGCGTGCGGCAGAACAAGCCGCTGCATGTCTTTGCCCGCCAACTGCTGCTCGCCAACGGCAGCAATTTCCGCGAAGGCGAAGTGAACTTCTACCGCGCCATGCAGGATCGCAGCCCGCGGGGCATCGCCACCACGGTAGCACTCACCTTCATGGGTGAGCGCGCGGACAAATGGCCGAAAGCGAAGCTCGATGCGATGGCGGGCTTCTTCTCGCAGATCGCCTACAAGTCCACCTCCGAGTGGAAAGAAGAGATCGTTTACTTCAATCCCACGGCGGACCAAGAAAACCTCACCAAGAAGGCGATTTTCCCGGACGGACGCGCGGCTGCCATCAAGCTCGGCTTGGAAGACCCGCGCATCGTTTTCACCGACTGGCTGCTGCGACCCGACAACGCCTGGTTTTGTCGGAACTGGGCAAATCGCGCATGGAGTTGGCTGATGGGACGCGGCATCGTGCATGAGCCAGACGATTTCCGTGCGGACAATCCGCCTTCGAATCCTGCGCTGCTCGCGTTTTTGGAAAAGGAGTTCGCAGCGTCGAAGTGTGATCTGCGGCATCTCTTCCGCGTCATTCTCAATTCGCAGGTCTTCCAGCTCTCCAGCATCCCCGCGCAGGACACACCAGAAGCCGCGGCAAACTTTGCCCACTACCCGCTGCGCCGTCTGGAGGCGGAGGTGCTCATCGACGCTCTCAATCAAATCACCGGCACCAAAGAGGAATACAGCAGTCCCATTCCAGAGCCCTTCACCTTCATCCCGGATGATGTGCGCAGTATTGCTCTCGCTGACGGCAGCATCACCAGTTCATTTCTGGAACTCTTCGGCAGACCGCCGCGGGACACGGGGCATGAGCTGGAGCGCAGCCGGGACACCAATCCGTCTCAACGCCTGCACATGCTGAACTCCAGTCATGTGCTCAAAAAAATCAAACAGTGCCCGCTCGTCACGACGGCGACTGCCAGCAGCAGCGCCGGGGAATTAGCGGACAAGATTTACCACACCCTTCTCTCCCGCCCACCGACGGCGAAGGAACTGGAGATGCTCCAGGCCTACGTCGCCTCCACTTACGCCGGTGGCAGTTCTCTGGCAGGAGACTTGGTCTGGGCGCTGGTGAACCAGCCTGAATTTCTTTTCAACCACTGACCAGCCACACCATGACCACGCATTCATCACCCTCTCGCAGCGTCGCACGCGACGTTCACCACATCGCGCAGGCACTCGGCGGCGCGCCCTTTTCCCGTCGCGAGGCACTGCGGCGCTCCATCTATGGCTCTGCCGGCTTGTTGCTCATGGAGCCTTTCGGCATCCATGCGGCACCTCGCGCGACTTCCATTGCATTGGAGGGAAAGGCCAAGTCCGTCATTCAAATCTGGCTCTGGGGTGGCCCCTGCCACATCGACACCTTTGATCCCAAGCCTGAAGCGGGCCGCGAATACACCGGTGCTCTGAATGCTCCGATCGAAACCAACATCAGTGGCATTCGCATCGGACAGCTCCTGCCACAACTCGCCAAAAACGCTGACAAATACTCGCTCATCCGCAGCATGACGCACGGCAACAACGGGCATGAGACTGCGGCTTATCTCGTGCAGACGGGGCGTTCTTCCGAGCGCGATGTGTTCCCTGGCCTGGGTGCCGTCGTGAGTTATTTCAAAGGCTACGATGCAGGTTACAAAGGACTGATCCCACCTTATGTCGTGCTGACAGAGCCGCAGGGACGGTTCAGCGAGGCGGGATTCCTCGGACCTCGTTACAAGCCCTTCGCCACTGGCGGTGATCCCGCCCGCACGCCGTTTGCTGTCGAGGGCATCGTCTCTCCCGACATCACCGAAGAGCAGCAAAAACAGCGGCGGCGACTCATGCTGGGACTCAATACGCTGGGCGGCGCACTGCCTGGGAACGCGACACTTAAAACCGTCGTCGAATCCGAAGTGCAGGCCTATGAACTCATTCTCGGCGACTCCGGCAAGCTCTTTGACCTCGCGCAGGAGAAAGACGAGACGCGTGATCGTTACGGGCGCAACACCTTCGGCCAGAGTTGCCTCATGGCGCGGCGGCTCGTCGAAAAAGGCGTGCCCTATATCACCATCAACTACAAAGGATGGGACACGCATAAGCAGCACTTCCAGATCATGAATCGCAAGCTGCCGGAGCTCGATCAGGGCCTCGCTGCGCTGCTCACCGATCTCTACGACAAAGGCCTGCTCGACAGCACCATCGTGTTTTGCACCGGCGAATTTGGCCGCACGCCGAAAATCGCGAATGAATCTCCGTGGAACGGCGGACGCCATCACTTCGGCGCATGCTTCTCCTGCCTCGTCGCAGGCGGTGGATTCAAAGGGGGGCAGGTGCTCGGCAAATCCAATGCAACAGGCGAGGAAGTCGCCGAACGCCCTGTGTATCCCGCCGACCTCATCGGCAGCATTTACGGCCAGCTCGGCATTCCTGCGGACGCACCGCTGCCACATCCGCAGGGAACACCCACGAAAGTCGTCCCAGACAAGGAGGAGGGCGTGAAGACCGCAGGGCTGCTGAAGGAACTCGTTTGAATGTCAAAGTCTGCATGACTCATGAAAACGATCATCTCTTTCGATCGCCGGGCTGAGGAGCGCCAGGCACCGTGCCGCAGCCTTGGGAGCACCGCGCCCATTAGGCATTTTATGCTCGCGATTTTGGTCTCCTCTGCCGGCGTCGTGTTTGCGCAGCCCGCCCCGCGTGTGGGCTTCGTCTATCCCGCAGGAGGTCAGATCAACACCACCGTCGAGGTGCTCGTCGGTGGGCAATACTTCGACGAGAGCACCGAGGTTATCGTGTCAGGCGAAGGCGTGACCGGGAAATGCCTCGAACATGACAAAATCCCCTCTGCGCAGGTCGTCGATGATTACCGCGACCGCCTCCGTGAAGTGCAGCAGAAGCTGCGTGAGGATCGCCGCGCTGGCGAGGTGCCTCACGGCCAAAAGCTCGCCTACATCCGCAAGCTCCTCAGCGAAGCAGATCTTTCGGAGAAAAAGCTGCGTCTCATGGTGGAGTATGACCGCCGACGCAATGATCCCAAGCAGCAACTCAATACACAGATCGGTGAGAGCGTTCGCCTGCGCCTCAACATCGCGGAGACAGCGGAGCAGGGAGTGCATCATCTGCGCCTGCGCACCCCTTGGGGATTGAGCAATCCAGTGCGCTTTGTGGTCGGGCAGCTCCCGGAAGTACAGGAGAAGGAACCGCAGCGCGAGTTTGATCTCGAAAAATATCGAGGCGGCATGGATGCACTCAAAACGGCCAAGGTCGAAACACCCACGCTAAAACTCCCGGTGACCATCAACGGCCGCATCATGCCCGGTGAGGTGGATGAATTCACCTTTGAGGCAAAGAAGGATGAACGCGTCGTTCTCGCCATGCACGCGCGCAGCTTGATCCCTTACTTAGCTGATGCAGTGCCTGGCTGGTTTCAGAGTGTGGTGTCGCTGCACAACGCGGAAGGCATCGAAGTCGGTTATTCGGACGACTATCGCTTCGATCCCGATCCGGTGCTCTTTTATAAAATTCCCGCCGACGGCCTCTACCGCATCCGCGTGCATGACTCGATTTACCGCGGGCGGGATGATTTCGTTTATCGCATTCATGTCGGGCAGCTTCCATTCCTCACGGGCATCTCCCCACTCGGAGCCACCACGGGAGAGAAAGTGGAGCTGACGTTTCAGGGGGGAAACCTCGGCAGTGAATTCAAGACAAAGTACGAAGCACCGGCGCAGCCAGGGATCGTGCTCATCCAGGCGAAAGTCGGCGGCTTGCAGTCCAATGCGATCCCCTTTCACATCGACAACGTCCCGCAAGTGCGTGAACGCGAGCCGAACAACAGTCTCGGTGGTGCGCAGGAGCTGGAGGCACCCATGATCGTCAACGGAGTCATCGAAACCACGGGCGAGGCAGACTTTTATCGTGTCAAAGGCAATGGCGGCCAGGAGATGATATTCGAAATATTCGCGCGGCGACTCGGTTCGCCCGTGGACGCATCGCTCACCGTGTTTGACTACAACGGAAAGCAGGTGGCCTTTAACGACGACCATGAGGATCTCGGCAGCGGTCTGACCACGCATCATGCAGACTCACGTATCAGCTTAAAATTGCCTCCAGGTGGGAGTGCCTTCATCCGTGTTACAGATACGCAGGGCCACAGTGGCATCACGAATGCCTATCGGTTGAAAGTGCGCACTGCCAAGCCCTCCTTTGCGCTGCGTGTCACTCCCTCTGCGCTCAATGCCAAACCCGGCGGCATGGCGCGGCTGACCGTTCATGCCTTGCGGGACGGAGGCTTCACAGGTCCGATCACGATGCAGCTCAAGGACGCGCCTCCGGGCTTTGCTCTGCGTGGTGCCGTCGTGCCAGAAGGAGAAGACAAGGCCGACATCACCCTCAGCGTGCCTTCTGGTGCCGAGTTGGAGAAACCTGTCGCGCTCACTCTCATCGGTGTCGGCGGCAGTGAGCCAAACACCTTTTCGGCGACTGCCGTACCTGCGGAAGACATGATGCAGGCCTTTGCCTATCGTCACCTTGTGCCAGTGGACGCATTGCTGGTCGATGTTCGCACGCCGCCGCCCGCGCCGGAAAAACCCACGCCCTGACTCCCCCTTACCTCCTTCTCCAGAGTGTGGACTGCGCATGCGCGATTCATTTCAATCCGCTGCAAGAAGCGCACGCTGCGCTTGGTTCAAGTGCATCAAATTATGCGCCGCGCATCCATTCTCCTGTTCCTCTTTGCTTGTGTAACGATTCATGCACGCGCCGAGTCGCGCCTGCCGAACATCCTCGTCATCATGGCGGACGACCTCGGCTATGGCGACCTCAGTTGTTACGGTGCCACTGCTGTGCGCACACCGAACATCGACCGCTTGGCTGCTGAAGGGCTGCGCTTCACCAGCGGTCACAGCTCCGCTGCCACTTGCACGCCGACGCGATTTTCTTTTGTCACGGGCACCTTCGCCTTTCGGCAAAAAGGCACGGGCGTGGCTCCTCCGAACGGCCCTGCCTTGATCAAACCCGGCACGCCAACCATTGCGTCGCTGCTGAAAAAAGCAGGCTACGCCACCGCCGTGGTGGGGAAATGGCATCTCGGCCTTGGTGAAAAAGTGCCAGACTGGAATGGTGATCTGAAACCCGGCCCGCTCGAAATCGGTTTCGATCACTGCTTTCTGCAACCCACGACCAACGACCGCGTGCCACAGGTTTTTGTGGACGATCATCGCGTGCGCAATCTCGATGCCAAGGATCCACTCTGGGTCGGTGACAAAGCACCGTCAGCGGATCATCCCACGGGCATCACACACCGCAGTTCGCTGCGCATGGATTGGACGCATGGCCATAACCAGACGATCCACAATGGCATTGGCCGCATCGGTTTCTATACGGGGGGCAAAGCCGCGCGCTTCCGTGACGAGGACCTCGCTGACGCATGGATCAAGGAATCCAACCGCTGGATGGAGGCACACAGGGATCACCCCTTTTTCCTCTTCTTTTCCAGTCACGACATTCATGTGCCGCGCATGCCGCATGAGCGTTTTCAGGGATCGACTTCGCTCGGATTGCGCGGCGATGCCATCACCGAGTTCGACTGGAGTGTGGGCGAGCTCATGAAGACGCTGGATCGGCTCGGCATCGCTGAGAACACCTTGGTCGTGCTTTGCTCAGACAACGGTCCTGTCATCGACGATGGCTACAAAGATGGTGCCGTGGAAAAACTCGGCACACACCAGCCCGCAGGCCCCTTTAGCGGCGGCAAATACAGCGTCTTTGAAGGCGGCACCCGCACGCCTTTCATCACGCGCTGGAAAGGGCGCGTGAAGCCAGGTGTGTCGGACGAGCTTGTTTGCATCATCGATCTCGCTGCGAGCTTTGCCGCGCTGAGCGGTGTGCCGCTGCCAGAAAATGCCTGCCTCGACAGTCAAAACGTGTTGCCTGCACTGCTGGGAGAGCCGGGAGCAAAAGGGCGCAGCTTCCTGCTGGAGCAGGATAACAACGGGGTGAACTTTGGCCTGCGTGTCGGGGAGTGGAAACTCCTGCGCATGAAGAAATCCAAATTCAAATCTCCCGCAGTTGTCACGATGAGAAACACGCCTCCACCGGCAGCGCTGCACGGGCTTTATCACTTGACCGACGATCCGGCTGAAGAGCACGATCTCAGCGCGCAAAACCCAGAGAAAACGCAGGAACTCATCGCCAAACTCAACGAGATCATCGCCTCATCGCGCACGCGTTGATGCTGATGATGGCAAACAACGCGGAAGGCATGATCACGCGTGAGCGCGCAGCCAGGAGAAGCTGCGCTCGCATTCGCCTTTCTGATAGTTCACCTCGGCGTCCTTTTTGCCGTGCCCTTCCGGTGCTTTGAAGCTGGCGATTTTGTGGCCGCGCTCAGCCATGGCGAGCCAGGCTTTGAACACCTCGCTATCACGGTGATGTGGGAAGAGCTTCCAGAACTCTTCTTTCTGGCAGTCAAATGCGCGCGCAAAACCGGAGATGGTTTCGACTTGAAGAGGCACACCAGGGGCCAGTTCGGCAAAGCGTTTGGCGTAGGTTTTGAAATCAACGAGACCTTCGCCCACGGCGGTCCACTGCACATTGACGGCACCGTTTTCATCTTTCCACAGCATGCTGTCGCGCACGCTGCTGCAGACGGTGAGTGGGCCGAGGACTTCGAGATGTTTCATCGGCTCTTCCAGTGTCCAGACGGCGTTGCCGGGGTCGATGTTGGCACCGACGTAGCCTTTTCCGGCAGCTTCGATGAGCGCCTTTAACTCGTGGGACTGCATATCGCCGGCGTGATTTTCGATGGCGATTTTGATGCCTTCTGTCTCCGCGCGAGATTGGTTGGCTTTGATCGCCTTGATGGTGTTCTCGATGTGCCTGCCGATGCCGCCGTCACTGAGGCGATCTTTTTGATTTCCGAGATAGCAGCGTGCGACGGGAGATCCCAGTGCCTTCGCTACGCGGATGGTGTGGGCAAGGTGTTCTGCGCCGGAACCATTGGCCGTCTTCCAGGTGTTTGAGCTTTCACACACACTGCCGGTGCCGACATAGATTTTCACTCCTGCGCGCGCGGCTTGTTCTTTGAGGCCACGCAAGTACGCATCTTCAAAGTTTTCAAACACCCCAAGCTCGGAAAGGAAGATCGTGTCGAGCTTCAGTGATGCCGCGTAGTCGATGTATTGTGCCGCTTTCCAGCCAGTGGCGCGCACAGAAAAATGGTCGAGACCGATGGCGAGTTTCCCACCTTGGATGGCGGCTGTGGCAAAGGACGGTGCAGCGCAGGCTGCGAGAGAGCGAGTGAGGAAGCCGCGACGGTTCATGCCGCGCATGCTAGCGGAGACCGCTGAGCTGTCGAACGCGAAACCGATGACGAATAATCAGCGGATGATCAACTTCACTGCGCCCTGCCCCTGGCGATCGTCCGCTGAGGAGACGAGAATTTGGGCAAGATGATGTCCCGAACGCCAAGGGGCACCATTGATCGGCTTTACTTGGAGCAGATAGGCTCCCGTGCCCGCATTGCGGAACGAGGTGATGTTGTTGCTGAAGGGTGCCTGCTGACCCGGCACCTCAAAGTACTCCATCAAGGTGAAGTGATCTTTGGTGAGATCGGTGACGGGCCATCCTCCGCTGCTCACGAGGACGAGGATGTTCGCCGGATGCGTGTTGCCATTGGCTGCTGCCCCTGCGGAAGATTGCGCAGAGACGGTCAGTGATGTCGCGCCGCCGGTGCCGCTTTTCATCACTACCTTGGGCGCCGGGGAAGGAGCGGCAGCCGCTTTGGGCGGCGGTGTGTCAAATACGGGTTTGAGCACCGGTGCGGGTTCAGGCTTCTTCGCGGGGGCTGCCGCCGCTTTGACGGGAGCTTTCGACTTCGCCGCAGCTTTCTTCGCGGGGGCTGCCTTCTTGGGAGCTTGTTTTTTGGCTGGCGGCTTTTTCGCTGACACTGGTTTCTTTTTCGCTGCCGCTGCCTTTTTAGCAGGAGCCTTTTTGGGAGCAGGTTTCTTGGCCATGGGTGTCAGTGGGTCGGATTTGTTTCAATTTCGGCGAGGCTAGCAATACTCTCGCCTGTCTGTCGAGATTCCTCTTGAGGCTTTGGCGCAAAATAAATGGTTCATTTCTGGAGCAACTTTGCAGCTCGGGAGCGCGGACTCTGATGGCAAAAGCCGGGAGAGAACCCACAACCGAAAAGAGCGTGGGTGAAATCGCGATGGCTCGTTTGAAGATAACTATAAAATCTTCACTGGTTCATCTGAACACATTTTGTGGAATTTTGGCTCGAAATAACAATTCTGAAAATAGGAGATTGCCAACGCCACAAGTACCAGATTATAAGGAAGAGTTAAATTTCATGATTTAAGAGCTTCTTCGGTGAATCCCACCGCGGGTGAGCCTCTCAAAACATCACGATTATGAACGCGCACTCGGTAGCCAGCTTCTTTCCGCCGTGCCTCTTGAATGGGTCAGTTCAAGGGCATGGGGCGCGCGTGAAACCGTGGCGCGCAAGAATTACCAGACTCATTGAATTTTTCCAAGTGAGTGGTTGGCCTTGGTTCGGAGCCAGCAGTGCCGCCGATGACTTGATGCCCTGGGGTCGTGGCATGCTGGTCTCAAGACCTGGCGGTAGCGGTGGCAGAATGCCTGAGGAAGAGCCTCCCTCCGAGACGACTTCACGTGCGGAGTCTTTTTATCACACGCCCGTGCTTTTGGCGGAGGTGATCGAGCAACTCCAGCCTGCGCCTGGGAAATTGTTTTTTGATGGAACATTAGGTGGAGGTGGTCATTCCGAAGCGCTGCTCCAGCGTGGTGCGCGTGTGGTGGCCATGGATCAGGATCCAGCGGCTCTGCGTCATGCCACGGAACGGTTGAAATCTTATGCGACGAGCTTCTGCGCTCTGCGCGGTAATTTCCGACACTTCCCTCAGATCGTGGAGGAAACCGGCGTCAGTGGATTTGACGGTATGCTCGTGGACATCGGCGTGTCGAGTCTTCAGCTCGATGATGCTTCACGCGGCTTTTCTTTTTCCAAAGATGCTCCGTTGGATATGCGCATGGACACCGATTCTCCGCGCACGGCGGCGGATATCGTCAATACCGCCGACGAGGCCGAACTCGTCCGCATCCTCTTTGAATATGGAGAGGAGCCCAATGCGCGCCGCATCGCCCGCGCCATTTTACAGGCGCGCGCAGCACGCTGCATCACCTCCACGCTCCAGTTGGCAGACATCATCGCCACGGCATCTCCAAAGCGCGGACGCCGCCACCCAGCGACACTTTCTTTCCAGGCTCTGCGCATCGCCGTGAACGATGAGTTGGCTGCGTTGCATGATTTCCTCGCTGCCGCCCCGCGTTGGCTGAAGCCGGGTGGCAGACTGGCAGTGATCTCATTTCACTCGTTGGAGGATCGCATCGTCAAACAAACACTCCAGCATCTCGCTGCACCCACTCTTGATCGCCCAGAGTGGCCGGAGCCACGCAAGAATCCGGACCACCTGATGAAACTCATCACGCGCAAGCCCATTCAGGCCACCGCGCAAGAAATCGACGCCAACCCTCGCGCGCGCAGCGCTGTGCTGCGTGTCGCCGAACGCCTCACGGCATGAGTACTCGCAACCGCTATCGCAATCGCCTCAGCATCTCGCTGCTCTCGGCCATCCTTTTCATCGTTGGCTCACTTGCGGTTGGCGGGATTGGCATCGTGGTCGGAAAAAATCGCGTCCGCGCCATCGGAGAAGAGCAGCGCAAAGTGGAGGCCGAGGCAAGCCTCCTGCAAACAGAAATCCACGCACTGCACAGCAAGATCGAAACCCTGCTCACGCGCGATCGCGTGCAGCCACGTCTCAGTGGCGGCGGCACGCTGCTCCGTCCGATTTCAAAAGAGCGGCTGCTTTTCCTGAAAGCACTTCCCACGCCTGCCACCGCCGTTCAGGCAGTGCCCACTCCCTCACTCGCGCAAACTTCATCTCAGCACCCGTGAGCCAGCCCCTCCCGAATTCCGCCCAGCTCCGCCGTGACCGTCCCGTGTGTCGGCGCATGTTCATGCTGCTCTTCGTGTTGCTGGCGGGATTTTCTTTGGTGACGTGGCGGCTCGCCGTCATTCAGATCAAGGAATCTTCGCGATTGGCAGCCCTCGCTGCGCGCAAGTTTCAGCGCCTTCAGAGACTGCCTGCTCACCGTGGCACCATCAAAGACTTCAACGGCGAATACCTTGCGCATGACGAGGCGGTGGGAGAGCTTCACACAGATCGTACGCACCTGCTAGAGGAGGTGTCCGTGGTGCGCCGCTGCCTTGCCGCCGTACGTGGAGTGAAGCCCGTGGAGCTGCTCAAGCAACTCAACGAGGAAGAAACATTCGCGGCCTATCACGACCACGTCGCGCACGTGCTCGCAGGCATACTTCCAGAAACGGAAAAAGAAATTCGCGCGCAACTCACTTCGGACAAAGCGGAGGTCGTGCTCGCCAAGAATGTTGATTCTGAGAGCGCAGAAAAATGGAAGGCTCTGTTCAAGCAAGAGCACATCTTTGGTGTTTACCTCCGCGATGCCGTCGTGCGCCGTTTTCCTGCGAAGGATCGCCTCTCTCTCGTGCTAGGCGATACGGACTCCAGCAATAAAGGCCGCTGGGGAGTGGAAAAACTCATGGATGCGCAGCTCACGGGTGTGCCTGGACAGCAGTTCATCGAACGCGACAAATCGGGCCATGAACTCCCCGCCTATCGTGGGCAAGTCATCGAGCCGCAGCATGGCAGCGATGTGCATCTCACCATCGACATGCAATTGCAGGACAGCATTGAGGCGATCTGTGAGCGCGCTTGGAAAACACACAGCGCACGTCGCGCAGTCATCGTCGTGACCGAGCCCTCCACCGGCAGCGTGTTGGCCATGGCTGCGCGTCCGCATCGCGACATCAGCAATCCTGATCTCAGTACTTGGACCAATCACGTCATCGCGGAACCCTACGAGCCCGGCTCCATTTTTAAGGTCGTCACCCTCGCCGCCGCGCTCGACAACCGCAAGGTCACTCCCACTGAGAAGATCGACTGCGGGAACATGTATTATGAGGATCCCGTGCGCAAAGTGAAGCTTAGCGATGATGAGCCTCTCGGCATGCAGAGCGTCAAAGGCGTGCTGGTCCACTCCAGCAACATCGGCATGTACAAAATCAGCAAACGCGTCGGCCAGGACCTGATGCTCGACTATGCTTCACGTTTCGGTTTCGGCGCGCTTACGGGCATCGGCTTGCTGGGAGAAAAAGCAGGCTACGTGAACACCGGCAAATGGAGCAACACCACCTACTCACGCATGCCCATCGGTTACGAGGTCTCCGTCACGCCATTGCAGATGTGCATGGCATACGGTGCCATCGCAAACGGCGGTGTGCTCATGAAGCCACGCCTGATCGACCGCATCGTCAGTGCGAAGGGTGAGACCCAAATCACTCCTCCGCAGCCTGTGTGGCAGGCTTGCACGGCGAAGACGGCGGCTTCACTGCGCGATTTCCTTGAGGGCGTTGTACTCGAGGGCACTGGCAGTCGTGCGGCACTGCCGGACGTGCGTGTCGGGGGCAAGACAGGCACCACGCGCCGCTATGATCCAGAGAAACGGCGCTACATCGAAGGCTCCTATCTCACGTCGTTTATCGGCATGGCTCCCATCGAAAATCCGCAGCTCGTCTGCTTGGTCATGCTCGATGATCCGAAAGCGGAAAGCCCCAGACTGGTGCGTGGTGGCCGTGTTGCTGCTCCGATCTTTGCCGAAGTCGTGCGCGAGACGCTTGATCACCTCGCCATTCGCAATAAGCGGCCACTTCAACTCGCTGTGAAAGGAGCGGAGCGATGAAACTGCGCGATCTCATCCCTCATCTCGACAAGCCTGCGGTCTCCGGCAGCCTCGACACGGAGATCACGGGCCTCGCCTACGATTCGCGCAAAGTGGGCCCGGGCATCGCCTTTGTCGCCATCCGCGGCACGCATGCAGATGGTCACGCCTACATTGCCAAAGCGATCGAGCTCGGTGCAGCAGCCATCATCGCAGAGCAGGCACCGCCCGAGGAAGGCGCGCTTCCCTGGGTGCATGTGCGCCACTCTCGCCTCGCGCTCGCGCAAGCCGCAGCAGCCTTGCATGGCCATCCCGCAGCAGCGCTCATTCTCGCGGCGGTCACAGGCACCAATGGAAAGACCACGTCCGCGTTTCTCATGCACCATCTCTTCAACTCCGCGCAGATGCGGAGCGGGTTGCTGGGCACGGTGTTTTACGATCTTGGCGGCGGGCAGCATGAGCCCGCGACGCATACCACGCCCGAGTCTCTCGAAATCCACGGCCTGTTAGCGCGCATGCGTGACAACGGCTGTCGCGCCTGTGCCATGGAAGTCTCCTCGCATGCGCTCGATCAGGATCGAGTCCACGGCCTGCCCTTTGCCGTCGCAGTCTTCACCAATCTCACGCAGGACCACCTCGACTACCACGGCACGATGGAGAAATACTTCGAGGCCAAGGCGCGCCTGTTTGAGATCGTCGCCGCACAGCCGCGCGGCGCGCTCATCATCAACGGGGACGACACTTGGGGACGCAAGCTCGCGGAGCGCTTTCAACACACGGGCCGTGTCATCCGTTTCGGGTTCGGTGTACACAACGAGTTCCGCGCGATCAATGTGCGCTATGACCTCACGGGTACCACCTTTGAGCTGGAGGCTCGTGGCCGCAGTTTCCTCGTGCGCTCGCCACTCATTGGCGACTTCAATGTGTACAACACACTCGGCGCGCTCGCTGCGGCACATGGCGTTGGCTTGAATCTGCGTGAAGCCGTCGCGCACATGCAGAAAGCACCGCAGGTGCCTGGGCGTCTTGAGCGCGTGTCCGAGAATGCGCGGTTCCAGGTCTTTGTGGATTACGCGCACACGCCCGATGGCATTGTGAACGCATTGAAAACCGTCCGCGCTCTGCGTCCGCGCCGCATCATCACGGTCTTCGGCTGCGGCGGTGATCGTGACCGCACCAAGCGTCCGCGCATGGCTGCCGCCGCAGAGGAGGGCAGCGATATCTGCGTGCTCACTTCCGACAATCCGCGCACGGAGAATCCTGAGCAGATTCTCAATGACGCCAAAGCTGGCTTTGCCCGCCCGAAGAGTCACGCCATCATCGCTGATCGCCGCGAGGCCATCCGCGCCGCACTCGAAAATGCCTGGGAGGGCGACATCGTCCTCATCGCGGGCAAAGGGCATGAGGACTATCAAGACATCCAAGGGAAGAAGCACCCTTTTGATGATCGCAAAATCGCCCGTCAACTCCTGCACGAACTGAAAGCCACCCGCGCCAAAGAGCGCGAGGAAAAAGCCGCTGAGCGTGAAGCTCAGCGCGGCGGCTTCAACCGCCCAGACCGCCGATGACGCCCATCCCGATCCAGACACTCGCTCAATTCGCCGCAGGCACATTGCGGGGCGATGGATCGCGTCTGGTCACGAAGGTGAGCACAGATTCGCGCAAAGTCACCGCAGGTGATGTGTTCGTCGCCCTCGTCGGCGAAAAATTCGACGCGCACGATTTCATTCCACAAGTCGCGAGCTCAGGTGCCGCTGCCGTGGTCGTGAGCAAGATGCAGCCGGCGTGGGGCACCCTGGCCTGCGCTGTGATCGAGGTCGGGGACACCCTCATCGCGCTCCAGAGCATGGCTCGTGGTTACCGGCGGCATCATCAACCACTCATCATCGGCCTGACTGGCAGCAACGGCAAAACCTCGACCAAGGATCTGACCGCCGTGGTGATGGCGAAAAAGCTCCAGACTCGTGCCACGCTTGGAAATCTAAACAACCACATCGGCGTGCCGCTCACGTTGCTCTCCCTCACGGCAGGCGAGCAGTGCTGCGTCACCGAGATGGGCATGAATCATCCTGGAGAAATCCAGACCTTGACTTCCATTGCAGAGCCGGATGCCGCCATTCTCACCAACGTCGGCATGGCGCACATTGAGTATATGGGCACGCAGGATGCCATCGCGTGGGAAAAGGCCACACTGCCCGCTCAGGTGAAGCGCGGTGGCGTGGTGGTGCTCAACGCGAACGACAAATACAGCACGGTCATCGCACGCCACTGCCAGGCCAGCGTTTCCACGGCGGGTGTCGGCTGCGGAGATGTCACCGCTTTGAATCTGCGTGCAGATGCGACCGGAACCAGTTTCACGCTCGATTTCAGTGGTGAAAAAGTCGAAACGCGCCTGCCGATCCTCGGTGAGCACATGGTTGGCAATGCCGCACTCGCTGCCTGCATGGGCTGGCGGCAGGGCATCTCGCCAGCCGAAGTCGCTGACGCTCTGAATCACGCGAAACTCACCGGCGGCCGAGTGGAGCCAAAGGTCGTCAACGGCGTGTATTTCATCGACGACTCCTACAATGCGAATCCCGACAGCATGATCGCCGGACTGCGCACGCTGAGCACTCTGGGCGGCAAGAACAGTCGGCGCGTGGCTGTCCTCGGCCGCATGGGCGAGTTGGGATCGATTGCGGAGACAGAGCATCGCCGCGTCGGAGAGTTCGCCGGCTCGCTCAAACTCGACGCTGTGTTCAGCGTCGGCGGCCATGAGGCTGCGTGGATCACTGAGGCAGCGAAGGCCGTCTCAACCGAGCATTTTCCAGATCACACCTCCTGTGCCGCGCATCTGCGCGGGTGGCTGCATGCGGGGGATGTTGTGCTTCTCAAAGGCAGCCGCTCCTCGCGCATGGAGCAGGTTCTCACGCATTTTTCCGCATCATGATGTACTGGCTTTACGAACTCAGGGAATGGCTGCTCGCGCATCAATGGATCAGCGATGATGCGGCGCTGTACAAAATTCTCAATCTGTTCAAGTACCACACGTTCCGTGCCGGTGGAGCTGCGCTCACGGCGTTCTTTCTCTCTCTGCTCTATGGTGAGTGCCTGATCAGAAAACTCATCTCCTTGAAAATCGGTCAACCAATCCGCACCGCCGAGGAGGTGCATAAGCTCTATGAGCTGCACGGCAAGAAAGCAGGCACACCGACGATGGGAGGCATTCTGATTCTCGGTGCGATTGTCATCTCGACGCTGCTGTGGGCGAAGTGGGACAACATCATGGTGTGGATCGTTCTGCTCACCACGATCGGCCTCGGTGCGCTCGGATTCCGCGACGATTATCTCAAGATCAGCAAGAAGAACTCCAAAGGAGTGAGCGCGCGCGTCAAGCTCGTCTGGCAGACCACGGTGGCTGTGGCTGCGGGCTTTCTGTTTGCCTATGCCGTGCCCGAGGATAACGGCATCACACTGCGTGCGTTGTACATCCCCTTCGTGAAGGACGCCGTGATCTCGGACATGCACTTCTTTGCGGTGGCGCTCTTCGCGCTCATCATCGTCGGCTCTTCGAATGCGGTGAATCTGACCGACGGCCTCGATGGCCTCGCCACCGGCTGCTCCATCACCACCGCTATCGCGTATGCGGCATTTGGCTACATCTGCGGAAATGCGCGATACTCCGGCTATCTCGGTGTGGCGCATAACAGCCTTGCCAATGAGCTGCCTATCATTGCGATGGCACTGGCGGGAGCCTGCCTGGGCTTCCTGTGGTTCAATGCCCATCCGGCGCGGATGTTCATGGGAGACACCGGCTCTCTCGCTCTCGGTGGTTGCATCGCCACACTCGCCATCGGCTGCAAACAGGAGATCGTACTCGCGCTCGTCGGCGGTGTGTTTGTGATGGAGGCGTGCAGCGTCATTCTCCAGGTGTGGAGCTTCAAGACACGCGGCAAGCGCATCTTCCGCATGGCTCCCATTCATCATCACTTCGAGCTCGGGGGCTGGCACGAGAATCAAGTCATCGTGCGCTTCTGGGCGCTCTCTCTGCTCTTCGCCATGCTCGGCCTTGCCACGCTCAAGATTCGTTAAGACATGAAGTTCGCCTCACAACGCTTTGCCATTCTCGGTGCCGGGCGCAGCGGCCTCGGTGCCGCGCGTTTGGCGCGCATGCATGGCGCGCGGGTGACGATTTTCGATGAAGGTGACAAGGCAAAGCCGGTCGAGGATTTCCAATGTGTGCTCGGTGCTTCAGCGCGCGATCTTGTCGTGAAACCCGGCGAGTACGATCGTGTCATCATCAGCCCTGGTCTGGACGAACACTGGCCGCTGCCGAGGAAATTCACTGACGCAGGCGTGCCGCTCGTTGGGGAAACGGAGTTCGCCTTCAATCTGACCGACATGGCGATGGCGGCGATCACCGGCACCAACGGCAAGAGTACCTGCACGGAAATCATCGCGGCATCGTTCAATGGCTGCGGCTTGAAATCGCTGCCCTGTGGCAATCACGGCATGTCGTTGAGTGAAGTCGTCGCCAGCGGTGTGCGCTATGATGTGCTCGCGCTCGAGATCAGCAGCTTCCAGCTCGAAACGATCAAGAACTTCCGCACCAAGGCCAGTTTGTGGCTGAACTTTGCGCCGGATCATCTCGATCGTTATCCCGGTATGCAGGAATACTTCGACGCGAAGGCCCGCATCTTTGAAAACGTGACTGCGGATGATGTCGCCATCGTGCGCGCGGGTGAAAAGGTGCCCTCGGGCAAAGCCCAGCGCTGGACCTTCAGTGCGTATGGAGAGGAAGCGGACTACACCTACGCCAACGGCAAGTTTTTCCACCACGGCAAAGAAATCGGCAGCGCTGCCGGCCTGAAACTGCGCGGTAAGCATAACATGGAAAACGTGCTCGCCGCCTTGATGACAGGTCGCGCGTTCGGTCTGGAGTTTTCCGCGATGCTGAAGGCGATGGAGAGCTACGAACCACCGCGGCATCGCTGCGAACTGGTGCGTACGCTGCGCGACCGCGAGTACATCAATGACTCCAAAGCCACGAATCTGCACGCGCTGGAAGCATGCCTGCGCTCGCAGGAGCGGCCGATTGTTTTGATCGCTGGTGGCAAGGACAAGCAACTCGATTACACACCGCTGCGCGCCGAATTGACGGGCCAAGTTCGCGCGATGGTGTTCATCGGCGAAATTGCGCAGCAGCTTGAGCAGACGTTTGGCGATCTGCTGCCTTGCCAACGCGGCAGAGACATGGCGGAGGCCGTTTCTCTTGCCACGCAGTGCTCGCAGGCCGGGGATGCGATCATCCTCAGCCCCGGCACCAGCTCCTTTGACATGTACACTGGCTACGCTCAGCGCGGCGACGTGTTCCGCGACGCTGTGAACGCCCTGTCTTGAATTTCAAACCCGGTACTCCCGACAACCCACCACACACCATGAAAATGAAGAGGACCTCCAAGCCAAAGAAAGAAGGGAAGTTGCTGCTCAAGCTTCTCGATGGCGACCGCCAGCGTCACCGCGTCTCTCTCGTCACCGAAGAAGGAGAGTGGAATCAGCACGAGCCGAACTCCGGGACAGCGCGCATGTTTGTGATCATGCTGCTGCTGCATGTCGTCGTGATCATTGGCATCATCGTTTTCGATTTCATGGGCGAGGACAAGACGCCGCAGCAAGCCGTCACCCAGGCCGCTCGCGCGATGACCAGCAGCACCGATCTGCCGCAGGCGGCCATCGAGGTGAGGACATCCCAAGCTCAAGCAGCGGCAGACACAGAAAAGTACGACAACTATGAAATGCGCTCCGGCGATTCGCTGCGTTCCATCGCCGCAAAAGTCGGCAGCACGGAGGAAGAGCTCTCACGGCTCAACATGATCGACAAAGGACTGCAAATCGGCCCGGGAACGATGCTGCGCGTACCAAAGCAGGCAGTGCCGAGCGCGATTCCAGTCGATCCCAAAACGCTGGCTCCGGTGACTGCTGGAAAGGAAGTTCCCAAGGCCATCCCGGTGCAGGATCAACCTCCGGCGACGGTGAAAGAGCCCAGTGAGGCGGTGAAGCCTGCTGACGCACCTGCAAGCCTCTCTGCAGCGATGACTCCGATGTCCCTGCTGACACCGAGTGAAGCTGCACCCAGCGGTGGTGCGCTCTCTGAAGCCAACACTCCGGCGACCTCCGCCGCACCCGTCGAGAAAGCAGCTGAACTGCCGCGTCCGACAAAGAAGCCGCAGATCGTTTCATTGCTCAATGAATCCAAAGCCGAGCCAGAATCGGAGAAGTCGGCGGCAAAGCCTGTCAGCAAGCCTTTGGCCAAGCCGAATCCTGTGCCGCCGCCCGCGCAGATGCTGAGGAAAATCGCCGAAACGCCTCCTCCGTCGGTACGGAAGAAAACAGAGGCAACTGGGAAATCCACCGACTCTCCTCCGCCGACAAAACGATCTGAGTCGGCGCGCAAGACGGCTGAAGCATCGAAGCCCGCAGGGAAGTCTGCGCAGACGCACACACTGAAAGCGGGAGAGACGCTGTATCGCCTCTCGACACGCTACGGCGTTTCTGTGTCCGCCATTCAAAAAGCCAACAACATCAAAAACCCCAATGCGATGCGGGAAGGCATGCGGTTGGTGATTCCCGCGAAGTGATCCGGGGCAGTGACTCGCCCGACAATCCTGCCACGCATTTTTCTGCCTCATGGCCAAACGTTCCATCTTCCTCCTTCTGGCGATCGTGGTGGCGCTCATCGCTTTGGGCATCACGATGCTGGCGAGCACGGCCTATGAAGTCGCTGCCGCAGGCGAGGTGGAGTATGTGACGCTCTCGCGGCAGCTTCTGTGGCTTGGCGTGGCGACGGTCGTGTGTGTAGTGGCAGCGCTGCTCGACTACAATGTGTGGATGCGCTGGCGCTGGTACATCCTCGGGGTGGCGACGGTGCTGCTGGCACTCTGCTATGTGCCTGGCATCAGCATGAGCATCAAAGGCTCGCGGCGTTGGATCGGCTGGCATTCGCTGCGTGTGCAGCCCTCGGAGTTTGCCAAGATCGCGCTCGTGATCGCGCTGGCAGGATGGTATGCCGCGCAGGAGTCGCTAGCGCGTACCTTTTTGCGCGGCTTTGCGCTGCCGGGGCTTTTGTTGATGGGCATCGTCGCACTGATTGGTTTTGAGTTTGACCTGGGCTGCGCCTCGCTGACGGCGGCGGTGGGGATGGGCGTGATGTTCGCTGCTGGCGCAAAGATGCGTTATCTGCTGCTGATCATCCTGGCTTGCGGCGGTGGTCTCTGGGCGGGGATCAAGTATTTGCCGAATCGTTTTGAACGCATCATGGTCACTTTCGACCTCGAAAAACACAAAGAAGATCGGGGCTTGCAGCAATGGGTGTCGAAATTGGCGTTTGGTTCCGGCGGTTTGGAGGGACGCGGCCTCGGTGAAGGACGCATGAAGCTCTCCTATTTGCCAGAGGCTCACACGGATTTCATTTTTCCGATGATTGGGGAAGAACTCGGACTGCGTGGCACCGGAGCGGTGGTTCTGGCCTTTGCCCTGCTGGTGATGAGTGGCTTCATGGTTTCTGCTTACGCTCCGAATCGTTTTGGGAAGCTATTAGGCGCGGGGCTGACGTTTCTCGTTGGTATGGAGGCGCTGTTAAACATGTGCGTGACGACGGCTCTGCTGCCAAATAAAGGACTGCCTCTGCCCTTCGTGAGCTACGGTGGTTCCAGCTTGGTCGCAGCGATGCTCGTGGTGGGAGTACTCATCAACATCCATCGTCAAGGCGTGCATCTGACCCGAGATCAGCTCCCGGTGATTTTGCGTAAGCGCCGCTGGACGCCGCAGTTGTAGGAAGGATTGCAGCGCGCAATTCAGACCGAGGATTGCCAAATCGTGTTTCTGCGCCAACACTTCCACTCCCATGACCTTCGCCGAGCTCCACCGCATCTATCACCAGCCCTTTTTTGATTTGCTCAAACAAGCCCGCGCGGTGCATGACGAGCATTGGACCGGTCATGAGGTGCAGCTTTGCACCCTGCTCAGCATCAAGACCGGTGGGTGCAGCGAGGACTGCGGCTACTGTGCGCAGAGTGCCCGTTACACCACCGGTGTGCAGGCAGAGAAACTCATGCCAAAGGAGCAGGTCATGGAACGCGCCCTCGCCGCGCGCGCCAGCGGCTCTACCCGTTTCTGCATGGGCGCCGCTTGGAAAGGCGTGCGCAAAGGTACGCAGAAGTTCGATGAGGTGCTCGACATCGTGCGCGACGTCTCAAAGCTCGGCATGGAGGTCTGCGTCACGCTCGGCGAGCTCGGGGCTGAAGAAGCGCGCGACTTGCGCGCCGCCGGTGTCACCGCCTACAACCACAACGTGGACACCTCGCCGGAGCATTATCCGAACATCGTCAGCACCCACACCTTTGATGACCGCCTGCGTACCATCCGCCACGCGCAGGATGCTGGCATGTCCGTCTGCTGTGGCGGCATCCTCGGCCTCGGTGAAACCATCGACGACCGCCTGAAAATGCTGGAGGTCATTTCCAACTTCAATCCGCAGCCCGAAAGCATCCCGATCAATGCGCTCATGCCAATCAAAGGCACGCCGCTCGGTGACAACGACTTCGTCGATTCCTTCGAGTTCATCCGCATGATCGCCGTCACGCGCATCGCCGCGCCGAAGGCCAAAGTGCGCCTCAGCGCAGGGCGCACCAATCTGAGTCGCGAAGCCCAGGCACTCGCCTACTTCGCCGGTGCCAACTCCATCTTCTACGGCGACAAGCTCCTCACCGCCGCCAACCCGCGTGCCAACGAGGACTTGAAACTCCTCCGCGACCTCGGCCTCGCTCCGCTGGAGCCGAATCCCGATCTCGAAGCTCCCGCAGCCATGAACGGCGTGCCGCTCAGCCCCTGCTGCGACCATTCCTGTGAGAAGGAAAAGGCCAGCGCGTGCTGCTGAGTTCAGTTTCACACCGTCGCTTTCTACACGAGCGCGCGCTTGGACCGCCTTGGTTGACCTGCATGCTCAAAGCGATTATCCTCCGGCCATGCAAGCCGTCGAATTCACCACCGAGCTTCACGGAGACAGCAGTTTCCCGATTCCCGGAAACATCGCCGCGCAGCTTCCCAAGAGCGGAACGGCACGCGTCATCGTTTTGACGGACGTGGACGATGATGATGGCTGGCGTGAGGCCGCCTACGGCCAGTTCCTCAAAGACGACGCCGAGGAAGACGCCATCTACGAGGCGCTCGTGTAACATGTTCGGTGAAATTCAACTCAGCCGTTTTCCTTTCACCTCAGGCAACGGTTTCAAGATCAGACCAGCCTTGGTGCTGTTTGATCTCGGTCAGGACGCGATCATTGCTCGGGTGACCTCTGTGCTTAGAAACGGTCCGCTGGATGTCGCGGTGCGTGACTGGCAGGCAGCGAATTTGCTCAAGCCTTCCACTGTCCGCTTGGATCGGCTCGTCACCGCAGAAAAAGTGATCTTCATCCGCTGTCTCGGTGTCTTGAGCGCGCATGATCTCGAAGCCGTCCAAACGCGTTGGAATCAAGCGATGCGGTTGTGAGCTGACCTACACCGTCGCCTTCAACAGCCGCGCCAGATACAAGCTCGCAGTCTTGCCGACCTCGACGACCTCGGCGTGATGCAGCGTCTGCGGGTTCAATCCGGCGGCCCAGTTGGTGAGCATGGAGATGCCGGCCACTTCCATGCCGAGCGCGCGGGCTTGGATCGCCTCGGGAACGGTGGACATGCCGACCGCATCCGCGCCAATCGTGCGCAGCATGCGGATTTCGGCGGGCGTCTCATACTGCGGGCCGAGTAGCGCGGCATAAATGCCCGCGTGCAGCTTCAAACCGAGCGACACGGCTGCGGCGTGGAATTTTTCACACCACGCGCGCGAATAGACCTCGCTCATGTCGTGAAAGTGTGGGCCGCCGAGCAGTGGCGTGGTGCCTTGCAGATTGATGTGGTCGGTGATGAGCATCAAACCGCCGACGTGGAAGCTCTCATGGATCGCGCCTGCGGCGTTCGTGAGCACGACACGCTTCACGCCGATCTCGTGCATGAAACGAATGCCCGCCGTGACTTCCGCAGCGCTCAAGCCTTCATACAAATGCCTGCGACCTTGGGCGATGAGGATCGGTTTGCCGTTGTGCCTCGCCAAAACGAACCGCCCCGCATGTCCCGGCACCGTGGATGCGCTCAGACCGGGAACGTCGGCATACGGAACTTCGCATTCGATCCCAAACGCCTCCGCCACAGCTCCGAGGCCGGAGCCGAGCACGATGGCGGTTTCTGGGCGGGCGTCTTGAAGCGCGGCGAGATTCATGCTGCCAATTTGTGGGGGGCGATGTCCTGCTTCAAGAAGTGACATGGAGCTGATCGGTTAATCCTGCACGCCATCAGCCCCATTCCACCCAGAGCGTCTTGTGTTCAAAATCCAGGGTGACGCGGTAATCTTCCAGCAAGTAAGTGCCCAAGCGCGAAGGGCCGGGCATCACATCGACCTGCGCAAAGGGATAGTAAGAGCCGAAGAGCCCTAGTGCCATGAACTCCAACACGCGGACATTGGCTTCTTGCGGCGTCCTTGCACCGCCGATGCCTGTCATGAGGTAATTGGCATGGATATGCCAGCCACCGTTCTTTTGATATCCGAGCAATGAGGCGATGCGCTCTTCGATCTGCACGCCATACACCGAGCCCGAGTCCACCACCGCCTCCCAGCTAATGCGGCCGAATCGGAGGGGCGTCGTCGGCACGCCACGGCTCATGCTCAGACCCGTCTTGTGCATGTGCTTGCGCGTTTTGCCCGGAAAGCTGCGCGTGAAGCCGAACTCTACTTTTTCGCGAAGGAAATCGAGCGTGAGGTAGCGGCAATGCTGTGCCGCGAGATGTACGCCGATCACCGAGATGCCGAGGTGTTCTTTCAAAATCCCCGAGCCCCAGGCGGTGCGTTGCATGCGGATGATGCACGGCAGGTTTTCCACTTTCCACGATCCGATCTGCATGGTGGGGACGACGGCGGCCATGCCGGGCTCGACGCCATGCACCCCTGACATTGTGGGGCGCACCTGCGGCACGGTGCGCAGACCATAAGCGATTGCTTGCTCTGCATCGAACACGCTGAATGTCGCACCCGTGTCGAGCATGAATTTTCGTGGCTTTTGCCCGTTGATGCTGATCTTGATGTGGGGCGTGCCATTCTCGTAGTACATCGGCACCGTCAATACTCCCTCCGGCGGCGGGATGCTGCGGGACTTCACCTTCAATCCAGCTCCAGTGACAGGCAATTCCGAGGCGGGCACGGCTTGCGCGAGCAACTGCCTGCGCATGTCCTCCGGCACGGCCTCATTCTTGATGGCAAAGGTTTCTGCGCAGCCCGCAGCTCCCAGCGCAAGCAAGCACAGCGACATCACGCGCCGAATGTGTTTCAAAGACGGCAGATTCATGTCGGGAGCGTTCCATTCTGGCCGCAAATCTGTCAACCAGCGTGATTCTCATGCACAAAACCTTGTGTGGGCGCTCGTAATGTCGGAGATTTTTCGTTTTCCTCGTCTCCTTCTTCTTGAATGACCGCCTACTTCATCCGCCGCCTGCTGCTCATCCCGCCGACGCTCGTCGGCATGACGCTGGTGGTGTTTTTCATCATCCGCTTCACCCCGGGCGGGCCGATGGAGCAGGCGCTGCTGGAGGCGCGGATGAAAAGCGACGGCCAGCGCGGCGGCAGCGCGCGTCAGCAATCGAGCGGCCTCACACCGGGGCAGCTCCTGAGACTCCAAGAGCAGTATGGACACGACAAGCCCTTCCCCATCGCCTACATGGCCTGGCTGGGCGTGTGGCCGAAGGAAATCAACCGCTCTCGTGCCGACTTTCCCGAAGGCAAGATGGAGGCGGAGGTGAAGCTGCCCGGCACGGCGCTGGTGCTCGTGGTGAAGCGTGACGCGAAGAACGAAGCCACCATCGTGCCGCCGCAGGGTGTGGATGTTTCCTCATGGCGCGCACGCATCATCACGCCGGAAAAACAGAAGGCCGAGTGGGAGAAGGCGAATCCGGGGCAGAAGCTCGACAAGACGCAGCCGTATGTGGCGCTGATCTATCAGCCCAAGTACTCCGGTGTGCTTCAGGGCAATCTGGGAGATTCCACACGCTATTCGGAGCCGGTGTGGACGATGATGAAGCGGCGCTTTCCCATCTCGCTCTTCTTTGGGCTGACCTCCATCATCCTCACCTACCTCGTCTGCGTGCCACTGGGCGTGTTGAAAGCCATCAAGCATCGCACGCCGACGGATACCGTCACCTCGGTGATCATTTTCTTTGGCTACGCCATTCCAGGCTTTGTGCTCGGCGTGTTCCTCATGGTGATCTTCGCCGCGCGGCTGCGCTGGTTCCCGCTGGAGGGCTTTGTGAGCCCGGATTTCGACGAACTGGGTCTCTTTGGCAAGATCGGCGATCTGCTGCATCACGCCATCCTGCCGCTGTGCTGCTATCTCGTGGGCAGTTTCGCCAGCCTGACGATGCTGGTGAAAAACAATCTGCTCGACCAGCTCGCCAGCGACTATGTGCGCACCGCCGTGGCGAAGGGCGTGGAGTACAAGCACGCGGTGATCGGCCATGCGCTGCGCAATTCCTTCATCCCTGCCGCCGCGACGATGGGCCAGGCGCTCACCGTGCTCGTGGCAGGCAGCTTTTTGATCGAGCGCATCTTCGACATCGACGGCTTCGGCCTCATGGGCTTCAACGCGCTGCTGGAAAAAGATTATCCCATCGTCATGGGCACCGTCACCGTCGGCGGGCTGCTGCTCATGCTCGGCAACGTGCTCTCCGACATGATCACCGCGCGCCTCGATCCGCGCATTCGATTTGAGTGATGAACCGCAAGCTCTCCATCATCTCGATCACGCTTGGCGCCTTGGCCATCCTCGGTGAGCTGGGTCATCTGCAGATTCCGACTGCGTCTTGGTTCTTCAGCAACGGGTCTTGGTTTGGCTGGATTTCATCGTTGCTGCTCATCGTGGGCGGCGTGCTGGGTTTGCTCACCCTGCCGCCGGAAATCCGCTGGACGCCAGTGACGCTGCAGCGCTTCCGCCGTTTCCGCAGCATCCAGCGCGGCTGGTGGTCTTTCTGCACCCTGCTGGCGCTCGTCGCTGTGGCGATGCTCGATCAGGTGATCGTGGGCAAACGCGCGCTGATCGTGCGTTGCGACGGCAAAACGTACTTCCCCGCTTTCGTGACGAAGCGCTATCCAGCCAAAGATTTTGGCCTCGAAGGCGAGCAGGAGGTGAACTACCGCGAGCTGAAGCAAAAGCTGGCCGATGGCAAACGCGGTTTCGCTTTGCTGCCGCTCGTGCCCTGGGATCCCGTGCTCGATTCCGACACCGCGCAGTCGATGACGCTGGAGCAGCGCGATGGAAAATGGTTCAAGCCAGGCGAGATCGAGCCATTCTCCGGCCGCGCGAAAAGATATTATGCCGACGCGCCGACAAAGAAACACACGGACACACGTTTCCGCAAAGGCGTGCCGGACGGTGAGTCGCTCGGCTACGCGAAAAGTGGCGGGCTGGCTGTCTCCGCGTTCTACAAAGCTGGCGTGAAAGAGCGAGACAAATGGACGGGTGAGATGTCGCAGGCCGAGTTCGAAAAAGCGGCGGTCACCAGTTATCAGGTGACGCTTTATCCGCCGATCCCGCCGCTGTGGAAGGCGCGGCACTATCTCGGCACAGACAGCCGCGGCTGGGATGTGGCGGCGCAGATTTTCGGCGGTTGGCAGCTCAATCTGAAGGCGATCGTGCTCTACTTGCTATTCACATACAGCCTGGGCATCACGATCGGTGCGTTGATGGGTTTCTTTGGCGGACTTTTCGACCTCGGCATGCAGCGCATCATTGAGATCGTCGAGGAGCTGCCCTTCCTCTACATCGTGATGATCGTGGTGAGCATCGTCAGCGTGGCGGAGATGAATCTCGTCATCCTGCTCGGTGTGATCTGCCTCTTCTCATGGACTGGACTGACCTACGCGCTGCGCGCGATGGCTTACAAGGAGAAGGAGCGCGACTACATCTCCGCCGCGCGCCTGCAAGGCGCAGGCACTTGGCGCATCCTCACGCGCTACCTGCTGCCGAACATGCTCGCCACGCTGGTCACTTACATTCCGTTCAGCGTTGCGGGCATCATCGCCTCTCTCACCGCGCTGGCCTTCCTCGGCTTCGGCCTGCCAGAGACCTATCCGCAATGGGGTTGGCTCTTTGACGACGGCACCAACCATCTGGGCGCGCTGTGGATCTCCGTCTCGATGTTTGCGGCGATGGTCTTCATCCTCCTGCTCGTCACCTTCGTCGGCGAGGCGCTGCGCGAGGCCTTCGATCCGAAAAAATTCACGACGTATCAGTGAGAAAACGATAAACTAGGAACATGACGATCCAAATCCCCGACAGAATTGTTCAAGACGCCGGCCTTGATGAGAAGTCGGTCATGCTGGAGCTGGCCCTGACGCTCTACACACAGCAGCGTCTGTCCCCTGGACAGGTGCGGGCGATGTGTGGACTCGGCTACTTCGAATTTGAGCAGATCGCGCAGGAGCGCGGTCTGCCGACCTGCTTTATGACTGACGAAGAAGCCGCCCTTGAGCTCGAATCGATCCGCAAACTCCGCGCCAAGTGATCGTCGTGTCAGACACCTCATGCCTTTGCTATCTCGCCCGGCTACGCTTGGAGTCCGTGCTGGGAGCCCTGTATGGCACAGTCGTGATTCCGCCAGCCGTCGCCTCCGAGCTGCTTGCCGGCACCGCCGCACATCCTGAAATCGACCGCGTGCTCCATGCTTCGTGGCTGCAGGTGCAAACTGTGGAGACGGCATCAACCGCCGATTCGTTTCCTGTGTCGATTGACCGTGGCGAGGCGGAGGCGATCTGCCTAGCCGAGGAACTGCATGCGGATTACCTGCTGATGGATGATGGAGCCGGTCGTGCTTTTGCCCGCAGCCGGAACATACCCATCATCGGTGTTGTCGGCGTTTTGTCGGCCGCATGTGATGCGGGTCTCACCGGACCGCTGCGTCCTGTGTTCGAAAGGCTGGTGGGGCCGCTCGGCTTCCGCATCAGCCGGGAAGTCATCGACGCTATTTTGAAGGAGCATGGTGAATGATTACGGTGCGACAGATATCAAGACTCACTCTCGCGCTGTCGGCGGCATGGCTCGGTTTGTCCGCCCTCGGCGCTTCGCTTCACGCGGCGGATTTCCCGCCCTATGATGGCACGAAGGAGCGCGAGGCGTTTTGGAGCTTCTACAACAAGAAGGTGCTCACGGACCTGCAGAATCAGGAGAAGGATTTGAGCGCGCAAATCGCCAAAGAGAGCGATGCGGAGAAGAAAGCGGGCTTGCAGTCTGATCTCACGAAAGTGCGCGAGCGGTTGAAAAAGCCGGAGTACTTCACCTTTGCGACGCCGGCGGATGTTCCTGCCGATTTGAAGTGGGAAAACGGCATGGATGAGCCGGAGATCGGCGACCCGAAGGCGAAAAAAGGCGGCACGCTGCGAGATTACATCCTCTCCTTCCCTCCCACGTTGCGTGTGCTCGGCGAGAACAGCAACAGCTCCTTCCGCGGCTATCAATACGACGATGTCGAGATGTCGCTCATCAATCTGCATCCCGATACGGGCCGTGTGATCCCGTGCATTGCGAAAGAGTGGGCCGTCTCGCCAGACAGCCGCACGGTGTACTTTCGCCTCGACCCGGACGCGACTTTCTCCGACGGCACGCCGATCGAGGCCGGTGATTTCTTCAATCAGTTCTACATGCAGCTCAGCGAGTACCCGAAGAATCCCTTCGGCAACGAGTGGTATGCGTCCAACTATTCAAACATCACCCGCTACGATGCGCGCACGCTTTCCATCACGCTCACCGAAGCCAAGCCGCTGGCTCCTTACTATGTGAGCACCACGCCGATGTCGGTGAAGTTTTACAGCGAGTTCGGGCCGGACTTTGAGCAGCGCTATCAGTGGCGCTGCCGACCGACAGCAGGCCCGTATGTGATTCGCGAAGAGGACATCCAGTTTGGCCGCAGTGTCACGCTCACCCGCGTGAAAAACTGGTGGGCACGCGACAAGAAGTTCTACAAGAATCGCTTCAATGTCGATCGCATCGTGTATCGCGTGATCCGTTTGCAGGACAAGGTGCTGGAGCTTTTCCGCCAGGGCGAGCTGGACGTGGAGCAGCTCATGATGGGCATTCCTGAATACTGGTATGAGAAGCTCGAAGTGCCGGAGGTTCACAAGGGCTACATCCACAAGGCGAAATTCTACAATGTGTGGCCCGGCAGCCATGCTGGCCTTTGGCTGAACTGCGCCATCCCGCCGCTGGACAACAAAGAGGTGCGCCTCGGCCTCTGCTATGCAACGAACTATCAAAAAGTGATCGACTTCGATCTGCGCGGCGACTTTGAGCGCATGCGTTGCTTCAGCCAGGGCTTCCCGCTCATCGGTGACACGCCGAACGTACAAGCGCGGCCTTTTGATGTGCAGAAAGCGCGCGAGCACTTCGCCAAGGCCGGCTACACGCGTGTTGGCAATGACGGCATCCTCATCAACGACAAAGGCGCGCGCCTTTCCCTGACCATCCTGCATCGCAAAACGGACACGATTCAGAAAGTCATGCAGCGGCTCAAAGAGGAGGCCGTGAAGGCGGGCGTTGAGTACAAACTCGAAGGACTCGATGGCACCGCCTACTTTCAAAAAGCCACGCAAAAGAAGCATCAGCTCGCCTCCGTGGCCTTTAGCGTGACACCGCCCATCCCGGATCATTATCAGGCATGGCATTCCAAGGACGCCTTCATGGAGGACGGCAAGACGCCGCGTCCAAATACGAACAACCTCTGCTCCTTTGCCGATCCGCGCATGGACAAATTCTGCGAGGACGAGCGGCGTGCCACCTCCATCGAGGAGATTCGTCGCGCGTCGTGGGGCGCGGATCAGATCATATACGAAGAGGCGCCGTGGATTCCCGCTTATGACCAGAACTACTATCGCGTGGCCTACTGGCGCTGGGTGAAGTGGCCGGAAAAAACCTTCAACGTAGCCGTGAGCGAGCTGCCGATGTCCAATCATGTCCACTGGATCGACGAAGAAGCAAAACGTGAAACTCTGGAGGCCATGCGCGCCGGTAAAACCTTTCCAGAAACGGATCTGGTTTTCGATCACAACCTCAAAACGGGAGGGAAGAAGTGATGGCTGGCCCGCTGCTTCATGTTCGTAACCTGCGTGTTGGTTTTCAGACGGAGCAAGGCTTGCTCACCGCCGTGGACGATGTCGATTTCACGCTGGAAGTCGGCAAGACGCTCGGACTTGTGGGAGAAAGCGGCTGTGGGAAGAGCGTGACGGCGATGAGCCTCATGCGCCTGCTGCCGCAGCCTGCGGGAAGGATTCTCGGCGGCGAAGTGCTGCTCGAAGGCCGCGACCTGACGAAGCTGCCCATCGAGCAGATGCGCCAGATTCGCGGCAACGACATCGCGATGATTTTTCAGGAACCGATGACCGCTCTGAATCCGGTGCATCGTGTCGGCCGGCAGATCATCGAAGCGATTCAACTCCATGAGCCGATGCCACCGGACAAGGCATTGCGCCGCGCCGTCGAACTTATGGAATGGGTCGGCATTCCCGCGCCGGATCAACGCGTGAACGAGTATCCGCACCAGCTTAGCGGCGGCATGCGCCAGCGAGTGATGATCGCCATCGCGCTCTCATGCCATCCGAAGGTGCTCATCGCGGACGAGCCCACCACCGCGCTCGATGTCACCGTGCAGGCGCAGATTCTCGACCTCATCAAGCGCCTGCAACGTGAAACCGGCATGGCCGTGATCCTCATCACGCACGATCTCGGCGTGGTCGCCGAAACCTGCGACGACGTGGCGGTGATGTATGCCGGACGCATTGCCGAGCGCGGACCTGTTCACGAAATCTTTGCCAGGCCGCTGCATCCTTACACGCAGGGGCTCATCCGCTGCCTGCCCAAGCTCGATCATCCGCCCAAGACGCCGCTGCCTGTGATCCCGGGCATGGTTCCCGGCCTCAGGGATATGCCGACGGGTTGCCGCTTTGCCTCCCGCTGCCCGAACAAGCACGGCGATGAAGTTTTGAGCACGCGCCAGCCCTGGAAAGACTGCGGCAGCGGCCACGGCGTGGAAGCCTGTGCTTGTTTTGCCGCCACGCTTGCCAACAAAGTCTAATCCACCACATTATCTCTTGCCATGACCATCAAAGCCATCATTCACGAAGCCGAGGAAGGCGGTTTCTGGGCAGAAGTTCCTTCGCTGCCTGGATGCTTCACGGAGGCAGACTCCATGGACGAGCTTCGTGCCAACCTCAAAGTTGCCATTCAAGGTTGGATGGAAACAGCTGAGGCTCGCGCCGAGCGTTTGGGGGCGAATGATTCAAAGACTTCGATCCTAGCATTGGCTGTATGAAGCAAGTGAGTGGCAAGGCCTTCATGCGCGCGGCCTTGAATCACGGCTGGACCCTGGACCGAATCAAAGGAAGTCATCACATCATGATCAAAGAAGGAGAGGATGCCATTTTGACCATTCCTGTTCATGGCAACAGACCTCTCAAAATCGGGCTGCTGAGGGCGTTGATGAAACAAACCGGTCTTCAAGAAAACGATCTCTGAATGAGCCTGCTCACTGTCAAAAACCTCAAGATGCACTTCCCGGTGCGTGGCGGCGTGTTTTACACGACGAAGGCGACATGCAAGGCCGTGGATGGTGTGAGCTTTGAGTTAAAGGCGGGCGAGACACTCGGTCTCGTCGGCGAAAGTGGCTGTGGGAAGTCCACGGTGGCGAAATCGGTCGTGCGACTGCTCAAGCCGACGGATGGGAGCATTCAATTCAACGGCCATGACATTTCGACGCAGCCACAGGGCGCGCTGCGCACCATCCGCCGGGAAATGCAGATGGTGTTTCAAGATCCGGCGGAGTCGTTGAACCCGCGCCACACCATCGGGCAAATCCTGGAAGAACCGTTCATCATCCAAAGGATGGGTACGCGCGCTGAGCGCGGTGAATGGGCTGTCGAATTGCTCAAACGCGTCGGTTTGCCTGCGGACGCGGCGCAGCGCTATCCCTTCGAGTTCAGCGGCGGCCAGCGGCAGCGCATCGGCATCGCGCGGGCGCTCGCCTTGAAGCCGAAGCTCATCGTGTGTGACGAACCGGTCTCCGCGCTCGACGTGAGCGTGCAGGCGCAGGTCTTGAACCTCTTGCTTGAGCTTCAGCGCGACTTCGGACTCGCCTACCTATTCATCGCGCATGATTTGAGCGTTGTGCAGCACATGAGCGATCGTGTGGCGGTGATGTACCTCGGCAAAATCGTCGAGCTCGCCCCTGCGGCCGAGCTTTATCGCAATCCGCGCCACGCCTACACGAAAGCACTGCTCGATGCGATCCCCGTCGCCGATCCCACGAAGCGCCGCGAGCGCCAGTTGCTCAGAGGCGACGTGCCCTCGCCGATCAACCCGCCCGCAGGATGTGCTTTCGGCCATCGCATGAAGCATCCGAAGTGGCAGGACAGCGTGAACATGGATCTCTCGCTCAAGGAAATTGCGCCTGATCATTTTGTGCAGCCTTGTCCATGTTGCACAGACAGTTCACCGTGAAAAAAACGCGCAGGAAGTTGCCCTCCTGCGCGACGTGAATCTGAGATTGAGTGGTTGCCTGTTACTGCGGTGGCACGCGGAAGAGTTTTCCGGTGTAAGGGCATTTCACTTCCATTCCGACAGGCAGTCCGGTGACATCGACAAGTTGATGCTTGGCAGCGTAGGGGCTGTTCACAAATCCCGGACGTCCTGCGATGGGAGTACCATACGGAAGCTCGCTCGCTGCGCTCGTGCTCGGTGCTGGCGTGACTTGCGTGCTTGGTGCAGGTTTGTTGTTGTTCATCGCTGCCACATTGCTGTTGGGCTTGACAGGCGTGGTGCGTGGGCGCTCAGGGTTGGAGGATTTAGGACGGCTGGAACTGGAGGCCAGGTTCGAGCTGGAAGTACTGACGCCACCAGGCACGAGGAAGGGGCGCTGAGTGTAAGGGCACACGACCTTGGAGCCGGCAGACATGCCGCGCACATCCACCAAACGCGGTGGGTTGGTGAAAGGAGTGCGTACATAGCCAGGAAGGTCTGGCACCGCCTGCGCCACGGGCATGGTGGATGCATTCAGCATCGAAGGAGGAGGCGGAGATGGGCGCTCTGGGCCGACCGTAGAAACCATGGGGGCCGCAGGTGTTTGCGCTGCGGAGTTCTGGACGAGAACCGGTGTTCTGTTGCTGGTGCTCAGTGGGCGATTTTCATGCGCAAGGTAGGTGATCAACCCGCGCGTTTGAATTTGCTGCCAAGCCTCACGTGGGGGCACTGCACATGACGCCACCATGAGCGCTGCGATGCTGGCCGTAGTGAGGCGGAATGTGGTGGATGATGCGGAGATCATAGGATTAATGAGGCAATTTAATTTTGAATTTGCTCTCGCATTTTAACGATCTTTTTAAATTATGCAACAACAACGATGATAAGGCTCTATGGAATTACTCATGTTATTAAAATAATCATAATCATGCTTGCTCTTGTCTGATCGTCGATTCTGGCCTCATCCTTCCGTATGCAATGGTGTTTGATCACAGTGGGCAAACCGGGTCACGCCTGGGTAGAAGCAGCCGTTGCGATGTATTGGAAGAGGCTAGTGCACTACAGTCGCTTTGAGCATCGAGTGATCAAGGAGGCGGCGAGGGAGCAAGTGGAGCGCCAGATTGAAACGATCTGCGCAGGTGCGCCGCGCGTATTGCTCGATGAGCGGGGTGTGCAGATGCGTAGCGTCGAGATGGCAAAATGGATTGGCCAAGAAGAAAACGCGGGGCGCAAGCGCCTCTGTCTCGTGATCGGAGGAGCTGACGGACACTCTGCCCGTTTTCGCCAGTCTGCACATGCGTGCTGGTCTTTGTCCACACTCACTCTCCAGCACGACATCGCTCTCGTGGTCCTCGTGGAGCAACTCTACCGCTCTTATAGCATTCTTCGCGGCGAGCCCTACCATCGCGAGTGAGTCGCGAAAGGCTTGCTTGAAACTTTCTAGCATTTGCGTCATGAATCACATTCATGCGTCGCAATTCTTTGCAAATTCGCCTTGTTGAGAACTTGGGAGGAGCTAAATTTTAAAATTATCAAACTGTTCCCTCATGCCTCCTTCTGTGCTCAAGAATGTGATCCATCCGAAGTCGCAGACCGCGCCTTTGGAGTCGTCGAAGGATGGCCGACCACAGCCTGCCCTATCAGGACTCCCCGCGTTTGAAGCTGAGCGCGCCGAACATGAGGACATGGAGTTTGGCCTCAGTGCCCTCGTGGAGAATGCTCCCATTGCGATGGCGATGTTTGACCGGGCGATGCGCTATCTTTTGGCCAATCGACAGTGGATTCAGGAGTTTGGCTTGCAGCAGGTTCAGCCTTTGGTCGGACGCAGTCAGTATGAAATCTTCCCTGGTCTGCATCCAGGTTGGCGTCAGGTCTATGATCGCGCGTTGCAGGGCCACATCGTGCGTAGCGAGCATGATTCTCTTAGCGGGCCCGATGGCCGCCATCTGATCTATCGTTGGGAGGTGCGGCCTTGGCGGAAGAAGCGTGATGCATCGGTAGGAGGCTTGATGGTCACGTGTGAAAAATTCAGCACTGCTCGTGCGCCTGCTGCCGAGGAGGATGCAACAGCAGATCAAGAGTCAGTCACTCAAGACGAACGTGAGATCCGAGAAAAACACGCAGAGCCTCTGGATTGCAGCCTGCCCATGCTCGTGGTGGATGAGCGCGGCGTCATTCACAGCTCCAATTTAGCGGCTACCAATCTGGCACTTGATAAAGGTATCCATCAAGGCGTCACCTGTTTTTGGGAAGTCTTTGGATCGGGGCGTGATTTCAGCACCTTGCGACAGCATGTGCTGGAGGTGCTGGCGCAGCTCGCGAAGGAAGGTGGGTCGTCTCCCGTCATCACGGCGCACACCGACACTGCGGATGAGGCTACGTTGCCTGCCCGCTGGTTGGCATCGCCGCTACCTAGGAAGCAGCCGACAGAGGCTTCGCCCAAAGAATTCATGCTGCTGGGCCTGCCGGCTCAGGTGGCGACTGAAGCCGTGACGCGTGTCACTTTTCAGATGCCTGTGGAGGCAGCACCTGCTGCGCCCGCTCAGGCGGTGGATACAGCAGAACGCGAACGCATCGAGAGAGAGCTGGCGCGCACAAAGCAGGAGTTGCGCACCTTGGCAGAGGCACAGCACACATTTGGTCAGAAAGAAGCCCGCCTGCGGAGTTACTTGGACGAAGTGCCATGCGGGCTGTTTGTGCTCGATGCGCAAGGTTCGCTGGTGTTTCAGAACGAGCGGCTTGCACGTTTGCTCGGCCGCTCTCTCGCAAAGAACCAGCCCGTCGAAGAGTGGCTCGCCCACGGATGTCCGACCGAAGAACATCGCGAGCAAGTTGTGCTAGCATGGCGAGAAAGCGTGTGGCGCCGTCAACTCACGCGCACCGTTTCCCTCGCGACGGCAGATGGCCTGCTCAAAGAATTGGAGTTTCATCCCGCCGCACTGCCAGGAGGCGGACTCTTGGTCAGCATCCAAGATGTCACTGAGCAAATGCGGCAGGAGGAGCAATTGCTCGGCATGGAGGCCAAGCTGCGCACCTTCCTTCTCGGCAGTCCAGTGGCGATCGTGTTGACGGACAAAGCGGGTGTCATCTTTGAGGTCAATCAGCGTGCAGAGTTGTTGCTCGGACAACCCAAGGCGGAGCTGCGCCGTTACCCATTAGATGCCTGGCTTGACCCCGAGAGTGCCATCGCGCGCCGTGAAGCACTGCGCAATCTGCACAAGCATGGCAGGCAAGCCGGAGCCATCGACATTCAAATCAAGAGCAGCAGCGGCCCGATTCAGGCCATTCTCCATCTCGCCTCTGTCGCTGACGCGCAGGGAGAGGCGCATTGCACCGTCCATTATCTCCAACAGGTTCCAGCGCCGGACGCCGCATCGCCGCAATCGGCTACGCCTTCACCTGCGGCACTCACTTCGGCACCCCGCGTCTCCAAAGTCGCGGTGATTGAGCCTCAGCCACTGCTCACCACGGATGCCAATGGCCGCGTCCGCACTTGGAGTGAGGCTGCTCACCGGATCCTCGGTGTGGAAGCTGCTGCGGCCACAGGTCGCCCGCTTCATCCGTTCTTCCGCCCTTCAGACGCCACCGGCTTCTATGCGGACTTGATGCAATGGGCTGCCGCACCAGACACGACGATCGATCAGACATTCTTCGGCAGTGATGGCCGACGCGGCAGCGTGAAAATCAGCGCGCGTGGTTTGGACGACGGCGGCTTCGAACTCACCGTTCATGAAGCTCCGCCCGCCGACGTGGATGAGAAGCCTTTGAATGAGCAAGGAGAGCCACTCGCACTCGATTCAGCGCTCACAGCATTCCAATTGGTGCCTCCTTCAGCACAGCGCTGGCCGGTGGTCGATCTTGAGCGCGAGCGATTGCTGCTCACCGAGACGCATCACCGCATCAAGAACCACCTCCAGATCATCTCCAGTCTGCTGAACATGCAGATCAATGGCGTCAGCGATCAAGATGCACGCGATGCTCTCCGCTCCAGCCAGAATCGCGTGCGTGCCATCGCTGCGCTGCACCAGCATCTCTATCAGATCGCACTCGGCAAAGGGGGCACGTTTGGCATGTTTGCCGAAGACCTCGTGGCCCATCTGCGGCAATGTTATGAAGTGCCAGCAGAACAAGTTGGAGTGCGGTTGGACATTCAAGAAGGCGCGATCCAGCCCGAGTGGCTCATGCCGCTTGCCCTGACTCTGAATGAGGCTCTCTCAAACTCTTTCGAGCACGCCTTCCCGCATGGCCGCCAAGGGCAGATCACCGCGACGCTGCGCTACGCTCAAGCCAGCGGCGAACTCTTCGTGCGCGATGATGGCCTCGGCCTCGATCCCGGTTTCCACCCAGGAGAGGGCACCGGACTCGGCCTCAAAATCCTCGCCGTGTTCGCAGAGCAGATGCGCGGCCAGCTTTTCGTCCAGGGCCGCCCCGATTTTGGCACCGAGATTCATCTGCGCTTCCCTCTGGCCTCGGCAGAGAGTTGAAGCCTCTGCTGCATATTCCTTTTGCGAAATGGGGGGGCACTGTGAACATACCGCGTGACCTCTGTCATCACGCCCGCTCTGCGCATCCTCCTGGCACTCTTCGCGCTGGCGGCTGCTGCCTTTGCTGACAGTGCCGTGACCACGCGCACGGATGAAATCGGTCGTCAGCTCAATGAATGGTTCACTCACGGCACAGCGGCGGGACTCCAAGCCATCACGTATGAAAATCGCGACGGTGGCCACTCCCAGCTCGACACGACACAGTGGCCGCAGCTCCAGGTGTATCCTCCAGCCGGCACGGACAAAGGCGCTGCGCATGAAATCCGCCCACAGCCGACCCTGGGCAATTGCTCCATGGCCTCCGCCGCCACTCAGCTTGGCTGCCTGCCGCGTCTCTACATGATGGATCCAGCAGGCAATCGCTTCCTCGCTCAACAATACTTCTCCAACAATCTCTTCATCTACCCCGAGCATGAAGATTACGACATCGGAGCCAACGGGGTTGGAGGTTACGGTGATCTGTTGCCACTGAACACACCTGCGCTCATCACCACACAGGGATCATCGTATTCAGACCTGCCTTTCCTCCGCGCACTGCTGAGTGCCGCCGCTGCGCTGCCACCCGACACGCAGAAACAAATCATCAAACAGCGTCTCCTCGCGCCTGTGCTGCAATCCATCTTCCGTCGCGCTGGCAAAAACGTGCGCACTTCCGAGGATTACTTCACAGGAGCCGCTCATCCGGTCGTCTTCGACGCGGCACAGATCGACGAAGCGAAAATGATCCGCCTCGCGCATGAGATGACGCCAGATAAAATCCCGCCCGTGCCGATCCTGCGTGTCGTCGAGGAAACGCCGATTGAGCCTGGGAAAAATAGTTTTGAGGCAGCGGGAACCTGGCCCTGGCAACTCGCCGACACGCCCATCTCCATCGCACGCGTCCTGCGTGGCAACGCGGCGGAGCATCGCCTGCTCGTCAGTTTTGACAAGACAGCGAACCCGACGAAAAACCCACTCACCCTACGCATCCAACTTCTTCAAGGAGATGCGCGCTTCGTCCGCATCGAGCGCGAGGAGGGCAAGTCACTCATCCGTTTGCGCGTCCGCTGGGCACCGCCGGTCATCGCGGCCACCGGCATCCGCAGTCACCGCATCGACATCGGAGTTTTTGCTGACAACGGCAGCGTTAGCGCGCCTGCCATCATCAGCTTTTACATGCTGCCGAATGAAATGCACTTCTTTGACGAAAAGGGCCGCGTTTCCGAGATCCACTATCAAACACACAATCCCGACTTCGGCCTTCCGCGTTCGACCACCGACCCGCGTTGGCTGGATATCCTCCGCGTCTTTACGACACGAGACACGAGCCTGCGCAGTCGATTGCTCGAACAGATTCTCCAGCCTCCTGAACAAGCCGCACTGCTGCGATGCTACGCCGCTCTCAAGCCGCAATCGACTGCTCCCACCGGAAGCGATGGGAAAGATGCGGCCTCTCGTCTCGGCGCGCAGATCAGCGAGGCTTTGCAGCAGCGCATCGGCGACACCACCAGTGCCACCATACGCAGTGTCATCGAAAAAGTACTCCACACCATCGCCGGCTCTCACTTGCTCTACTTCGGCCTTCAGCGCGAGCTGGATAAGCTCGCCGCGCACTCCTCGAAGCCCTCAGCCGTCGCCGATGTGCGCGCCGAGCTGTATCGCCTCATCATGCAGGGCGTACTCATCGAGCAGGCCTCCGGCCAGATCGACACCATGTCTCCACCGGACAAGCTCTCTCTGGGAGAGCGCTACATGCTGCGGGGTCTCAATCTCACCCTCCTCAGTCAGGTGATCTTCCCGGACATCCTCGAGCGCTCCACGGCACCCGCTTACGTCAGTCCACGGCTCACCACACCGAAACAATGGCGCGACGTTTATCGCTACGATCCAGACTCCGGCAAGCTTCTCGGTTGGATTCGCCACGCCGGAGGGCGCATCGCCAACTTCGATGCCGATGGCCGTCTCCAGCCCGACGGCCCAGATGGCAAATCCGTTCCTGTCATTTATCTCAAAAACGACAACGGCACCCTCGACTGGCAACCTCAGGCCGAGCCTGCGCTCATCTCGCCGAAAGCAAAGTAGCACCACCACGGATACCGTGACTCGTGCGTGTCATTTCAGTGCTGCATACACCCGATGCACATCATCGTGTCCATCGAGCGATTGGAGGAAAGTCGTTACCTCATCGCGCTGCGCGTCGGTGAGTTCTGGATATTCCTTCGCGAGGTAACTCAGCTCCGAAGTCGTAATCACCCAACCCGCCGCCTTCAGTGCCTTTGTCACGGCGTCCAAGGTCGTTGTTTGGGTGAAGAAACGCGCGCCGAGGTGCCCGGCGGATTCTTCATCTTCGATCTCCATCGGCTCCACATTCTCCGCCTCTGCTTCGAGTGCGGCCACTTCGATGTCGAGCGACTTGTCGGCGTGATGTGCCTCCACGAGGCCGACATGATCGAACATCCACATCACCTTCCCCATGCTCCCTGCACGGAAGAGCACTTTGATCTCGGAGGATGTGCGGTTGTTGTTGTCGGTCAGGCATTCCACCACCACTGGCACGCGGTGTGGCGTGAATCCTTCGTAGATCACCGTTTCATACTGCACGGCGTCCGGTCCCGTGCCGCTGCCTTTCGCGATCGCGCGCTCGATCGTATCGCGTGTCACACTCTGCTTTTTTGCGTTCGCCACCGCTGCTGCCAGCCGTGCATTGAATTCAGGATGCGGCCCCCCCAGCCGCGCCGCGACCTGGATTTCGCGCACTAGTTTGCCGGTGATTTTTCCCTTCTGGTCAGCCGCCAGTTCCCGCCATTTCTGTTTCCATTGCGCGCCCATGATGTGTGTCGTGTGTTAAAATGAAAGTGTCCGTCCTGAATACTAACCACTTCAAGCCATTGATCGAATGATGAATCGTTGGATCTTCAGCTTTCCCCAGCGGACGAGCCTCCAGAGTCACTTCATGACGCGACGGCTGATCGGAAAACTTCCCCATCATCTTGAAGGTCATCTCACTAGCACTCGATGAAGGGCATCTCTGGATACTCAAAGCATGGGGTACAGGCATCTTGCCTGTGTGGACAGGCGAGACGCCTGCCCCCCCGACAAGACTATCACTAGCAGAACATGAGTCGAGTGCCGCGGCATCAGTGCTGCGATCTTCTTCACAAAGAAGCCAGCAGGCATGTGCGCCATCTCGACCCAGAGACATGAACGCTGGGTTGATTCGGCGGCTGGACGCCGCTACTCTCGCCGAACCCGAGGCATCCCTGTTATGGACTCCACCCTCCAGCACCTATTGTTTGTCACCGCCGCCGTGGTGTTTGCGCTCGCTTGCCGGAGTTTTGAGAGCCGCCTGCTGCAAAAGCTCGGCTGGTACTCTCTGCTCGGTGCGTCATACCTTGCCGGCTACTATCTCACCGGCCAGCACCTCGGCGGGGCGATTTTTGTCGGCGCGTGGTTCATGCTGCCGTGGCTGGAGATCATCTTCCGCGTGCGTCGTCTGCGCTTTCCGATCAAGAGCGAGATCAAGCATCGCTTCCCACCCTCGCGCGATATTTTTCCCGAACTCGGGGAACTCAGCATCGAGGCCGAGAATGCGGGCTTCATGGAGGCAGGCGATACCGGCTGGCAGTGGAGTCAGACCGATCACTTCATGCGGTTGTTTTACCACGCAGAGAAGCGTGCCCAGGCGTCCGTGGCTCTCGCGCAGCAGGGCGATTTCGGTTTTTCCTACGTCAGCCTGACCTCGCGTTCTCAGAGTGGCATCACCTACACCACGACGAACTACCCTTTTGCGGCCACGATGCAGCATTCTCCCCGGCAGCGATTGAATCGCTTCACGCACGCCGCTTCATTTGAAGATCTGTTGGCACGTCACGAAGACTTTCTCGCCAGCCAAGGCGTCACCGTGGATGAGTTGGTGCAGCAGGACACCGAGCATCTGCATGCTTACATCGAGCGCGACATGTGTGCGCAGATTGATCACAACATCACCACCGGTGTCATCGAACCCACCGGCAATGGGGAGTTCCGCTACTCTTGGCGTGGCTGCATCTTTCTCTACTGGCAGGTGGTGAAAGACATGCTGCGCGTGTGAAAAGAGACGCCCCCGCTGTGCGTGGAGATGCGCTTCAGGCCTTGCGGCTCACGACTTGCTGCGTCTGCCGCGACTTCAGCAGTTGGTCAGACTCCAGCACTCCACAGAAATGCGTCAGCGGGTAGATGACACTGCGCCTGCCGATGATGCTCCCAGGGCTGATCACGCTGTTGCAGCCGATCTCCGCGTAGTCGCCGATGATGGCTCCGAATTTCAGCAATCCGGTCAGAATATCGCCCGACTCTGCCTTCACCAGCACCTCGCGCCGATCCAGCCGCACATTGGAAAGCACCACGCCAGCGCCGAGGTGTGCCTTGTAGCCGAGGATCGAGTCGCCCACATAGTTGTAGTGCGGCACCTCGCAGCCGTCGAACACCACGCAGTTCTTGAACTCGCAGGAGTTTCCGAGGATGCAGTCGTCGCCGATGATCACGTTTTCCCGAATGTAGCAGCCCGCGCGGATTTGGCAGTTTCGCCCGATCCACGCAGGGCCTTTGATCACTGCCCCCGGTTCCAGCGTGGTGCCTTCATCAATGAAGACATCCTCCGTGATGAAGGCTCCCTGCGGCACCTGCACGCGCACTTCGCGTTGCAGCCGGAAATCCAGATACTGCTCGATCCGCGTTAGCGCCGCCCACACGGGCGAGTCATCCGGGAAAAGGATGCCATGCTTCGTGTGTTTCAGATCAAGGTAGTCGCGGGCAGAGAACACGTGGCTGAAGTTTCAGGTTACAGGCTCAGGGTTTCAAGTTTTCAGTGGGCGTTCGTTTAAGATGAACTTGAAACCTTAAACTTGGAACGGGCCTGGCTTTAAACCGTGAGGATCTCCTTCTCCTTCGCCACCACGTGTTGGTCGATCTCGGCGATCTTCTTGTCCGTCAGCGTCTGCACATCCTTTTCAAGGCGGCGCAGATCATCCTCGGTGATGCTGCCGTCCTTCTCGCCCTTTTTCAGTGCCTCCAAGGCGTCACGACGCGCGGAGCGCACGCGCACGCGGGCTTCTTCGCCCAGCGTCTTGCACATCTTCACCATTTGCTCGCGACGCTCCTGCGAGAGTGCAGGGATGGGCAGGCGGATGACTTTGCCCTCGATGCTGCCGTTTAAACCGAGGCGCGATTCACGGATCGCCCGGTCGATGTCCTGCAAGGTGGCTGGATCGAACGGCTCGATGCGGATCAGGCGCGCATCGGGGGTCGTGATCATGGCGAGCTGCTTCAGCTTCATATGGCTGCCGTAGCTCATCACATGCACGTCCAAGTTTTCCACCAGCGTCGGGCTGGCTTTGCCTGTGCGCACGGTGGCAAATTCATGAATCGCGTGCTCGACAGCCTTCGTCATGGCTTCGTCGCACTCCAGCATGGTCATTTCAGGGTCCATCATTCGCCAGTGTGCGGTTGCTCGCGTGAAAATGCAACCGCACGATCAACCCTTCGCATCCACGAGCGTGCCAATGTGCTCGCCGATGAGTGCGCGGCGGATGTTGTCCGGCTCGTTCATGCTGAAAACACCGATGGGCATGTTGTTCTCCATGCACAGGGAGAAGGCGGTGGCGTCCATGACCTTGAGCTGACGCGTGAGGCACTCGTGGAAGCTGATGTGATCGAACTTCTTCGCATTCGGATGCTTTGCCGGATCAGCGTCGTAGATGCCATCGACCTTTGTGGCCTTCAAAACGATGTCTGCACTGATCTCACTGGCGCGCAGCGCCGCCGTGGTGTCGGTGGAGAAGAAGGGATTCCCCGTGCCTGCGGCGAAGATCACCACGCGGCCCAGTTCCAGATGGCGCGTGGCTACCCGGCGGATGAACGGCTCTGCCACATTGTCCATCTTGATCGCGCTTTGCACGCGCGTCGGCACATCCATGGCCTCCAGCATGCTCTGCACCGCCAGGGAGTTCATCACCGTCGCCAGCATGCCCATGTAATCCGCCGTCGCGCGCTCCATCCCGCGGTTGCTGGCACTGATGCCGCGCCAGAAGTTGCCGCCGCCGACCACCAGTGCGATTTCGAGTCCGGTCTGATGCGCGGCTTTGATCTGCGCGGCCATGTCCTCGACAATCGGGGGGCTGATGTTGTCAGTGCTGCCCGGTTGTCGCAACGCCTCACCACTGAGTTTAAGTAAGACGCGTCGGAATTTTCGAGGAGCGGTGGAGTCAGCCATGAAGAAGCGGAGAACGACTCATAAAGCATGTGCGCAGGGGGCTTGCAAAGCCAAATCTGCCGCGCATCCATCGCCGCATGAAAGACGACCCGAGCATCCCCGCAGACGCGCGCTTTGAAACACGCGCCATCCACATCGGCCAGGACTACCGCAGCGAGACCGGCGCGGTCATCCCGCCGATCTACATGACCTCCACCTTCGAGACGGGAAATCCCGGCAGCTTTGACTACACCCGCTCCGGCAGCCCCAACTTCCGCAACCTGCAAAACACGCTCGCGAGTCTGGAGAATGCGAAGCACTGCACCGTCTTCGCCAGCGGTCTCAGCGCCATCTCCGCCATTCTGTTTTCACTCAAGGCGGGGGATGTGATCCTCTCCGAGCAGCAGATTTACGGCTGCACCTACCGCATCTTTGAAAAAGTGCTGCGTCGTTTTGGCGTCACCATCAAATACGCCAACCTCGCCAACCCCGAGAACTACGACCTCATCACACGGCTCAAACCCGCGCTCGTCTGGCTCGAAACACCGACGAATCCGCTGCTCAAAATCCTCGACATCAAGGCCATCAGCGCCGCCGCGCACAGCGTCGGCAGCATCGTCGCGGTGGACAACACCTTCGCCTCCAGCCTGCTCCAGCAGCCGCTCGATCTCGGCGCGGACCTCTCGCTCCTCAGCACCACGAAATACACCAACGGTCACAGCGACTGCCTCGGCGGCGCGGTTTGCAGCAACTCCGACGAATGGCAGGAGAAAATGATCTTCGCGCAAAAGGCCATCGGCCTGCAGCCCAGTCCGTTCGACGCCTGGCTCACCTCACGCGGAGCCAAGACCGAGGCCGTGCGCATGGAGCGCCATTGTGAAAACGCCCTCGAGATCGCAAAGCGGCTGGAAGAACTCAAAGCACGCAAAGGCCGCAAGCGTGTCCGCAGTGTGAACTACCCCTTCCTGCCCAGCCATCCGCAGCACAAGCTCGCCAAAAAGCAGATGAAGGCCGGCGGCGGCATGCTGCTGGCCGACTTCGGCCTCAGCTACGGCGACACGCTCGCTTTCATCCGCCGTTTGCGGCTATTTACTCAAGCTGAAAGCCTCGGCGGCATCGAAAGCCTCGTCGCCCATCCCGCCAGCATGACCCATGCGTCGATTCCCAAAGATGCCCGCGAAGCCGCCGGCGTCACCGACGGCCTCGTGCGCTTCTCCGTCGGCATCGAGCACGTCGAGGATCTGTGGGCGGACATTGACCGGGCGCTGACAGCGAAGTGACCTCAGGTAAACCGCTGAGCAAACGCTAAGGTGATGCTGATGAATGAATTTCTTTATTAGCGTCTGATCAGCGTCATATCAGCGGTACAAGATCGAAGTTTTAATGTCCGACCTCCTCAAACACCCGCTCTGCAACGCCGAAGACCTCGGCAAAGCGATTCCTGATCACGAACTCGGCGTGTCCGTCTGCCTGCCGCTGTGGAAGCATGTGATCGGCTATGAGGAAGGCGATCAGGACATCGTTTCAAAGTTCAAATCCGGTTATCCGCGCTTCTGCTGCCCGCCGGCCATCACGCGTCTGTTTGCCGCTGCGGAAAAGGAATTCGCCTCTGCGGGGGAGCGCTGCCTCGTCTTTCCACGCGTCGTGCATGCGGAGCGCTGCGTGGCGTTTATCGAAACGGGTCGCGTGGTCGAATGGGCCGCGCATCAGCTCGGCGTCGCCGTGTTTCCAGCGGACTGTTATGTGAAGGCGCGCAGGTTCTGGCGCTTCTGTGGTGAATGCGTGAGTACCCGCCAGGCCTGCGCCGCGCTGGGAGAGCATCACAACGCCGCGAGCGCAGAAGAGGGCAAAGCGGCCAACCGCGTCATCCGCGAGCGCATCGCCCGGCTTGCGGGACAGCAAGCGGAGGATGTGTTTTTGTTTCCGTCGGGCATGGCAGCGAATTTTGCGGTGCATCGCATGCTCACGCATCTGTTTCCGCGGCGCAAAACGGCGCAGCTCGACTTTCCCTACGTCGATGTGCTCAAGCTCCAGCAAATCTTCGGCAGCGGCGCACACTTCCTGCCGCTCATCAAGGACAGCGAGTATGAGGACCTGCGCGCGCTGCTGCAAAGCGAGCCGCTGGCGGGCATCTTCTGCGAGGCGCCGAGCAATCCGCTGCTGCGCTGCGTCGATTTCGAGCGCCTGCTCTCGATTCGCGCCGCCGCGCAGCCCGGCGTGCCCATCATCGTCGATGACACCATCTCCACCGTCGCGCATGTCGATGCGTTTCGCGCCGCCGATGCCGTCACCACGAGCCTGACGAAAAGTTTCTCCGGTGTGGGCGATGTGCTGGCTGGCAGCGTTGTGTTGAACCGCCAATCGCCGCATCACGCGGCCTTCTCCGCGTTTCTGACCGCGCATGCCGATCACGAACTCTGGCATGGCGACGCCGTGGCCCTCGAACTCAACAGCCGCGACTTCGCGCAGCGTGTCGATGTCATGGATCGCAACGCAAAGGCACTCGTCCATCATCTGCGCGCGCATCCGAAGGTGGATCGTCTCTGGCATCCTGAGACGGAAGGCGGACGCGGCTACGAATTCATCCGCCGCGAAAACGGCGGTCACGGTTGCCTGTTCTCCTTCACGCTCAAGAATCCGGAACAAACGAGCGCGAAATTCTACGACGCGCTGCGTGTTTCCAAAGGCCCCAGCCTCGGCACGAACTTCACGCTCGTGTGCCCTTACACGCTGCTCGCGCATTACGAAGAGCTCGACTGGGTCGAGAGCGTCGGCGTCAGTCGCTGGCTCATCCGCGTGTCCGCCGGTCTGGAGGACACGCAAGAACTCATCGCGCGGTTTGATGAGGCGCTGGCACAGGCGTGATCGAATCCAAAATCGTCACTGCCTCCCGATAAGGGCGGCAGTCACGCATCAGGTGCAATTCACCCAACGCTGAGCCCGCTCACTGCCCTGCCATTGCCCGCAGCCGCGTGACGATGTCGGGTTGCTCCTTCAGTTCCGCCAGTGGGGTGAGATGCTGGAACACATAGGGCCAGTCCAGCTTCGCGCTTCCCTGCCGGATGATGATGCCCTTCACGTCATTCCAGTCGAGCGGACGATCCGCGAAGGCCTTCATGACAATGAGGTCCTCCGCCGTGCAAAGGCGAAGGTGGATGCCGGGACTCACCTCAATGTTTCGAGCCCTCTGAACGGCAGCCTCCTCAAATGGCAGCGCACCCAGCGCCACATCGATCCCCATGCCAGAAGGAGCACGGATGAGAAGCACCCTGTTCTTGATTCCAAAGGGCTTCGCATCACTGATGCGCGGCTCATATTTTGCCAGCAGCGCGTCCACCACCTTCTCTTCACCACCGAAGCCCGTCAGTACAGTGAAGTCCACGTCCTTGGTGAATCGCTGCTCGCCCCAGTGCTGGATCGCCACGCCGCCGATGATGCAAAAGCTCCAACCCTGCTGTTCACAGAACGCGTTGATCTCAATCGCAAGGTCTAACAAATCCGAGTTCATGCACGCGGCCACTTGCTAAACCACTTTTGCTGCTCCACGAGGCCGGACCAAGGCTGAGGCGGATGGCTGACCAGCGATGCCTTCACAAAGCCGTCGAAAACACGAAAGCCATCTGCCGTCACTGACGCACGGATGTCATCCTCACGCACTTTTTCCAGCAGCGGCCCGGCTGCCTTCCAGGTGTCCACCCAGCGTTTGGCGAGGATGCGTTCTTCGTCGGTCATGCTGCCATCGTAGAGCCAAAAAGTGCAGGCCGCTACTTCTTCTCCAGCCGCACATAATCCAGGCCGACCATGTTCGAAGGCACCGCAGCCGGATTCGGTGGCGCGAGGGTGAAGGTGAGTTTGTGCTCGCCGGCGGTGAGTTCGTGTGTGCCCCAGTCCTTTTCGCCGGTGTGGATGACCTTCGTTGCGTTGAAGCCATCAAACGACGACGTCACCGGCTTGCCATCCAGCGCGATGCTCGTCACGCCGTAGTCGCGCGCCATCGTGAGGGCGCCGTAGAGCGTGTATTTGCCCGCTTCCTTGACCGGAATCGCCAGCGTGAGTTTTTGATCCGGCTTGCCGCCGGTCCACCAGAGCTGCGCGCCGCCGCTCCACTCGCTGCCGAAGCCGGTCATGCCTTGTTTGCGCGCGTTGCCGCCGGTGATTTCGAGCACCTTCATCGTTTCGCCTTCGAGCGCGCCTTCAACTGTACGTTGTTCACGCTTCAGCGTGCCACCCGCACCGCTCTGCAGATACCTCACCAAATCAATCACCTGCGCGGGCTGTAGCGCATCGAACAACCCCTCCGGCATCGTGCTGAGCTTTGACACCTCGCGCTTGGCGATGTCCGCCTTCGGCAGCGTGAACTCCACGCCGCCCATCATGGCGATCTTCACCGCAGCGGGCGTTTCGTCTTTGATGACGCCGCTCATCACACGGCCGTCCTTCATGGTGAAAAGATTAAGCTGGTAAGCCTTGCCGATAACGGCGTTGGGATCGAGCACGTTCTCCAGCAGGTAGTTCAAATCAGCGCGATTGCTGCCGGTGATGTCGGGGCCGACGTTTTGTCCTTCGCCAAGCAGTTTGTGGCATTGGCCGCAGGTGGCCATGTAGAGCATCTTGCCCTTTGCGAGATCGCCCTTCGCCAGCGCGGCGGGGGTGAGCAGTGTTTTGTATTTCTTCGTGCGTTCGCCGAGATCGGCCTTCGGCGCGTTCACATCGCCCCAGGCGGATTTGATGAGCGCGTTGATTTCCGCATCGTCGAAGGCCGTGAGCTGGCGCACCAAAAACGGCGACAAGGCCGTCGCAGGCACCGTCTTGGCCTCCACGGCTTTCAAGAGGGCTTTCGCGCCTTCCTTGGTTGAGGCGAGTGTGTTGATGGCGTCAGGAAGAACAGTGGGCTCAAAATCCTTGAGCAGTTTCGCCACGACTTCAGGCGTGTTTGGATCCTTGAGGATGGCCAGCGCTTGCAAATGCCTACGCTGGGCACTGGGTGAGATCATGGGCTTCCACTCCAGCATTTCCTGCAATCGACCGGCAGTCTTGGCATCTTTGCGCAGGATGAGGATTTTCAATGCGCTTCCGCGGTCTGCCGCCTTGTCTGCTGTCAGTAGGGCGCGCAGGCCATCCAGCGCTTGAGGAATACCCATGAGTCCCTCGAGTTCGGTGATGATCTGCTGGCGCGGATAAGGGTCTTCCGAGGGAGTCGTTGCCAGCAGTTTAGTGCGCAACACGGACCAATCCTCCGGCTGCGTGATGGTGTTCCCAGCCAGACCCGCATCGAGCACGGTCTTGACGAGCATGTCCCGTTGCGTCGCATCCTTGGCCTGGCCCGCCAGCTTGAGCAGGCCGGTGCGTCCTTCTTCCTCAGCAGCCATGCGGCGGTAGACGAACTCCGTGACCTTCGGAATCTTCGACACCTTCGCGAGCCGCAAGCCCGCCGCCGCATCCGCCGCCACCACCGGTTCGATGCCATACCAGATGAGCAGCGGGATCATCGGATCGTCCGCGTCCTCGCCGTGCTTGAGGAGGGCGGTGGCGAGGGAAAGACGATGCTCGACAGGCCATTTTCCAAGCAGTGATGCCACTTCTCTCCGAACTACCGGACTCGCCTCTTTGGAAACTTGCTCCGCAAAGTTTTCGAGCCCTAGGTTGTCAGACTCATTAACTTGCAGCCAGAAAGGCATCCCAGCCCTGATCCCGGCTGCACGTCCAAGATCGCTTTCGTAGTTGTTGTAGAATTCTCCGAAATGCATCGGCGGATCACCCAGAGAACTGCTGAGCCAGATGATTTTTAACTCACGGCCTATGTTTCCATTTTGCTGAGTCTTCTCCATCCAGTCTCTCAGCTGATGATGGAGCTGGGACCACTTCCCGTTGGGCGACAAAATGCTCTCCTTTTCGTTCCTTTCCATCAGCACCCTTCTCGCCATGCGTGAAAACCACTCGTTCTCCGTCTGCACGGCGAGTTTGGCGAGGGTTTCATCGCTTTCCTTGGTGAGATCGAAGGGAGCGGTGGGGATGTAGGCGAACTCGCCAGAGTTCGGGGCTTGGGAAGTCGCCGCAGCACCAGAATTCTTGCTCTGGCGAGCAAGCCTACTTTCATACGTCACCCGGTAAATCCGCCCATTGCTGCGGTCCCAATGCTCCACCGCCTTGCTGCCGCGATGGCAGATTTGTTGATCGCTCCAGTCACTCACATAGAGCGCGCCATCCGGGCCGACTTTCTGCGTGACGGGGATGAAGTGCATGTCGTTCGCGCGCATGAAATCGGCGGCGTGTTTGCCGATGTAGGTGCTGCCTTTCACGTCGGTGTAGTTCGCGACGAGGCGATGGCCGTGGAGGTTGCCGAAGAGGAGCTGGTTGCGATACGTCGGCGGGAAGAGGCTGCTCTGATAGATGGCGAGGCCGCAGTGCGCGTGGCCACCGCCGAGCGCGTTGGTGTCGTTGTTCATGATGCCAGCGCCGGTCGTGAGGTCGAAGGTGACATCAGGGCGCGGATTGCCGGCGTAGTGCCGGTGGTCGGCGATGGTCTGGATGTCCTCGTAAGTGTAGGCGTTGAAGTGCTGCCCGGCCTGCCGGTGGTATCTGCCGCCGGGCACAATGTGGTAGAGATGCGGAATGACGCAGGCGGTGACGAACCACTCGCCATGCTGGTCGTAATCGAGTCCCCAGGGATTGCTGGTGCCGTGGGCGAAGACCTCGAACTCATGCCGCACGGGATGGTAACGCCACACACCGGCATTGATCGGCTCGCGCTGGGCATCCGGCGTGCCCGGTTTGCCGACCTTGCTGTGCGTGAAGACGCCGTGGCAGCCATACAGCCAGCCGTCGGGGCCCCAGATGAAGCTGTTGAGGGTTTCGTGGGTGTCCTGCGTGCCCCAGCCGTCGAGGAGGATCTGCGCTTTGAAGTTCAAACCGGGAACGGGATTCTCCACCTCGGCTGCATCCGGTTTGTCATCGTGATCCTTGTCAGGAATGAACATCAAATACGGCGCGGCACCCACCCACACACCGCCGAAGCCCAACTCGATGCCGCTGACGAGGTTCAGGCCCTCACAGAAGATTTTCTTCGTCTCGAAGGTGCCGTCGCCGTCTTTGTCTTCGAGGATTTTGATGCGGTCCTGGCCCTTGCCGACCTCGCGGGGCTGCGGGTAGCTATTTCCCTCCACGACCCAGATGCGCCCGCGCTCATCAAAGGTGAACGCGATGGGTTGCACGACATCCGGCTCTGCGGCGATGAGTTCGGCTTTGAAGCCGGTGGGGAGCTGGATGGACTTCAGCGCATCCTGCGGCGACTGGCCTTTGGCGTAGTCGGCCTGTGGCTTCAAAGCGGGGCCGTAGAGTTTCTTCGGCGTGAGGTCGGCGGTGGTTTCGCTGCGCTGCTGCGTGAGGATGAAAACGCCGCCTTTGTTGCCAACGACGATATCGGGGAGCTTGTCGCCATTCACGTCGCCGACTTGCACATCGGTGCCCACGCCGCTTTCGGCATCGACGAGGTGCGGGATGAAATCCACGCCGCCCTTGCCGTCGCGCTTGGTTTGATACCAGTAAATGACGCGGTGGCCGCGCTCGTCGGGGTCGTGGCCGTTGTGCGCCCAGTAGCGCTTGCCGGTGACGATGTCCTTGATGCCATCGCCGTCGATGTCCGCGAGGTGCGCGGCGTGCGGCTGGGAGAAGACGATGCCGTAGTCGTTGTCCTGCGGCTGTTCGGAGGCGAGCATCACGCGCTGCCAGGTGGGCTTGTTCGGCTCGGGATTGTTTTGGAGAAAAACGGCGACGCCGTAGCGATGGGCGGCGAGTGAGGTGAAAACGTCCTGCGTGCCGTTACCGTCGAAGTCATAGGCGAACATCTGCGCGCCACCGCCGACACCGGCGGCGAAGTTGTGCTGCTGCCACGGAGGGGCATTTGAAATTTGAGATTTGGAATTTGAAATGGCTGAAGGCGCTTCCCACCACCGCCGCGCTTCGAGCAGGTCGAGCTTTCCATCGCCGTTCACATCGCCGACGCCGAGGCCGTGGGTGAACTTCGCCACCTTCATGTCGTCGGTGATGGCGACGAAGGGCCATTTCTCGGTGGGCTTCTCCCAGTTCGGCGCGAACCAGCCGAATTTGCCGCCGGTGCTGCATACAATCTCCGGTTTGCCGTCGCCCGTGATGTCGGTGAAGACGGGGGATTCGTTGTCCACCACGTCGGCGACGATGTGCATGGGCCAAGGCTTGTCGTCGCGCGTGTCGGGATTCAGATACAGTCGCGCCTCCTTGCCGGGGAAGCCGAGGATGAGGATGTCGTTGCGCTGGTCGCCATTCAAATCGTGGACGTAGGCGAAGAAGTTGTCGGAGTAGCCGTTGATCGAAAAAATCTTTGGCTCGTAGTAGGCGTGCTTTTTCTCGAAGGCGGGGCCTTCCCACCAAAACGGCCCCGCGACCACGTCCGGTTTGCCGTCGCCATTGATGTCGCCGATGGCGGCGCCCTCGGAGTAAAAGTCGCCGTGGAGCTGCTGGCGCTTCCAGGTGATCTGCGTGGCGGCGTGGAGATTCACCACAGAGAGGGCACAGAGGAGCGCGGAGAGAGTTTTCATGGCTAGGCGAAAACCAACGCTATCAGAAAGCCATCAGAACGGACAAGTTTTATGCTCCATCGGCCATCGGGCTGCGGCGGGCGCGTCTTGATTTCACCACAGAGGGCACGGAGAGGCACAGAGTTTAGAATTCATATCTCTGTGCTCCTCTGTGAACTCTGTGGTAGAGCTTCGCGCCTTTTACCATGCCGCCCGTCTTCATCTTGAACGCAGAGCCCATCCAACCCGCCACGACGGTCTTCAAATCCGGCGAAGGCGCGGAGGCGCAGTTTCTTGGCGTCGTGCGTGGCGAGGAGGATGGCAGGCCAATTTCAGGCATCGACTACAGCGCGTATCTGCCGATGGCGGAAAAGATGCTGCAGGAACTCGTTGAACGAGGCGAGCGTGAGCACGGCCCGCATCGCGTGTTCATTCAGCATCGCCTTGGCTTCGTGGCCGCGGAGCAGCCGAGCATCATCATCAAGGTGCGCACGAAGCACAGCGCGGAGTCCTTCGACCTGTGCCGCTGGTATTTGAAGGAGATCAAAACCTGCGTGCCGATCTGGAAGCGGGCGGTGTTTGTGACGTGAGCCTCAAGGTTTTTTGAAGAGCTTCGCAATCAACCAGCGCAGCCAGCCGGGAATGTGCGCCAGAGGATCAGGCTGCGTCGGCAAAGGAGGATCGAGGGGAATTCCTTCGCGTTCCAATGCTTGGCGCAGGAACAAGCGATCCGGAATATCCTTTTCCCGAAGGGTCTGCTTCATCTTCCAAAGGGTTGCCTTGGAGGCGAACGGAATACGGATGCCGGCCAGTTCACGCCACACGGCGTCCTTGATCGCGTCGTGATAGGTCACACCGCAGCCGCTTTTCATGAGATCCACCATGAAGTCATCGGCCACTCGGACAACTCCTGCCTCGCCGACCTCACCGGGACGCATCTCTTGAATCGCTTGATCCGGTAGCTTGAGCAAAGCCTCCACCAACCGCTTTTCGTTCTCCACAGAAACATCGACAAGCAGATCGATGTCCATCGTTCGTCGCGGATAGCCCGCTTGGATGATCGCGAAACCGCCAACGACCACATACTTCGCACCTGCGGCGTTGAGGTCACCACACAGCTTCGCCAGATCTTCGAGGCTTGGCTCGCGGCACTCGCCTGCTATTCCTTCGCTTTCGGGCGGGTGATCATCTTCCAGAGCCATGCGTCAGCCTCCTCATGGGTTTTGAATCGATAGAGACCTTTCGGAACGCGTGGAGCCCCGAAGGCTGCCTTCCACCGACGGGACTCCTCGGCAGTCTTCATGTAACTCATCAACGCGTCCTTCGGAGGCACACGCTTCCCGACGACCTTCCCGAGGTTTTCTTCGAGATTGATGATGGCTGCCATGACAGGGCGAACCTATCCTTCGCGCAGCAAAGTCGCAACGCGCAAAATGTGCCTTTCCCTCGTTGCCCGTCGTCGTATCCCTATCAAACTCAACTCTCACATCATGCCCACGCCCCCCTTTCATTACCAGCCGCTCCTCGAACTCGGCACCGACGACACCGAATACCGCCTGCTGACCAAGGAACACGTCCGCATCGAAAAGATTGGCGACAAGGAAATGCTCGTCGTCGATCCCGAGGCACTCACGCTGCTGGCGAACCAGGCCTTCCACGACATCAATTTCTTCCTCCGCCCGAAGCACCTCAAGCAGGTCGCCGCGATCCTCGATGACCCCGAGGCGAGTGAAAACGACCGCATGGTCGCGCTGACAATGCTAAAAAACGCCGACGTGGCCTCCGCAGGCTTGCTGCCCTTCTGCCAGGACACCGGCACCGCCATCATCATGGGCAAAAAAGGCCAGCAGGTCTGGACCGGCGGCGGTGACGAGGCCGCGCTCTCGAAGGGCGTCTATCTCGCCTACACGGAGAACAACCTGCGCTACTCGCAAAACGCCGCGCTGAACATGTTCGACGAAAAGAACACCGGCACCAACCTGCCCGCGCAGCTCGATTTGTATGCCACCGATGGCGACGCGTACAAATTCCTCTTCATCGCCAAAGGCGGCGGCTCGGCGAACAAGGCCTTCCTGTATCAAGAAACCCGCGCCGTGCTCAATCCGAAGAGCATCGTGAAATTTTTGACCGACAAGATGGTCACGCTTGGCACCGCCGCATGCCCGCCTTACCATCTGACCTTCGTCATCGGCGGCACCTCGGCGGAATCGACGATGAAACACGTCAAGCTCGCCTCCACGAAGGAATACGACAACCTGCCCACCACCGGCAACGAGCACGGCCGCGCCTTCCGCGACCTCGATCTCGAAGCACAGATGCTCCAGGCCGCGCGCGAGTGTGGCATCGGCGCGCAGTTTGGCGGCAAATACTTCGCGCTCGATGTGCGCGTCATCCGCCTGCCGCGTCACGGCGCGTCACTGCCCATCGGCATCGGTGTTTCCTGCTCCGCAGATCGTCAGGCGAAGGGCAAGATCACGCGTGACGGCGTGTTCATTGAAAAACTCGAAACGAACCCGCTGCAATACATCCCCGAGGAGTTGCGACATCGCAAAGACACCAACGCCGTGCGCATCGACACGAACCGCCCCATGGCCGAGATTCGCGCCGAACTCAGCAAGTATCCCACCACCACACGCCTGCTCATCAGCGGCCCCATCATCGTCGCGCGCGACATCGCGCATGCGAAGCTCAAGGAGCTGCTCGACGCTGGCAAACCGCTGCCGGATTACTTCAAGAATCACCCCGTCTATTACGCCGGTCCCGCCAAAACTCCCGCCGGCATGCCCAGCGGCAGCTTCGGCCCCACCACGGCAGGACGCATGGACAGCTACGTCGATCTCTTCCAAAGCCACGGCGGCAGCATGATCATGATCGCGAAGGGAAATCGCGGCCAGCAAGTCACCGACGCCTGCAAAAAGCACGGCGGCTTCTACCTCGGCAGCATCGGCGGCCCTGCGGCCATCCTCGCCAAAGAGAACATCAAAAAGGTCGAAGTCGTCGAGTTCCCCGAACTCGGTATGGAAGCCATCTGGAAGATCGAAGTCGAAGACTTCCCCGCGTTCATCCTGATCGATGACAAAGGAAACGACTTCTTCCAGACGGTGGGCCCGGGCTGCTCGGTGAAGCATTGAAGTTATACATCAGATAACCTTATCGAAGCCCATCAATGCCACATACTAAAGTCTGCGAGATTATCGAGAACCTTGATGTCTTCCACCACACTTTCTACCAAGCGGCTATTTTCAATGGGCCCAGTCTCCATTTTCATACGCGAGCATTAGAAACGCGCTTGAACTGCGAGGCATTTACCGAGGCTTCATACGCCATGCTGGCTGCATGGGGAATGCATCGTATGGGGCCAGGAGGATCTAAAATGAAGGATTTTGGTGCCTACCGCAGTTCATTGGAGGAAGTGTGGGACATGATTTGTGAGGCGTCACAATTCAACATATCCCAACTTCATGAGGCGGAATGGCTTCTCCTAAAACAGATATTCGTACGACTAAAAGTAATGGAGAGCGAGACATCTCTTGTTGGAAACTCCAAGGTGATGGCTCACGCTTTGCCTCATCTAATTCCGCCAGTGGATCGACAGTACACTTTGGCTTATTTGTTGGGGAATAAGAACATTCGAAACGACAAGGAAAAAGAATGGGCCACACTGAGAGAACTGATCTCGTCTTTCTTTGAGCCTGTTGTGAGTAATGCATTATTTCAACACCAAATCACCACCTGGACGTTGGATGATTTTCCTTGGGATACTTCGCCGCTGAAGATTGTGGACAACCTGCTTATCGGGGCCATTCGAGCTTCCATGAAGGGCAAAGATTGAACTCGGACAGAGCCGGAGGCTCGAAAGAGATTAGCCGGTGGTGCAGGTCACGGAGCGACCGGGAACCACCGGAAACGAATCGTCCCACCGTCCCCGAATCAAGGATGCGCCCCGGCAGGGGCGCGAGAAGGGGACGAATGTCGTACGGTGATGTTACGCGTCGGACCCCGCGTGCGCCTCTCGCGCCCTTTCAGGGCGCGGTGGATGTTAGGGCATGTTAGGCGTGCCTGTCCGGTGGTTTCACCACCGGCTAAAATCTTTCGTGCCTCCGGCACGGCCTGACAGAACGCGAATTGGCAATACTGGGCTTCTTTTGTGCCGGTGCCCAATCCAACGCGATGGCCGTAAAATCATCGTTGCGGTTCTTCACTCAATCTGAAACGCTCCTCTCATGCCTTCGACGCATCTCTCGTTGCATTACCATCTCGTGTTCAGCACGAAGAATCGCGAGCAATGGCTCTCACCGACTGATCGCAAACGTGTTCACGAATACATCGGCGGCATTCTGCGGAACATGGATGGCATCGCGCATGCGGTGGGTGGCACGGGGGATCATATCCACATTGCCGCCGGTTTGCGGGCGACGCATTGTCTCGCGGATGTGATGCGGGAAGTGAAGAGCGAATCTTCACGCTGGATTCACGACGAACTGCGACTGGCGGGCTTTGCATGGCAGGAGGGCTACGGCGCGTTCACCTTCGCTGCGCCCGATTTGGAGGCGGTGCGGGCCTATGTTTTGAATCAGGAAGAGCATCATCGCGTGAAAACCTTCCAGGAAGAATACGTGGCAATGCTGAAACGCGGCATGGTGGCATATGAGGAGCGGTTTTTGTGGTAGCGGAGGATTCTTGCGCCCTTTCAGGGCGCGGACGTGTGGGGTTGCGGCGTTGTCCGGTGGTTTCACCACCGGCTAATTTCTTTCGAGCCTCCGGCTCGTGAGGCAGGCGCGATTCAAGATCATCTTGGTAAAATGACAGTTTGACCTTGGCTTTTACCAAGCACGCTCAAGATGAAGAAAGCATCCAAAGAGGCTGTTTTACTCCGTTTATCCTTCGCCATGTCCACGCCCATCCGTGTTACTATCTGGAACGAATTCGTGCACGAGCGTCAAAATCCGGCGGTGGCGGCGATTTACCCCCAAGGCATTCACGGGCTGCTGGCGGAGGTTTTGGGCGCGCATGAGGATTTTATCATCCGCACGGCGACGCTCGATGAGCCAGAGCAAGGCTTGCCGGATGGGGTGTTGGATCAAACCGATGTGCTGTTGTGGTGGGGGCATGCGGCGCATGATCAGGTGCTCGATGAAACGGTGACGCGTGTGCAGCAACGCGTGCTGGCGGGCATGGGATTGATCGTGCTGCACTCCGGTCACTGGTCGAAAATCTTCAAGCGGCTCATGGGCACGAGTTGCGCGCTGTGCTGGCGCGAGGCGGGCGAGCGTGAGCGCGTGTGGGTGGTGAATCCTGGACATCCGATCGCTGCGGGCATTGGCGACTGCATTGAAATCGAGCAGTCGGAGATGTATGGCGAGCCGTTCGGCATTCCGACGCCGGAAGAGTTGATCTTTGTCTCGTGGTTTCAAGGTGGCGAGGTGTTCCGCAGCGGCGCGACGTGGACACGCGGCAGCGGGCGCATCTTTTACTTCAGCCCGGGGCACGAAGTGTATCCGATCTACCATCACCCCGACGTGCAACGCGTGATCGCGAACGGCATCCGCTGGGCGCGCCCGCAAGGTGCGGCGGCAAACACGCCGCGCCATGTGCCGGTGGAGCAGGCGCGGGAGAAGATCGAGGTGCGCGGTGGAACCGTGCATATGGAGGATGGAAAGCTCGCAGGGCGGTGAGTTTGAGTCTTGGCGAAATTCATCGAGCCGAAGGCTCGAAAGAGATTAGCCGGTGGTGAAACCACCGGAAACGAATTGACCATCGTCTCCAATCAGACTGCGCCCCAGGAGGGGCGCAAGAAGCGTGCGAATACGTTTCGCAAATGTGCGCATTGATCTCCGCGTGCCCTTCTCGCGTCCCTCCGGGACGCAATCTTCCGCATGGTGTGTTGGCTGCGCTGGTTCGGTGGTTTTCGCTGCACCGCTTCGCGGTTGCGCTTCACCACCGGCTAATATCCTGCGGACCTCCGGCCCGCCCGAAACAACACGCATGACATTCTCGTGAAGCGACGATCACTGCTTCGCGATGTTCGCTCGTCCACCGCGCAGAACGTACTTTTGAATCTTGCCCGTCGCCGTTTTGGGCAGCTCGGCGATGAATGCGAAGCCGTGCGGCACTTTGAAATGCGCGAGGTGCTCGCGGCAAAACAAGCGCAGTGCTTCGGGCGTGGTTTCAGTGCCGGGTTTGAGGACGATGAAGGCTTGCGGCGTCTCGCCCCATTTTTCGTGCGGCAGGCCGACGACGGCGACTTCCTGCACGGCGGGATGTCGCAGCAGCACGCCCTCGACTTCGATGGAAGAGATGTTTTCGCCGCCGCTGATGATGATGTCCTTCCAACGGTCGCGGATTTCGATGTAGCCATCGGGATGCACAACTGCGGCATCGCCGCTGTGAAACCATCCGTCGCGGATGGCCTTCGCGGTGGCAGCGGGATCGTTGTAGTAACCTTTCATCACCGCATTGCCGCGCATGAGGATCTCGCCCATCGTCGCACCGTCGCGCGGGACTTCTCGGCCTTCGTCATCGACGACGCGCACCTCCGCATTCGCGAGATATTCGACCCCTTGCCGTGCTTTGATGACGGCGCGTGCAGTGGGATCGAGCGATGCATGCTCGGGGCGCGACTCGCTGATGGTGACGATCGGCGAAACTTCCGTCAGGCCGTAAACGTGGATGATTTCCCAGCCGAACTCGCCTTCCACACGCTCGATCGTGGCTGCGGCGGGCGGCGCGCCGGCGGTGAAGACACGCACACCGCGCGGTGCCTGTTTGCGCAGTTCTTCCGGCGCGTTGGCGATGCTGATGAGCACGGTCGGCGCGGCGCAGAGCAGCGTGATGCCTTCGCGGATGATCGTTTCAAAAATCACACGCGGATCGGCCTTCGGAATGCAGACATGGCGTCCGCCGACGGCGGTGATCGTCCACACGAAGCACCAGCCGTTCGCATGAAACATCGGCAGCACCCACAGGTAACGATCTGCGGCGGTGAGGCGCGTGTGCATGAGATGGCCCATGATGTTGAAAGCGGTGTTGCGGTGGGTGACCATCACGCCCTTCGGATTCGCCGTGGTGCCGCTGGTGTAGTTCAGTGCGACCATTTCCGTCTCCACGACCTCCGCAGGCGTGAAGTCAAGCACAGCCGCCGCCAGCGTGGTCTCGTAGTCGATCCAGCCGGTTTTCTTGCCGGTGAAAGCGATGAAATGCTTCACGTCGGGCACCTGATCGCGAATCGAATCGACTGCGTCGAGGTAATCGGCATGCACGCAGACCGCGCACGCGCCGCTGTGCTTCAGGATGTAGGCAAAGTCGGCGGCGGTGAGGCGAAAATTGATCGGCACGATCACTGCGCCGATTTGCGGCAAAGCGTAAAACGCCTCCAGATGCGCATGCGTGTTCGGCGCGATGGTGGCGACGCGATCGCCGGGCTGCACGCCGAGTTTTTGCAGCGCGGATGACCAGCGGTCGCAGCGCTCAAAAAATTCGCGATAGGTGAAGCGGTGCTCGCCATCGACCACGGCTTCTCGGTCGGCATACAAGCGGCGTGCACGACGGGCGAAGTCGAGAGGCGAGAGTGGCGTTTCCATGGTGAGAAACGCGAAGCCTAGCGGATGGCGGAGGAAAAAAGCGAGAGAAATGCGGCGGCATCGCGGGGCGCATGCATCCTCGCGGTGGATCGGGCTACTCCTCTTGCACGATGATAAAAGTCTTCGCGCTCAATCCATTCGCTTCGTCGTGCAGTTCGATCACATGGCGTCCGGGTTTGAGGAGGGCAAAGGTGTGGTGGTCTTCGGCGAGGAGTTCGAGCGTTGGGCAGCTCCAGCGCGGCTGCGTTGAGCCGGTGGCTTGCAGCAGGAGGCGATTGCCGCGATTGCGGATGTCGGGATCGAGAATGACGACGGTGCCGGGAACGGGATGAGTGATGCGGAGTTGCGGACGTGCATCGGTTTCAGCGATGGTGACGAGATCGCCGAGCCAGTTGGCACTGCTTTTGACCCAATCGGCGTATTCGCGTGGCAGAATCGCCCGACCCTGTGTGTCGTAATCGCTCGCTTGTGCGACGGGAGGCAGGCGGGCACCGACGAAGAATTCTTCGCGGCTCAAACGTGCCGGCGGTGTTTGTGGCGTGAGGCGTTTGCCAGTGCGCGGGTCGATGCGGGTGTGTTTGATGGCTGCGGGCTGTGCAAACCATGTGGCGGGATGTTTTTCATGCAGGTGCAGCATCACATCGCGAAAGATCGGCCCCGCGCCGGTGACGCCGCTGACATCCTGCATCGGCGTGTTGTCGAAATTTCCCACCCAGACGCCGACGGTGAACTCCGGTGTGAAACCGAGCGTCCAGTTGTCGCGAAAGGAAGAGCTGGTGCCCGTTTTGACGGCGCATTTGAACGGCAGACGCAGCACGGAATGGCGGCCAAAAGACATCTCGCGCGCCTGATTGTCGCTGAGGATGTCAGCGATGAGCCAGCTCTCGTTCTCACCGAGCAACCGTTGTTCTTCGGAAGAGGGAGCGTCACTCTGCAACGTCCATGGCTTGAAGCGGCCAAGGCGCGCGAGGCAGGCATAGGCATTCGTGAGTTCGATGAGGCGCACGGAGGCGTTGCCAATCGTGAGGCCGAGTCCGTAGTGCGTGGCGTTTTCGGTGAGTGTGCTCAGGCCGAGTTCGCGCAGTCGAGGCAGCAGCGTCTCCGCGCCGCCGATGGAGTCGAGCACGCGCACGGCGGAGATGTTGAGCGAGTTGCCCAGCGCGTAGCGATACGTCATCGGCCCGTAGCTGCGCAGGGAATAATTCTCCGGCCGGTAAGTGCCGCTGGTGGTGACAAACTCGATCGGCAAATCGGCGACGATGCTCGCAGGCGTCGCGCCGCGCTCAAAAGCGATCAAATAGGTGAACGGCTTCATCGCGGAGCCGGGCGAGTGCGGTGCCCAGGCACCGTTGAGTTGGCCGCCCTTGCTCGCGAAGAAATCGCGCGATCCGGCGAGCGCGCGCACCGCGCCGGTGGCGTTTTCGATCACCACGACCGCGCCGTGTGTGACGTGGCGGTGGCGCAGTGCCTCCAAACGCTGCGCGACGATGATTTCGACCTGCTGCTGCAACGCGAGGTCGAGGGTGGTGCGAATGACCGGTGCGCTCGATGCGCCGCGCAGCATGGCTATCGCATGCGGTGCCTCGAAGCCGCCGCTGAAGCGTTGCAGCACGATGTTTTGATTCAAGGCGACGCGATGCTGTTCGTCATCGAGCCAGCCGAGTTTGCGCATCGTATCAAGAATGCGCCGTTGACGTGGCAACACGGCTTCGAGATTGCGAAAAGGATTCAGCCGTGTGGGCGACTGCGGAAGCGCGGCCAGCAGCGCGCATTCGGCAGGTGTGAGATCGCTCAGCGGTTTGTGAAAGTAACCGGAGGCTGCTGTCGCTGCACCGGTCATGAGATTGCCGAAGGAAATGCGGTTGGCGTAAGCGGCGAACACGTCCTCGCGGCTCCACGACATGGCGAGGCGGCGCGCTTGCAATGCCTCGACGCATTTGACCCACAGTGTGCGCGCTCCTGGGCGCGATGAGGTGTTTTTGATGAGCTGCTGATGAATCGTCGATGCGCCGGAGACGATGCGTTTGCTCTGCGCGTTGCTCCATGCCGCGCGGGCGATGGCGATCACATCGACGCCGCCATGCGAGAAGAATCGTTTGTCCTCCGCGGCGAGCAGCGCATGCACCAGCGGCTGCGGAATCTCCGCGAAGGCCGTGGGCGGTGCTGCGCGATTGCCATTTTCATCGAGCAGATGCCGCAGCGGTGTGCCATCGCGGGCGAGGTAGAGCATCGAGGCGCGTGGAGGATTCAGCAGCGCATCCGGCAGCGGCACCAGCCACGGCAAGCCCCACCAGCCACCCGCCGCGAGGGCGAGCAGGGTGATGACCACGATTTTCCAGCGGCGATGCATGGGGAAAGGAACATGATCTGTGGCGGGAATGCCAGCGGTGATGCGATGGGCCGTAGAGGCAGGCGTCCGCTTGCCTTCTGAGAATGGCGTGAACCGGGGGACGCTCGGGGGAAGACTCACGTCTTCCTCTACCGCTTGCCTTCTGAAATGGTGCGAGCGAAGAGACGTTCGTCGGAAGGCTGACGCCTTCCGCTACGAAGATGGATCACTCAACTTGACCACACGCGCGCACCACCGCAGCATGCGCGGCGCATGAATGAACCAGCCACCATCGCTTGCCTCGGACCAGAGGGGAGTTTTTCTCATCTGATCACACAGATGCGTTTTCCCGGCGTGGCGGTGAGCCTGCGGGACAATGTGGGAGATGTGTTTGACTTCCTCGCGGCGAATCCTGACGCGCAGGGCATCGTGCCGATCGAGAATTCATCCGGCGGCTTCATCATCGACACGGTGGATCGTTTTGTGGATGCGCGCTGTGCGCTGCACATTCTCGAAGAACTGACGCTGGACGTGAAACTGGCGCTGTTGGGGCGGGAAGGGGAGAAAATCGTGTCGATTCACTCGCACGCGATGCCGTTTTATCACGGCGACGAGTGGCTGAAGGCGAATTATCCCGATGTGAAGCGCGTGGTGGAGCCGAGCACGGCCAAGGCGGCGGAAAAAGCCGTGGCGACACCTGGAGCGGCGGCGATTGGCCCACGGCAAAATGCGCAGCGGTATGCGTTGCAGGTCTTGCATTTCCCCATCGCGGGCGAGGTGCCGAACATCACGCAGTTCTATCTCATCGGACATGCGGCGAACACGCCAACGCTCGAACACAATCGCACGGCGTTTGTGTTTGAGCTGCCGGATCGTCCCGGCAGCCTGTGCCGTTTTCTCACGCCATTGAGTGAGGGCGGCATCAACATGAAGCGCCTTGAATCGCGCCCGATCCGCGGCCAGCCGAACACGTATCACTTTTACATCGAGATCGAAGGCTCCGAGGCCGATCCGCGTGTGCAAAAGGCGCTGGAACAAACGCGTGTTGACGGCGCGACGATCCGCAGCGTAGGCACCTACTCCGCAGGACGAAGATTTGAATCCTGAAAAAACCTTATGAAGACCCTCCTTGCCTGTTTGTTTGCACTGTCGGCCAGTTCCTTCGCCGTCGAAACGATCACGAAGCGTGCGAGCGAGATCGATCCGCGTGCGAAGGAGCATCCTGAGATCGACTTTGTGTTCACCGACAAGAAGGGCAAACCGCAGGACCTGCAGCATGCCAGCGTGGACACCAGCGTGAAGCTGCAAGGCAAGCTGGTGATCTGGCTGATGGGGCACAGCGGGCCGTTGTTTGAGCGGCTGAACAGCTACGGACTGCACGCGATCCAGGTGCATTACGCGAACAAGTGGTTCGGCATCATCCCGGCGGCGCGGCGCGATGATGGCAAGACGCTGGGAGACATCCGCCTCGAAGCGGCGACGGGCGAGGATCACAGCGACCTCGTGAGCATCCCGCAGCCGGATGGCATGATGGAGCGCGCGTTGCAATTCGTGAAGTGGCTGGCCAAGGAGAAGCCCGAGGGGAAGTGGGGACAGTTCCTCAGCGAGGACGGCAAAGGCCTGCGCTGGGATAAGGTGATCGTTTCAGGTTCTTCGCATGGCGCGACGACATCGGCCCGTTTTGCGAAGCATCAGAAGGTGGATCGCGTGGTGTGTTTCTGCGGGCCGCGAGATCAGCTCGAAAGCTGGCAGTCGCTGCCCTCCGCGACACCGGGGAACCGCATTTTTGGTTTCAGCCATGTGCTCGATAGCGGCTGGACGGGAGATCATTACTGCCGCTCGTGGGAGATGATGGGGCTGAACGCCTATGGGCCCATCGTGAATGTCGATGTGAGCATGGCACCGTTTCAAAACACGCGCCGCCTCATCACGGATGCCGATGTGCAGGGCAATGCGAAACGGGCGCACAGCTCCGTGGTGCCCGGTGGTGCTGCGGTGAAGGGCAAGGATGGCAAATTCCTCCACGAGGCGGTGTGGCATTATCTTTTCAATCATCCGGTCGATCAAACTGGCATGCCGACACCTCCTGATGCTGACTGTGTGAAGGATCAGAAGAAATGATTTCGTTAAACCTCGCCTAACTCACCCCCCCAACTCACCTCTCATGCTCCTCTCGATTCGCACGTTCTCCCTCGCGGCAGTCTTTTCCCTCGGTACCGTTTTGCATGCGGCGGACAATCCATTCATCGGTCGCTGGGCACTGACGATCCCAGGCGGCGGCGCGGGTTGGCTCGGGGTGGAGTCCAAGGACGGCGCTCTCAGCTCCAGCGTCCTGTGGGGCGGTGGCAGTGTTTTGCCGACAGCCGGCACGAAGGTGGAAGGCGACACCTTGATCGTGACGCGCGAGCATAAGAACAAAGAAGGCAAGCTGACAGCCATCGAGACGATCACGGCGAAAGCCGATGGCGAGTCCTTGAAGCTCACGACCTCGAAGAAAAATCCTGCGGGCAAGGAAATGGGCAAGCTGGCGGAATTCAGCGGCAAGCGCATCCCAGATGTCCCTCCGGCTCCGGATCTCTCCAAGGTGAAGTTTGGCGCGCCGATTCAACTTTTGAATGGCAGAGACCTGACCGGTTGGCGCTTGCTGAAGGAAGCCGACAATGGCTGGAGTGTGGTCGATGGCGTGCTGCAGAACCGCGTGACGAAGGAGAAGGGCAAGCATTTCGGCAACCTGCGCACAGACGCGGAGTTTGAGGACTTCAATCTGAAGACCGAGGTGCGCACGCAGGAGGGCAGCAACAGCGGCATCTATCTGCGCGGCATTTACGAAGTGCAGGTGATGGAAAGCTTTGGCCAGCCGCTCGACTCTCATCACATGGGCGCGCTTTACAGCCGCATCACTCCGAGTGTGGCGGCGGAAAAACCCATCGGCGAGTGGCAGACGCTGGACATCACGCTGGTGGATCGCCACCTCACGGTCATCTTGAATGGCAAGACCATCATCGACAACCAGCCCGTGCTCGGCTGCACCGGCGGCGCGATGACGAGCGATGAATTCAAGCCCGGCCCGATCTATCTCCAGGGCGATCACACGAACGTGGATTACCGCAACATGGTGCTGCGCCCGGTGATCAAGTAAGGCAAGGCGGCTGCGGCACCTGGCACCGGCGGCCCAATGGTTGGTACGCTGTGAGGATGAAATCTGCTAACATGAGGGTTGGCAGGACGTTTTATATCCACACAAGCCAAACACCATGAACACGATCCCTGATACCCAAAATCAGGCGGCCTCGTTTCAGCAGGCTGCCAGTGCCAAGAACGCCGAAGCGCGTTTCATCAATCGGAACCTCCACCACGTCTGGCATGTACGCCGCATCCAGGCATTGCTGCTGCGTCCCTTCCGCAAAGCCATCCGCCCGCTGCTCGTCTGGCTGCGGCAGGAGCATGTTTACATCGAAAGCGGTGGGCGCGGGAGCCCTCCCGTGGGGCTGAGTCTGCGGCAGTTTAGCTGGAAGAGTCTCATGCTTTCTCTGGTGCTCGCGCCGCTGGCCTTCATCATCCTGCTGCCGATGCTGATCCTGATCTTCCCCCTGGCGGTGTTGGTCGGGCTCGGTGCCGCAGTGATGTCAGCAGTCGAGAGCGATGCGGACGATGCAGAGCATCACGCGCTGGCGTGGCGCGCAGTGTTTTAGGAAGGTGGAGCAAAAAACAGATGAGAAAGTGGCCATGCGCGCTTTGAACCCTGCGCGCGCACGGCCGTTGTAGCCGCGAAGGCAACCTTTCGATCCCTTTATCGAGGCTCGTGAAATGGGGATACATCACGCGATTCTAAGGTCGGAATGCTGACGCATTCCGCTACGTGGGGTTCCGTTCTGCGATCCTCAAGCGTCAGCTCGTCAGAGCCGATGCTGCATTGCGCGTCCTTCAACTCTGGCCTGGCGCACAGGCAAGATGCTGGTGACGGCGGTGAATGGGTTCTCCTGTGAATGGAGTTTGTTCTTTCTCAAACAGCCGCCCACGCGGGGTGTCCGGCCTCAAATGTCATGCGCTGTTGCGTCAGCGGATGAGTGAAGGCGAGCTTCCAGGCGTGCAGGCACAGCGGCGGGTCCGTGACGGCGAGGGTTTGAGTCTCGCCGATCTCACCGCCGGGTAAATACGTGGCGTCGCCGACGATGGAGTGGCCGAGATGCCAGAGGTGGATGCGGATTTGATTCGTGCGTCCGGTGATCGGGCACGCTTCGATCAAGGCAGTGCCGTCGGTGTCGCGACTGAGCACACGGAATACCGTTCTCGCCTCCAAACCGCCTTCCTCGACGTTGCGTCCGCCGAGTTTGCCTGCTTCCGCGCTCATGGGCGCATCGCAGGTGAATTCATCCTGCGCCGGATGGCCATGCACGCGAGCGAGGTAGATTTTCTCGACTTCGCCGCGCTCGAACTGCGGCTGCACGAGGCGCGCGAAGTGCTGCGTCTTGCACAGCAGCATGATGCCGGTGGTGTTGGCATCGAGGCGATGCACGGTGCGCGGGCGCAGCGGGTGCCAGACGATGTTGAGGATGTGTTGCAAGGTGTTGCGATTGAAGCGGCCGCCGACGTGCACTGGCAGCGGCGCGGGCTTGTGAATGACGAGAATGGCCTCGTCCTCGAAGAGCACGCGGATGTCCGCGCTCACGTCCGGCTCCCGCAGCGCGGGGGTGTGATGCAGGTAGTGCTCACCCGCGCGCACAACATGAGTCGCGGCGACGGCACGACCGTGCTTGTCGGTGAGGCGGCCGTTCTGCGCGGTTTGCAGCCAGACTTCGCGCCCGATGTGCGGCATGACGTGGTCGAAGGCATCGACGACAGTTTTTTGATCGCACGCAGCGGGGATGTGCAGCGGGCGTTCGTGATCGTAGGGGACACTGCCCGGCAGCGGCGTGGTGGCTGCGCGGATGGCGGCGTGGCGCTGCTCGATCTGCTCACGCTGCTGTTGCTCGCTCGTTTTGAAACAATACGGGCAGGACTCATGCACCACGTAGCGTGGATCGGCCTGATCTGCTGCCGTGAGCGGTGTCTGGCATGCAAAACACTGCGCGGAATCTGTCTCCGCCAGCGCGGGATCGACACCCACGCGCTGGTCAAAGACAAAGCATTCGCCGTCGTAATGCGCGCCGCCGCATTCCTCGAAGTACTTCAAGATGCCGCCCTCGAGCTGCCAGACGTGCTCAAAGCCCGCGCGCTCCATGAACGGCGCGGCCTTCTCGCAGCGGATGCCGCCGGTGCAGAAAGACACGATCTCCGCTTTCTTGAGTTCCGGCGGCAGCTTGGCGACCGCAGCGGGGAAGTCGCGGAAGTGGTCGATGCCAGCCACCACGGCACCTTTGAAAGTGCCGAGCTTCACTTCGTAGTCGTTGCGTGTGTCGTAGAGCACGACCGGGCGGCCTTCGTCGAGCCACTGTTTGAGCACCTTGGGCTCCAGCCGTGGAGAGGTGTACTTCGCTGGCTCGATGCCTTCGACTCCGAAGGCGATGATCTCTTTTTTGATGCGCACGAGCATGCGGCGGAAGGGCTGCTCCGCGCTGTCGCTGTATTTCGGTTTCAGACCCTCAAGACCAGGGATGCCGCGCAGATGATCCACCAGCGCATCCACATCAGCACGCACACCGGCGATGAAGAGATTGATGCCTTCCTCGCTGAGCAGGATCGTGCCTTTGAGTCCGCGCTCTTTGCACAGCGCGAGCAGTTGCGCGCGCATTTCCTTCAGGCCGGAGAGCGGCGCAAACTGGTAGCAGGAGATGTTGGTGATCGGGGCGGTGGCAGGCATGAGGGAAGGTCAAAAAGCACATGAAGCCGAAATCGGCGAGGGCAAAGAATGTGCGAGAGCTGCGGAATCGCACAACCCTCGAAGCACCGCTCATCCGCTCGGAGATCATCGCTCGGTGCTGAACCTTTTGTTCGACGCTCGGGGAGTTTCGCGTATCCCTTCGATCTTCATTCTCCATGCTCTAAATGCTTGGCATTTTTCCACGGAGCATCCCGCACCTTGCAAACAACATGTACGGTAGTGCCTCAGGGAAAGGAGCGCGGATTTCCAGTCCGCAGCAGGCATCCTCGCGATGAGCCGAGGGTCCACCATGACAAGGTGTAACACAGTGATCCTCGATGTCTTGGAGTCTGGCGACATGCAGCCCGTGCTTTTGTAGAGCCATGCTGCGGCTTCGGAGAGCCGCGCTCCCGCAGACACGGATTTCAGTGAGTCGTTGTTACATCAGAGGGATGAACCGCAGAGGAGCGTGTGCGCAGAGATCGGGAAACAGGGAGAGGCAGCCTCTGTTCTCACCGTGAACTTTGTGGTGATTTATCCATTTCCAACGACGCTCAGATGGCCCATGCCTGTCATCTTCTCATCCGCTTCCGGGATGAACTCGAAAGGTGGGCCAGCCCGAATTTTTTCTGCCTCTGTGAGGCGTTCAGCCTGAATCATCTCTGCCAACACGTTCCGGCCTGCGCACAAAAAAGATTGTCACTTCATGCGCATCCTGATTAAACAACGGCCAATCGGAGAAATCATGAATGTGTGTTTTCCATGGCCCTTGAGTTCCCAGCAGCACGTCATGCTGCCGGTTGAACGGGCAGCGACTAACGGCGGCGGTAACGCGGCTGGTGATTTTTCAAGCGGGAAGTGCCGAGGTGCTGCTGGCTGGACGCTGCTCACCATCGACACCACCCCCGGCTACACCGACACCGCTCCCCATCCCGCCACACTCACCCGCTGGACGTACCGCGCCATTTAACATGTGGACGATGCCCAGATCGGTCGGTGGAGCACGGAAGTCAGTGTGACTGTGGGTGGATGAGCAGCAACTCGTTCGCCAAACTGCCTTTGCCGAAAATTATCATCCTACATGGGATTACCACCGCCAACCTACCACGGGATGCTCGAAATCACTTTCTCAATTCGATGCCAAGTTTCTGTAAGGGATAAATTTTCATTCGTCATTTGCCATGGCGTTGCATAGCATCAGAACTCTATGAAACAACTTCCAACTCTAATTTTGGCTAGCATCCCAATTGTCGCGATAGTGTTGTTCTATGCTATGAGTTCTTCCTCAGATAAGGGTGTCACCAAACAAGTTATTGTTAAAAATCAAATTAACGCCAATAAGGCAAGTTCTACAAAGATAGATTTTCCAGAGAAAAAGCACTTCTTTATTAGTGAAAGTGCAATCATAAAAATCGACGAAGAGAGTGCTAGGTTGGCAGAATCGGTGAGCGACCCTAAAGCTAGGCAATCAATGTTGAAGGCTAAGGTTAAAATGATACAAAAGTATTGTCAGCCATTATTCGATAGTTGGAAACTGGATCAATATAAAGTTAACGAGATAATAGATGTAATTCAAATGCGGGAAGCAAACCTATTACAGCTATCTGCAGAATCTTTAAAAATGGGAGTCGCTGGTGCGCGAAATCGTAATTCTGATATTCTCATCGAGAGCCTAACTGCTGAGTCTCGACTTAAGTCCGTTTTAGGTGAGTCGCGCTATAAGCAGTTGGCTCAAATCGAAGATCAAATCGCACGAGAAGCCAAGCAACGTACCCAACGGGAAATGATGAACCGAAGAGTGTATAAAGGGACAGACACTTTGTCCTCACTTTGTCCTCAAGACAACCCGCAAGACAACCCGCAGGACAACCCGCAGGACAACCCGCAGGACAACCCGTAATGGCGCGAATTCTGATATTAAATTGATGCATTGCGTGCCTTGAGCGAAGCCCCACAAGGCACGCGTTTTAAAGTAACAGTATCCCCAAAATGAAACCTTTATTCACCGTTGCTCTTTTATTAATGCCACTGATTGGTGTTTTCATTTTCTCTCAAAGGGGAAAACCCTTGCCGAACAAACCGGCATCCCGCCCTATTACCACTGACCGTGCGTCGAATTTAGAAGCTGACAAGGAGGTGGAGAGGTATTCAGAAACAAAAAAATCCGGCGTGATGACCGAAGACGCCAAAAGGCAAGTGGATGAGATGCGAGAAAAAACGAATTCTTTAGGTAGAAAGGCCGCCCTTCTCATGACAGAAGAAGTGCAACACGGCATGGTGAACAAGGCGATGCAGCGACTGGAGCAAGTATACCAGCCGCTGTTCAATAAGTGGAATTTAAGCAATGCTGACCGGCAAGCGATCCTTGACATCATCAGGGACAGAGAAGCACGGCTGACCTCAATACGAACAAACGCTCAAAAGGAAGGGATTAACGAAGTGATGAAATCAATCAGAGTCATTGAAGCCGAGCGGGCTGTGTATATCCAAGAAATAAGTCTGCTATTGGGGCCAGAAAAGACACGTGAATTCGCTGAAGTTGACTCCCAAGACTACAATAGGTTCCGCGTTAAATTGCCTGCTAGAGACTGACTTATGTTTCTCCGTCTTCTGAGTTTCAGCATGACCGGCAGAATAAAGAACATATGCTTACTTGCCGCCGGTGGAGTGGTGTGGATCATTCCATTTTTCTGGGCAGGTACCAAATTGGGCCGACTGCCTGTAAGGGTGCCGGATCGTTTGTGGCAGCAGTACAATGCCGCCGGCTTGTTCACCTTGCGTTGCTCCACTTGGTCCGACTGGCACATCGAAATACGTCGGGTAGGAAGCGGAGAATGGCATGCGCTCGACATGGCGGAGGTGTCACCTATGCCAGCCACCGGATACCGGCAGCGCATGGATCGCATCCTCGGGGACACCCGGAGCAAAAAGATCGGCGAGAGCCTGCGCCGTCGTCTGGCGGTGTGGATGGTCCAAAAGCTGGAGCAACAGACCGGCCAGCAGGTCACCGGTGTGCGCTATCTCCACCGCTCCTGGCAGACGAACACGCCGGAGCTGGCTTTCCCTGCCGGACATTGGGATGGTGATGAGGCTCTGCATGCGCCGACACGGGTGAGCAAGCTCGGCGAGTATGAAGTCGTGAACGGCCGTGCCACGCCGATGCAATCCAAATCAACGGTGCCGGTGCCAGTGCCGCAGCCAAGGATTTTCCGCCGTGCGCCTGCCGCCGCTCCGTCGGCCAATGCCTGAGGTCACGCTGGCTGCCGCCTTTTTCCCATGAACAACGCCAGCACTTCCGGGACTCGCGGCAATGGCCTGCTGAGCCGCTGTGTTACTGCCCTGGTTGATGACATCGACGCGCTGCCGCTGCGGGTGTTTGAAGTGCTTTTCACCGCGACGTTCCTGCTGCGTCTCGGCTGGCTGGGCCTCTCCTGGCGGGAATGGCTGACGGAGGAAGGCTTTCATCTCAACGCAGCGGAACTCGCGGCGGTCGGCTGCCCGGAGCCGCTGCCGCTGCTGAACGCGGCTGGAGCTGTGGTGCTGGCGGTGGCGATCTGTCTTTCCGCAGCGGGTCTGATCTTAAACAAGGTGCGGCGGCTGGCACTGCTGGGGCTCTTTGCCTGCGCCCTCTACACGCAGGGCGTGGATTGGATGTCCGCCTCCTCCATCAGCAAGCTGTTTGTCGGGGTCTATGGTATCCTGCTGCTAACGCCCGGCTACATACAGGATGCCGCCAGCAAGCGGCTCATGATCAGCGCGGTGCCGGTGCGGCTGGTGCAGGGCACGCTGATCTGCATGTATCTGGCATCTGGCATCGCGAAGGGATTCAGCGGCGACTGGCTGAAACACAATGACGTGCTTTACACGCTGATGCAGGGAGTGTTCCGCACCGATTTCGCAGCGTGGTGCCTGCGCACCCTGCCGGTGTGGAGCTGGACGACGATGCAGTGGACCACGCTTCTTTTTGAACTGGAGGCACCCGTGCTCTTCTGCGTGCAGAAGCTGCGGCCTATCGCCTTTGTGACTGGAATCGGTCTGCATCTCATGATCGCGTTGATGATGAAGAACCTGATCTTCTTCAGCGTGCAGATGGTGTCGTTTTACGCGCTGTTCGTGACGCCGGAACAGTGGCGGCGGCTGGGGGTGTGTGGCAGGACGTTGCTGCGTCGCCTGCTTCCTTGCTGAACCTTTTGTTCGACGGTTTGCGACTTTCGCGTATCCCTGCCGCGCAGTCATTCGTCATCTCCTCCTCCATGCCCAACGGACCTCTTTCCACCAAGCTCTTTGATCTCGCCAAACAATACATTCCCGGCGGGGTGAACTCGCCCGTGCGCGCTTTTCGCAATGTCGGTGGCGAACCGTTTTTCGTGAAGCGCGCCAAGGGCTGCCGCATCTACGATGTCGATGACCACTGCATGATCGACTACATCGGTACCTGGGGGCCGGCGATCCTCGGCCATGCGCCCATTCCGGTCATCGAGGCGATCCACCGCGCGGCGAAGGAGGGCGTGAGCTTCGGCATCCCGAATCTCTTCGAGGTGGAGATGGCGAAGACGATCTGTGAGTGGGTGCCGAGCATTCAAAAAGTGCGCATGGTCAGCAGTGGCACGGAGGCGACGATGAGCGCGATCCGTCTCGCGCGTGGCTTCACCAAGCGCGACCGTCTGGTGAAATTCGACGGCTGCTACCACGGCCACAGCGACAGCCTGCTCGTCGCTGCGGGCAGTGGCGCGCTCACGCATGGCAATCCCGACAGCGCGGGCGTGCCGAAGAACTTCGCGGAACTCACCAGCGTTCTGCCTTTCAATGACGAAGCGGCATTGGAGGAGCTGTTTGAGAAACAAGGTCACGAAATCGCCTGCGTCATCGTCGAGCCGTATCCAGCCAACGCGGGCCTCATTCTGCCCAAGCCCGGCTTCCTGCAAAAGCTGCGCGACATCACCGCGAAGCACGGCGCGCTGCTCATTTTCGACGAAGTCATGACCGGCTTCCGCCTTGCCAAAGGCGGCGTGCAGGAGTTGGAGAAGATCACGCCGGACCTCACTTGCCTCGGCAAAGTCATCGGCGGCGGTTTGCCCGTCGGAGCCTTTGGCGGTCGTGCGGACATCATGGATCACCTCGCGCCAGTCGGCCCGGTGTATCAGGCCGGTACGCTCAGCGGCAGTCCTGTCGCGCTCGCCGCTGGTCTGGCACAGCTCCGCGAGTTGGATCGGTTGAATGGCTACACCGTGCTCGAAAAACTCGGTCAGATCATGGAGGACGCCGTGCTCGATGTGCTGAAGAAAAAAGGCCTCGGCTACAAGTGGTATCGCCGAGGCAGCATGTTCTGCCTCTTCTTCACCGAGAAGGAAGTCCACAGTCTCCAAGACGCGAAGACGAGCGATCTCGCCGCCTTCCGCAAATTCTTCCATCACTGCCTCGACCACGGTGTTTATTTTGCGCCGAGCCAGTTTGAGACCGGCTTCATCAGCCTAGCGCACAGCAAGGAAGACCTCGAACAGACAGCGGAAGTGGCCGCTGCGGCATTGGCGGCATTGTAAAAAAGCCGTGCCGCTATTCCAGCGGCATGTTAATCTCCCACCATGCCTGAGTTCACGATCCACCTTCCTGAAACGCTGGTGCCGCTCCTCAACCGCAAGGCCAAGGAAAAAAACGAGACGCCTGAAAGCTACCTCTCCTCCTTTTTCGCGGTGTCATTGAAAGACGAACAGGAGTCGGATCCAGCGAGGCAGCAGCTTGAAGACATTCTGGAAGAGCGCGACAAAGGGCCTTTTGTGCCTGTCCCTCACGACTTGGTGGAGCGCGTTATGGAAAAGGCCATGGAAAGAGTTCGCCAGCGCCAAACTCATGTTTGATCTGCATGAACACATGCACCCAGATGTCGAGGACATCGACCTTGTGGAGATCGCTGAATACATCATCCTGGACAATCCTGATGCAGCGAGAAACGTCGTGAGAGCTATTCGCGAGACTTTCATGCTCTTGGCCGGACAGCCGATGCTTGGCACTGAATACAACCCCGTCCGAAGAATTCTTCGTGGCATCCGAATGATGACGGTCACAACCTATCCGAACTACCTCATCTACTACCGTCCTTTGCCGGACAACAGTGGCGTCCGAATTCTTTATGTGCTGCACGCCGCCCGTGACGCGGCAACCTTTGCCAAAGAGCACCGCCGTCAGTAGCCATTTGTCATTCCATGTCCGCGCCCCGTTTCGCTGTCGCTCAACTGGATGAAATTCCGCCGACACCCTGTCCCTGCGGGCAGGCGCGGCGTGCGTTCAAAGAGGACTGGAACACGCTGGCCACCGTGCATCTCACGGACATCCACGCGGACTCGCGGGCGCATTGGCACGAGAAGATGACGGAGATCTACATCGTGCTCGAAGGCGAGGGCCATCTCGAAGCCGATGGGCAGATCATTCCGCTGAAACCGATGACTGCCGTGATGATTCGCCCCGGCTGCGTGCATCGTGCCGTTGGAAAAATGAAGATCATCAACGTGCCCATGCCGCCATTTGATCCGGCGGATGAGTTTGAGGTTTGAGGCTGGTCAAACGCAGCGCAGGTGCTTCAATGCCAGCATGACCACGGTGTTCACGGCGCAGGATTCCACGCGCGTTGGCTATGCCAAGAGCATCCTCGAAGCCGCAGGGATTGTTTGCTTCATCCAGAACGAGCACACGCAGACGCTCGGAGTGAGCCTTCTGGGATATTCCCACACACCCATCCTCGATCCGGCGTTGTGCGTGGTCGATGAAAACCGAGTCGAGGAGGCAAAGGCGCTTTTGCAGGAGCATTTCGGAGCCGCCGTCGGGAATGACGAATGGCTCTGCCCTGCGTGCAAAGAATCCAATCCGGCCTCGTTTGAGCTGTGTTGGAATTGCCAGACCGCGAAACCTTTATGACCCCAATCATGAACCAACTCCATGTCCTCTTGCTGACATCGCTGCTGACCGGATTCGTGTTCGCTGAAACGCCCGCCAAGTCGAAGAAGCCGTCGTCCTCCTCGCTGCCAGAGGGTTTTCATGAACTCAAGATCGGCGATGCGGCCCCGGACTTCGATTTGATCGGCATCGACGAGGAGAAGCACACGCTCAAAGATTACGCGAATGCCAAGCTGCTGATGGTGGCGTTCCTCAGCAATCACTGCCCGACTTCGCAGGCGGCGGAGGGACGCATCAAGAAGTTGGTGAAGGAGTTCAAAGGCAAGGGCTTCAAACTGGTGGCGATCAATCCGAACGACCCCGCCGCGTTGCGCCCCGATGAACTCGGCTACTCGAAGTACAACGACAGCTTTCCCGAGATGAAGCGCCACGCGGAGGAGCAAAAGTTCAACTTCGACTACCTCTATGACGGCGACACGCAGAAAACGGCGCTCGCCTACGGCTGCCTCGCCACGCCGCATGTGTTTCTTTTCGATCAAGAGCGCAAACTCCGCTATCAGGGTCGGCTCGATGATTCGCGCTATGCCGATGAAACCACGGTGACTGCTCCAGACGCGCGCAACGCCATCGTAGCGCTGCTGGAGGGTAAGCCGGTGCCTGTCGAAGTGACCAAGCCGCACGGCTGCTCCACCAAATGGGCGGGCAAGCGCCAGCAGGTCGCCACCGACAACGAGAAATGGGAGAAGGGAGAAGTCGTGGTCGAACTGATCGACGCCAAAGGCATCGAGGCCTTGCGGAAGAATGACACGAAGAAGGTGCGCCTCTTCAATGTGTGGGCCACATGGTGTGGGCCGTGCGTGCAGGAGTTTCCGCAGCTCGTCGCCACGCAGCGGAAATTTGGCCTGCGCGATTTCGAATTCATCAGCATCAGCATCGATGATCCCGAAACCCTCGGTGAGGTGCGGGCTTTCCTGGAGAAAAACAACGCTCTCGTGCCGGACAAACTGAAGCCCTCCCTCAAGGCAGAGGGGCGCAAAGGCAATGCCTATGTCTTCAAAGGAGCCAGCCACGAAGAGCTCATCAAGGCGCTCGATCCTGAGTGGCCCGGCCCGATTCCGCACACGCTGGTCGTGGCTCCGGGAGGCGCGGTCATCTTCCGTCACAATGGCGAGATCGACGGCGAGGAGCTGCGCGCGAAAATCCTGGAGCACATGGGCCGCTTCTATGTGCCGGAGCCGAAAGCAAAGCCGTGAGACGACTCAGGAGCGGATGGCCAACGCCGCGCATGACTGCGCGATGAGTGCTAAAACCAACCGCTCACCAACTTCACGAAACGCAGCCCTTCCGTGGTGAGCTTGCCGGTGCTGCCACTGCCCGTGACGCAGCCGCGAGTGTGTGAGTAATGCGGAATGCCCGCGTCTTTCACCCACGTCACCACCGGCTGTGAGACGGGCGTGTTCGAGGGCTTCACCGCCAGCGGCAGTCCCCAGCCGCTGAACGTCACTTCCCAGCTCGCGGGTTTGCCCACAGGGCGTGACCCATCGAGCAGCCAGGGATAGTTTTTGATGATCTCCATCTCCGCCTCACCCGGCACGGCCACGCGGTAGCCGCTCGCAGTCGCGCGCACAGCACCGGCGACACTCGCCGCAGGATTTTTGTGCTGTGCGAGGTAGAGCGCCTGCAAATCGAGGCCGATGAGGTTCAAGCCGTTGAAGACGCCGTGGTGATTCGGTGTGGCAAAGTTCGCTGCATGCCAATCATCGAAGCGCCGGGAGAGAAACAGATTCAACTCCACATGCACATGCGCCCGCCGCTGGTTGATGCCGCTGCCCGTGTAGCCGAGCACGCCGAGCACCGTGCCAGCCGTCACTCTTTGGCCGATGGTGACACGGGCTTCGCTGAGATGGGCGTAGAGCGAATAAAATGAGCCGTCAGAGAGGTCATGCTTCACCACGATGTAGCGACCGTAGTTGCTCAGCCCCGCCGTGGGCGTGACATACGCCACGATGCCATCGGCGATGGCGCGCACTTCATCGCGCGGATTGCCTTTGGCGTCGCGTTGTAGGGGCTTGATGTCGAGGCCTTCGTGAAAGCGCGCGTAGGCGATGCTCTTTCCGTAGCGCCGTGGATCACGCACAAACCCGAACTGCCCGCCCTCCCACGGAGTGCTTTTCTCCCCTTCAAAATCGCGATCGACGAACTGAAAGAAATCCGCAGGCCGATCAAACAGCGCGCGGTTGTCGGTGGGCAGCAGCAGCGTCTGTGCTGATGCGTGCGTGACAAAAAGGAACAGTGCCAAAAGGGTCAGAGCGGCGTGTCGTTTCATGTGCCTGGTGGCTTGAATCCCTCCAGCGGAATGTCGCGCGTCGTGGGTGCCTTCGGCACGACGCCGCGTTCTTTGGCGCGCTGCGCCGCTTTTTCCGCAGCTTCAGCTTCACGCGCAGTGCGCAGGGCTTGTGACTTTTCCTTCTCGGTGGAGGGCAGCATGTCCAACCAGCGGGAGGCGGACTTCATGTGCTTGATGCGCGGGTATTTTTTGTCCATCAAGTCGATCGTTTCCTGCGAGAGCCCGCGCCAGATGGTGAAGCGTCCGTCGCTGATGGGCTTGTCCAGTTCGACCATGTCGATGGGCACGGCATTGGACATGGTGAGCATCGCCATGCCGCCCTCCAGGCGGGAGACGGTTTCCAGCGCGTTGCGGCCCTTCGCGTCGAGCTGGAGCAGCGCGCCGAAACCCTGCCCATCCTCGGCGGGGAAGGGATCGAAGGCGGCAATGCTGCGCTGGCTGAACTCAGGAATCTTTTTGAAGGTCATCTGCTGGTCGCCGATGGGAATGGTCATGATCTCGCGCGGGTGCTCGACCTCCATCGACTGGACGTGCATGGTGAGGAGCAGCTTTTCATTCTTTAGATGATCGCAGCTCGCCAGCAGCCCACAGAGTGAGAGTGGTAGGAAAACACGGGGAAGGAGATACATCGGCCTATCAAACCAAAGCCGCGTCCTCTTTGCAACCCCCGAGGCCAATGGCCGCCGATTTGACAAGGTGGCGAATCACCGGACTGTCCGCGCACACACTCCACCATGCCCGCAGAAGAACGCACCCTCCTCACCAAGGCCCAGATGGCCGCAGGGGTGAGCGCCTTGGCAGAGGAAATCTGCAAAGCCAATCAGGGAGCCGGGACCATCGCACTCGCAGGGATTTTCACACGCGGCGTGCCGCTGGCGCAGCGCATCGCGGCAGAGATCAGTAAAAAAAGTGACCTGCAAGTGCTCGTCGGTACCATCGACATCACGCAATACCGTGACGATCTGGACACCTTCCAAATGGTGCCCAAGCTCGAAGGCTCGGACATCCCATTCGACATCGACGGCCTCACCGTCGTGCTCTGTGATGAAGTCATCTTCACCGGACGCAGTGTGCGCGCCGCGCTGGATGAGCTGCTGAACTTTGGCCGTCCGCAGCGCGTGCAGCTTGCCACACTGGTGGATCGCAGTGGCCGCGAGCTGCCGGTGCAGCCAGACTTTACGGCACTCAAGATCACCCTCGCTCCCGGTGAGCGTGTGGCCGTGTGTTTTGAAGAAGTGGACGGCCACGATTCTTGCACTGTGCAAACCCAACCGCCCGCCCGATGACTCCGCGCAAAGACCTTCTCGACATCGCTTCCCTCACAGATGAGGAGATCGCGTTCGTGCTCGACAACGCTGTGCCGTTCAAAGAGCTCTTTAAGCGCAGCGTGAAGAAAGTGCCGACGCTCAAAGGCCGCACGATGCTCACACTTTTCTACGAGCCATCCACGCGCACGCGCTCCAGTTTTGAAGTCGCCGCCAGTCGGCTCAGTGCTGACGTGACGCACTTCGACATCGAATCCAGCAGCGTGGTGAAAGGAGAATCCGTGCTCGATACCGTCGAGACGCTGGAGGCCATGCGCGTCGATTACATCATCGTGCGGCACAAGCAGGCGGGCATCCCTGGACTCATCGGCAGAAACACACGCGCCAGCGTCATCAATGCCGGTGATGGCTGGCATGCGCATCCCACGCAGGCGTTGCTGGACGCTTTCACCCTGCGGGAGATTCACAAAGACCTGCGCGGCTGCCGCGCGCTCATCGTCGGCGACATCCAGCACTCCCGCGTCGCGCGCAGCACCAGTCTCATTTTCCGCCGCCTCGGCATGAGCGTGGCCTATCTGGCACCGGGATCCATGATGCCGCGTGAAGCACCGCCAGAGATTCCGCAGTTTGGCAACTGGCGCGACGCCTTCGACTGGCGGCCAGACGTGGTGTATCTCCTGCGCGTGCAAGGAGAGCGCATCGACGAGCCTTTTGTGCCGAGCGCTGCCGAATATCATCGCAACTACGGCCTCACGGATCAGCGCGTGGAGATTCTGCGTGAGCGTGGTCTCCACCTCATGCACCCAGGCCCGGTGAATCGCGGTGTCGAGATCACCGACGCGGGGATGAACTACGAGAAGTGCCTCATCAACCAGCAGGTCGAAAACGGCATCGCTGTGCGCATGAGTGTGCTCTACTGGCTGCGACCTGGCGCGGCGGAGTGAGGAAACGCCTGCGTGAGCAGAGAGGAGGCTCGCCTCTCAGCGCGCGTCATGCAGCACTCTTTTCAAGTGCGGCGGCTTCTTTCTCCCAATCCGTCGTCAGCTTCGCGATCTTCGGCTCCAGGGCCTCCAATTCAGTGCTCAACGCGCGGAACTTCGCCGCATCGGCATACGTCGCTTCGTCTTGGAGCAGGCCGACGATCTCGTGCTTGCGTTGATCGAGCGTGGCGAGTTCGGCTTCGATCTTGGCGATGCGTTGCTCGGCTTCTTTCTTCGCCTTGCTGCGCGCGTTACGGGCTTCGGCTTCGAGACGCTTTTGCTCTTTCGACTTCGGCGGTTCGCGAGTGACTGGCGGCGTCCAATTCGCCGGCTGCGCGTTGCGGAGCGTGGCCGTGAGTGCTTCGCGCGCGCTACCGGCCTTGGTTTTGTCGAGGTAGTATTGATAATCGCCCGCATAGGGCGTCAAAACACCGGCGCTCACATGCAGTACCGTTTTCGCCATCTTGCGGATGAAGTGAACGTCGTGGCTGATGAACACGAGCGTGCCTTCGTATTGGTCGAGCGCGTTGATGAGCGCGTCGATGCTGCCCATGTCGAGATGCGTGGTTGGCTCATCCATGAGCAGAAAGTTCGGCGGATCGAGCAACAGGCGCACGAGCACGAGGCGTGATTTTTCACCACCGCTGAGCACGCCGACAGGCTTGAACACATCATCACCGTGAAACAGGAATGAACCGAGCAGGGTGCGGCTCAAATTTTCACCAGGGCGGCTGGGCAGGTCCATCGCGGACTCGAGCACGGTGTGGCGCATGTTCAGCACATCGCCGCGATACTGCGCGAAGTAGCCGAGCTTCACGTTGTGGCCGAGCTCACGCGTGCCGCTCTGGGCTGTCAGAGCACCCGCGAGAAGTTTGAGTAACGTCGATTTGCCCGCGCCGTTCGGCCCCACGAGCACGGTGCGCTGGCCGCGCTCGATTTCGAGGCCGAGGCCGTTGTAAACTGGCTGCGCGCCGTATGCGAAATCGACATCCTTGAGCCGGATCACGCGTTGGCCGCTGCGTGGCGGCTGCGGGAAGCGAAACTTGACCGTTTTGGCATCGGCGACCGGTGCTTCGATCTTCTCGATGCGCTCGATCATCTTCGCCTTGTCCTGTGCGCGGGAGGCGAAATTGGCCTTCGCCTTGAACTTATCCACCCAGGCTTGCATCTTGGCCAGCTCGCGCTGCTGGTTGTCGTAAGCGCCCTGCATCTGCTCCATGCGTGCGGTTTTTTCGCGCAGGTAGTCGTCGTAGTTGCCGGTGTAGCGCGTGATCTTGCTGTGCGCGACTTCGAGGATGCTGTCGCAGAGCGAATTCAAAAACTCGCGGTCATGCGAGATCATCAAAATGGCTCCCGGATAGCCAAGCAGGTAATCCTGGAACCAGATGAGCGATTCGAGATCGAGATGGTTCGTCGGTTCGTCGAGCAGCAGCAGGTCCGGCTCCTGCACAAGCAGCCGCGCGAGATGCGCGCGCATCACCCAGCCGCCGCTGAGCGTGCGGGCGTTGCGCTCAAAGTCCGATTCACGAAACGCGAGGCCGCTGAGGATGCGCTTGGCCTTCGGCTCGACCTCCCAGCGATGATGTTCATCGACATGGCCCGTCGCCAGTTCCAAAACCGTCACATCGTCGATCGGCGCGCTCTCCTGCGGCAGGAAGCCAAAGGTGATGCCGCGTTCCATCATCACCTTTCCCTCGTCCGGCTCCGCGTCCCGCAGCAACAATGAGAACAACGTCGATTTGCCCGCTCCATTCGGACCGATGAGGCCGATCTTCTCGCCACGATTGATGTGAAACGACACCTGGCTGAACAAAGTGCGGCCGGCGTAGGTTTTGCTGACGTTGGAGACGGAGAGCATGGGGTCGTTCAGTGAATCAGTACTCACCGAAACTCAAGCTTGGCGCGGTGCGTTCTTTGTGAAAGCATCTGGAATCACGTCATGAAGTTGAAATTCGCGTTATTGTTCGCCCTGGTCGGCCTGCCTTTGAGTGCGGCGGAGGATTTGTCGAAATCGATCGAGGCGCTGCGCAGCGTGAAGAAGGAAGGACAGGGGAACGAGGCGGCGGGCAAGGCGTGGCGGGAAATCGTGAAGGCGGACGCCACGGCACTGCCGCAGGTGCTGAAAGGCATGAATGGCGCGAATCCACTGGCGGAGAACTGGCTGCGCGCGGCGGTGGGCGTGATCGCGGATGAGGCGATGAAGGCAAAGAAGATGCCGACCGAGACACTGGTGGCGTTTTTAAAGGACACGGCGAACAGCCCAGGTGCGCGTGTGGTGGCGTTTGATCTGATCCATCGCGCGGATGCGAAGCTGGCGGAGGATTTGACGCCGACGCTGCTCGATGACCCGAGCTCGGATCTGCGGCGGCATCCGGTGGCGAAGCTGATCGAAGCGGGAGACGCGGCACTGGAGAAGAAGGAGACTGGGAATGCGATTGCGGCTTACCGCAAAGGTCTGAGCGGTGCGCGTGATGAAGACCAGATCAAGGCACTGACGAAGAAGCTGCGCGATCTGGGGCAGCAGGTGGATTTGCCAAAACATTTCGGCTTTCTCATGAGCTGGAAGATGATCGCGCCGTTCAGCAACGCGGAGCGCGGCGGCTTCGACACGGTGTATCCACCGGAAAAGGAGCTGAAGTTTGACGCGGCTTACGAGGGCAAAGGCAAAGAGGCGAAGTGGGTCGATTTCACCAGCAAGGACGAGTACGGGAAGATCGACTTCAACAAGCCCTTTGGCATGGAGAAGAGCGTGGTGGGCTATGCGGCGACGGATTTTTTCAGTGAGGAAGATCGCCTGGCGGAAATCCGCATCGGCTGCAAGAACGGCTGGAAGGTGTGGCTCAATGGCGAACTGCTCTTTGCTCGCGATGAATACCACCGCGGTGCCAAGCTCGATCAATACAAACTCCCCTGCCACCTCAAGAAAGGAAAGAACACCATCTTGGTGAAGTGCTGTCAGAACGAGCAGACGGAGCAATGGACAGTGGAATGGGAATTCCAACTCCGCGTGTGCGATGCGACGGGGACGGCGATCCTGGCTGCGAAATAAGAAAGAACCCTCTCATGATGAAGATGAAGACGATCTTGATGTGTGCACTGCTGGGCGTGGCGGCAAATTCCGCGCAAGCTGACTGGCTGCAATTCCGCGGCCCCGGTGCGACGGCCGTTTCTACGGAAACGAAAGCGCCTGCGGATGCTTTGAAGATCGCGTGGACGGTGGATCTGCCTGGGCGAGGACTCTCCACACCGATCATCGTGGGAGACAGGGTGTTTGTGACGTGCTCCAGCGGGCCAGGCCAGGAGTCGTTGCATGTTTTCTGCTTTAATGCAGCAGACGGCAGCCGCCGATGGGAGCGGGTGATGCGCGCGACAGGACGGACGATGACGCATCCGAAGACATGCGTCGCCGCGAATACGCCATGCAGCGACGGAGAGCGGATTTTCGCGTTGTTTTCATCGAATGATCTCTACGCCTTTGATCTGGATGGCAATCTGCTCTGGCTGCGCGGTCTGACGTATGACTACCCGAACGCGAGTAATAGCATCGGCATGTCGCAGTCGCCTGTGGTGGTCGGCAATACCCTCGTGGTGCAGAGCGAGAATGACGCGGAATCCTTTGCTGCGGGCCTCGATGTGGCCACGGGCATCAACAAATGGAAGCTGGAACGACCCAAAGCAGCGAACTGGACGAGTGCCACACTGATCAAAGGCGTGGCGGCCTTGCAATCGAGCAAGGGCATCCTCGGCATCGATCCCGAGACAGGGAAGACGGTGTGGAATTACAGTGATGGGGCGAGCACGATCCCTTCGAGCGTGGTGCATGCAGGCGTGCTGTACGCGGTGTCGAATGGCATCACGGCGCTCGCACCTGAATCTGGAGCCGTGACACAACTCTGGCGGAATGAGAAGCTCAGGCCCGGCACCGCCAGTCCGCTGGTGTTGGGCGATTTCCTTTATGTGATGAATAGTGCCGGAGTGCTGCTCAAGGCGGATGCCAAGAATGGCGATGAATTATGGAAGTTGCGTCTGAAAGGGCCATTCAGCGGCTCGCCGGTGGCAGCGGGGAAACACATCTACTGCGTGAATGAACGCGGCATTTTCCAAGTGGTGGATCCCGAGGTGCCGGAGGGTGCCGTCACGCAGACGATAGAATTGAAAGAGACCGTGCTGACCACGCCGGCGATCTCTGGCGGCGCCATCTACGTGCGCAGTGATGCAAAGCTGTGGAAGCTGCAATAACCGCGATGTCTGACGACCGCACGCAGGAGCCAGAGGAGCTCGACATCATCACCTCCACTGAGGCGGAGCAGGAGACCTCTCGTGCCTTGAACAAAGAGACGCGCCAGGTGCTGCTGGCCGTGTTGCTGGTGGCTGCATTCATGGCGTTGGCGCATTTCACGCCACTGAAGGCGTGGATCACGGAAGTCGATGCCTGGAAAAAACTCGTGCGCGAGTTTGGTTGGATGGCGCATGGCGTATTTGTGATCGCATGTGCCGCAGTGGTGATGATGGGCGTGCCTCGACTGCCCATGTGTGCTGCCGCAGGTCTCATCTTCGGCTTTGGCGAGGGGCTGATCCTTTCGTTGTTCGGATCGACGATGGGATCGTATGGCGCGTTTGTTTTATCACGTCATGGATTTCGCCGCGCAGCGGAGTCGCGCGCAGAGAAATGGCCGTGGTTGAAGAAGCTGCTCAAAAAGCCCTCGGTCATGCGCGTTTTTTGGGTGCGGCAACTGATGGTGCCTGGGCTCGTGTTGAACGTGTTGCTTGGGATGACACCGGTACGTCATTCGCGATTTCTACTCGGCACGGGACTCGGTTATTTGCCGCTGAATGTTGCCTTCAGCCTTGTGGGCAGCGGCTTGGGCAAAGGAAGCCTCGCCACCACGCTCGCTCAGTTGCTTGCGGCGATGGCGGTGATCAACATCGCAGCGTGGCTGGTGTATCGCGTGATGAAGAAGCAGCGCAGCATGTGATCGGAAGAGCGCGGAAAAGCGAATGACGAACTGTGTGGTGAAGCACGCGGGCGAACGGTCTTTGTGAGTCTGTCAAGCAGCAGACCGGATGAATTTTGAAAAAACTTCGAGGCGCGAAACACATCGCGATAAAAAAACTTCAAAATCATGTTGCAGGGTTTCTGAGTTGTACTAATCTCTCCGTCCCGCAGCGAAAAACGCGGGCTGAAAAAAGGAGAGGCGAGAAGCGGAAAGCGGCTCACAACTTCTGAAAATCAGAAATGATCTTTTAGAAAACAGAAGCGATGATTGCGAAGTGAAAACGGCGCAATTTCGCTAGAAAACAAAAGGCTAAATTGTGCGCTGCGCGCGAAAGTGCGCAGGTGTCTGTGGTTTAAACAGACACAGTCAATTTGGCTGGCTTTAAACAAGCCAGCACCAATTTTTTGGAGAGTTTGATTCTGGCTCAGAACGAACGCTGGCGGCGTGGATAAGACATGCAAGTCGAACGGGATCATTGAGGTAGCAATATCGCGATGGTCTAGTGGCGAACGGGTGCGTAACACGTGGATACATTCCGGGAAGCGGGGGATAGCCCAGGGAAACTTGGATTAATACCGCATGTGATCGAGAGATCAAAGACGGGGACCGCAAGGCCTGTCACTTCCCGATTGGTCCGCGGCCTATCAGCTAGTTGGCGGGGTAATGGCCCACCAAGGCTACGACGGGTAGCTGGTCTTAGAGGACGACCAGCCACACTGGAACTGAGACACGGTCCAGACACCTACGGGTGGCAGCAGTCGAGAATCTTTCACAATGGGGGCAACCCTGATGGAGCGACGCCGCGTGGAGGATAAGGTCTTCGGATTGTAAACTCCTGTCATGCGAGAACAAGGTTGCAGAGCTAACACCTTTGCAAATTGATGGTACCGCAAGAGGAAGAGACGGCTAACTCTGTGCCAGCAGCCGCGGTAATACAGAGGTCTCAAGCGTTGTTCGGAATCACTGGGCGTAAAGGGTGCGTAGGTGGCGTGGTAAGTCAGATGTGAAAGCCCGGGGCTCAACCTCGGAATTGCATCCGATACTACCATGCTAGAGTACTGAAGAGGTGACTAGAATTCTAGGTGTAGCAGTGAAATGCGCAGATATCTAGAGGAATACCAACGGCGAAGGCAGGTCACTGGGCAGTTACTGACACTGAGGCACGAAGGCCAGGGGAGCAAACGGGATTAGATACCCCGGTAGTCCTGGCAGTAAACGGTGCACGT
>JBDHQD010000013.1:0-97562 GCA_039806835.1 Prosthecobacter sp. | reverse complement strand
TCGCGGGCTTGGTGGGATCGAAGGGCATCGTTTTAGAAGAGGTTGAGGTTCACCACAGAGATCACCGAGGAACACCGAGGGATGAGTTTGAGACTCTGTGCCTCTCGGTGTTCTCTGGGGTTGGAAAGGACATCACGGACTCACCGTCACCTTCACCACATCCGTCCAGTCGCCGTTCGGGGTGCCTTTGTCCCAGAAGCGCATGCGGTATTCGCGCACTTCCGGCGCACCGGCGGTCAGCAGCGGGCGCTCGTCCACATAGGGGCTTTCGGTGTCCACAGAGAGGAACTCCCACGCGCCGGTGCCGCGACGGCTTTCGATGTGCACGCCCATGTGGGTGTATTTGTAGAAGGTGAGCTTCACGCACTGGCAGCCGCCGCCTTGCTGCAGGTCGGCGAGGAATTTGGGCACGGTCTTTTCCGTCGCTTCCGCGCCGATGATGCCCAGATCGGTGCCGATGGCCTCCGTGTAGCCTGCGCTGAGCTTCATCTTCGCGATGAGGGCAAAGATGCGCGTGAGCGTGCCCGGCAGCGTGGCGGTGACCCCGGCGGGCAGCGCGGGCGCGGTGAAGGTGGGCAGCACCATCACGCCCGTGCCACCGCCGGTGAGCACGTCATCCACCGCATCGGTGGTGGAGGGGGAGAAATTGCGCACGGCGGCGAGCCAGACACCCAGCACATAGTTGGCATACTTCGCGTCATTGACGCTGGCGGTGACGTCGCCCGCGATGACGCCGAGCGTGGCCCCATAGGTGGGCAGTTTCGCCGCGTAGTTGTCGAGCCAGTTCACCTGGTCGCCGATGCGGCTGGGGTAGTAATTGGTACGTTTCATTTTGGATTTCGGTTTGGGTTGAGGGTGAAAGTATTCGGACGGCGCATCCCACTGGCCGCTGTCCCAGGAGCCGGTGTCCCAGTTCATGTGGATTGGGTTCTCCGTTCGCGGTTCTCTGTTCTCGGTTGAGTGGTGGCCGTAGGCGCACTTGCCAAAGTGCGGGGATGCCTCCGCGTTCTGGCAGACGCGCCTGCCTCGGTGCTGGGGTGTCCGCTCTTCCGTCCGGGGTGCTCACTGGCATTGCCGGGGTGCGCCCTGCTTGCGGCGGGGTCTTCCATGAGTGCGCCGGGGTGTTCCTTCCGGGAAATGGGGAGCCGCCCCGAACGGCGGAGGGATGGCCCCGCACTGGAGATGGAGCACCCCGGCTTGCTGACCTGCGTCCATGAGCGGCGCATGGCGCACCCCGCGCCGCTGATGGGCCACCCCGAGCGGCGGAGCAGCCACCCCGCCGCACTCATGGAGCAGCCCGGAGGAAATGGGGCGGCTGTTTTCCCTGGGAACAGCACCCTTCGTGGTTGGAAAACGGCTCCCGGAAGCCAGAGGGCGCGAGGTCGGCAGGAGAACGGGTTCATCGCAGGCGTCGGTGGTGACGCCGCCGATCTCACCACACTTCCCGCGCCAGCCGTTAGTCCGACATCTCCGACGGGCGGACAGCCAGACGGGGAGACGGCTTCGCCGGGAGACTTGGAGAAGAGGAGTGGAGGAGACGAGGAGACGAGGAGACGAGGAGACGGCTTCGCCGGGAGACTTGGAGTGGAGGAGTCTCCCCGTTTCCCAGTCTCCCAGTCTCCTAGTCTCCTAGTCTCCTAGTCTCCTAGTCTCACCCTCTCCATCTCCGCGACGAGTTCCGCCAGTGTCATGCCCAGGCCGTAGGCGATGCGCGCCGCCAGAAACAGCGTCGGCACCGAATCACCGTGCTCCACATTGCCGAGCATATCGCGCGAGACGCCGCAGCTCTTTTGCAGCCCGTAGCGGCTCAGGTGCGCCCGCTCCCGCTGCTCCTGCATGCAGCGCGGCAGCCGCTCGCAGAGGCGGGTGGCATACTCGAACGCTTCGCGTTCCCGGTTGGCAGGCATGGCCGCTGGAGGGGCAGAGTTCCCGCCGGTGAGCACATTCCGCGTCGGGCCTCGCCTACGGAGAGCCTCGGGAAACCATGCCACAGCGATCAGTGCCGAGGATGCCCGCCCGCAGGGGGCCTTGGCAAGATTTTTCGCATCCTCAGCCCCGGCACCCGCTGGAAAAAAATGGAGACCACCGCGCGGCAGCGCACCGCGTGCAGGCATCTTGGCGTTTTGAGCGCTTGAGGAATCTTGCACCCTGCGGCAAAGAATGCCCCATGCTGCATCCGCGCCCCACCGCACACATTTTCGCCATGCGAGCCTCCCTCGCCGCACAAGTGGCGGCAAGATCTTCTCATCACTTGGCAAAGCGTGGTTCCAAGTGGCTGGGATGAGTCCGCCGTAGTTTTTGGTGCAGCACCAAGTTGCCGGAGATAGGCGAAAATACGCGCAGCCCCGGATTCTTCGCTAGCAGCCCTATTTCCGCTCCGAGTCCAGAGTCTCCTTGTTGGTAGCTACCTGCTGAGCCTTCACGTAGGCCTCGTAGAGGAGCTGATACTTCGGATAGATATGAAGCGTGGCCATGTTCCAATCTTGGACGTCCGCTCGATTCAGCGTCGCCTCAAGTTCGGCAACCGCCCCACCTGTATCAATCGGAACCACGCCGGCTTGAACGAGTCTGGCGAGGGTAATCTCATAGGCCATCCTTGAGCTGGCACCCGAAGCATCAAGCACGGCAAAGACCTGATAGCCATCGGACACGGCTTGGATGGCAGGGAATGCCAGGCAGACGTTCGTCAATGTCCCGGCGATGATGAGTTGCTTTTTGCCGGTCGCCTTAACGGCGGCGACGAATTCCGCATTGTCCCAGGCGCTGAGTTCACCACGCCGCGGGATGTAGGTGGCGTTGGGCGCAAACTGGTGGACTTCAGGAATCAGCGGGCCATTCGGTCCCTGCGGCACGGATGCCGTCGTAACGACCGGAATCTTTGCCAGCGTCGCAGCTTTCGCGAGGGCCGTCACATTCGCCCGGAGCACGCTCGCAGGCATGTCTTCCACGAGTTGAAACAAGCTGCTCTGGTGGTCAACCAAGAGCATGGCGACATTTTTCGGGTCAATCATGGGCTTCTTTCCATTGAAGTTAGCGGGTGTGCTCATGGCGATTTCCTTTCTGGTTGTGTTTTGTGTGTTGTGAATTTGGCTTTCCGAGTCGGAAGAAGAGGTTGCTCAAAACCTGTCATTTAGCATTTGCTACGACGCGCCATCCAGTCGCTCCCGCCCGTGGGGGCGGTCCAAATCGAGAAGCGGGCCGAGGGGGACGATCTGCGTTGGGTTGATATCGTCGTGCGTGACGTAGTAGTGGCGCTTGATGTGATCGACATTGACCGTCTCGGCGATGCCCGGCTGCTGGTAAAGATCGTTGAGGTAACCGGAAAGGTTCGCGTAATCCACGATGCGTCGAATGTTGCATTTGAAGTGGCCGTGGTAAACGACATCGAAACGCACCAGAGTGCAAAACAGTCGCCAGTCCGTCTCGACGATTCGCGGGCCGAAAAGGTAACGCTGAGTGGAGAGGCGCGAATCCAACTCATCCAGTGCCGCGAAGAGGGCACGGCACGACTTGTCGTAGGCGGATTGAGTCGTGGCGAACCCCGCCTTGTAAACACCGTCGTTCACGTTTTCATAAACGAAGGTGGAGAGTTTTGACTGCTCGGCTTCCATCCCTTTCGGGAAGAGATCAATTTCGCGGTTCGCAAAAGGCTCGAACGCGTCGTTGAACATCCGGCAAATATCGTCCTCCGAGTTGTTGACGATTCGTTTCGTCTCCTTGTCCCAAAGGACCGGCACGGTGAATCGCCCCTGGTAGCTTGGGTCGGTCCTGGCGTAGGCCTCACTGAGGAATGAGAATCCGTTGATGGAATCGCGACTGTGACCCGGACCGTCACGAAATGCCCAACCCCTTTCGTCCCGTATCGGATCGACAACCGTCTATCCGACGCTCTGCTGCAAGCCCTTCAAATTCCGAACGATCAATGCGCGACTCGCCCAAGGGCACGCCAGGGAGACGTAGAGATGATAGCGGTTCGCTTCGGCGTGGTATCGAGTTGATCCGTCCGAAGACACCCAATCTTGAAAAGCATCGCCCTTCCGCTCGAACTCCCCTTCCGGTGACCGTGGATCGGGATGATGCTGTTGTTGCTTCGACATGCGCGGATTCTGGCATCCAGTGGCTGGAAATGCAAACAAGTATGTGGGCTGGACAGCAATACGGCTGGCAGAAGCCGTGGAGGTGTCCATTCCCAGTTCATCTTGACTGATGATGGACAGGCATCGGGAATGTCCGTTCAAAGACCGAATGCTTCGCAAAATCTAGAAAACGCAGTTCAATAGCGCCGCAGTGTCGTATCGGCAGGCGGGCGTGTGTCATCTGTCTCGGGGTAGTCGAGAGTGTAATGCAGTCCACGGCTTTCATGGCGGCGGATGGCGCATTCCACGATGAGGGAGGCGGTTTCCACGAGGTTGCGCAGTTCCAGGATTTCACCCGTGACGCGGTTGTTCCAGTAGAACTCCTGCACTTCGCGTTTGAGGTTGCGCAGGCGCGCGGCAGCGCGCTGGAGGCGTTTGTTGGTGCGCACGATGGAGACGTAGTCCCACATCAGCCGGCGGATTTCATCCCAGTTGTGGTAGATGACGACGAGTTCATCATGCTCCACCACGCCACTGACCTGCCAGGGTCGAAGCGCGTAGCTTTGCGCCGCCTGTTTCCCCAGCGGCATTTTTCGGAGCAGGTAATCCACGGCGCGATGTGCTGTGACGCAGCACTCGAGCAGTGAATTGCTCGCCAGTCGATTCGCGCCATGCAGGCCAGTGCAGCCGACCTCTCCCACTGCGCAGAGGCCACGGATGGTGGTGGCGCCATTCACATCCGTCAAAATGCCTCCGCATTGGTAATGCGCGGCGGGTACGACTGGGATCGGCTCCTTGGTGATGTCGATGCCAACCTCCAGGCAGGCTTTTTGAATATTGGGGAAGTGATGCGCGATGAAGTCCGCTGGCTTGTGGCTGATGTCGAGGTACACGCACGGGCCGCCGGTGCGTTTGATTTCGTGGTCGATGGCCCGCGCGACGACATCGCGCGGGGCCAGTGAGCCGCGGCGATCATAGCGCTGCATGAATTCCTGCCCGTCTTCGCCAATCAATCGCGCGCCCTCGCCACGCATCGCTTCAGTGATGAGAAAGGAGCGCTTCTGCGGGTGGTAGAGACAGGTCGGGTGGAACTGGATGAACTCCATGTTCGAGATCGTCGCTCCCGCGCGCCATGCCATCGCCACGCCATCACCCGTCGCCACACGTGGGTTCGTCGTATAAAGATAAACGCGCCCACAGCCACCCGTGGCGAGGATGACGCGGTCCGAGCGGAAGGTGTGTACTTCGCCACTTGTCTCATCGAGTACATACAGTCCCAGCACACGATCTTCCGAGACGAGGCCAAGCTTGGCCGTCGTGATGAGGTCGATGGCGTAGTGGTTTTCGTAGATTTTGATATTCGGCTGTGCCCGCACGGTGGCGAGCAGCTTCTCCGTGATCTCGCGTCCGGTGGCGTCTGCAGCGTGCAGCACGCGGCGCGCGGTGTGTCCGCCCTCGCGAGTGAGATCGAACTCCAGATGCCCGCTCTCCGACTCGCGCTGATCAAAATGCACGCCTCGCGCCACTAGCTCGGCGATGCGCGCAGGGCCTTCGCTCACGATCGTACGCACTGCGGCTTCTTTGCACAGACCAGCTCCGGCGATGAGCGTGTCGTTCACATGCTTTTCGATCGAGTCATCCTCCGCAGTCACGCAGGCGATGCCGCCCTGCGCCCAGTTGGAGTTTGAATCCAGCGCGCCGCGTTTGGTCAGCATGATGACGTTGCCATGCTCCGCTGCGCGCAGGGCTGCACTCAGCCCGCCTGCGCCGGTGCCGACGATGATGAAATCGGATTCGATCATGAGATGTGTAGCTTAGTGATGACGGGTTGGTATCGTGGGTCTGCACGAAAGGACACACCGCCAGGATGCCGTCAACGATCCAATGACCTTAAACTTCTATTTCACTTTGTGTGGTGTGGCAGAGGCTCGCCCCAATCTTTAAACGGTTCTTCGAGAGATTTGGCCATTTTGCGAAGAGCTCCCGGTCCGTCCTTCTTTGAGGTGATCGTTAGATGGATCCCGTCGCTATCATTTCCGTCGTAGGCGGTCAGAATGATCCAAGTGGTGCCCACATTCCAGACGTAGTGCTCGGAAGGATACAAAATCTCGTCAAAGACTCGAAAGCATTCTGGCAGGCTGCCTGTGCTTTTGGTGAAGTGCTCGTGCAGATGTTCTGATATCACGCGAAAACCTTTCAAGGTCATCGCTGCCTCTTTGGGATTAGGTGCGTAACCGGGCAGCCCGTCACTTTCGATCGTCCTGTCCAAGAATGCATAGAATGGATTGTACATGGACATGTAATAGCCGACATCAGTAGGTCCGATGATCATCGGATAGCAACCGTCCTGGTCGGCGATGATCCACTTGTTTCGGTAATGCCTCACCTCCGTTTTCGCCGCAAAAGGCAAGCGTGCCTCGAAAAACTTGTCGGGAGGTTTTCCGGCCACCAGAACTTTCCCGTCGCTTATCGTAAACACAGAACAAAGCCACTTGGCGGTTTTCGCCGGATCAGCAACTGGAATCATGGCCGTTTCCGCTTCAAGGCGGAGTGAGACAGGCTGCACGATCAGGAGCAGTAGGCAAAGCGAGCGCATGCGTTGAATATCGAATAACGAACAAGGAATTTCCAATGCAGAAGTGATCCGGCCTTCGTGATTCGGAGTTCCTTGTTGGATGTTCGTTATCCCAGCCTGGCTCACCAAGTCCACCGCAGGCCGAAGCTGCCGGCGAGCGCCATGAGATCTTCACGCATCGCCCATTCGTCCGGGCGGGGTTCCATGTCGGCGGGATGGCGCTGGCTGGCGCCTTTGAGGGCCATGCAGCCGGTGTTGTCACCAATCTGGCGGATTGTCTCGATCTCCTCCTTGCTGAGACACTGTTCTGGCAGGGCAGCGAGTTCGTCGAGTTTGCTCTCGATCGTGCGCGCGCCTTCGCCGTGTTCTTGAATGAGTGTGGGCACGACACTCTTGACGGCAGTGTTGCCCAGCGTCCAGAGGCAGGCGAGTTGGAGCATCGTCAGGCCGTGTTTTTGTGCGATGGGGCGGATTTTCTCCAAACGCTCTGCGCCATGCTCGATCCAGCCGGCGGGGCGGTGAGTGCGGTGGTCGCCGTCGCGGAAGGAATGGCCCGGTTTCACATCATCATGGAAAATGCCACCGTAGTCCACCACGCGCGCGATGAGGTCGATGCCGTTTTTTTCTGCCGCCGCAAGCGCGTGCTGGCCGGGCCAGGGCTCGAAAGGATTCAAAATGATCATCGCCCAGTCCATGCGGTCGCCAAAGCGTTCAAAGCACTCGATCATGTCGAGCGTGAAACCATTGGCCGGGCCGGGGGCGATGCCGAGGCGGTCGGTGAGTCCCGCATCGCGGATTTTGACGAAGGCATCCCACACCGCTTCGCTGGTGTAGCTGATGCTGTCAGGATTGTGCAGCATGAGCAGATCAAATTTCGAAGATTGACAGCGCTCCAGGCTCTTCTCTGCCGCCATCTTGAGGTAGTCGTGGTATTTGTCGGGGCCACGCAGCGCAGGATCGGTGAAGCGCGGATAACCGCGTGATCCCTGACGCACGCCCTCGTAAATATCATGGCCGATGATGCCCACGAGGCAGTATTCATCGCGCGGGATGCCTTTGAGGGCCTCTCCCAGCAGGGCATCGGCACGCCCAACGCCGTAAACATCTGCCGTCACAAAGGTGCGCACACCCTTCGCGAATGAATCGCGCATGAGCTGCATGTAATGCTCCTCCGAGAGCTGCTCCCCGTAGTGCATATAGCGTCCGCCGCTCCAGGTGCCGTAGGCTGTGCGTGTGAGATTCATGAGATGATTGGGTTATTTTTTTGGGTGAGGGGGATAAATCCATAGCGGCTCTGCGCCTGGTTTCAAACAGGGATGCGCCGCCCACGGCAAAACGCCAAGATCGGCACAATGATTTTGCTGCCTCCGAGACTGAAGGGGCGATCCATGCTCTGTGGCTCTCTCGCGTTGGATGGAGAGATTGAAGGAGTGTTTCTTTGGGCGCCTCTCAAGTTGGCCCAAGAGGCTGCTGCTTCACCACATCCCACGCCTCGTCCATTTCAGCGAGACTGAGCTTGCCGAGTTCTTTTCCTTGCTCGCGCAGGTGATCTTCCATCGCGTGGAAGCGGCGGACGAATTTGTCGTTGGCGGCGGCGAGGGCGGCTTCGGATTCGATGCCGAGTTTGCGGGCGAGATTGACGACACTGAAAAAGAGATCGCCGATTTCCTCCTCGATGTGGGCTTTGTCGCCGCTTTGCACGGCAGCTTCAAGCTCGGCGGTCTCCTCGCGGATTTTGTCGAAGACAGGCGCGGCGTCCGGCCAGTCGAAACCGACGCGTGCGGCTTTTTTCTGCAATTTTTGGCTGCGCATAAGGGCTGGTAGGCCGCTGCCGACGCCGTGGAGCAAGCCTTCGTGCTGCGTGCCTTTTTCCTGGCGCTTGATGGCGTCCCATTGAGTGAGGACGGCGTCGCTGGTGGCAGCGGTCGTCTCGCCAAAGACGTGCGGATGGCGGCGGATGAGTTTGTCGGTCAGACCGTGGGCCATTTGGTCGAGGTCAAAGGCGCCGGTTTCGCTGGCGATCTCGGCATGCAGCACGGGTTGCAGTAGGATGTCGCCGAGTTCATCGCAAATCTGCGCCGGGTCGCCGCCGCGGATGGCCTCGGCGACTTCGTAGGCCTCCTCGATGACATGCGGGATGAGCGATTCGTGCGTCTGCTCGCGGTCCCACGGGCAGCCGCCGGGGGCGCGCAGGCGGTGCACGACATAGCGCAGGCGGGTGAGGGCGTCGGGGTGGTGCAGCATGGTGGCGTCGTCGTGCATGTGGGGAGGTAGCGCGTGTGGCGTGCAGCGCGAAGAATTTTTCACTCACGAATGAAGGGGCTTGGCAAATGGGGTGTTCTCCATGAGTATCACGGCAACAACCTCATTCGAGCCATGCCGCGCAAACTCAGCCACATCGCCCCGGACTGGTGGGACTACACCACACTGGACAACGACTTAATCAACGACGCCGCGAGGCTCACGGAACGCGATCTACGCCAGCTCTCGCGGCCCGGCTTCAAAGTGGTGATGTATGACACGCTGGAGGATTTTTACCTCGCCGAGGCTTTGGAATACATCCATGCCTGGCGGCAGGCGACGCCGGACAATCCCACCGGCATCTGCGGCCCCATCGGCCCGACGGAGCAGCTCCCGCTGGTGGCGCGGCTGATCAACGATCTCGGCATCTCGATCAAAGACGGCCACTTCTGGGGCATGGACGAGTGGTATGACGAGAACACGAAGAAGGAGGTCAGCATGGAGCATCCGCTGTCCTTTGAGCGCGCGGACCGCTTTCTCTGCTTTGATCGCATGCAGAAAAAACTCTGCATGCCCGACAGCCATCTGCATTTCCCGAAGGCCGATGTGAGCGAGTATGTGAAAAGCTGGCAGAGTGGCGTGCGCTGCGTGGTGATGCAGGGCGGCCAAGGCGACATCAAGCACTGGGCCTTCAACGATCCGCTGAAACGCGCCGGCAAATGGAAGAACGAGCCGCCGCCTCCCGCAGAGTATCGCAAGTTGGGCACGCGCATCGTGGAGCTGCATCCGGTGACGCTGGCGCAAAACGCGCGCACTTCCGGCGGCGGGAACATTACCATGGTGCCGAAGATGGCAGTCACCGTCGGCCCCAAGGAAACGTGGATGGCCGAGAAGGTGAGCATCTGGCATGCGGGCACGCACGACAATCCGTTGGGCCAGCGCCTGACGCCCTTCATGATCTCGAAACGTCTCGCAGACAGCTCTGTGCCGATGTCACTACTGGCAGATCATCCGAATGTGCAGTTCAACTACTACCGCGGCGGCTTGGGCCATTGCGAGGTGGAGATGCACTGATCGCCGGGGAGGGAGAGTTTCAAGTTTCAGGTTTAAAGTTTCAAGTTGGGCGCAAAGGAGCCGTGAGATGGGACTTGGAATCTGAAATTTGAAACCTTAAACTCGCTCATGCTCCAGACTCTCGACGTCGCCCTCGGTCTCTCGTTCATCTTCTTTCTGTTCAGTGTGCTCGTTTCGACGACGAGTGAAATGATTCTCTCCTGGACGAATGCGCGTGGGAAAATGCTCTGGAAAGCACTGGCGCATCTGATGCCGAACTCGGGGCATGGGAAGGACGCTGAGCCGCTGAAGGAATTCGTGCAGCATCCGCTGCTGACGAGCATGCACCGTCACACCAACACAAACGAGAGTGTGGCGAAGCATTTCCCCTCCTATCTTTCGAGCGGGCAGTTTGGTCAGGTGCTGATGGACATCCTGGAAACCAAAGGCACCGAGGCCAAAGCTGAGACGCGCTGGGAGCAAGTGCGCTCCGGCATCGCGCAAATGCCAGCGGAGACGCGCGGCTCTCTGCTGGCACTGAGCCGCGATGCAGAGCGCAATCTGTTGCCGGGACAGGAGCCGATGAGCGTGTTTCAGTTCCTCGCGGGCCAGTGGTATGATGCGATGATGAACCGCAGCACAGGCTGGTATAAGCGCCTTGCCCAAGCATGGAATTTCGGCCTCGGTCTCGTGCTGGCTGTCGCGTGCAACTTGAACGTCGTGGCGATCACGCGTGCGCTTTCGACGAATGATGAGTTGCGCACGGCCTTTGTGCAAAAGGCGGAGGCGTCTGTGCGAGTGCAGAGCGAATTGGCGGCGAAGATGGGCGTGGAGCAGTCGAAGGGCGCACGCGCGGTGTTTGATGAGGCCGTGACCGAATTGTCTGATGCTGGATTTCCTGTGGGCTGGAGCAAGACGACGGCCAAAGCCTGGGCGACGCATCCCATCAGTACCTTTTTCGAGAGTCTGCTGGGATGGTTGATGGCTGGAGCAGCAGCGGCACTCGGCGCGCAGTTCTGGTTCGATCTGATGAAGAAAATCATCGACATGCGCGGCACCGGCGCGAGGCCGGACGCGGCGCAAAGTGTGCCACTGGGTGAGGCCGGCATGGCCGCCGGGCCGATCCCGCCCGCCGGACTTATCATCGACGGTTCGGAGTCCAGCCAGGGATGAGATTATCGAGGCTCGCGAAATAGGGAGATAGCACGCGATTCTAACGTCGGAATGCTGACGCATTCCGCTACGCCTCGTCGCAGCAACTGCCAAGCTTCTGATGAGTTCCCCCCCAGATTAGGTCGCTCTATTCTGCGATCCTCAATAACAGCAGGAACCGTGGGCACACGAGGAGCCGGCGACACGATTCCAAGGCATCTTGGCTAGAATCATTGCCAAGCCGCAGAAGCCGCTCATGCCGGCGAAAATCAGACCTGCGCCGAAGAAGGCACACAACCAGACGCAGCGCGGATCGACGTAAGCGGTGAGCAGTGCACTCAGCAGCACCAAAGTGCCGACGGTGATCTGCACCTGGCGCATGAGCGGTAGTACCGCCTTTGCTGCCGCAGTGCAGGGTAGCCCGGCGGCTTTCCATGCGAGGATGCCGCCTTCCAGATTGCGCACGTCGTTGAAACCGAGTGCGCGCAGCTTTTCCGTTGCCGTTGCGCCGCGTTTCCCTGCCTGACACATCACGAAGACCGGGCGTGTGCGGTCGATCTCGCCGCAGCGACTCTCGATCTGGCCCAGTGGGATGAGCTTTGCTCCGGCGACATGAGATTCGGCATGCTCGACAGGCTCGCGCACGTCGATGAGCTGGCAGCCGCCTGCTTCGAGAGTGGCAGCGAGTTCGCGGGGAAGGATGCAGGATTCCGTTTTCATCAAAGATGGGATGGGTTGGCTTTACGAGATACGCGCCGGACAGATTTCAGGTGATATCAAACAATGCGGGCAGGGTTTCTTTGTGCCATTACTGGCGCATCAGACATTCCGACATGAAAACACACCTCGCCGCCATCTTTACCGTCTTTGTCACCAGTGTCCTCGCGCAGGAGGCGAGCGTGAAGCCGGGTATCAATGACAAATTTCTCGATCCCAAGCTCAATGTGGAGGAATGGACGAAGAAATTCGAAACAGAGAGCCGCGAGATTTTTCATCTGCGCGAGCAAATCGTCACTGCGGCTGGAGTGAAGCCCGGCATGGCCATGGCAGACATCGGTGCGGGCACAGGACTCTTTACGCTGCATTTTGCGAGGGCTGTGGGAGCTGAGGGGAAGGTTTTTGCGGTGGAGATCGCAAAAAATTTCCTCGCGCATATCAAGGCGCGTGCAGCCAATGCCAGTGCTGCCAATGTGCAGACCGTCCTGTGCACGGAAAAGAGTGTCGAGCTGCCCGAGGCGAGCATTGATCTGGCCTTCATCTGCGACGTGTACCATCACTTTGAGTATCCGCAGGCCACGCTGGCTACACTGCATAAGGCGCTGAAGCCGGGAGGGGAACTGGTGGTGATCGACTTCAAACGCATCCCTGGAGTGAGCAGTGACTTCATCATGGGGCACGTGCGCGCCGGGCAGGAGGTGTTTGAGTCTGAGATCACTGCTGCCGGGTTTGAAAAAATCGGCGAGGTGAAGGAACTGCTGAAAGAGAATTATTTCGTGCGGTTCAGGCGGAAATGAGGCGGTGTGATTTTCCCTGTGTCACCATTCGAGGCTGGTGACGGGCATGCGTTGCTCATTGCGGCGTTCTTTGACGATGTGGCCGTCGGAGAGATGGAGTACGCGGTCGGCCATGGCGGCCATGGCGGCGTTGTGTGTGATGATGATGGTGAGTGTGCCGATTTCGCGATTGATGCGTTCGACGGCTTCTAAAACGGCGATGCCGGTGGTCACGTCGAGTGCGCCGGTGGGTTCGTCGCAGAGGAGCACCTCGGGTCGTTTGGCAATGGCACGGGCGATGGCGACACGCTGCTGCTCGCCACCGCTGAGCTGTGAGGGAAAATGATCTAGGCGATGACTGAGGCCGACCATGTCGAGCGCGTCTTCCGGAGTCATCGGATCGGGCGCGATGTCGGTGATGAGGGCGACATTTTCGCGGGCGGTGAGACTGGGGATGAGGTTGTAGAACTGAAAGACGAAGCCGACGCAGTTGCGGCGGAACTGCGTGAGTGTGCGCTCGCCACCACCGGTGAGGTCCCAGCCTTTGTAGCGCAGGGTGCCCGCCGTCGGGACATCCAAGCCGCCAAAAATATTCAGCAGGGTGGACTTGCCACTGCCGGAGGCACCGAGGAGAACGACGAGCTCACCTGAATGGAAATCGAGGTCGATGCCCCGGAGGGCGACGACATCCAACTCTCCGGTATGATAGACTTTGCGCACACTGCGTGCCTGGAAGACAGGAGGGGCACTCCGGGCGGGTGGGTGGTCCGTGGAGGTTTGGATCATGGGTGAATGTGTGGCACGGAGGAAGCGTGCGCGCCACTTGAGATCGGCGGTTGCGTACAGCGGTTCACGCGCAAGAATGGCGTGATGCCCAGTCCCGCCAGTGCTGAAAGTGCCGACATCCACACGGCGAGGATTCCAGTGAGATCACGCCCGGCCAGTGGGCGCACTTTTGTCATTGGAGATGTCCACGGCTGTTTGATTGCGCTGGACGTGCTGCTGCAAGAGCTCGCCCCAGGGCATGGTGATACGCTGGTGATGCTGGGAGATTATGTGGATCGCGGGCCGGACAGTTGTGGCGTCATGGAGCGGCTGCTGGAATTGGAGCGCACGCTGCGATTGGTGCCGTTGCTGGGCAATCACGAGATCCTGATGATCGACGCACACAGGGATGCCTCCACCGCGCAATCGTGGTACACAGTGGGCGGGCGGCAGACGATGCAGTCCTACGGCTGCGAGGGTGATCCAGACTGGAATGCCGTGCCAGCAGAGCATTGGGAGTTTCTGGAGAGGAGGCTGCGTCGATGGCACGAGACGAGTACGCACATCTTTGCCCATGCGAATGTGAATGCGATGCTGCCAATGTCGGAGCAGCCGGACGATTGGCTTTTCTGGCGCCGCTTCGATGATTCCCATCCGCATTTTTCCGGCAAGACGATGATTTGTGGACACACGGCGCAGAAGAACGGCCTGCCGCAAGTTTTGCCAGGGCGGCTTTGCATTGACACATGGGCGTATGGTGAGGGCTGGCTCACGGGGATGGATGTCGCGACGGATGTTTTCGTGCAGACCAATCAGCGCGGCGAGGTGAGACGCTACGGGCTTGAGCAAGTGCGCCAGACGGATGTTCGGGGATGAGATGCTGCCATGACTCGCACGCGCTGGATCATCTCCGCCATCACGTTGGGCCTCATCTGGCTGCTGGGGGTGTTGCTCCTGCTGCCGCGCATGCAGCAAGGACTGGTGGAGGCCGCGCAGCGTGCTTTGGCGGGCCATGCGGAGCTGCGCGGGCGGCTGGGAGCCTTGAAGCTCAGCTTTGATGGTCAGCGGGCCGTGCTCCGTGGTTCAGTGCGTTCCCCACGGGATCGCGATGCAATCGTAAAGGTGATCAAACATGAACTGAGCGCGGGTACACCAGTCTTTGGGAGTGTCGCGGCCCGACTCAATCCGGTGGGAAGCGTGAGCGATGGGATCGACATCGCACCGTATCCGCCGGGGTGGCTGATGATCAGCGCCACGGGCAAGCAAGCGCGTTTGCTAGGCAGTGCAGCGAGTGACTTTGAGGCGCGCGATCTCGCACGGAGTGTGCAGGCGTTGTGGAGCGCTGCGGGTGGTGATCTTCATGGGATGCCGACGGTCACGCCGAGTGAGCACGATGAGGCTAACGGAGTCGCGGCGACACTGCGAGGCCTGCCCGTGCCGCGCGAGATCGCGCAGGCGTCCATCGCGAGAGTCGGGCAGAGTTGGATCGATCTGCCTCTCCAACAGAGTGATGAGGCGCTGCGTGAGATGACGCGCCTCTCCGGTGTGGATGATGAGGAATGGCAGCATCAAGTGCAGCCTGCGTTGCATCAATTGCGCGATCTGTTTTCCCGGCAGCAACAAGACGAGGCACAGCGGCGGCGGCTTGAGGCACTGCCTCCAGGGCATTTGTTTTTTGCGGTGCAGGGTGAGCAGGCGGTCCTGCGTGGCGAGGTTGGTTCCGAAGTGGTGAAGCAGGAGGCTTTGCGCGAAGCGCTGACGGCTTTCACCGACCTTCAGATTCTGGACGAAATACGTGTCAACGCCGCGCGTCGTCCGGTGGGCGACTTTGGCCCCTTCACGAGTGCGCTGTTGCCCGTGGAGCAGAAAGGGACACCGTCGAAATCTTGCTTCATCGGTTTCAGTGGCGGCGCATGGCGGGCAGTGGACTGGCAGACGGCGGCGGCGGAGCAGTCGTGGAGGAGTGGGCTGCCCTCCGGGCTCGAAGTCGCGCAACTGACGGGCGACAGTGCTTCTGTCAGCGGTTGGTTGCAAGGCGAGGCTGGCTATGAGCGCGCTGCGCCCTCGTCTCTGGAGCCTTCTTTCCTCACATTGATCATCTTTGGCGAAAAGGCATTGCTGGGCGGGCAAGTGGCCGAGGAGTCCACGCGCGTGCGCTTTCTTGCCGCTGCGCAGCGGGCGTATGGGCCGCGTGTGCAAGTGCATGGAGGTGCGGTGCGCATGCGGGGCGGCTGTCGTCCGTTCAGCAACATTTTACACACGCTGGGGAGCTTGCCGCCAGCTCCTGCTGCCAAGGAGGCAGGCATTTTTGCCATCGCGGTGCCGGGTGGTGCCTGGATCACGATGCAGGCTTCCGCGCGTCTTGTTTCAGCAGGTGGCCTCGCGCGTTCGGGGATGCTCCCACGCGCGCTACCCGCAGGACTGGTCGAGGAACTGTCGGCAGATGCCATTGAGCAGTTGCGTCTGCATCTCGACGAACTCAAATCATCGGAGGTCGCCCGTTAATGTCTTCGCTCCTCTGGCTCGCGCTTTATCTTCTGCCGCTTCTCGGTCTCACGGCTGTGGTGTTTGCATGGCTTGGTTGGCGATGGGGGGCGACGCCGGTGCCTGCGCCGACGCAGGAGGGAGAGCAGGCCGCAGCATCTGCATCAGAGGTGGTGGTCGAAAAGCAAGACACAGACGAGGTCGAGGCGCAGCAGGCAGCCTTGCGCGAATCTCTGGAGAAGGCACAAACGGAGTTGAGGACTTGGCGGGACGAGGCCACCACAGCTCGGGAGTATCGGCAGGTGCTTGAGGATGGAGAGCGGCGTTTGCGCAGTGAGATGGAAACTCTGCGCGGTGAGTTGACGACCCTGCGTAACGATTACCAACAGACGCAGGCCGCGCTTCAATCAGCGAATGCGGAGATCACATCCCTCCGTGCGCAACCCATCGCAACAGAGGTGAAATCGGTGCCTGAGACGACACAGACAGTGCAAGCGCCAGAAAAAATCGAGCGGCCCAAACCCAAGCGGCAGTCCACGAAAAAAGTCGGAGGTGCGCGAGTCTCCTCGGATGCCACGTTGCAGGAAAGGATCGCTGCATTGTTGCATCAGTTGGAGGAAAAGGCGGCCATTTTGGGACCTCTCGCTCAGGAGCATGATGACTGGCAGCGTCGTGTCACCACACTCGAAGCCAAGGTGCCTGTGGATCGCGCTGGCTTGGCACTGGCGCGACGCAGCCTCGCCGAGAGTGCAGAACGTCTCAGTGAAGTGCGCGAGGAGAATGAGCGAGTGCGCGAGCAGGTGCAGGTGCTTCAGCGTGTCGAAACAGCGGCGGCCCAGATGGTGGGAGTGCCTGATGATGATCTCACGCGCATCAAAGGCATCAAGAAACTCACCAGTGATCGATTGCGGGCCTACGGTGTGCGCACCTGGCGTCAGATCGCGCAATGGGATGAGCAGGAGATGGCTGTCTTTAGCGCGCTGCTGGCATTTAAAAATCGTGCCGTGCGTGAGCAGTGGCAGGCGCAGGCGCGCGCGCTGCACGAGGCCACGCATGGTTCGCTGTCTTGAAAATCCCCACCCATGTTTCGGATCATCTGTCGTTACGTTGCCGTTCTACCCAGCTTGTTGCTTCTATCTTGTGTCAATGTGGGCACGCCGACTCAGCGTGCGCAGAAGGCGCAGCGGCTCAGCGCGGATTTGCAGCAGCTCTCGCCGAAGATCAGCGCAGATGAGGCGCAAAAACTCGCCACGACGGCCATCGAGGAGTCCGCGAAGATGTCGCGCGATTTCAAACCCTTGCGCTTTCCGTGGATGAACAACGCGCTGGTGAATACTGGTCTGCGTAAGCGCGGGCTTTGCTATCAGTGGCGTGATGATTTGTTCCCTCATCTGCACCGATTGGGATTGAAGACGATGGACTTGCACCTGGCTTCTTCGCGGCGTGCCACGATGCTCGAACATAATGGAATCGTCGTTACCGCGAAGGGGCAGCCCTTTGCGGAGGGCATCATTCTGGATCCTTGGCGGCGTGGTGGGCGTCTCTGGTGGGGCACGCTGAAGCAGGATCGCCTTCACCCTTGGAAGCCACTGCCGCGTGAACTCACGCCCGAGGTGCTGCGCCCGCTGTTGACGCCAGAATGGTGTCGCTCAGGCGCGAGAGCGACGGTGCAGGGCCAGTAAGGCTCCACAGAGGAGCAGCAAGGCGCTGGAGGGTTCAGGCACGAGGGCAAAGTTGTTGCCGATGATGTATCCCGCCACATTGGAGCCCAGTGCTTGGCCATCCGTCGCGGAGGTGGCAAACTGAGTGCCGCCATAGACACCGCTCTGCGTCGCTTCCGCAGCGGCCTGGCTGAAGCTGGTGAAAGAGCGCGTTAAGTCGGTGGTGCCATCGCCATTGATGTCGCTGCCCAGGCTGAAGGCTGTGGCGTCACCCAGATACGAGGCCAGTACCGTAGCGGCAGCACCACTGAACGCGCTGCCGAGTGCGGCGTATTCAGGCATGGATGGAGAGGTGATGAGAGGTGCCCAGGTGGTGTCCACATTGGTGCCTGCATTGCCGTCGATGTCGCCATTGGCGATCGCTGTTTCTGGTCGCCAGAATTGCATGTCGTAGGCTGTGGCAAAGGCGGTGATGCCTGCGTCGGCCATGGCCATGTTCATCGCAGCAAAGAGACGCGCGGTGTCCGTGTCGGAAAGTCCGGCTCCTGCCGCCGCAGTCTGCGCCACTTGGTTCCACATCCCGACGGATGTCACCGTGCCAGCGCCTGCGGCCCAGAAGTAGGCTTGATTCGTCTGATCCGCAGTGCGCGTCAGGCTAAAAGCAGTGCCGAGGTCTTTTACCTGATTGTAGTCTGCGGCATACTGGCTGCTCATGAGGTAACTCGAAACACCACCCGGCAGTGATTGCTGATAGCCTGCTGTGCCTGGCAGCGCAAAGGTGCTCACGTTTCCCCAGCCTGGCAGCAGCGCACTCGAAGGCGAAGTTTGCTGCCAGTAGCCCACCGTCCCCACGGGTGTGTAGGGCGTGCCGGCTGCCGCAGAGGCCCCATCTCCGGCGCGCCACGTGAGAAAATTATTCGCCACGGTGGCTCCCCACGCGATCCCATCCGTCTTCGCCTGGCTGTCTGCGATGGTACCGAGTTGCGTGTTGTAGAGGGAGGTGAAGGACGTACTCGATCCCGAGTAGAGACTCTGCATCACCGTGTTTGCTGCGGAAATCATCGCCGCCTGATAGGAAGCCCCGGCTGGCCCGGCACCGGGCGCTGTGTAGCTGCCCGCGCCAAAGGTCTGATAGCCACCGCGAATGCTCTCTGCCGCGTTATACATCGCAGTGCTCAGGATGGCGAGATCACGCGCCATCACAGGAGCCGCGTCGCTGCTATCGCGCATGGTCGTCAGAGCCAGGGCATTCCAGTCCGTGACATAATCCGCCCGTGCTACGGTGACGGAGCACAGCAGCAGGGTGCCACCTGCCAGAAGGCAGGGAAGGGCATGGAAGCCAAGACGCATGGGTGAGAGAGGGTATTATAAATTCCATAATTAGCAATCTCTTTCCCCGCCTTCGCACGTATCCCATGCTGACCGTCCATCGACGAACATTGCCTCAGTGCTTTGCCGCTGCCGGTTTGCCCCGCATGATCTCAGAACATAGAAAGCGATCTCGCCGTCCGTAGCCTTTCCTCGTTGACCGAAACTCCGGTCGGCGGCACAGAGAACACACCCCCGTTAATGCTGGAGAAGACCATCAGGCTCGAACACACCCACCGCATCCTATTCAATCGGGATGTTTTCGCACCACGAAACCCGCTGGTGCGCGATTTGATCGCACGCGATCAGCCACCGAAACCGCCGCGCGTGCTGGTCTTTGTGGATGACCGTGTCGCTGCGGCCAATGCGGACCTCATCGACGACATCATCGCCTATGGCGCGGCGCATGCTGACGCGCTGACCATGGCCGACTCTCCAGTCATCATTCCAGGAGGAGAGTCGTGCAAAAACGATTTCCGCCTCGTGGAATGCTGTTGGGACGCGATCCATGCGGCGGCACTCGACCGGCATAGCTATGTTTTCGTGGTCGGCGGGGGTGCTGTGCTGGACCTTGTGTGCTTCGCGGCCTCCACGGCCCACCGTGGGGTGCGTCATGTGCGCTTTCCCACCACTACGTTATCTCAGGGAGATGGCGGGGTTGGAGTGAAGAATGGCGTGAACTATTTTGGGAAGAAAAACTGGGTCGGTAGCTTCGCGGTGCCCTACGCCATCGTGAATGACTTCGCTTTCTTGGAGTCGCTGCCCACTCGCGAGCGGCGCAATGGCATCATCGAAGCCATCAAGGTTTCGCTGATTCGCGACGCAGCCTTCTTTACTCGCATCGAGGAGATGGCGGATGATCTCGCCGCCTTGAAGCAGGACGCGCTAGAAAAAGTCGTCCAGCGCAGTGCCGAGTTGCACGTGGAGCACATCGCGCAGGGAGGCGATCCCTTTGAACTCGGCTCCGCACGTCCGCTCGACTTCGGCCATTGGGCGGCGCATAAGCTGGAGCAGATTTCCAAATTTGCCGTCAGTCATGGCGAGGCCGTCGCCATCGGCATGGCGGTCGATCTCGTTTACTCGCGCATGCAGGGCATCCTCGATGCGGAGACGTGTGAGCGTGTGTTGCGGCTCATTCGTCGCGTGGGGTTTGCCACCTTTTCTCCGCATTTGTTGGAAAACGGTCGGAGTGGCGAGCCTGCGATCCTCGAAGGGCTGGAGGAATTTCGCGAGCATCTGGGCGGAGAGTTGACGGTGACTCTCGTGCCCAAGATCGGAGAAAAGATCGAGGTGCATGAGATGAACCGCGTCAAGATTCTCAATGCACTCGTCGAACTGAAGCAGCGAGACCAAGCTGGGACTTGACAATGCCGCCTCGGTCGCGCTCACTTCCCGAAGTCATGAAGCCGTCGGCCCGCATCCTTGTTGGACTCATCGCCTTGCTGGCGATGTCTTGGGTGCAGGCATTCAAGCCGGTGCGTGGCTTTGAGTGTGTTCACGACGGCGTTCATATCTTCACGCTCCAGGAGCATTGCCACGGTCCACACTCCGTGGCTTGCCATGCCAATGACGCCGAAGTGCCATTTCACACGCATGATGATTTGCCTGCGGATGACGATACAGAACACCATCAGGCGTTGGTTGAGTCCCTGACGGCACTCAAGGCTGAATCGGGTCATTGGGTGATGCCTCCCATCGTGTCACCGATGCTTTTTGCGAATGTGGCAATGGCATGGTCCGTGCGTGAGTGTGAATTTCTGCCGCAAGCATTGACGGCAACTCCTCCTGATGGCCGACGATGGCCGCAGATTCTCTCGCACAGCATCGCATTGCTGATTTGAGGGTGCTGCACACGCCACAGCCTGTCGCTGTCTGGCGTTTTCGTGTTTTCGTCATGGGCACGAGGTATTTTCGTGCCCGGAGCTTTCACCGCACGCATTGCCATGCACCGTTTAACGATCACCCTTTTTCTTCTCTTGTTTACTGCCAGAGCATCGGCACTCACGATGACACTCTCTGGCGTCGCCTCACGGGTGCGCACGCACCACCCCGCGCTTAAAGCCGCCCGCCTCACCATCGCCGAGGCGATGGGCCGTCGGTTGGGAGCAGGGCGCCTCAGCAATCCGACATTCAACTACGACTTTCAAAATCAGAGCAACGTCAGCCCGCAGACGGGCATTTTTTCGCTCGATCAATCTTTCCCCATCACGCGCAGGCTGAGTTTGGAAAAAAAACTCACCTCACAGCTCGTGCAGGCCGCAGAGTTGGAAGTGCGCGATGTGGAGCGTCGGCTCATCTCCGAAGCTCAACAGCAAGTGGTGCGGCTGCTGACACTCGCGCAGCAAAGGGAACTCCGCCAGCAGCAGACCCTGCTGGCGCAGAAGCTGGCTGACTTTGCTGAAGGCAGGGCAAAGGCGGGAGAAGTTTCTCCTCTGGATGCGCAGCAGATCCGCCTCGACGCACGGAGATTGATCGTCGAATCCCGACTCTTGGAGGCACAGAGTGTGAGCCTGCTTGGGCAGCTCAAACCCATGCTCGGCCTGCGCTCTGAGGAAGCGCTCACCGTCAGCGGCGAATTGCCGCCTCTGCAAATGCCCACAGTGCTTTCCTGGACGATGCGCCCAGACTACCAGCTCGCTCAAACCAAAATCGCTGCTGCGGAGACGGACAAAAGTCTCGCGCGCGCCAACCGATTGCAGGATGTGAAAATCGGACTGCTCGCATCGCGAGAAATGCAGGACGTGACGCCGCAAAACCGTGAGCGCACTGGCTATCTCGGCTTCCGTGTCTCCATCCCTCTGCCATTTTGGAATCGCAATCAGGGGGCAATCGCAGAGAAAACCGCTGCGGCTGAGCGTGCACGTCTCGAACGGGATGCTCTGGCCATGCAGATCAACGGTGAGGCGGGGACGGCCCGCAAAGAGATGGAGACCAATGCCGCAATTGTGCGGGAGACGCGGGACAATCTCCTCCCTCTCGCTGCGCAGCAGATGGAGGCCATGCAGAAGGCCTACGAGTCCGGCCAAGCGCAGCTCCAGTCTGTGTTGCGCTCACGCGATCAGCGGCTGCAACTGCAATCCTCTAACCTCGATGCACTGCGCGACTTTCATCTCGCGCGCATTCGATACGAGGCGGCAGTCGGCAGGCACGCTCCTGCGATCGTGCCTGCTGTGCCATGACATGAAATCACCACGCTCACTTCCATGAAGTTCACTTTGCTTATTTCGATCCTCTTCCTCAGCATGCTGGCGCTGACTCATGCCGCCGAGGAAGGCAAACGCGCTGCCAACACGGTCATCCTCGATGAAACCGGGGTGAAAAATCTCCGCATCGAAACCTACGAAGCGGAAGAAACGGACTTTGAGTCCACGGTTTTTGCTTTGGGACGCATCCAGGCTGTGCCAGGCCGAGTCGCGGCACTCAGCAGCCGGATTCCAGGTCGCATCGTCGAGTTGCGTGCTTCACCGGGAGATACGATCAAGGCGGGAGACGAGGTGGTGCGCGTGGAAAGTCGCCAACCGGGGGATCCTCCACCGACGGTGGCTCTGAAGGCACCACTCGGCGGGCTGGTCACACGCGTGGATTTGCGTCTCGGCGATCCGGTGGAGCCCAGTGTCAGCATCTTGGAAATCACGGACTTGAGTGAAGTCTATGCCGTCGCTCGCGTGCCCGAGCATCTAGCAGGGCGCATGAAGCCCGGTGCTGCGGCCCACATCAAAGTCGCGGCCCTGCCCAATGAGAAATTCGAAGGCGTGCTGCTGCGCTTTGGCACCAGTGCGGATCGCCAGAGCGGAACCATCGACGCGGTGTTTCGCCTGGCGAATGCCAGCGGCCGACTGCGCGCGGACATGCGTGTGGAGTTCAGCATCGTGCTCAGCCATCGCAGCGGAGTCGTCAGTGTTCCGCGCGCCGCTTTGCAGGGAGAGGGCGGCGGGCGCTTCGTCTATGTGAAGGATTTTGAATTGCCCAATGCTTTCATCAAGACGCCTGTCACCGTGGGTGAGATCAATGATCGTTTTGTCGAGATCACGAGTGGCCTGCTGCCTGCGGACGAAGTGGTCACGCGCGGTGCTTACTCCCTTTCGTTTGCCGGAGCTGGCAGCGTTTCACTCAAAGAAGCTCTCGATGCTGCTCACGGCCATGAACATGCCGAAGATGGCAGCGAATTGACTGCGGAGCAGCGCGCAAAGCTGAAAGAAGGCAAGGAAGACGCAGAAGAACATCACGAACATGAAGACCATGGTGTGAGTGTTGCGTGGAAGTATGCCACCGGTGTCTTGGCTCTTCTGCTGATGGTCTCTTGGTTTGGTCGTAAAGACACTAGAATCGACGACGCATCGGCTGACGAGAAAGATAAAAGGGAGGGGGAGGTCTAGGCCATGCTCAACCGCATGATTCAATGGGCGCTCTCTGCACGTGCTCTCGTCATCAGCGCCTCTCTCCTTTTGATGGGCGCAGGGATGAAGACAGCGACAGAGCTGCCGGTCGAAGTTCTGCCTGACCTGACCAAGCCAACCGTCGTGGTGCTCACTGAAGCACCAGGGCTGGCACCGGAGGAGGTGGAGACGCGCGTGACGCAGCCTTTGGAAAGCGCACTCATGGGCGTGTCTGGCCTCACGCGCCTGCGCTCGAACTCGGATGTGGCGCTTTCGCTCGTGTACGCCGAATTTGGCTGGGACACGGACATCTATCGGGCGCGCATGCTGGTGCAGGAGCGATTGCAGTCAGCGCGCTCGCAGTTGCCAGAAGGCGTGCAGCCTTTCATGACGCCTGTGGCTTCGCTGATGGGCGAGATTTTGCTCGTCGGCGTGCGTTGCACGATCAAGGAAGGTGCCCCTGACCACATCCCGCCACGCGAGGTGCGTGCGCTCGCCGACTGGACCATTCGCAGGCGACTGCAAAGCATCTCAGGCATTGCCGAGATCCTCAACATGGGGGGTGGTGTGAAGCGCGCGGAAATCCAGCCTGATCCGTGGAAGATGCAGGCCAACGGCATCACCTACGCACAGTTGGAGGAAGCAGCGCGCGAGGCCGCCAACACGACGACCGGCGGATTCATCAACACCGGCCCCACCGAAATCATGGTGCGCAATCTGGCAATGACGACCAACTTGGAAGACATCGCGCGCACGCCTGTCAAGAAGGTCAATGACCGCTCCATCGCCATTGGCGACGTGGCCCAGGTGGTCTGGGGTGTCGAACCGATGCGCGGCGACGCTACGGTGAGCCGTGCGCCAGAAACCACGCCAACCTATGGCGTGATCATGTCCATCACCAAGGCACCGGGCTTTGATACACGCGAACTCACCGCAAAGATCAAAGCTGCGCTGGAAGAACTCGCACCCACTTTCCCGCCTGGCATCGAAACCACGGTGCTCTTCCAGCAGAAAGATTTCATCGACAACGCCATCGGCAATCTCACGGAGGCCATCCGAGATGGCGCACTCATGGTGGCGCTCGTTCTTCTGCTTTTCCTGCTAAACTTCCGCACCACGTTCATCACACTGACGGCGATGCCTCTGTCTTTCAGCATCACCATGCTGGTTTTCAAGGTTCTCGACATCAGCGTCAACAGCATGACCCTCGGCGGGTTGGCCGTCGCCATCGGCATGGTGGTGGACGATGCCATTGTCGATGTGGAGAATGTCTTCCGCCGCTTGCGGGAGAACGCTGCCTCTGAAAAGCCACGCCCACCCTTGGCAGTGATCGCAGGCGCTTCTGGGGAAGTGAGAAACTCGATCCTCTATGCCACGGTGCTTGTCATCTTGGTGTTCCTGCCGCTGCTCGGACTCACGGGCATTGAAGGCAAGCTCTTTGCGCCGATCGCTGCGGCCACCATCATTTCGATGCTTGCTTCCTTTGCCGTCTCGCTTACGGCCATTCCGGTTCTCTGCTCTTTCTTACTGAAGCCGAAGGCTGGCCGCGAGCACCGGGACGGCATGCTCTCACGCGCCTTAAAATCGATGTTGGAGAGAACACTTTTGCGCGCGGCCTTGGAGAGGCCCGCTCTCGTGTTGGTGACTGCCGTAGCATTATTGGTTGCGGCACTCTCGCTTTATCCTCGGATGAACAAAGACTTCCTGCCCAAATTTCAGGAGGAAACCGCACTTGTTGCCGCCACGGCTGCGCCAGGCACTTCGCTGGAGGAAATGAACAAAATTTCCGATGTTCTTGAGCAGCAGATTCTCTCCGTGCCCGAAGTGCGCAAAGTCGGACGCCGCCTCGGTCGTGCTGAGCGTGGTGACCATGTCGTTCCAGTGAGCACAGCGGAGTTTGATGTCGATTTTCGCGCGCCAGAAGGCCAAGCGGCCCAGCGCAGCCGTAAAGAAGTCCTCGCGGATTTGTCAGCAAAGATCAAAACGGTGCCGGGTGTTTTCGCCGCCGTGGGTGGGCCACTCGCAGACCGCATCGGCCACATGATGAGCGGTGTCCCCGCGCCCGTAGCGATCAAAATTTTCGGGCCTAATCTGGAGCAGCTCCGCACTATCGGCATCGAGGTTCAAAAGATCGCTCGAAGCATCCCTGGCTTTGAGGGGTGCAAATTGGATCAGACTTCCAGCATCCCGCAGCTCCGCATCGAGGCTGATCGTGATCGCGCTCGTGCCTACGGCACCGCGCCGGGCAACCTTAATACGCAACTTTCAGCACTCATCGGCGGCAGAGAGGTGGCTGAGTTGCGTGAGGGAGCGCGCATCATCAATCTCGTCATTCGCCTGCCTGCGGAATTGCGCGATTCACCGAGCAAACTCGCCGATTTGCCAGTGGAAACAGAGGACGGCCAGCGCGTGCCGCTCTCTCTCATTGCTGATGTGCGCGAGGCGCGCGGGCCAAACGTGATTTTCCATGAAGGCGGCCAGCGCCGCTTCGCACTGGCCATCAAACCCACTGTGCAGGATGTGTCCAATCTCGTCGAACGATTGCGCGAAGAAGTGGAGGCAAAGATCAAGTTGCCACAGGGCTATTTCATCACCTTCGAGGGCGAATTTCAGGCGCAGGCAGAGGCGACGCGGCGCATTGCGATCTCCTCCGTGATTGTGGTCTGCGTCGTCTTTCTCATGCTCTTCAGTTATTTTCGAGGAGCGTCATTGGCGCTGCAGGTGTTGGCGAATATCCCACTCGCACTCATGGGCGGTTTGGCCTTCACCTACATCAAGCTCAACAACATCAGCATTGCCACACTCGTTGGATTCATCGCTGTCGGCGGTGTCGCTGCGCGCAATGGCATCATGATGATCAGCCACTATCTGCACCTCATGAAACACGAGGGGGAAGGATTCACACGTCGGATGATCGTGCGCGGCACCTTGGAGAGACTCTCTCCGGTGTTGATGACGGCACTGAGTGCGGGGATCGGTCTGGTGCCACTCCTGCTGGCCGCCGACCAGCCAGGAAAGGAAATTTTGCACCCCGTGGCGGTCGTGATCGTCGGGGGACTCGTCTCTTCGACCTTTCTCGATATGGCGGTCACGCCCGCGATGTTTTGGCTCTTTGGCCGCAAGGCTGCGGAGCGGGCGATCTCGCTGGCTGCTCCTGCCGCGCATTGAAAGCTCAGATGAATATTCGTAGCATCAAGGCAATCCAATGCGCACCCAACATTCCTCCTCAACAACCGTTAACAAGCCAACCTAGTTCCACCCATGAAAACCAAACTGCTCACGACCACTCTCCTCACCCTCGCCCTGACCTGTGGCGTTTTCGCTGCTGACAAAGACGGCCACGATCATGGCACGATCAAAGCCGGCCCTACGGGAGGCCGCCTCATCACCAAGGTGGAGCCGCATGCCGAATTTTTTGTCACCAAGGATCGCAAAATCGAAATCCGTTTTGTGGACGATGATGGCAAGCTCGTGAAGCCCGGCACTCAAATCGTTACCGTCACGTTGGGAGATCGTGCCGCTCCCACAAAGCTCGTGTTCGCGAAAGACGGAGACAAGCTCATCAGCGACAAGACCATCCCCGAAGGCAACGATTTGCCGACGGTCGTGCAGATTCGTGAGAAAGAAGGGGCGAAACCTGTGAGCGATAAGTTCAACCTCAACCTCGATCAGTGCCCGACTTGCAAATACAAGGAGTATGCCTGCATCTGTGCGCACGAGGCGGATGAGAAGAAATGACGGCCTTGCATGCAATCAGCAACTCTCCGCCTTTCATGATGCACGAGAAGAGTGATGCAAGGAGGCGAAGCTGCGGCATCTTACGCGCTGACATATCATGCTCCTGTTCGACCGCTTGACTCTGCACCTCGATCCAATCCCCCACACAGGCGCGTGGAATATGGCGGTCGATCAAGCGTGGCTGGAGCATTCTTCTGCGCCCGTGCTGCGTGTGTACTCATGGGATAGACCGACGGTGACGCTCGGTTATGCGCAGAGTCATGCGAAACTGGCAGACACACTGCCCCACTGGCCGGTGGTGAGGCGCTGGACTGGCGGTGGCGTCGTTTTGCATGACCATGACGCGACTTATTCAGTGATCGTGCCAGCTACGCATGCGTGGGCGGAGACGCGTCCTCTGGAAAGTTATCGGTTGGTTCACTCTGCATTGGCAGAGGCATTGGTTGCAGCGGGCTTTGAGGGGTGTCGGCTCGCAGGGCCGGAGGATTTGGTGGAAAATCCCTTCTGCTTCGTTGCTCCCGCTCTGCATGACGTGGTGCGTGGAAAGGTCAAAGTCGCAGGCGCAGGGCAGCGGCGTGGTAAATTGGGCCTGTTGCATCAGGGCAGTGTGCAGCAAGTGGTGGTGCCTTCTGATTTTTGGGAGCAGTGGGCGAAAAGGCTGGCTGCTGAGGTGTCTCTCGTTGTGGAGCCGCCGATGGAGATTCATCGACGCGCTGAAGAACTCGTCGAAAAGCGCTACGGGTTAACGACGTGGTTGGATGAACGGGAGGATCATTTGTGAGCGTGCGGGTCTTTGTCTATGGCACGTTGAAACGTGGAGAGGAATACCACGATTGGCTGGAGGGACAGCATTTCATAACCACGGCGTGGACCAAGCCGCTGTATCGCATGTTCAACGTTGGCGGTTACCCAGGGATGGTAAGAGTGGCAAACGGCCTGGCTATTGAAGGTGAGGTTTGGGAGGTCAGCGAGGAGGGAGTGTCGCGACTCGATCTGCTCGAAGACGTGGCAGGTGGTGAATATGAGCGTGCCGCAGTCGAGCTTGTAGGCGATCTCACGGATCAATATGTGGAAAGCTACCTCTACCTTCGGGAGGTCGCAGGCTTGTGCGATGTGGGCACTCACTGGCCGCCGCGAAATCGCACGTAACCATTTGCCCCACATCTCTTTCTGCGCCCCTTGCGCCTCCGCATGAGCTCCCGCAAGCCTGCTCTCGCCTTTATTTTCATCACCTTGGCGCTCGATATCCTCGGCATTGGTTTGATCGTGCCGATCCTGCCTGAGCTGATAGAAACATTTTGCGGAGGTGATGCCTCGACGGCAGCGGGTACGCTGGGATGGCTGTCTTCGCTCTATGCGCTGATGCAATTTCTCTGCGCGCCGCTGCTAGGGAGCTTATCGGATCGCTTTGGACGGCGATCAGTGATTCTTAGCTCGTTGCTTGGTTCTGGTTTGGATTTGTTTTTGATGGCCTTTGCACCTTCGCTGCCCTGGTTCTTTCTTGGGCGACTTGTCTCCGGGGTGATGGGGGCGAGTTTTTCCGCCGCGACGGCTTACATCGCTGATGTGAGTCCGCCGGAAAAGCGTGCGGCAAATTTTGGCATGGTAGGCATGGCCTTTGGTTTGGGATTCATCATTGGTCCTGCGCTTGGCGGCGTGCTCGGGCACTACGGATTGCGCGTGCCATTCATCGTGGCGGGTGCCTTGACGCTGGTGAATGCCCTCTACGGTTATTTTGTGCTACCGGAGTCTCTCGCAGCGGAAAACAGGCGTGCATTTTCCTGGGCTCGGTCAAATCCTGTGGGTGCGCTCTTGGTGCTGAGAAAGCAGCCGTTGGTGCTGGGGCTGGCGGGGGTGTATTTTCTCTACTACCTCGGGCATCAGGTGTATCCCAGCATCTGGGTGCTCTACTGTGGCCATCAGTTTGGCTGGGACACGCGGGCCACGGGACTTTCTCTCGCGGCGGTGGGACTGGCAGCCGCGGTGGTGCAGGGAGGCATGACACGTCCCATCGTGAAAGCACTGGGGGAATCGCGTACCGCACTCCTGGGGCTTGCCGCCACGGCTCTAGCATACATCGCCTACGGTTCTGTCTCGCAGGGATGGATGATCTACGCGGTGATTCCATTTGGGGCCTTGGGTGGTTTGGCTACGCCCGCAGTGCAGGCTCTGATTTCCCGACACGTCGGTGCCGACGAGCAAGGGGGAGTGCAAGGGGCGCTGACGAGTTTGGCAAGTGTGGCTGGCATCCTCGGCCCGTTGTTGGCGGCCAACCTCTTCGCTTATTTTATCCGCCCAAGCCTAGCCACCCCCATTCCCGGTGCATCATTTTATGCCTCAGCACTCCTCACGGTGATGGCGATGATTCTGGCACGGCGTGCCTTCAGGCAGGGAAGGTGATCTTACTGGGCGGGGAATGGTTCATTCTTGCCAACGCACAGTGAAATCGTTAGCAAGGGATCCCGCCATGAGATTCATTGCCTTTTTCCTCTTTCTCACCGCCGTAGCACTGGAGGGCACGGAAAAACTGCGAGTCCTCATCATCGACGGGCAAAACAATCACAAGTGGGAAATCACCACCCCTGTTTTGCGGCATGCGCTTGAAAGCAGCGGTGCTTTTGCAGTGACCGTGAGTACGACACCTCCCAAAGGGAAGCCGCAGGAGGCGTGGCATGCATGGCACCCTGAATTCAGCGGCTATCAAGCCGTGGTGAGTAACTACAATGGTGAGCCTTGGCCAGCAGAGGTGCGCAGTGAGTTCGTGAAGTACGTGAGCTCGGGAGGTGGGTTTGTCTCTGTGCATGCGGCGGACAATGCATTTCCAGAGTGGGTGGAATACAACGAAATGATCGGCGTGGGCGGCTGGGGTGGTCGCAATGAAAAGAGTGGCCCTTGGTTGTATGTGAAGGACGGCAAACTTTTTCGAGACAACAGTCCTGGCAACGGCGGCGCTCATGGTGCGCAGCATGAGTTTGTCATTGAAGCACATTTCCAGGAGCATCCCATCATGCGCGGCTTGCCCAGTCGCTGGCTGCATTGCCAAGACGAACTCTACAGCAGATTGCGTGGCCCAGCGCGCAATGTGGAAGTGTTAACCACTGCGGTTTCTGACCTTACCGGCGTGCGTGAGCCAAATAACATGGTGCTCCATTATCACCAAGGGCGTGTCTTTCACACCACACTCGGCCACGCCGACTACTCCATGCTGGACCGCGGATTCTACACCCTTTTACAACGAGGTGTCGAATGGGCGGCGACCGGCCGGGTAGAGCGCACAGCGGCCGTTCCTGCGGATTTTCCCACGGAAACAAAGACCAGTGTTGTGCACCTCGAAGGCCATCCCAAGCAGACTCCGGCATCCAAGAAGAAATAAACCGCATGACTTGAAGCTAACATCTTTCACCCGTCCATTGGGACAGGGCTATCTTTGGTGAATGCGGAGCTAAAGACTGGAGTGTCCAACTCGGGCAAGAGTACCCGCCCTACGGCGATTGAGGTGACTCTGCATGCGTTGCTGTTTGCTCCACGCATTTGAGCGGAGGTTGGGAGAGATCAATAATACTTCACCAACCCATCCTTCCACAGCGGCTTGAGTTGATCGATGGGGGAATCGATCAAGGTGGTGCCGCTATGGGAGAGGTAGAGGTAGTTTTCGCGGGTGGCTTCGCCGATGATGACGAGGCCGTTGCTTTCGGGATGTCATTCATTTCAGCACCTCTTATCCCCGTAGGCGGGGTTGCGCTTTTGGTGACGAACGACGAGCACTTTCACACGTTCAGGTTCGGCGCGGTACAGCAGCTTGTAGGGGAAACGGGAGAACTGGGCCACGCGACGGCCTTTGTCTGTCGGAGGCCAGTGACGCGGATTGCGCTGGATGGTGGCCATGACAGCGAGGAACTCGTCGAAGAAGCGGTCGCCCAAGCCTTCCGATGCGCCTTCGTAATAGTGCCAGGCGTCGTCGATATCCTTCTGTACCAGCTTGTGATACACCACCTTCACCGTCGGCGGCTTTGAATGAAGGTCATCATGTCCTCATGCGAGATCGTAGCGGAGGGATCGCGATCCATTTCGGCTTCACGCGCATCGGCGATGGCGTGCAGCTCGGCATCACTGGAACTGGGCAGGGACTCGGACATCTCGCCGAGCAGTCGGGTGACGAGGAAACCCAGGTCGGGCAGCGGAAGAGTGCGGGCCGAAGAGTACACTTGGTCGAGGGTCGCTGTCATGCCGTGAAGATAGCGAAACTAGCGGACGGCGACAAGAACGATGTTGGGCGCGTGCGGGTCGAGGACGATCCTGCGAAATCAATAATACTTCACCAGACCATCCTTCCAAAGCGGCTTGAGCTGATCGATGGGGGAATCGATCAAGGTGGTGCCGTTGTGAGAGAGGTAGAGGTAGTTTTCGCGGGTGGCTTCGCCGATGATGACGAGGCCGGCTTTGCTGCTCGGATTGAGTGTCTTTCCTCCGGTCTGAAACATCGCAAGTGACGAATCCCACGGAGTCGTTCATCTGTATGGAGAGCGAAACGGTTGTGGATGCCGTCCGAAGCGAGCCAGTCGCCGAGAGGAAAGGGAGAAGCCACGGTCTCGGCGTTCTGCATGGCTTTGGAGGTGCTGGAGGCTTGCCATTGTCGGCTGACATTGTAACCTCGGCCCATGAGCGTGCTCACCCAGCGTCTGTTCAGTGAGATTGAATCCGACCCGAGTCGGTGAAGGCGGAGACGCTGGATTTTGTGCTGTTTGTGAAAAGCCGCTTGAGGTTCGAGAAAAGCGTTTCGAGTGCTGAGATGCTCGTCCGGCACACGCCGGGTGTTTGTGGTGGCGAAGCATGCCTTGGTAGCACGCGCATTGCCGTCTGGATGCTGGAGGAGGCGCGGCGGGCAGGAGTGACGGATGCGGAACTGCTCCAAGATTACCCCAGCCTGAATGCCCGTGACCTCGCTGCGGCGTGGGCCTATGTGGAAACGCATCCCGGGGAGATCGAAAAGACCCTGTCGTCCGCATGCTCCTGAGCCGAACCGGCTATTGCCAAGGTCTCTTCAGACCGTTAGTGTCGCACCATGAAACAACTCACTCTCGAAATTGATGACTCGACTTTTCAGGCCGCCGAGTCCGTGGCGCGGAAATCCGGTCAATCACTCACTTCACTGCTTCTCGGCTGGTTGAAGCGTGTCTCCTCCAGCGCGGAGTCGGAGTTCGACCGCCTTGAGCGCGAGGAAGAGCTGTTGCGGCAGAGCCTTCGTCAAAACGGTCGCCAGTTTGCCGCTAGCAGCCGTCTTTCTCGTGACGAACTCCATGACCGTCATGCGCTTCGTTGATACCAACGTGCTGCTGTATTCCATCAGCACGGTTCCTGCTGAATCGGACAAGGCCGCCAAAGCCCGTGAACTGCTCCGCTCCCGTGATCTGGTGCTTTCCGTGCAGGTTTTGCAGGAGTTCTATGTGCAGGCCACACGTCCGAGCCGCCCCAGTCCGCTGACTCACGATGAGGCAGCCGCCTTCATTCGCACTTGGAGACGTTTCCCGACGCAAGACGTGACGCTGAGTGTCCTTGAGGACGCTCTCGCCATCAAAGCCCGCTGGCAGCTCTCGTATTGGGATTCCGCCATCCTCGCAGCCGCACGTCAGGCAGGGTGTGATGAGGTTCTCTCCGAGGACATGAACGATGGCCAGGACTACGGCGGCGTGAAAGTGGTGAATCCCTTCAAGTAGCCGCCATCTCGCAAAGCTCGAACTCATCGTCAGCCGCGCGGAGGACGGGACGGTGGGATGCCGTCCGAAGCGAGCCAGCCGCCGAGAGGAAAGGGAGAAGCCACGGCCTCGGCGGTCTGCCTGGCTCTGGAGGTGCCAGAGATTCAGCCGCAGCATCGGTGAGAGGATTCCTGTCAATTTGTTGCACACTGAACGTCAATTTCCAATGTCAGACAGTTGAAGGGTTTGACTTCATTTCTCCTCTAGGACACAGCGAAAACCGGTTCCATCGCTCTGACGTTCAGGCGCACGATGAAGGCGTGTCGAAGATCGCAAACTTAAAGCACCATGATCAGCAGAGCCACGAATCACACGTTCTTTGCCATCCTTATCATACCAGTCCAGACACCACTCTTGGGCATTGCCTCCAAGGTCGTATATTCCTAATTTGTTAGGCTTAAAGCTCATCACCGGCGCTGTTTGTGGAGGCGGGTAACCATCATCTACCGCGAAAGGGTGAAAATTTCCATCCTGAGGACTAGGTGGGTAAGTTTCTCCCCAGGGGAATGCAGATTCTTTGCTTTTCTCCTGCTTTTCACGAGGTGTGCGTCCAATTTCCCTCCCGAGTCCAACTGCTACACTCCATTCCTCATCTGTTGGCAAACGATAGGTTTTGTTCTCTTTGGCGCTTAGCCACCTGCAAAACCCCTCTGCATCCTGATATCGAACAAGCACAACAGGGCATTGACTTTTATCCCCAACTGCCCGTCCTCGCCACAGGTCATCGACTCCGGGCTGTGAAGCTGCATAGGCCTCATAGTCCACATTGCGCGTCTCATGGATACACATTTGCACGGTGGTTCCTGGCACCTTAACAAAAATCATTCCAAGAGAGTTGGTGAAAGTCGGGGCTGGTTGCCCTTTGTCAGCTTTAGGAGAAGCGGTATTGACCGGCTGGGCGATCAATGCAGTGAGGGCATTCTTGGCAGCCAGCGCCTCCTCCAGCTTTCCTGATTTCGTGAGGGCATCTATCTGAACCTTTACGGCCTCTGTAACTTCAGCCATCAGCGGACGCAGCCTGCTATCGCGTGTCCCTTCCAGGCGCAATAGAGCAAGTTGGTAGGTGCTCCGCATTTTATTGACGCTTGGAAATGGGGAAGGTTTTGCTCCAAGAACATCAAACTGTTCCTCTTGGGCTGCCTCCTTTTCAGCCTTGATCGCCAATGCCTCCTCCAGTTTGCCTTTGCTCTGGGCAGCCTGCTGCTCGCGGTCCAACGCTTGTGTGAATTTCGATTTTAAATCTGCCACGGCTTGTTCGTGAGGGAGTAAAACCTCGGTCTTCACTTTCACGGAATACTGCTTCAGCGTGAGTGCTGTTTCTGGATGCAGTTTTTCTTCGGCGTCACATTCACGGGCATTCACTCCAAACAAAACCGCCACGACCACAAGCACCTGCAAGGCGTGCTTGCGAAAAAAAAGGTTCGGTAGCTTTGCTTGGAAATCAGAGCGCACGGCGGTAGGGGGCGGTCAGGTTGCCCTTCTTGTCGGTGATGCCGGCTTCAAGGCAGGCGCGATTTACTTCGGCGGGTGTCATGCGGCGGAAGACCTCGGACATGTAGGCGGCCCATTCGTCGGTCATGTAGCCTTTCCATACCGGTTTGGGTGGCATGGGCTTGGAACGTGTCCTTGCGGCACGCTGACGGGGCTGGGTGGCGAGTGCGGGCATGGCGTTACAGGATTGGGGTGGGACGAAAGTATCCGAGAATACAATCTGGATCACGGACGGCAACCTGGACATGGGATTTCATCCGTATCTCGGATTCAATGAAGGCCGGGATGCCCTCCTGGAAGCAGCCGCGAACGGACTGGAAACGAACGCCAGCCACGGATTCGAGACGTGGCAGGGCAAAGTTGATCACGGAGCAGTCCAAATCATGCAGGAGGCCACGGTTGTGCGGAATGGCGAGATTGGACTGCCTGCGTGTGTCCACAAACGCCTCGTGGGCTTCGGCCAAGGTCTTTGTGTAACGTGTGTCGAGAAGGTCGAAGCAGTTGCCGAGCTGAATCACCGCGCCGAGCACGGCAGGCTTGCGAATGCGCTTCGGGTTTCGCTTTTTCTGCTCAAAAGCCCATTCGAGGGCACGCTCGGGACCGAATTCCCAGAAGTAGATGCCGTAGCCGAGCCAGTCGTAGTCGTTCTCACTTTGCGACAGTGGCTCGCTATGCCAAAGCACGCGGCGGAGCACCGATTCGTCACAGCCATGGTAAGCGATGATGGTGCGCTGGTAGTCGAAGTGCCGCATGACGCCCATGCTGGCTCAAAAGCGGGGCTTTTGGCAAGAGCGGAGTTTGGGCGGGAGATGGGCTTGTGCATCCGAGCCTCCGAGGAAGAGGAGGAGAACGAGTAGGCGGAGATTGCTGGCGCTACTCCACGCTCTTTGCCCTTCGCTCTTCGCCTCAATAATACTTCGTCAGACCATCCTTCCACAGCGGCTTGAGTTGATCGATGGGGGAATCGATCAAGGTGGTGCCGCTATGGGAGAGGTAGAGGTAGTTTTCGCGGGTGGCTTCGCCGATGATGGTGAGGCCGGCTTTTTCGGCGGTGGTGACGTGTTCGGGGGCGACCTCGATGAGGAGGCGGCCGGGGGTTTCGCCGAAGAGGAGTTCGGCGGTGGTGAGGCCGCTTTGCGCGGGCATTTTGTCGAGCGCGATGCGCAGGCCGGCTTTGCCGCTGAAGGCCATTTCGGCCAACGCAACGGCGAGGCCGCCTTCACCGATGTCGTGGGCGCTGAGGACGGCTCCTTGCTTCACGAGGTCGTAGTAGCGGCGGTAGGCGGCGAGGCTTTCCTGCTCGCAGAAGTCGGGTGCGCCATCGACTCCGGCGCCACGGGTGTATTTGGCAAAGATGCTGCCGCGCAGACCGGCGCTGGCTTTGCCGAGGATGGCGATCTTGCTGCCTGCACGACGCAATGAAGCGCCGACGACGTGTTTCGAGTCCTCGACGATGCCGAAGCCGCTGACGAGCAGCGTGACGGGGATGGAGACGGGGCCTTCGTCGGTGACGAAGTAGTTGTAGAAGCTGTCCTTGCCGCTGACGAAAGGTGCAGCGTAAGCGGTGGCTGCTTGGGCCATGCCCTTGGTGCATTCGACGAGGGCACCGAGTTCTTTTTCGGCATCGGGATTGCCCATGCAGAAGTTGTCGAGGATGGCGATGCGGTCGGGATTCGATCCCATGGCGACGAGCTGGCGCACGCATTCATCGACGACGGCGCGGCCCATGAGATGCGGGTCAGTTTTGCCCCATTCTGGGAGCAAAGCGCAGGCGAGGGAGACGAGCTGCGAGCTGCCATCGACGCGGATGACACTGCCATCCTGCGGCGCGTCGCCTGCGGCTCCTGCGAGTGGCTTGAGGACGGTGTTGCCCTGCACTTCGTGGTCGTATTCGCGGATGATCGGCTCGCGGGAGACGATGGCGAAGTCGGAGAGCAGTGTCTTGAGCGTCTGCGTCCAGGATTCTGGGCGCACGGGCACGGCGGGCTTCACCGAGGGCAGGTTGCGCCATTTTGCACGCATCTCACGGCGCGGCGCGACGTGGAGAGCCTCGACGTGAAGATCGCAGACGGTGGTGCCGTGGTGGAGGACTTTGAGACGTTTTGATCCGTCGGCTTTGGCGAGCACGCAGAGTTCGGTCTGATAAATGTTTGCGAGTTCTTGCATCGCGGGCAGGTCTTTCTCTTCGATGGCGATGACCATGCGCTCCTGCGATTCGCTGATAAAGACCTGCCAGCTTTCGAGATCGGGCGCTTTCAGCGGCGCGTTCTCTAGCCAGACCTCGCCGCCGGTCTCGCGCAGCATTTCACCCGCAGCGGAGCTGAAGCCACCTGCGCCACAATCGGTGACGAACTGAATGAGACCCTTCTCACGCGCGGCGAGCACGAAGTCGGCGACTTTTTTCTCTTCGATGGGATTGCCGATCTGTACAGCGGTCTGATCTTCCTCGTGCGAATCGGTGGTGAGTTCGGCGGAAGAGAAAGTGGCACCTTTGAGGCCGTCTTTGCCAGTGCGGCCACCGGCGGCGATGAGCAGGTGGCCAGGCTTCACTTCCTTGGCGATGTCTTCAATCGGGATGATGCCCGCTGTGCCGCAAAACACGAGCGGGTTATAAATGAAGGTGTCGTCGAATTGGATCGCGCCATTGACGGTAGGGATGCCCATGCGGTTGCCGTAGTCGCGCACGCCGCGCACCACGCCGCGCATGACGCCGAGCGGATGGATGACATCCTTCGCTTTGATTTGATCCTGTTCGATGTCGGGCGGGCCAAAGCAGAACACATCAAGAGAGGCGACGGGCTTTGCGCCCTTGCCCGCGCCGAGAATGTCGCGAATCACGCCGCCGAGGCCGGTATTCGCCCCCGCGTAGGGTTCGATGGCGCTGGGGTGGTTGTGCGTCTCCACCTTGAGGCACACGGCCTTGTCGTCGTCGAGCTTCACAAAGCCCGCGTTGTCCTCGAAGGCGCTGAGCACGAAGTCGGGCTTCTGCGCGCAGATTTTTTCGGTGACGCTGCGGATGTAGGTTTTGAAGAGGCCGTCCACGACTTCCTGCTGCCCATCGAGCGTGTGGTGAATCTTCGCGTTGAAGATGCGGTGCTTGCAGTGCTCGCTCCAGGTCTGGGCGATGACTTCCATCTCCACATCCGTGGGCTCGCGGCCCTCGTCTTGGAAAATCTTCTGCACCGCGAGCATGTCGGCCTTGGAAAGCGAGAGCTTCATGCGCTTCGAGAGGTCGAGAAGCTGGTCGGCGGTGAGATCGCGGAGGGGGATGGAGCGGAAGACGGCTTGGGACATGGGTGGGGCTTTTGTCTATGCAAAGCGGTGAGGGCGGGTCAACGCCGGAGGGGAAGGAAAAATGCTGGGTGCATGGCGGATAGGTGGGGGTGTGAAATGGTTGCTGTTTTTCCCGCGACGGCTTTTATCCTGCGGCATGGCAACCATCGCAGTGCTGGGAACGCTCGACACCAAAGGTCACGAACATGCCTATGTGGCGGAAATCATTCGCGCACGCGGGCACCAGACGCTGCTCATCGACACCGGCAGTGGCGACGCGCCCCAGGTGAAACCGGACGTGACGCGGGAGCAAGTCGCCGCAGTGGGAAATGTCGATCTCGCAGGCATCAGTGCTCGCAAAGATCGTGGTGAGGCTGTGACGGCAATGGCGGGCGCAGCGGCGGAGTTTGTGTCCGCGCTGGTCGGGAGCGGTAAGGTGCAGGGCGTCATCTCGCTCGGTGGAGGTGGAGGCACCGCGATTGGCACGGCGGCCATGCGCGCGCTGCCGGTCGGATTTCCCAAAGTGATGGTCTCCACGCTGGCCGCAGGCAATGTGGCTCCGTATGTCGGCACGAAGGACATCGTGATGTTTCCGAGCATCGTCGATGTGAGCGGCATCAACCGCTTCTCGCGCGTGCTGCTGGCCCGCGCTGCCGGGGCGATCTGCGGCATGGTGGAAACATCCGTGCCTGCGGGAGCTGATAAGCCACTGATCGCCGCGTCGATGTTTGGCAATACGACCGACTGTGTGAATGCCGCGAAGAAAATCCTCGAAGAGGCCGGTTACGAGGTGCTGGTGTTTCATGCCACTGGCACAGGTGGGAAGATCATGGAGTCGCTGATCGAAAGCGGCATGTTTGCCGGTGTTCTCGATGTCACCACGACCGAATGGGCCGATGAACTCGTCGGCGGCATTCTCGGCGCAGGCCCGGCGCGCCTCGATGCTGCGGCAAAGGCGGGCATTCCCGCAATCATCGCACCCGGTTGCCTCGACATGGTGAATTTTGGCGAGCGCGGCACGGTGCCGAGCAAATTCGATGAGCGCACCTTCTACATCCATAATCCGCAGGTCACGCTCATGCGCACCAACGCCGCTGAGTGCGCGGAACTGGGGCGTATCCTCGCCGAGAAAGCGAACGCTTATCGCGGGCCCGTGACGGTGCTCCTGCCGTTGAAGGCGATCAGCATCATCAGTGCCGAAGGGAAACCGTTTCACGATGCTGAGGCAGATGCGGCGCTGTTTACTGCGATCAAAAAGCATCTGCGCGCGGGCATTCCCCTGATGGAGATGGAATGCGAGATCAACGCGCCGGAATTCGCCACGGCATGCGCAGAGGCTTTGCTTGCCAGCTTGCGTGCTCGTTGAGCATCGCCACGTTTTCAGCATCGTGAACTTTCCAATTTCATTTCGCTTCAAGCTTCTCGCACTCGCTCCGCAAATCTACGTCACTGATGCGAGTGGCCATACCCTCTGCTACGTGAAGCAGAAACTCTTTCGCTTTCGCGAGAAGGTGGAGGTCTTTACGGACGACCGCATGCAGACGCTGCTGGCCACCATTGAAGCGGATCGCATCATCGACTGGTCGGCGCGGTACACCTTCAAATCTCCGCAAGGCAATGTGCTGGGTGCCATCGGTCGTCGAGGGATGAAGTCTCTCTGGCGTGCGCATTACGATGTGTTCACTCAGGATGGTGCTGAGCCTGTTTTCACGATTCAGGAAGCCAGCGCGATGGTCAAATTGCTCGATGGCATCGTCGGTGAGATCCCCATCGTCGGCGCGTTTACCGGTTACATGTTGCATCCCAGTTACCACGCATTGCGCAGAGATGGGAATGTGGTGGTGGCGAAGTTGACGAAGCGCCCGGCTTTTTTTGAGGGGCGCTTTGAGTTGGAGCAGATCAGTGCTGTGAATGAAGGCGAGGAGCTGGCACTCCTGCTGTCATTCCTGATGATGAATCTGCTGGAGCGGACGCGCGGCTGAGGCCGGAGATCATTCCTGAGAGAGCATGGCTTTCAGACCGGCGAAGAAATTGGAGTTTTCCTCCTGTGTCGCGGTCTCGTTCATGTGGCGCGAGTAGTCGATCTCGGTGATGTGCTTGCGGTCGAGTTCCTTGATGAACGGGGAGGGGAGGCTGGTCTGCCGCTGGCCCCATTTCATGCGCGTGCGCGTGTGGCTGATAGTGAGTTTTTCCCTGGCGCGCGTGATGCCGACGTAGAAGAGGCGGCGTTCTTCATCCACGCGCCCTTCTTCATGGCTGCGTTTGTGTGGCAGGATGCCCTGCTCGACACCTGGGAGATAAACGATGGGAAATTCGAGTCCCTTCGAAGCGTGCAAGGTGATCAAGCAGACGCCTTTCTTCTTCTCGATGTCGTCTTTGTCTTCACGTTCGTCATTCAGAGTGACTTCGTCGAGGAAACCCGCGAGACCGTTGACATGGTCGCGCTGTTCATAGTTCGCGAGGCTATTGAGCAGCTCTTTGATGCCGTTTTCCCATCCGGTGAAGTCTTCAGGCTCCTTCGCGGCTTTCTTGAGGTGTTCCATGTAGCCGACTTCATGGATGAGTGCCTCGGCCATTTGGCAAAGTTGGGTGCCTTGGGTATTTGCAGGCCCGGAGTATTTGCTGATGAGAGTGGTGAAGCTGCGGATGGCGTTGCGCGCGCGCTCGGGAATCTGGCGCAGGAAATGCTCGTCGCAGAGGGAGACCCACACGCTGTGGTGTTTCTCCATGCTGTGCTCACGCGCGAGTTCCGCCGTGGCAGAGCCGATACCGCGCGCGGGAGTGTTGAGCACACGCAGCAGGCTGATGTCATCGTGCGGATTATGCAGCACGCTGAGGTAGGCGAGGATGTCCTTTACCTCCCGTCGATCAAAGAAACTGCGCGCGCCCACGACACGGTAAGGAATGCGTCGTTGGCGAAAAGCCTGCTCAAGGACACGAGACTGATCGTTGGTGCGAAAGAGTACAGCAAAATCCTCCCATGACCGGCCGCCGCTGAAGCGCGCGCTCTCGACCTCTTTGGAGATCATGTCAGCTTCTTCTTTTTCATCTTGCGTCGCCACGAGGCGCACAGGTTCGGCACCTTGATTGCGGCTCCAGAGTGTTTTTGGCCGCCGACCAGCGTTGTTTTTGATGAGGCTGTTGGCGGTGTGCAGGATGGGCGTCGTGCTGCGATAGTTTTCCTCCAACTTCACGATGTGTGGCTGCGGAAAGAAATTCTCGAATTGGGTGATGTTGGTGATCTCTGCGCCGCGCCAGCCGTAGATGGATTGATCGTCGTCTCCCACGACGCAGACGTTGTGAGGTGCGGGCACGAGTGCGCGGAGTAAGCGCATCTGGAGCGAGTTTGTGTCCTGAAACTCATCCACCATCACGTAATGGTGACGGCTTTGGACGGTGGTGCGCACAGGCTCGCAGGTTTCGAGGAGACGCACTCCGAGTAAGAGCAGGTCGTCGAAGTCCATAACATTGAGCGCGCGCATTTCGTCGCAGTATTTCTGCATGACGGCGGCGTCGAGGCTCTTTTCGGGGTCGCCCAACTCGATGCCGTCGTTTTTTGCCTTGCTGATGCGGGAGAGCATGGCGGAGGCATCGCAGGTTTCTTCTTTGACGAGGAGAGATTTGAGCACGCGCTTCAAGAGGCTCTCCTGCTCGCCCTGGCTGTAGATGACGAAGTTGTTCTTGTAACCGACGTGGCTGGAGAACTCCCGCAGAAGGCGCGCGCAAAAAGCGTGGAAGGTGCCGAGAACGACCTTGGAGCCTCTGCCGCCATGCACCATGTCTTTGACGCGCTCGCGCATTTCAGTCGCCGCTTTGTTGGTGAAGGTGACGGCGAGGATGTTCCGTGGATCAATGCCTTCATTGACCATGTGCGCGATGCGTGCCGTGATGACGCGCGTTTTCCCCGTGCCTGCGCCCGCGAGGATGAGCAACGGGCCGTGGATGTGAGTGGCGGCTTCGCGTTGCTGTTTATTGAGTGTTCCAGTGAAGCCACTCATGACTTGCTCCCGCTGCGCACTGGCAGCCCACGTTCACGCCATTCGGAGAGCACACGAGGCAGCAGATGATGTTCTTCGACTTTGATGCGCGCGTGGAGAGTCTCAGGAGTATCCCCAGGCAGCACGGGCACCTTGGCTTGTGCGAGGATGCGCCCAGCGTCGATTTCCGCCGTGACGAGGTGTACGGTGCAGCCTGCTTCGGTGTCGCCCGCTGCGAGCGCGAGTTGCGGTGCGCAGGCTCCTTTGTGTTTGGGGAGTAGGGAAGGATGGACGTTCACCAAGCGGTCCGCATAGGTACTGATGATGGGTTCTTTGAGGATGCGCATGAAGCCGGCGAGAACGACGACGTCTGCTCGTGCGCGTTCGAGGTGATCGAAAATTTCCTTCTGCGCCGCATCGCCCAGACGGCGGGGATGAGGGCCGGGATCGACATAGAGAGCGGGCAGGCCAGCCTCGCGGGCGAGTTTGAGGAAATTGGAATGTTCCTGATCGCTGATGGTGGCGACGATGTCTGCGTCGAGGGTGCCGCTTTGCACGGCGCTGATGATGGCGCGGAGGTTGGAGCCTTCCCCGGAACCCAAGATGGCGAGGCGCAGTCGGGAATGCTCGGTCTGCGCCGACATTTTGTGGATGAGGCAGGTGGTGGAGCGCCCTGGCACGAGCGGCAGGATGTGGATGTGGCTGCCGACGCGTTCCAACGCAGCGCGCTCTCCAGCATCCAGAGAAGCCGCAGTGTAGTCACCGCCTTTAGCGTAAATATGCGGTTGGATTTCTTCGATCAGGGAAGTGGCTCGCTGTCCATGGAAGACGACGACGGCGTCCACTGCACGCAGTGCGGCGAGCACTTCGGCGCGGTCGTTTTCATGGTTGAGCGGACGTTCTGGACCTTTCAGAAGGCGGACAGATTCGTCGGAGTTCAGACCGACCACGAGCGCATCACCTAGAGCGCGTGCTTGCTGGAGATAGCGCACATGTCCGGCATGAAGAAGATCAAAGCAGCCGTTGGTAAAGACGAGCTTGCGGCCTTCGCGGTCGAGACTGTCACGCAGTTGCCGTGCTTCGGCGGCGGTCGTGGGCGTGTAATCTGTGGGCATGTTCTGCTAATGGCCTGAAGTCGCGCAGATGCAAGGAGTGCGCACTTGGAAATGCCGCAGAGGCATCCATTCTCCCGGCGACGCATCCTCGATGCGTCGCCATTCCGTCTCTCGCGCAATATCAGTCCTGCTTCAGTACCACTTTTTCAGCCGTGCGTTCGGGGTCGCGGGTGAGCGGCCAGTAGGCATCCATGTTGAGGCGGGCGGGTGGCTTCATCTGAAAATCTTTGCCGTCCTTTCCACCGAAGCCCTGATAGGCCAGTGGCATGAGCGTCACACAGATGCGTTCCTGATCGAATTTTTGTACATGCAGTGCGGCAGCGAAAGTTTTTTTCTGGTCGAGTGTGATGGTGTCGCCTGCTTGATAGGGATCGGTTTTTCCTTTGCCACCGGGAAGGATGATCTCGACATCCACATCCTCAATGTCAGTGGAGCGGGCGCGCACGACCCAGCCATCCGTGATGACATCGTTGGGAGTCAGCGGGCGCGCATTGATCACTTGGAAGGTGCCTTTGACGTAGAGTGGCTGTTCCTGCTTGTAGTTGCGGATGTAGGAGCGCTTGAGCAGATCATTTTTCACCATGAGTTGCTCATGATTGAAGATGTAAAACTCTGCCAAGAGATCACGCGCGGGGAGAAACTTTCCCTGCGGCACGGTGAAGTTGGTAAACTTACGAAGTGGGTCGAGCTTCTCGAAACGTGCGAGCACGCGGTAGTTGAAAGGCTTTTCAGGGTGGGCAAAAACCATGATGCTGAAGAACCAGCAGAAGGTGGCGACGCCCATCAAGAGGGTGATGAGGATGGTCCACCAGAAGATGCCGCCGGAATCTTTTTTCTTGGAAAAATTGCCGCCGCCGTAGGAACGGTACTCGTTGCCGTCGCTCAAAAATCGGATTTGCATGGCAGGATTGCGAATTTTTTAATTTTTACCGAGTAAAATTTTCTAAATTTTACAAGAATGGGTGAGGTTGGAAAGAAAATTTTGTGAACAATCTGGTAATAAAGAAGGCTTCAATTGTGAGTAACCTGTGAGGAAGTCTGAGGCTCAAAAGAGCTGCCGCATCCACAACTGCGGGCGGCGTTGGGGTTGTTCAGCTTGAAACCCGTGTCGGACAGAGAGTCCACATAGTCGATCTGGCAGCCGCGCAGATAGGGGAGGCTCTGGGCATCAATGATGATCTGGACGCCATCCTGGCTCTCGACGCTGTCGCCTTCGCGCGAGGTGTCTAGCCCCATGGTGTATTGCATGCCGGCGCAGCCTCCCTTTTCCACGCGCAATCGCAGCCCGGTTCCTTCATTCGCCTGTTTTTCGGCGAGAAGGGATTTGAGGTGATTGACGGCGTTGAGGGTGATGGAAATCATGAAGCTGGCAGCGTGCGCTACGGATCGAGAGGCGCAGTGATTGCAAAACATCACCATGCGTCCAAGGTGACGCCTTCTCTCTCGGGAGCCGTGAGGCTACGCTCCTCTATCACGCCGTTTATCAGAATCATGTCCAAAATTAGAATTCTTCCAGACGCCCTCGCGAGCCAAGTGGCAGCCGGGGAGGTCGTGGAGCGGCCTGCGGCGGTGGTGCGCGAGTTGGTGGAGAACAGCCTCGATGCCGGGGCCACGCAGATCGAGGTACATGCTCAGCGCGGGGGGACGGCGTTGTTGCGCATTGTAGACGACGGCGGCGGGATGGATCGCGAGGACGCCATGCTGTGTCTGGAGCGGCATGCCACGAGCAAGATACGAACGAAGGAGGATCTCGGAGCGATTTGCACTTTTGGTTTTCGTGGTGAGGCGCTGCCGAGCATCGCGAGCGTTTCGCGCTTTCGTCTTGCCACGCGGCAGAGAGATTCTCTCGTCGGCACAGAGATCGAGGTGAATGGCGGCAAGCTGATGGCCGTGCGTGATCATGGCGGCGCGCCTGGGACAACGGTCGAGGCGCGCTCTTTGTTTTTCAATGTGCCTGCGCGTCGTAAGTTCTTGCGCACGGAGAACACGGAGTTTGCTCATGTGGAGCAACAACTGCGGCTGCATGCGATTGCCAATCCGCAGGTAGCCTTCACGCTCACGCATAATGGCGAGCTTGTCTTGCATCTGCCGGCCACGCGGGATTTATTGGAACGTATCCGTGGATTGGTGGGTGCCGATCTTGCCTCCAATCTGCTGCGTGTGGATGAGCAGACGCTGCGTGGTGTCACTGTGTCAGGCTACATCGGTGGGCCGGGCATGAGTCGGTCGAACCGACAGATGCAGATCACTTATCTAAACGGGCGGCCGGTGGAGAGCGCGAGCATTTCCTATGGCTTGCGTGAAGGTTATCACACGGCCCTCATGCGCGGGCAGCATCCCGTGACGTTTCTGTTCATTCAGATGGATCCGCACGCCTTTGATGTGAATGTGCATCCTGCGAAGAAGGAGGTGCGCTTTCATGATGGTCATGGCGTGCGTGAGGCTGTCGCCCGCTGCGTGGCGAGTACTCTGGAGTCGGCGGCGAGGCTGCCGACGGGGCACGTGCCCGCGCCTTTGTCGCGCACCATACCGACTCCTGAACGCAAACCGCTGCCGCCGCCGGAGGCGAGTCAGGCCAGCTTGGACATGGCTGTGGAAAAATCAGCCGCACCTCTACGCCAGGCTCTTGTGATTCCACAGACTTCGCCTGTCGAAGTGGCTCCTTCATCTGCTGCAATCAGCGCGGCTCCGGCTTCACCGGCACCGCGAGTCAGTACTTCAGAGTCGGTGACAGCACCCACCACAGAAAAGTGCGAGGCTCCGCCTGAATTCCGCATCATCGGCGTACTGCAAAAGCTCTATGTGCTGATGGAGAGCAAGGAAGGGTTGGCACTCATGGATCAGCATGCGGCGCACGAGCGAGTGAACTTTGAAAAATTTCGTCGTGCGCTTGAGGCGGGTGGCGTGCCATGCCAGCGACTGCTCATGCCGATTACACTCCAGACGACACCACGGGATGCGGATCTCTTGACGCAGAATCAGCAGACGCTCTGCCGGTTGGGAATCGAGATCGAACCCTTTGGCCCGCATGTTTTTAAAGTCGAGGCCGTGCCAGCTTTCTTGAAGACAGATGATCCATCTGCTTGGCTGGATCAAGTGATCGAGGAATTGCGCACGCTGAGCGCGAAATCTTCTTCGCTGCGCTTGAGTGAGGACGCCATCGCTACCACCGCCTGTCGTGCCTCGGTCAAAAGCAACGATGTGCTCTCCATCCCAGAGATTCAGGCGTTGCTGGAGGATTTGTTCGCCTGTGAGATGCCGTATTGCTGTCCGCATGGCAGACCCACCTTGGTGCAGATTTCCACAGCGGAGCTGGAGCGGAAATTTGGCCGCAGGGCTCCGGGCTGACCGCTCAGAGAGGAGGTTTTTGCCGTTGGTGAAAATGAGATGAAAAGCCTGCCCAGAAGCTGCGTTCAGAGGGGCCACACCCCTTGATTGCATGAATCCCCTCCGTCACGATCTCAGCCGCCGCGCGTTTGTCTCCAATGCCGCCAAGACCTTCCTCGGCGTCAGCGCGGTTTCGCACCTTGCTGTCTCACGCGCAGGCGCCGTGCCCGGCCAGGGAACCTCTGCGCTGAAGCAGGCTGCCACTGCGCGCAATGTCATCTACCTCTACATGACTGGCGGCATGAGCCACTTGGACACCTTTGATCCCAAGCCGGGCAAAGAGGACATCATGGGACTGACCAAGACCATCGCCACCAACGTCGATGGCATCCGCATTGCTGGCAATCTGCCGCTGCTCTCGCGGCAGATGGATAAACTGGCGCTGGTGCGCAGCATGTACACAACGCAGGGCGCGCACGAGCAAGGACAGTATTATCAGCACACCAGTTTCACGCTGCGCAGCAGCATTCGCCATCCCTCCATGGGAGCGTGGCTTGAAAAATTCCAGGGCCGTGGGAATCCGACTCTTCCGGGCAGTGTCATGATCGGCAACGACAGTCGCCATCCAGGAGCAGGTTTTTTTGAAAGCCGCTTTGCCCCGCTCATGATCAATGATCCCGAAGGCGGCATCAACAATGTCAAAACGAATCCCTGGTTCACGGAAGATCGCTTTAACGACAGACTCGAAGTGGCGCGCAAGTTGGATCGCCGTTTCGCAGAAACCTATGATGTCAAAAACGTGCGCGCCTATGCCGACATGTATGACGACGCACTCCGAATGATGCGCAGCGAGGAGCTGAAGGCCTTTGATCTTTCCGATGAGAGTCCACAACTCAGGGAGAAATACGGTGATGGCCGCTTCGGTCAGGGATGCTTGCTGGCACGCCGTCTCGTCGAACACGGTGTGCGCTTTGCCGAGGTGTCTTTCGGAAGCTGGGACACGCATAATGCCAACTTCACCCGCGTGCCGGAGTTGTGTGACGAACTCGACACCGCGCTCTGCGCACTGCTGGAAGATTTGCAATCGCGCGGATTGCTGCAAGAGACGCTGGTGGTGCTGGCCACCGAATTTGGGCGCACGCCGGAAATTAACACCAACGACGGGCGGGATCATCATGCGCCGGGCTTCACCTGCGTCATGGCGGGTGGTGGCATTCGTGGCGGACAGGTTTATGGAGCGACGGATGAGATGGGCAACAAGGCAGTCGAAAACCAAGTCTCCATTCCTGATTTCAATGCCACCATCGCTTACGCCTTGGGGCTGCCGCTCGATCAAGTGCTCTACAGTCCGAGCAAGCGTCCCTTCACCGTTGCGGACAAAGGCAAGCCGGTCACGGCATTGTTCGCTTGATGCCGGGAGCCGCGCTCACTTCGCTTTTGCGGCTTGCGCTGACACGGTGAGCCATGGTTGGGCATCGGTCGTGATGAGAAGTTCGCCGCGTGGCTCGGTGAAAGGGATGGCATAGGTGGCGAGCACACTCTGCACAGCGTCGGGAGGGGCGGTGAAGAGCTCGACGGCAAAGGGAGCCTGACTCTCAGCGGCGTCTGCGGCAGCTTTGAGGGTGAGTTTGACTTCGCCACCCTTGGCGGGCACCTCGGCTGGCGCGGCGCTGACACCTGCGGGTAGCTTGATGGCTCGCGCTTGGATTTTTCCATTGAACGTACCCTCCCTGCGCACGGTGAGGCGCAGTTCGACGGACTTTCCAGCTTCGAGGCGGTATGCGTGCGTGTCGAGCGTGGCGGCGAGGGTGGGTTGAAATGGCTTCACCGAAAGTTCGTAGCGGTGGTCTGGGCTGCCGTGGTGGAAGCGATCGGCGACGATCAGGCGATACTCGCCATCCTTGGGTGCCTTCCAATGCGGAGCGGGGTCAGGCGAACCTTTTTCACCGTCATCGACATCCAGCAGCACCTTGCCTGCGGCATCCGTAATGCGCAGCGTTGCATCGAGCGGGCTGTGGATTGCTTGAGCGCGTACGTTGAGGTGCAGATCATCGCCTTTCTTTGCGGTGAAGGTGAAAATGTCTTCTTCGTGAGGCTTGGCGATGTGGCCTTTGAGGGTGGCTGGAATGGTCAGCGTTTTGGCTTCATCTCCTGGCGGCGCGGGCGCGGCCTCCTCAGTGGTGATGAGCCGGTAAACAAGATTGGCGCCGCCCACGTACGCGACGTTTGCAGCAGGAGGATGGGAGAAGGCGAACACGCGCGCGTAAAGAGTGCCGTCCGCCGTGGGGGTGTAGCGGATGAGCGGATCGAGATTATGCGAATCATGCCCGGCGGCCACTTCGACACCTCGCGCGTCGAGCAGTTGCATCGCAGGGTCCATCGACGAGCCAAGCGCGTAGCCGTGCAACTCCAAGCGGATCGTTTTGCCTTTGCGTGCGTGCACGGGGTAGGTGTCCACGTCTCCGCCTTTGTCGAGCACGCCGTTGAATGCCACGCCCATCTCAGGTTGGTTTTTTTGCGCGTCACTGAGAGCGTTATTGGGTTCTTTTTCCAAAACCTCACGGTTCTGGCCGACCTCAAAGATGCGTGGCTCCGTCACTCCTCCGGCATGGTAGAGGCGGATCAGGCATGGGCCGGGCGAAGCATCCGCCGCGATGCTGATGAGGTACTTTTTGGGCTTGTCACCTCCGAGCACCACGACCTTGGGATTGCTGCACCAAGCGAGCGCGGGAGGTTTTTCCAGATTCTTGCCTGCCACCTGCGTCTCCACACGCTTCCCCACCTGCCCGCCGGCAGGGAAGATGCTCTCAAAACCCGGCGGTGAGGCGGCCGATGCCGCAGCAGTCACTCCAATCCACGCACACAGCCACTTCACGCGAACAACTCCCGAATGGGGCGGCCGCCGTCGATGAGTTGCAGCGGGCGTCCAGTGTTGGTGTGCAGGATTTGATGCGGATCGATGCCCAGCTTGGTGTAAAGCGTGACGGCAAAGTCCTCCGGCGAGTAGATGTTTTCGCTGGCGTAGTAGCCTTTGGGATCGGTGGCACCGACGATGCCCCCGCGCGGTACACCCGCGCCAGCAAAGAGGATATTCATCGCTCCCGGCCAGTGATCGCGGCCTCCGTCTTTGTTGATCTTCGGCGTGCGGCCAAATTCTCCGAGGGCGACGACCAAGGTGCTCTCTAGCAAACCGCGACGATCCAAGTCTGTGATGAGTGCCGACATCCCTTGGTCGAACTTCTGCATGAACTCACTTTTGCATGTCTTGAACAGGTTGCTGTGATGATCCCAGCCGCCGTAGTTCACCGTGATGAAAGGCACGCCGACTTCGATCATGCGGCGCGCTAGGAGGAGGCGCTGTCCCAGATCGTTGCGTCCGTAGAAGTCGCGTGTCTTTTCGTCCTCCAAGTTGATGTCAAAAGCTTCCTGCGCTGGCTTTGAGACGATGAGGTCCATCGCCTTGCCGTAGAAGGTATCGAAACTCACCGCCGGATCTTCGGCTAGGGCATGCTGGATGCGCTTCATGCGGTCCAGCGACTCCCGCAGAGCGCGGCGCGAAAGGCCGCGCGCATCAGAGACTTCGGTGGGCAGCAAGGCGTCGCGCACCTTGAAATTGGGAGGCACCACATCGCGCACTTTGAAACCCTTGTCATTTGGATTGCCACCCACCACAAAGGGCGCGTGCTCGGCACCGAGGAAATTGGGGCCGCCACTGCGCGTCATGCTGGGCATCGTCATGTAGGCGGGCAGTCCACGCTGCACGCCGCGCTTGTAGCTCACCACGCTGCCGAAGGATGGATGGAACGTCACGAACGCGCCACAGCCTACGGGGACGGGCGTGGGCGCGCCGGTCATCATGTAGTGATTGCCGCCGCCGTGGTTCGGGTCTTTGTGCGTGAGGCTGCGGAGCACCGTGAACTTGTCAGCGATCTTGGCGAGGTGCGGCACGCTTTCGGAGAAATGCACGCCGGGCACGCTGGTTTTGATCGGTTTGAATTCACCGCGAATGTCGGACGGTGCATCCGGCTTCGGGTCAAACATTTCGTAGTGCGAGGGGCCGCCATCAAGCCACACGAGGATGCAATTCACCGCCCGACCGACGGATGGTTGCGGTGCCGAGGCCGCCGCAGCGCGCGCGCTGAGCAAGCTGCTCAAACCCATGCCGCCGCCTGCAGCGGTGAGGCCGAGTTGTAAAAAGTCGCGCCGTGAGTGACCGGCGCAGTTGAAAGTGGTGCGAGACATCCTTTGGGGGAAAAAGACGAGGGAGCTACGGCTGCGTAGGCGAGATTCTTGCAGGAGCGTGGAAAATGCCGCCTCAATGATTGAAGACAAACTCGGCGGAGTTGAGCAGACTCCACAACACATCCTCGATGCCGGCTTGTCGATTCTGCACGCCCACGTCGATGGCTTTGCAGGCGATCTTCATCTCTTCAGCGTCGGGCAGACGCGAGTAGCAGGCGAGGTAAAGCTCCTCCACGATCTGAGCGGGAGTGGCGTTGCTGTTGGCGAGCCTTGCCGCGCGGCCTTGACGGCTCGTCAGCATGTCTTGCAGCCGGGAGGAGTTCATGAGGTGCAGTGCCTGCACGACGCTGGGCTTTGCATCGCGTTCACAGGGGCACTCGGAGCTGCTGTTCGGGCGTCCGAAGGCATCTAGGAACTGACTGTCCAGTTTGTAGTTCCAGGTTTGCTTCGCCCGCGCGTCAGGCGGCATGCCACTGAATGTCTCGCGCCCTTCGGTGACGGAGCAGACGGCGTCCAGCAATGCCTCTGCGGGCAAACGGCGGCGGTAGCTGCGGCTGTGATTTTTGACATCCGTCACATTGGTCTCATTCGGCAGACTGCTGAGGCGATAAATGTGTGAGCGCATGATGGTGCGCATGAGGTGCTTCAGATCGTAGCCATGCTTGACGAAATCGGCGGCGAGCCAATCAAGCAGGGCCGGATTGGATGGCGGGTTGGATGCGCGGAAGTCATCCACAGGATCGACGATGCCGCGCCCCATGAAACTCGACCACACGCGATTGACGATGGCGTGAGCGAAGTACGGATTCTTCGGATTCGTCATCCACGCTGCCAGCGCGGTGCGTGGATCTTCGGTGTCAGGGATGGTGATTTCCTTGTCGGCGGGTGGGCGTGGTCGCAGCATGGCCTTGGTGACTGGATGCTCAAGGCCGGCAGCACCCGGCGCGAACCACCACTGCTCCGGCTCTCCACTGATGGGTGCGGAAATGCCTTGTCCCTTATGCTTCATCCGGGTGAAGAAAGCGGCCATCTGGTAGTAGTCTGTCTGATCCCACTTTTCGGTGGGGTGATGGTGGCACTTGGCACAGTCGAGCCGTACACCGAGGAAAATTTGCGCGACAAAGGTCGCTGCATCCACAGGCTCGCGCTTATCACGCCAGATGGCCACAGGGCCATCGTGATGCGTGTTGCCTTCAGCCGTGAGCAGCTCGGTCACAAAGCGATCCCACGGCTTGTTCTCACGGAAACTGCGCCGGATCCATTGGTCCATCAAATAGACGGGTTTGACTCCCACCCGCGAGGGATTCGGGCGGATGAGATCACCCCATTTGACTGCCCAGTGGTCGGCCCACTCGGGGCGCTCCAGCAGTTGATCGATCCATTGCTCATACTTCGATGGATTTTTGTCTGCCAGGAAAGCGCGCGCCTCTTCCACGGTGGGGAGCATGCCAATGGTGTCGAGTGCGGCACGGCGCAGGAATTCAGAGTCGCTGCAAACGTCGCTGGGGAGGAAGCCTGTTTTTTGCAGCCGCGCATAGACGAGCCGGTCGATCTCGTTGCGCACAGGGAGTTTGGCATAGCTCTGTGCTGGGAGCAGTTTATCCGCAGGCACATCCACGCGCGAGATGGCCACCTGTCCCATGTAACGTGCGACGATCACGGTCTCGCCGCTCTCATTGGATGTGGTGATCTTTCCATTCTCGTCCACTGAAGCGACGGATTTGACCGAGGAGATGTAGTCGGCGAGCGCGGTGACATCGCGCGTGGTGCCATCGTGATATTTGGCGGTCACTTTCAAGGAGACCTCTTCATGCTTGCGATAGGTTTTCTCGCTCGGAGTGACGGCGATCTCCATCAGCGCTGGCTGATTGGGAGTTTCGTAGGGCATGCCCTGGCGGATCCAGTCGGCGATGGTTTTTGCCCATGCTGAGTCGGGTTCAAAACGCTGCCCGCCTTCGTGCTGCACGCGCACGGTGGCCTTTTGCAGGATGAGGCTGTCCTCTGGCAACGCGGGAAACACGCGCCGCCCGCGCGAGTCATTCACGAACTCCATGTAATCGCCCTTTGGATCGAAGGCGAAGATGGAAAGCTTGAATCCCGCTTGGCCGCTCGATTTTGCGTGGCAGGAACCCAGGTTGCAGCCAGCTTTCGTGAGAATTGGGAGAATGTCTCGGGTGTAGGAGAGTGTCGGCTTCTGGGCGATGCTCGGCGCAGGCACTTGATTTTCAGTTGGCCTGTCGAGGGCTGTGAATTGGGCACTCTGACCGGAGAGCACTTTCCCATTCGCCAGCGCTATCAGGGTTTGCTTCCCATCGGTGCTCATGGTGGCAGCGTAAGGGACGGTTTCGAGTGTCGTGAGCTTCTTCAGTTTGCCACTGTTAAAGGCTAAGCGCACACCGTCGTGGCTCTTGAGCTCGGTAACGCCGTAAACCGTGCCGCTGTCCGTAAGATAAGTCAGCGCGGTGGAGTCTGGCGACCACATCACCACATTCACTGGAGCGGACTTGTCTCCGAGGAGCATGAGCATCTCCTTGCTGGCGATGTCCCACACCTTGAGTTCCTTGTCTGCGCTGCCCGTGGCGAGCCATTTGCCATTGTGATTGAAAGCGATCGTTGTGACATGGCCGACATGGCCTTCGATCTTTGCGATCTCCTTCAGCGTGTTGGCATCCCAGACTTTAGCGAGATTGTCAGCACCGCCCGTGGCGATCTGTTTGCCGTCTTTGCTCAACGTCAGGGACAGGATGTTGTCTGTGTGCGCCTCCACTGTTTGAGCAGGCTTGGTCTCGCCAAGTTTCCAGCGGTGCAGCACGCCTTTCAATCCCGTGGGGCCATCCGCGATGATAAGCGTCTGCTTATCGGTCAAAAACGCCAATCCCGTCACGCGGCCTTCGAGCGGAGCACTGAGCGTGTGCGCCAACTTCCAGTCGCTCGTATTCCATACCAACACCGTGCGGTAACCTCCCGCAGCGAGAAGCGTGCCGTCGCTGTTCCATGCGAGCGATTGGACGACATCCTGATGACCTGCGAGTGTGGCAACGATGGGCGTACCTTTGGCCTTCATATCTCGCACCAACACGCGGTTGCCGTTGGCTGCGGCGAGCTTGCTGCCATCGGCACTCAAGGCCAGCGCGCATGCAGGCGTGTGTCCGGCTGGGAGTGTGCCCAGCTTTGTGGCGGGAGTCAGTTCACCGAATCGTTTTAATGCGGCGTTGTCCCAGTGCGCGCCGGCGTTCACCCAGGCTTTGAGCAGATTGATCTGCTTTTCTGGCATCTGCTTTTTCGGCGGCATGTGCGCATCACCGGGATCATTCAAAGCCTTGATCAAGGCACTGCGCGCAGCATCACCCGCCGTCAGCGCAGGTCCGTTGTCGCCGCCTTGAAGTGCCAGTTCACGTGTTTCCAGTGAGAGGCCGCCTTTTTGTTTCTCCGCGCCGTGGCAGCCGAGGCACTGGGTTTTCAGAATGCCCATCGCTTGCACGGGATGCACCTTCGTCTGCATCTGCGCATGGAGCGGGATGGAGGTGGAGAGAAGGGCGGCGGCTATGAGGGGAAGCTTCATGAGGGCGGGGGGGATGAAAACTACGAGTGTGGTGCCATCACTCTTGCCGTTTCTCGCAGAGACAAAAACGCCCGGCCACTGTTGCAGCCGGGCGTTTGAGTGGACTTGAGTGAGTTTGGCCGGATCAGTTGGCGCGACCGAGATAGGTGCCGTCTTCGGTTTTCACGCTGATCTTGTCTCCTGGGCCGATGAAAAGCGGCACCTGCACACGCAGGCCGGTCTCCATTGTGGCTTCTTTGTAAACATTGTTGGCAGAATCACCCTTCACGCCTTCGGGGGACTCGGCGACGGTCATGACGACGGAGGCTGGCAGTTCGATCCCGGCCACCACATCGTCGGCGAGCAGGATCATGTATTTCTGCCCCTCGATCAGATAGTCTTTTTCTTTCTTCACCATGTCTTCCCCGAGCAGGACATCCTCAAAGGTCTCCGGGTGCATGAAGTGGTAGCCGTCACCGTCCTTATAGCTGTACTCGTGTTGGTCGCGCGCGAGGTTGACCGATTCCAATGACTCGTTGGAAGTCATGCGGAGATTGTAAACCTTACCGATGGTGATGCTGCGCACCGACATCTGAACGAAGGAGGCCATGCGTGGAGGCGTCTTGAGTTCAAAGTCACTGACAATGCAGACGTCGTTGTTGTAGCGGACGGCGTGTCCTTTGCGGAGATTGATGACGGGGGTGGCGGGCATAAGAGCCGGAGTTCATGGCGAGTTTGCCGAGATTTGCAAGGGCTCGTTTGGAGTTCGTGCCCGCCAGTCGGGTGTGGGGTGGTGGGGGACGATTTTCTGAGAATGTCAGATTGCGGTTTGTCATCCCTGCGGGCATGGAGTTAAACTCACCTCTTACCCTTGCCTCTTTCTCCCGTCATGATCGATGTCCAGAACCTCACCAAGCAGTACGCCGGACGTACAGCGGTGAACAACATCTCATTTCGAGTCGAGCCTGGGGAAATCGTGGGGTTTCTCGGACCTAATGGGGCGGGGAAATCGACCACGATGCGTATTTTGAGCGGCTACATGCCAGCCACGTCGGGATCGGTGCGTGTGGCGGGCTTTGATGTTTTTCGGGAATCCCTGCAAGTGAGACGCTCGGTGGGCTACATGCCTGAGATGGCTCCGCTGTACACGGACATGAAGGTGAAAGAATACCTGCGCTTTCGGGCTGAGTTGAAGGGACTTTCCGGGCATGCCATGCGCCGTCGCGTGGGAGAGGTGATGGAGCTCACGGGAGTCACTGATGTGCGGCGGCGTCTGATCGGCAACCTCTCCAAAGGCTACCGGCAGCGCGTGGCTTTGGCAGATGCGCTCGTTCACAAGCCTGGATTGCTGATTCTCGACGAGCCGACCAACGGCCTCGACCCCGTGCAAATCCGTCACGTGCGCGAGCTGCTGAGTTCGCTCAAGTCTCGTCATACGGTGCTGCTATCCACCCACATCCTTCACGAAGTGGAGCAGACATGCGATCGCGTGATCATGATTCATCAGGGGAGGTTGCGCGCCGACGACACGCCGCAGAATCTGACGCGGCAACTGCGCTCCACCACGCTGCTGCATCTCGAAGTCAGTGGCGGGGAGGATGTGGCTGAAAAACTCACGGCTCTGCCAGGTGTGCGCAAGATCACTCAGGAGACATCGCCATCGTCGCCGGAATGGAAAGTGTTCACTCTGCGTGTCGAGCCTGGCCACGATCTCCGAGACGCGGTGATGGAACAGGCTTTGCTCAATCACTGGCGCGTGCGTGAGATGCACCGCCAACTCCCCACGCTCGAAGATGTGTTCATTGAGCTTTCGTTGAATGCAGGCACACCGGCCGACATCCCCACCCATGTGTTATGAGGATTTTCTGGATTTTGCTCAGAAAAGAGCTGCACGCCTTCTTTGTTTCTCCCGTCGCCTATGTTGTCTTGGCGTTGGTGATGGTGCTGAATGGCTTCGCGTTCCGTGCGGCGCTCTCTGTTTTAGAAAGTGCGCCGAGTGAGGGTTCCATTGTGAGTTGGACCTTCCACGCCATGTGGTTCTGGCTCTCGTACTTTTTCATCTTTCCGCTGCTGACCATGCGCCTCTTTGCTGAGGAGAAAAAGCTCGGCACGCTGGAGACGCTGTTCACCGCGCCGGTGAGGGCGTGGCAGGTTGTCGCTGCAAAATATCTCGCCTCGGTGGTGGTTTACTGCCTGCTGTGGGTGCCCAGCATCATCAATTTCAAATTTGCAGGATGGATTTCCGCCGGGCAGGTGGAGCTGCCTTCGGGAGCCTTGCAGGGGGCTTACCTCATCCTCGTGGTGATGGGCTTGTTTAATCTCGCTGTGGGCTGCTTTGCGTCCTCACTCACTGCGAATCAAATTGTGGCAGCCATCCTTTCTTTCACACTGAGCCTGCTTCATTTCCTGCTTGGTGTTTTCATCATGGTGGTCGGCAGAAAGATGTCTGACACCATCGTGGGAGTGGTGAATTACTTCGCAGCCACCGAACACATCCGCATCTTCACTTCGGGACTCATCGACAGCCGTCCGCTCATTTACTATCTGAGTCTCTCCTTCCTTTTCCTCACCTTCACGCATCATGTCGTCGAATTCCGACGCTGGCGTCCGTGATCTACTGCCTCATTGCCATGCCGGACACTCCACCGCCGACACCTGCTGATGAAAAGCCTGCTGCGCCTTCTGGCGGCATGCCGCAGCGTTCTGGCATCGGTCTGAATGTTTTTATTCAGGTCATACTGGCTCTGGCACTCTGTGTCGGAGTCAATCGTTTGAGTTACCGCCATTACTGGCGTTGGGATCTCAGCCCCAGCCATGTTTACACCTTGAGTCAGTCCACACTGGATTTTCTAGGTTCACTTACGCGTGATGTGAGCATCTACATTGTCTTTGCCAGAGACTCCAAGGTGTATGGGGAGATGCAATCGCTGGCAGAGGAGTACCGACTGCATGGGAAGCAGCGGGTGAGAGTGCGCTCCATCGACCCTGTGCGGGACATCGAGCGTGCAGAGCAGCTCAAGGCGGACACGGGACTCTCACTGGCGCAGAACGGTGTGCTCATTCGCTGCGGCAGCAATAAGCGCTTCATTACCGAAGACGAGATGATCGTGCGTGAGCCTGGCACGAGCACGAATAGGCAGATCATCGAGTTTCGCGGTGAGGATGCGATCACTTCCGCGCTTTTCTATGTCGTTGAGGGGTCACAGCGGCGTTTCTATTATGTCGTGGGCAAAGGCAGCCGCTCCGATACTGCTCTGAGTGATGCCTACACCGCCGTGATCGACTTGGGAAAGCAGCAGAACTTTGAAGTCGTGCCTGTGAATCTCTCCGAAATCTCCCGCATCCCTGCGGATGCAGACGGCCTGCTCATTCTCGGCCCGCGCTATGATCTCTCAGAGCGTGAAATCGCCATGCTGGATGAATACTGGAAGAGTAAGCGCTCAGGCATCTTCATCATGCTAGATCCGGCGGGCGAAACCGCGCGTCTCAACGCCTTCCTCAGTGCCAATGGCGTACATCCGCGCGGAGACCGGGTGCTCGTGGCAGAGAGTACCAGCACCGGGCCGAAGAAGGAGTTCACCGTCATCGCCGAATTTCTCAAGGATGTCCCCTTTATCCGTCATCTCTCTTCCTCGTCCATCACGCTGGCTGGACAGTCAGAGTCTCTCGAAATCAAGACGCAAGATGCTTCTCTCAAAGAACAAGCGATCAGCATTCAGCCACTCATGCTGGCGACTTCCAACTACTGGGGAGAGGCGCAGTACCTTGAAGAACTGCCCGTCGTCGATGAGCGTGACACGGTGCCTCCCATCTACCTCGCCGCGAGTATCGAACGCGGAGCTTTGCTCAACGAAGGCAAGCGCGCGGATAGCTCACGCATGGTCGTGACATCCAATTCGACTCTGCTCGATAAGCAGACCATGCTCGCAGTGAGTCGTGACTTTGTCGCCGCTGGATTGAACTGGCTCATGAGCCGGGAGAATCAGATCGGCATTCCACCGAAATCGAGGCACTCTTATCGCATTCAGCTCACGACCCGCCAGCATGAGTTGATTTTCTGGGTGACCTCCATTGCCATGCCTGGCCTTGTTTTGGCGATGGGGCTTCTGGTTTGGGCGAGCAGGCGTTCCGCATGATCTACGCATGAGTCCACGCACCACACTTCTTCTTTTCCTGCTGACGGCTGCGCTAGGGGCAATCATCCTCGGAGTGGAGCGCTATTTCCCTTCTGCGATTGAGCTGCGCGAAGTCAAAAAAGGCCCAGCCCGCTTTGAAAAAGAGAAAGTAACCAGAGCCGAGATCGACACTCCCGGTGGAAATGCGCCGCTCGTCCTCGTCCGAAGCGGGGTGTCATGGCAGATCGAGTCTCCTTTTAACGACTTGGCGGATCCACAAAAAATCGCGGCACTTATTCTCGCCCTCAACGGCGCGGAGTGGATTGAGCGCATCCATCGTGAGGAGTTCGATGCTGGCGAGTGGGAAAAAACCGGGCTCGAAAAGCCGCATCATAAAGTGCGCTTGTTTGCTGGCGATGCCGTGGTGCATGAGTGCTGGTTCGGTGCGCACGCAGCCATTGAGAACAGTGTTTACATGGGGGTGCCTGACCCTGCGTCTGGGGAGACGGCTTGGTACCTGGCCAAGAGCGAAGCGCCCGCCATTCTGCAGATTCCAGCCGCCTCGTGGCGAGATCCCAAACTCCTGCGTTTGCCTGCGGAGGTCATCACCAGCATCACACTCACGCAACCTTCTGGGCAGGTTGTTCTCGCCAGGGAAAACGAGCATACTCCGTGGCGGCTCGAAAAGCCGCTCAAGACGCGTGGCAGCAAGGAACGTGTCACGGAGTTGCTCTCCACCATCCTCAACATCGAGATCACCGAAGCCAAGGACAGTACCACAGCACAACCGGGCAATGCGGCACCCACCGTGCAGGCGGATGGGATCAAAATTGCCATCGGCTCCAAGACGCGAGGTAAAACCTACGAGATCAGTCTGAAAAAACCTGCGGATGACAAGCAGGCCACCACGACGGCCACCACTGACTATCGCAAACCCTCTTTCACCGTGGCCGCCAAAAACCTCACGGCACTTTGGGGAAGCCCCAATCTGCTGCGTGATCACCTTCTGGCGCAGATTGATGGAGAAAAGCTGGAATTCATCAACATCACCAGCAAGACGCATCCTGAGGTCAGCTTGCGCAATGAGGGCAATTCCTGGTACCTTCTGCGGCACGGAAAATGGGAGCCCGCCAATGGTGAGCGTGTGTCTCGTTGCCTCAGTGCTCTCAACACCTATGAGATTCTGCAATTTGCCGCAGACACAGCGGCGGATCTCAGCCCTTACGGCCTCAGCGATCCTTTCCTCACCGTCTCCTGGACGCCAGCGCGTGAGAAGCCGGTTAAACTCATGTTTGGGCACAATGAAGCGAGCACGGCATTCTTTGCGAAGTATGAGCATGAGCCGTTTGTTTATCGCATTGACGCTTCGCTGCTTCCCTCCATCCCGCCGGATGGCATCAAGTGGAAGGGACTCGGCGCATTGCGTTTCACTACTTTTGCCCTTCGTCGCATCACCATGTCCTTGGGTGCCAACGCGCCGGTCGTACTGGACTACAATCCCGTCACAGCGCAGTGGAAAGCTTCACGTGGTGGGCGTGATGTGAGTTCTGAGATCGATCGTGTGAAGGCGGATCAACTCGCCAACAGCCTCTCCCGCCTCACCGTGCAGGATTGGGCGGCGGATCGCAGCGATGCCCTCCAAGCACTGAAAACTCCTTTCCTCACCATCCAGATCGTCCTCGGCGAGCCTGGCCGGGCGGATGGTCCCGTGCGCGAGGTGGAGATCCTATTCTCTCCCACGCAGCCCAATGCCACCACAGCGTTTTACTTCGGCCAAGTCAAAGGGGACCCGGACGTTTTCTACATGACACGGAATGCGCTCTTGGAACTCGCAGGTGGCAGCGTTTTTAAGACCGCTCCCGCGAAGTGAGCACTCCCCCCACGAAAGTGAGTGGTTTGCAGGGATGAAAAACAGGAACTGACGACGTTATCATAGCCGAGACACATTGAATTCTCGTCATTCATGAAACGCCGCTCCTTTCTCGCTTCCGCCGCTGCCTTTGGTGCTTCGCCTCTCCTGGCGGGCAATGCCACGTCCGTACACACTCCGAAGGGCAAGGCAGAACACTGCATCTACATCTGGCTCGGTGGTGGCATGGGGCAGATCGACACCTTTGATCCGAAGGATCTCGGAGAAAATCTAAGCAAGCCCTCGAAGCCTGGCTCTCTCTACAAATCCATCGAGACGAGCGTGCCAGGGGTGCGCGTGTGTGAGCATTTGAGCAAGACGGCGCGGCACATGGAGCATGTGACGGCGATGCGCACCGTGAATCACCATGTCATCGACGAGCACGCCTTTGCCACCAATCTGGTCCACACCGGCCGCATGATTTCTGGCAACGTGACCTATCCGAGCATCGGCTCCATCATCGCTCATGAGCGTGGGGCTGCAGACAGCAACGTGCCGGCCTATATCCTCATCGGTTATCCGAACGTCAGCCGTGGGCCGGGCTTCCTCGGTGCCAAAGCGGGCTATGTTTATCTCACCGACACGGAAACCGGCCCCGCAGGTTTCACGCGCCCGGACTTTGTGGACAATGAGCGTGCCAACGTCCGTCAGGCACTGCTAAAGCCGCTCATGGCACGTGCTTTGAAGAGCGGTGCTGCAGCGGATTACCAGATGGCGCAGGCCGAGGCTCTCCGCCTCGCTGGGCCGGGATTCATCAGGAACTTCAATCTCAAGGAAGAACCCGCCGCGTTGCGCAACGAGTACGGTGGTGAATTTGGTCAGCGCTGCCTGCTTGCCCGTCGTCTCGTGCAGGCGGGGGTGCGTTTCATCGAGGTGTCACACAACCTCAATTTCATGAACGGCACGGGTTGGGACATCCACAATGAAGGCTACAAAAATCAGCACCTGCTCATTCAGGAACTCGACACAGCACTCGCGACATTGATCGGCGACCTCAAGGATAAGAAGCTGCTCGACAAGACGCTCATCGTCGTAGCGACCGAGTTTGGCCGCCCGCCGGAGTTTGACTCCCGCGGAGGGCGCGGACATCAAGGCACGGCATTTTCGATGGTGCTGGCAGGCGGCGGACTGAAGCACAGCGGAGCCTATGGTGTGACCGACGAGTTGGCTAAAAAGCCCGTCGAGAATCCTGTGCCACTGGTTGATTTCCACGCCACGATTCATGCCGCCATGGGGATCGATCCCGGTAAGGAACTGATGGATGGCAGCCGCCCGGTGCCGATCACGGACGGCGGCAAGCCGGTTGCAGCGCTCTTTGGTTGAATTGGAGGGCGGGGGCTGCGCATTTGTCGGTGCTGCGGCTGGAACTTCCTTGAATGCGGGAGGTTTGACCGCGAGACTCCGCACCGCATGCCCCGTCACGTCCACGACGATTTTAGCTTCCTGCCCTCGGTTGATTCCACTGAGGATGAAGTCATCGAGCGGCGGGCCGTTTGGGAGGCAAAGCAGGCGATGCTAGCCCCGGGGGCGGTAGAGCAGGAGGCTGCGACTCCGGTTTACGAAGTGCCTCCTATGCCAGAGGTGGTGCACCCAGTGGAGGAGGTGGTGATTGAAGAGAGGCGCGCTCCCGAAGTTCAGCCGCTGGAGAGAAAGTCTCTTGATCAAGCATCGAAGCAGTCAGCCGAGCGTGAGAGCAGGGTGACGCGCGAACCTCCAGCTAAAAAGAGAAAGGCGATTGTCACTTCATCCGTGGAGGCATCGAGTCGTCAGGAAAAGGAACCGCAGCAAACGCCCAAGCCATTTCACGCTCCCAAGCCGACTGCTCCAGAGCCGGACGATCCTGAGACAGCCAAGCGGAAACGCTGGCAGCGCCTGGCAGAGAAAATAGGTGCGAGATCGCTGGGCTGGAGTGTCGGCGTGCATCTTTTCCTACTTTTAATCGCAGCGTTCATTGGCATTCGCCAAGTCGTGGATCGTCAGATCGATTTCCTGCCTGGAGGCAGCTCGGCCCAAGCACAGGCGGCAGCGGCGGAACTGCACAATCAGGTGCAGGTGAAAAAGAATCCGTGGATGAAGGCCAGACCCTTGGCTCGCAAGCTCACGGTGCAGTCATTGGTCTCCGAAATCGTGCTCCCTGAGATGCCGCCGATGGACATGATGGATTTTTCCAAAATCACTAACCGCATGACGGTAAGCTCTGCGGCACTGGGGGCTGGGCAACCGTTGGGAATGGGCGGAGCAGGCGGTGGATTCGGCGCTGGTATCGGACGCGGTGGCAGGTTCAGTTTTGTTGGGCAAACCGCGATGGGGCGGCACGTGGTGTTCGTCGTGGACGTGTCCGGCTCCATGTCTGCGATCGCTCCAGGCGAGTCCATCTCGCGATTCGATCTGTTGAAGAAAGAGTTGGTGAAAACGATGAACCAGATGCCGATGGGCACTTTCTACCAAATCCTCTACTTCTCAGATTTCGCCTGGCCACATGACCAAGTGGACAGCAGGAACACCGAAGCACTGCTGAAGTACAAGTGGGAGATCGACTCGAAGGACTACAAGAAGGTCAAGATTCCCTCTTTCAAATACATTCAGGCCAATCCGTTCAGTCTGAGAGAAAGCACCGAGATCATTCAACGTTCCGAAAATCCCGGCGGTACCAACTGGGGATCAGGCTTGTTGATGGCACTGAAGGGCAATCCCAAGCCCGATGTGATTTTCTTCATGACGGATGGCCTGCGTTCTGACGAGCAGGGGTGGGTCGATGTCGTCACGGCAGAGAACAAGAGCCGCCTCCCCGTGACCGCGATCTATACCAGTGCCATGCAAGAACCCGACGCCGCGCCGGAGTTGGACAGTCTCGCACGCCGGAACAATGGACGCTTCACCATCGTTCTCGGCGATGGCAAGGTGGTGAAAGGGGAGGACTACTTCAAAGGCAAACGCTGACAGGCGTGCTTCCTTGTGGAGGCGGGAGCACTCCGGTTACCAGATGCGATGGAAGAAGCGTCCCATGAAGCTGCGCGCGGAGTCCGGCTTTGTGTAGTGGTCTCCGTTTCCTGCGACTTGCTGAATTTGCAGCGGGCCTTTTTGCTCGATGATTTTCATCGACTTCACTTCCACGCGCGCGATTGGGCAATCGTTGGCATCCACGGGGATGGAGGAGAGGCGCTTCATCGCGTCCAGACCAGCTACGACTTGACCAAAGACGGTGTATTTCCCGTCGATGGAGCCGTAGTTTCCGAGGCAGATGTAGAACTGCGAGCTGTTTGAGCGGCGTTGTGGATTCACCTTATCCGAACGGCGTGCCATAGCCACAGCACCGAGGCGGTGGGGGCGCTTGATTTCCGCTGGCAGGGTTCGCTCCTCACCACCGGTGCCCCATTTCTCTCGTGCGGACTCGTCCGAGGTGAGCGGGTCTCCTGTCTGGACCAGGAATCCTTCGATCGCACGATGGAAAGCGAGGCCATTGTAAAATCCACTTTCACACAGGTGAATGAAATTGGCCACCGTCTGCGGGGCATCGTCGGGATAGAGTTCGATCATCACGGTCTCCCGCGAACCGCCGAAGGCGACATCCATGACAGCGAGCTTGCGCACAGAGTCTTTGGCCCAGCGCGTGGGATCCACCGGCGGGTGGGAAGTCAGCCGCACGGGGATCTGGGAGCTGCCACTCGCACTCTTCGCTGTGCTTGCGCCCGACTTATCCACCGTTTGATAGAGAGACTTTTGAGCTTCCTCAGCCAAGCGCTGTACTTCCGCAGCAGAATTGGCAGGTGTAGGTGCGTTCGCAGCGGGGGCAGAATCTCGCGATAGGGATGGAGTGGTACTCGGCTGCAAAGAAGGCGGAGCATTCAACTGCTGGGCGTGCATAGGCACAGAGCAGGACAGAGCAAGCAGGCAGATCAAATACGGCGTCTTCACAGATCGATGCAGTGATGGAGAAAGGATGCGCAGACGTGCCATCAGCGCAGATTCGAGGGAATGGCCCGTTGGACGGTCGGTGTAGGGCTGCTCGGGACGGTGGTGGGGATCGGAGCTGGCGTAGCGGGGGCGGGTGCGGGTGCGGCAGGAGCAGCGGGCGCGGACATCTGAGCCTGTTCACGCCGGGCATCGTATTGGTAGCGGAGCTTGGGATTGCCACGTGATTTGCGCGGCGTGAGGCCCCAGCTCACATCATAGGCATCCTGCTGCGAGACGGTGGGATAGCGCGAATCATAATGCTCAAACGCGCCGCAGGAGGCGAGGGCAAACGGGACGAGTAGGGCGGCAAAAATCTGGCGCAGTGGGATCATGGTTCGGCTGGATTAAAAACTCAGGAGCGTTCGATACTAGGCTGCTGCCGGGAGGCTGGCAAGATCGAAGTCTTGCCCCTAACAAGCTCCCCGCACCACGCGTACGGCCACATGGTCTGTATCAGGCAAAATGCGTTTGCGAAGAATGATCTCCACTCCGGCGGCTTTGAATTCATCAAGCACACACGCCGCCAGCTCACTGGCGAGTGTCTCGATCAAGCGTCGCGGGCGCTGGGCCGCCAGCTCGCGCAAACGTGCAGCCACGGCGGCATAGTCGATCGTGGCCGCGATGCTGTCATGCATCGATTCAAAGCGATGGGTAGTACGGATGAGGATGTCCGCCTCCAACTCCTGAAGGGCAGCGCGTTCTTCATCCGGGACGCCGATGTGCGTGGGCAGGCGCAGTGAGGAGATGCGGATTTCGTCTGGAGGATTCATCGCCGGGATCAGGTCACAAGTCCACGTCGCGCGCATTCATCCAACAACACGCGGGTGGGGATGTTGAGGTTTTCCTTACGCGCACCATCAAGCCGGAGCCACTGAAATGCCTGTGCCTCATCGTTAAGCACCACATGCGGAGACTCCTCTGCGCAGCGCGCGAGGTAGTTTAGCAAAATAAAATGCGCCGAGCGCTGAAACTCGGGAGGCTCGACGCAGTCTTGCACCATGACGAACACGATGTCTTTGAGAGTTAAGCCGGTCTCCTCGGCGATTTCGCGCACCAGGGCATCCTCGCAGTTTTCTCCCCGTTTGATTTTGCCTCCGGGAATGCCCCAACGGTGACTCCATTTATGAGTGCGTACCAGCAGCATCTCTCCTGCGGGATTGAGGATCAGCGCGCCAACCGTCGCCACGGGTGCGGCATCCGCCTTGGCCTCCAAGCCTCCCAACAGTCGCGGGAGACATGACAAATCCGGCACGAGGAGATCGGGTGTGGCTTGCAAAAGCGTCTCTGCATTCTCGTAGCCAGTGCAGGTGGCCACAGTCACCACACCTGCGACTTTTCCGGCGTCAATGTCGTGGCGCATGTCACCGATCAAGGCGGTCTCTTGCGGCAGCATGTCGAGCTGCGCGAGCAGATCGCTGATCGCCTGCCGCTTGTCCACGACACCGCAGCGTAGAATTTCAAAAGCATCCCGCACTCCGAGTGCGCGAGCTTGTGCTACCACATGCACTTCGGGGGCACTGCTGAGCACGACCATGCGACGGCCCGTGGCGGCTGCGTAGCGGATGAATTCCGCCGCGTGGGGCAGCAGCTCCACACGTCCAGCACCGTCATGGGGGAAGTGCGCCACATAGAGTTCCTGCAAGCGCTCCAGGGGCACGCCCGGCAGCATTTCTGCAAAGAACTCCGTGTAGGGTAGGCGAAAGCGAGCGCGGAAGTCTTCACGAGTGAGCTGTGCTCTGCCCGCTTGGCGCAGCATGCCATTCACTGCTTGAAGCACACAGGGCAGATCATCTGCCAGCGTGCCTGACCAGTCGAAAATGAGGTTTTTGATCATGCGTCCGCTCGGCGCTGCTTCACTCGACCAAGTACAAAATGCGTCCGCAGCTCTCGCACTGCGTGATCGACTCTGATTGCTTGAGGGACTGGATGACACCTACGACCACCTTCATGTGGCAGCCACCACAGATGCCGTTTTCCATGGCCACCACGGCTGCGTCGCCTTTCTTGGCAAAGATGCGCGTGTAGAGGTCGAGGGTGTCTTCGTCCACGGGGGCGGCGAGTTCTTTGCGCTCAGCACCGAGCGCATCGAGGCGTTGTTTGATGCCGCTCCCTCGTTCATCGAGTGCGGCGAGTTCGTCGTTCACCAATTTTTGCGTCTCTCCCAACTTCGCCTGTGCCTCGGTCAGCCGCGTCTTGCCAGCTTCAAGCACCTCCATCTGCTCCAGCTCGCCATCCTCCATCTTGGTGATCTCATCTTGATAGCGTTTGATCTCATGCCCCAGCGCGGTGAATTCATCGTTCTTGCGTGTTTCGAATTGCTGTTCCTGCAAGCGCTTGACGGTGTTCTGGCGTGTTTGCACATCGAGCTGGATGCTCTTGATCCGTACTTCCGTCTCCTTCACAGCTTGTGTGGCCGCCTCCACAGCCGCTTGATCGCCGGCGAGTCGCGTCTTGGCCCGTGCTTGCAGATTGGGGATGTCCTTGAGGTCTTTTTGGAGCTGACGGATGCGTTGATCGCGCTCTTGAAGCTGAAGGAGCTTGGGGATGGCCTGATGCATGGGTGAGGCGATGTAAGACGAGTTGAGCAGAAAGCACAAGTTCACAGTTCTCGCTTCGCTGCCGCCCGGAATGACGTGTGATAACCGCGAATTTCTTGACCTGCTCCACTGCCGACGAAAAAGTAGGCACTCATCACCTCCCCACGCATTTTAATGAAACCCACTCTCCTCATTCTAGCTGCCGGCATGGGCAGCCGTTACGGCGGACTCAAACAGCTCGATGCGATGGGCCCATCCGGCGAAGTGGTGCTCGATTACTCCGTGTATGACGCCATCCGCGCGGGATTCGGCAAAGTGGTGTTTGTCATTCGTCGCGATTTTGAAGAACTGTTTCGCACACAGATCGGCGCGAAATTTGAAGGCCGCATCGCCGTTGAATATGCGTTCCAGGATTTGCACGACTTACCATCTGGGTTCTCCGTGCCGGAAGGACGCACCAAGCCCTGGGGAACGGCGCACGCGCTGCTCGCTGCTGCTGAGGTGGTGCGCGAGCCTTTCCTCATGATCAATGCCGATGACTTCTACGGTCAGGATGCCTACAAGAAGATCGCCGCCGATCTCACGCAGCCTCGCGCTGCCGATGGCAAAAGCCACTGGTCGATGGTGGGCTTCTATCTGAAGAACACACTCTCAGAGCACGGCAGTGTGTCGCGCGGTGTGTGCAAGCGCGATGCGTGCGGCATGCTCACCAGCGTCACGGAGATGACCAAGATTTTCAAACACGGTGCAGGTGCTGAAAATCGCGAAGTGGAGGGAGCCTATGTGCCACTCACGGGAGATGAGGTCGTGTCGATGAATTTCTTCGGTTTCACGCCGGACATCTTCGGCCATTTGCGCAATGCCTTTGTGAGCTTTCTGGAAAAGCGCGGCAGTGAGCTCAAGTCCGAGTGCTATGTGCCTGCGGAGGTTGATGCGCTGATCCATCTCGGCAAAGCGGAAGTGCGTGTGCTCGAAACCACCGGCAAATGGTTCGGCGTGACGTATCCCGAGGACAAAGCCGAAGTGGTCGCCAGCATTCGTGCGCTGATCGCAGCGGGCGAGTATCCAGAGTCTTTGTGGGGCTGACTTCGATCACTCAAAGACGATCAAACTCCGCGCCACTTCGCCACGCTGAAGAGCGGCGTAGGCTTCATTGATCTCAGAGAGCGGGTAGCGTTTTGTGACCAGCTCGTCGAGCATCAAGCGCCCCGACTGATGCATGCCGATGAGCAGGAGCAGATCTTTGCGCGGCTGGGTGCTGCCATAGAGGCTGCCACGCAGCGTTTTCTCAGCATAGACGAGCTGATTGACATTGATGGATGCACGATCGGCTGCGCTGGTGATGCCGACCATCACGCATGTGCCGCCCTTCTTTGTCGCATCAAAAGCTTGCTCGGCGGTTTTTCCGGAGCCGTAGGCTTCGATGGCATAATCTACGCCTTTGCCATCGGTCAAATCTTTGATGGCTTGCACGGGGTCACCCGCGTTGACATCGACATAATCCGTCGCGCCGAACTGGCGTGCGTCTGCTTCTTTGCGTGCGAATTTATCCACCGCGATGATTTGCCTCGCTCCGGCCATGCGCGCGGCTTGGACGGCATTCAAGCCGATGCCGCCGCAGCCGATCACCGCCACAGTGGTGTTGGGCTGCACCTTGGCCGCACGCTCAATAGCACCCACGCCTGTGATGACACCGCAGCCGATCAAAGCCGCTTTTTCAAAAGAGAAATCACTGGGAATCTTCACCACAGAGGCCTCAGGCATCGTCGAGAGCGAGGAGAAGGCCGAGACGCCCGCGTAGTGGCGAATGCTTTCTCCTGCGGAGTTCTGAAAACGCGTCGTCCCATCCGGCATGAGCCCTGTGAAGCGCATCGCCGTGCCCATGTCGCAGAGCGCAGGACGCCCGCTCTCGCAATACTCACACTTCCCGCAGGAGCCGCGCCAGACAAGAATCACATGATCTCCCACTGCCACCGAGGTTACGCCTTCGCCGACGGCTTCGATCACGCCACTGCCTTCGTGGCCGAGAATAATCGGCATCGGCATCGACAGATCGCCCTTCATCACATGCAGGTCGCTGTGGCAGACGCCTGCCGCCTTCATGCGTACCGTGACCTCGCCTTTTTGCGGCGGCAGAACGTGGACGTCTTCGATCTTCAGCGGTTTCTTCGCTTCATACAAAACGGCGGCAGCGGCGAGTGTGGACATGGGAGAGAATTTGAGAGGGGGGTAAAACGATCAAGCTCGAGGTCCCGCCATGTTTGAGCGCGTAGTGATCTGGCTGTCCTCAACCGGGCATGATCACTGGATGATCCCCAGCTTTTTCAGTGTCGCGGTCAGTTCGGCAACTTTTTCCTTCTCCATGCCGACCATAGGCAGCCGCAGTTCGTCGGTGCAGTGACCGGCCAATGCCATCGCCGTTTTGATCGGGATGGGATTGGTGGCCAGCTTCAGGAAGGCGGCGAAGAGCGGATAATACTGCGTGTGGATGGTCAGTGCTGAGGCGTAGTCGCCTTTGAGCGCGAAATTCACCATCGTGCTGATCTGCTTCGGAATGAGGTTCGAGGCCACGCTGACGATGCCGCAGCCGCCCACGGACATGAAGGGCAGAGTGAGGCCGTCATCGCCAGAGAGAATTTCAAAGTCGGCTGGCAACAGTTGCTTCATTTGGCTCACGCGCTCAGGATTGCCGCCGGCTTCTTTGATGGAGCGGATGTTTGGGCAGTTCTCAGCGAGGCGCACGAGCACGTCGAGGCCGATCTCGATGCCACAGCGGCCGGGGATGCTGTAGAGCATGATCGGCAGCTTGGTGTTGTCGGCGATGGCTTTGAAATGCTGGTATAAGCCTTCGGGTGTGGGCTTGTTGTAATACGGCGCGACTTGCAGCGATGCGGTGGCCCCAGCGGCCTCGGCTTCCTGGGTGAGTTCGATCGCTTCGCGTGTGGAATTGGCTCCAGTGCCAGCCATGACGATGCCGCGCCCTTTGGCGAACTCGACCGTGAGCTTCACGACGCGTTCGTGCTCGTCGTAATCAAGCGTGGGGGATTCTCCCGTGGTGCCGCAGGGCACGACGCCGTTCACGCCGTTGTCGAACTGAAAGTCGATCAGCGATTTGAGTGCGGCTTCGTCGATCTGGCCGTTCTTGAAAGGGGTGACGATGGCAGTGTGGGTTCCGGCGAACATAAGAGGGATGGAAGAACTGAGAATGGAGGAACTAAGAATGGGAAATGGCGGGTGTCAGAACTTAACGGCGTTTTTTCGGCGGCTCGGAGGTTTTGGCCGTCACGATGGACTTGCCGATGATGTTCATTAACTCGCTGCATTCGACGATCAAGGGATCAAGTCGTTTGGCGGGCAGGCATTTGCTGCGGATGGCAAGTTTGAGCCAGATGCGGGTTTCGCGCAGTTCTTTGAGAACGACGTCGAGCTTGTGAACGAAGTCTGCCCGACTTTCGGCGGCGCATGCCTCGCCATAATTTGGCGCCGGGGAGGTGCCAGAACGAACGAGCTGACTCGCGATGTGTCGTCCCAGCTTCGTGTCAGGCAGAGCGTTCGTCACTTCGCCAGCGCGTGCGGCAAATTCGATGAATCGATTTTCCATCGCATCAGCCCAGTCGAGTTTGGTCAAGCGCTCGTCCATTTTCCATTCTTAGTTTTCAGTTCTTCCATTCAGGAATGGCTTCCGTTAAAGAGAGACGCTCCCACTAAAAACAAAGTCCGCCGGGCCAAACAGCGTTACATTCGTGTATTCGCTCTTGTTCGGCTCTTCGAAGCCGACTTTGAGTGTGTCACCGCCTTTGACGAGCACACTGACCGGGCTGGGAGCACCGGTGATCTCGTGGTGAATCAGCGCGCAGGCCACCATGCCCGTGCCGCAGGCGAGCGTTTCGTCCTCCACTCCGCGCTCATAGGTACGGATGGCGATGCTGCCAGGGGCAATGACTTTGGCGAAGTTGGCGTTGGTGCCTTTGGGTTTGAAAGCGTCGTGGTAGCGCAGCCCCGCGCCCCACTCGATGACGGGCACGTTTTCGAGGTCATCGACAAACACCACGGCATGCGGCACACCGGTGTTGATGCTGTGGACGGTCAGATTTGTGCCTGCGACAGGCAGGTTTTGTGCAAGCTTGAGGTTGTGCGGCGCGCTCATGTTGATGCGCACTTGGTCGCCTTCGAACTCGGCGGAGATCATGCCTGCGAGCGTCTCGAATTTGACCTGCTGGAGCTTGTCGTCGTGCAGTCGATTGACGAAACGGCCAAAGCAGCGCGCTCCGTTGCCACACATCTCCGCCTCGCCGCCGTCGGCATTGTAGTAGCGCATCTTGAAGTCGCCGCCGTCAGTTGCGGGTTCGACACAGAGCAGGCCATCGGCACCGATGCCGCGATGGCGGTCACACAACTTTTCGATCTGCGCCTTGGTGAGCGAGAGCCTGAGGTCGCGATTGTCCAGCATGACGAAGTCATTGCCGGCACCGTTCATTTTGGTGAAGTGGAGGGTCATGGAAAGGGGATGTGGAGTGAAAGCGAGGGCGGGGGAGTGGTCAAGGATGTCCAGGCCATGTCGTGCTGAACGGACTTCGGTGCTCAGGAACTCATCGTTGCCTCTTTCCTGAAGCGAAATCAAAAAATGCGCCAACAAGTTCGGAAGCAACGCGAAAATAGAGGCTCATGGCTTACGGAAGCACTGTGGGGGGCCGCGAGGCCTGTAGCAGGGCATTTGTGTGGGTTTGATGAGTCCTGCGCTTGGACAGCTCGGCAAACTTAGTACCTGTCCTATTCGTAAGTGGGACAGAGCAGCCTTTCTGGATCAAGGCTCGACGCCAATTAGTACGAGCGGTACTGCTGGTACACCACGCCCATTGCGAATGACGTTGTACAACTCACCCTCAAAATAGCCCGGACCTGAGGACATGTGTTTCTGGAGTGATTTCATAGCCAAAATCTCGATACCCACGTCAATCTGGTCGCGCATGTAAAATGCCAAGTGTTTCACAAACAAGTCATAAGCCACGAACGCGTACTTCCCGAACTGGATTTCGATCGCCACCCGATCCTTCACAAAATCCGTCTGATTGTAGCTCATGATCGGCGTGTGGCCTGCTTGTGATATTTCTTCTTTTTGCTCTTCTGCTGTCTTGAAAAGCGTCTGCCTGATCAGCTTTTCATCCTCGGTCACCCAGTAAGTGACGCGGCTTTCCTGCCATCCTTTGTCATCGAGCTGCTGCTTGAAATTTTCATTCATCGCGGGCGGGCTATAGAGGATGCTGCCCTCCATACCCCTCTCCTTGCTTACTTTGGTTTTGCAAGCATTTGCATCCACTTGCTGAATGACATGCTCTACCTCTTCCCAGAGTTTCTTCTTGTGAACCAGCAAGTATTCGAGGCCGTTCAAATGCGAGTAGATTTTAGCGATTTTCATTTTCTAGAGGCCTTCTTTCTTGGCTTAGACACAGTGGCAGGCTTGCGGGTTTTATAATCCGTGGGTTTCTCTAGGAGGCGAAATTGAACAGCCTCATCTTCGACTCCATTCAGCCATGGCGCAGTTGTCAATGCGGAGCCAGCGTCATTCGGATCGAAAACCGGCTTGTGCATTGGACGCACAGGCAACGAGCCGTCCATGGCTTGCTTAATCCTTCGCCGCGCAAGATTCACATACTGCGGGACGATTTCCGCTCCCATGCCGCGGCGTCCATGGCGCAGTGCTGCAATGACACTGGTGCCCGCGCCGAGAAATGGATCAAGTACCCATGTGTCGGGTGGGGTCAGTGCCAACACCAGACGCTCAATCAATTCCACCGGAAACTGGCAGGGGTGCTCTGTTTTCTCTATGTGATTGCTTTTGACGTTTGGAATGATCCAAAGGTCTCCGGGGTTTTTACCAAGCGGATTGCATGAATACTGGCCCGCCTTTGGCCCCTTGAAGTATTTCTTCCCTGGATACTTCTGCGGCACCCGGATCGGGTCCAAATCGAAGTAATAATCATCTCCTTTGGTGAACCACATGATGACTTCGTACCGACCTGAGAGGCGGCGGCTACAATGCAATCCGTGTTCGAAATGCCAGACAATTCGGTTGCGCATTTTCAGCCCGAGTTCGTCAAATACAGGAAAAAGCATATAGTCCAATGGGACGATTCGCCCGTCATCCACGTAGTTCCCAACTTGCCAGCAAACACTGCAGCCGGGTTTTACTACCCTGAAACACTCAGCAATGACTTTCCTTTGGGATTCGACGTAATTTGATAGCGAATTTCTGCGCTCATAGGACTTCCCGATGTTGTAGGGAGGTGATGTGACTACCAGGCTGACTGATTCATCAGGCACTTCGCGAAGCAGTTCCAAGCATCCACCATCATATACCACAGCACGCTCGTCTTTCCCAAATCTTGATGCGACTTGTGCTGAACTCAAAGAGGACAAGTTAGGCTGGGATAAGAGCATGGAGAAGGGTACGGCTGGTGACGTTGAAAATGCAAGTTTTCCCTTTCTTGCAATGTGGCCGGGCGTCGTGAGCGAGGAGCAGAAGTGGCGCAGGGAAGGATGGAGCAGTACATTTTGGAAGTGCGACAGACCCCACAATTTGTTCTCGCGCCAGAACCATAGCGAGACGCTTGAATACTCACAGCGCATGCACAGCATCAACCAGCGGCTTGACGAAGGCTTCGATCTTCGCGGCGCAATCGGGGTGGGTACCGTTTTGCTCGATGAGTTTTACGATGGCACTGCCGACGACGACGCCATCCGCTTTGCTGGCGATGGTGGCAGCTTGCTGAGGATTTGAAACGCCAAAGCCAACGCAGACGGGCACTTGTGTGGCTGTTTTGATGAGGGCGACCTGCTCGGCGATGCCGGTGGCGATCTCCGCCTGCGCGCCGGTGACGCCGAGACGGCTGACATAATAGACAAAGCCTTCCGCAGACTTTGCGATGCTGGCGATGCGGTCTGCTGGCGAGGTCGGCGCGATGAGTTGGATGTGTCTCAACTCCGGCGTGGGCTTCAATTCGGCATTCTGCGCGGCTTCATCTGGCGGGAGGTCGAGAACGAGCACGCCATCAGCACCTGCTGCGGCGGCATCGCGGTGAAAACGCTCGTAGCCGTAGGCATAGACGGGATTGAGATAGGTGAAGAGCACCAGCGGCACCTGGGACTTGGTGCGGAGTTTCTGGATCATCTCCAGCACGCGCGGTGTGGATGCTCCGGCCTTCAAGGCACGATCGGCGGCCATTTGATTCACCACGCCATCAGCCAGGGGATCGGAAAACGGCACGCCTAGCTCGACGATATCCACACCAGCACGTTCGAGGGCTAAAACGATGTCGATGGTGGCATCGAGCGTGGGGTCTCCTGCGCAGACGTAGGCGACGAAAGCCTTCTTCTTCGTGTCGCGAAGGGCAGCAAAACGGGCGTCGATGCGGTTGGTCGGGGCAGGCATGGGGCGAGGTGTTTAGCATGCGATTCCGCTGCTGTCGAATGCGGGAATACCCGGGGGAGAACCATTTTGTAGAGTACACGCATCCAATCTCTTTGAGATGGTCGCGTGTGGATGGCGAAACGGGCGCGCAATGCTTCGGTCTTTTCAATGCTAAGGAGCGCGAATGCCAGGAGGCAGTGCGATTCGCGCGAGAAACAAGAACGCCTGCTTCAAGAGATGCCGTAGTGCTTGAATGGAATTGCGCGATCAGCGGTTGTCTTTGAGGGAAACTGGCTCTCTTTTGCCTGCTCGAACCTACCCAGCCATGCGCTCTCTTTTTCTGTCTCTTAGCCTGACCTTCTCATTGGTCTCTCAGTCCGCCGTTGCTCAGAGCGAGCCTGATCCGGCGCTGCGTGCCACTTTGGAGCGTGCGTATGAGAATTGGCGTGACGCGGTGATCCGCAAAGACGCGCGGGCTTGGGCGGCGGCGATCACGCGTTACCGCCAGTGTGTGATCCGCAATTCGATCGTCAGCGAGCGCAGGTCGTTTCCTGAAGATGTCTTCAGCAGCGACTTGAGGCCACCAGCACTCAATGGCCTGCGGCTGTTGGAAGCACAGGCGGTGGGGGATACGGCTCACTTGGTTTTTTTTGGCCGAATCGATCTCGGTCAGGATCCAGAGTTGGTGAAAGAAGACATCCTGAAGCTGAAATTTCTGCGTGATAACGGCCAGTGGAAGTTTGACAGCAATCGCATCACCAGTCTGAAAAACGCTCCCGACGTACTGAAGACTCTGCGCGAAGGAGGGCGGCCTGATTTTCTCGATCTGCCGGAGTACACGCCGCCGGGGAAGGCGCCGCCTGTGCCACCGCTCTGCCGAGTGCCAGATTATAAGGCGGGCTACAAGCTGCAATCGTTTGGCTATGCCACCGTCATCAACATGAACGGCTTTGACTACGATGTGGTGCAGGATGGCGTGGCTCAGGAGATCATCATCGGTGGCCTCGTGAATGGACACAACGAGATCACGCTCAAGATCACGCCGGTGCCTGTGCCGAAAGGAGAGAAGGCGGCGCTGGAGTTGCGTCTCTACCGATTGTCGCAGGATCCGTCTCAGCCTGGGCGCGAAGTGCTGCGCTGGAAGGCCCCCGCGTCTGGAGCGCCCGCGCAAGTCACGCTGCCTATTGAGATCGGACGCTAATCCATCACGCTACGCGCGCATGCCGACGCTCGATTACGAAAACAAATTGCGGGCGGAGGGCTTTCGCGTGGTCGCTGGTATCGACGAGGCCGGACGTGGGCCCTTGGCCGGGCCGGTGTGTGTCGCGGCGGTGATTTTGCCGGAGGATTTCAGCCACCCAGTGCTCAATGATTCCAAGCAGCTCTCAGAAGCGAAGCGCGAGCGCCTTTATGAAGAAATCACCACAGATGCGCGCATCCGCTGGCATTGTGTCAGCATTGCAGCGGAGGAGATCGACCGGGTGAATATTCTTCAGGCTACCTGGCAGGGCATGAGGCGCGCTGCGCAGGAGATGGAGCCGCCGCCCGATGCCGTGCTGATCGACGGACGACCTGTGAAGGAATACCCACTGCATCAAGTGGCTTTGGTGAAAGGAGACGGATTGAGTTATTCTATCGCTGCGGCGAGCATCATCGCCAAAGTCACGCGAGATCGTTTGATGTGCGAGATGGGTGGCAGGTATCCCGAATACGGATTTGAGATTCACAAAGGCTATCCAACGCCTGCGCATCTTGCTGCTTTGAGGAGGCATGGCCCGTGCCCGCAGCATCGGCGCAGCTTTGCTCCGGTGGCGCAGCAGCTTGTGTTTGATCTGTCATGAAGCATCACCATTTACGCCCAGCGAGTCTCTGGCGCTGGCTGCGGCGGCGGGTGACAGGATCTGTGCGCGTGCGTCACGCAGTCCTGTGGTTGCGGGCGTGGCCGCTGCGGCTGTTTCGCCAGCGGCTTGCAGGCAGGAGAATGGGGCGCGGAGAAATCGGTCGCATGGGCGAGTTGATCACTGCACGCTGGCTCGCTTTTCATGGGCGGCGAGTACTCTACCGGAATTACCGCGGCGTGAATCGGGGAGAGGTGGACATCGTGGCGCGGCATGGCGATGTGCTCTGCTTCATCGAGGTGAAAACGCGAACGAGTACCGCCTTTGGTCGCCCGGCGGATGCAGTAGGTACAGAGAAGCAGCGCCTGATTCAGCGCGGTGCTCTGGATTGGCTGCGGTTACTGGGGTACCCGAGGATCAAGTTTCGTTTTGATATTGCCGAAGTGGTGCTCACCGAGGGAGAACTGCCGCAGGTGCATCTCATCGAAAACGCCTTTCAGCTTCCTGCTGGCTCGATGGCCGGGCGGTGAAACACATCGCGCGTGTGCTTTGGTTATCGCCTTACCGCGCCGATGCCGGGGCCCTCCGGCATGATCAATGCACCATCAGCATCGTAACGGATGCCGGTGAAGTCGTCATTGGCGACATAGAAATGGCCGTCGAGGTCGATCCAATCCGCCCATGGTGCGAGATGTGCCGCAGCGGTGGTGCCGAGGCTGGATTCGATCATGCAGCCAAGCAGTACGCGCAGATTGTGCTGACGTGCATCGGCGATCATGGCGAGGGCATTGTCGAAGCTGCCGCATTTGAGGAGCTTGATGTTCACGCCGTCGATGAGGTCAGCGAGCGCGGTGATGTCTGCGGCTGTTTGGATGCTTTCATCAGCAAACACCGGTGGGGAATCCCCAGGAAGATTGGCGCGCAATTCCTCCCAAACTTCAGGGCCGTGACGATGATGGATGGGCTGCTCGATGAGGGCGGGCGCGTAGCTGGCCAGCTTGCCGATCATGAGCGGTGCTTCAGTGATATCCCAGCCGCCGTTCACATCGAGGATGAGTTGCGCTGATGGAGCGTGCATGCGCGCGACGGAGACGATGGCAAGATCGAGGCCGAGATCGCCCGAGCCGAGCTTGAGTTTGAGAACGCGGAACTGCTTGGCGACGGCACTGATTTTCTCTGCGAACACGTCGAGATCGTCAGGGATGGAGAAGGAACGACAGCCAGGCGGCGTGCTGCCTGTGTGTGCTCCGAGAACATCCGCAGCGAGAGCCGAGAGGCGGCGGCCTGTGGCGTGGCTGATGATGTCGTGTCGCAGGAGATTGAGTGCGAGTGCCGCCGTGCGGGGAAGTTTTTCCGGGAGGACTGGTTGATGGAGAATTGCGAGCGTTTGCTGCGGGTCTTCGCCGTAATAGGGAACGAAGGGGGCTTCCGCGACGTGATCGCCTTCGGAGATGCGCAGCACCTGTCGCGTGTCCGATGTGCCGTGAGCGATGCGGAAAGGCTCGTTGAGATGGAGAGTGTGAAGGGAGGCGTGCAAGTGTGAGGAATGATCGAATGAGTAAATCCGAATGGGAAATGAATGCGCAAGCCCGAAGTCCCGATGTGTGACGGTGCTACGTACTCAGGTTTGGGATTCGAGAGCTTCTCTACACAGGCAGGAAGCCGGTGGTCATTCACTGCGGCTTCTTGTCGCGCGAGAAGATGCGCTGGAAGAAATTTTTCTTCTTCACAGGGGGCGCATCTTCGACGGGAGTGGCCTTCGGTGGTTGAACGACTTGAGGGAAGCGCTGAGCCGCATCGGCCCCCGAGGTGGTGCGCAGGTCTTCGCGGAATGATGTGTCGCGGAGGGAGTCGTTCTCAGCAACGACCTGTGGCTGGATGAAGACGATGAGCTCTTTGCGCGTGACGCTGTTGTTGTCAGTGCGGAAGAGTTTTCCCAGTCCTGGAATTTGGCCAAGAACCGGGATGCCTTTCTTATTGAGGTTCTTTTCTTCAGAGATGAGTCCACCAAGGACGATGGTGTTGCGATCCGGGACGGTGATGGAGGTGACGAGTTGCTCGGTGCCGATGATGGGGACGTTGTTGGGCTGAATCAACTGGGTGCCGACGACGGTGTCGTTGATTTGGGAGATGGTGAGGCTGACCTCACCGTCGGGATTGATGAGAGGGACGACCTCCAACTTGAGTACTACGTCGAGGTATTCAGTGGTGGAGGTGATGCTGCCGTTGTTGTTGACGTTGGCTCCGAAGGTAGTGGTGGTCTGAGGGTAGGGAACTTTGCGGCCAGAGCTGATGACGGCCTTTTTGTTGTTGAGTGCGAAGACGGATGGGCGCGAGAGTACTTTGAAGTTGGTGTTGGTCTGGAGCGCATTGAGGTAGATGCCCAAGCTGCCGCCAGCCGTTCCGTAGAGATTGAGCCCTGATGTTGGGCCAAAGGGATTGGTGACGAGGTTGTTGCGCAGATCATTGATGGCGCGCCCGGCTCCGCCAGTGCCACCGAGGAAGTCGGTGCGGTTGGTGATGCTGCTGGCGCTGACACCGTTGCCATTGTTGCGGTCGCTGAAAATGTAATCGACACCGGTGAGCATGGTGTCGGTGAGGGTGAGCTCCCCGATGACCGTGGCGAGGTAAACTTGCGCTGGCTTGCGGTCGAGTTTTTCGAGAAGGTTCGCAGCTTTGTCCGTGTCCTCTTTGCGTCCGATGACGAGGATGGTGTTGGACATGGGGTCGGCGACGACACGAGTCTTGCCGACGAGGACGGAAACGGGCGCGTTGTTCTCTGTGGGACCGGAGATGACATCGGCGCGTGATCCAGTCGAGGTGCTGCCGGTCGTGGTGCTCGTACTTGAGCTGGCAGTGTCTGAGCTTGCGGCTGCGGCGGTGTTGCCGATGGTGCCACCCCGCGTGCCAGTGGTGCTGCGGCCACCGAGGAGTTGACTGCTGTTGGTGGCGAGGGCCTGCTGGCGTTGCTGTTGAATGGTGCCACCGCCGGGTAGCTGGATCGTGCCGGTGTTTACTTCCTGCAGAATGTCCACCACGGCACTGAGTACGTCGAGCGCAGCAGCGTATTTGAGTTTGCGTTCGTAGGGCTTCTCGACTTCCAGCGGTTTGTCGAACTCGGCAATGAGGCTGGCGATGTAAGTGTAATCCGCCGGGGAGGCGACGACGAGAATTTGGTTCAAGCGCGTGTCTGCCACGACCTGAGCGGAGGGCTGGGGCTGCTGAGCGTTGGCAGCCGCGCCCTGCATGCCATTGAAAAAAAACTGGGGTGGCGTTGCGGACGAGCGCTGTTGGCTGCTGCTGTCACTGCGGTGGCTGTCGTTGCTTTTGCTATCGCGCCCGTCGTTGGCGGCACTGCCGCGGATGGTGTTTACGCCTTTGGTTTCCTTCTCTTTGGCTTGAGCGGTGAGTGTGGCTTGGATGATTTGAGCGACGGTGGCCGCATCCGCATACTTCACAGGGATGAATTTGGTGACGAGAGAGGAGCCGGTATCGCCCACATCGAGGGTGTCGCGGATGCTGATGAGTTGACGGACAACGGTGGCACTCTCGGTGATGAGCAATCCCGGCGGAGAAGTCACGGCGGTGATGCGCCCGTAAGCACCGAGTCCGACATGACCTGAGAGCATGGTGGCTGCGTCCTCGGGTGGGAGGTAATCCAGCTTCATGAAGTAGGACACGATGCTTTCGTTGTCGGGGATGTCCTTGGGGCTGGTGTAGAACCGCACGCCGTGAGAGAACTGCACGGCATTGGCACTTTGATTGCGAGCAGGGAGGATTTTTGCGCTTTTGCCACCGGGTTCGGTGACGATGGCGTAGCCGTTGGCGAGGAGAGACGCCTCGATGAGTTTGATGGCCTCATCTTTAGGCACGGGTTTGGGAGTGACGAGGCTGATCTGCGCGCCTTCAAAGATGTTGCTGTCTTTGATGAGTGTGAGGCCAGTGAGCCTCTCGTAAATGGCAAGGATGTCCGCCACGGGATTGGTGGCGAACTGCATCATCACCTGGTCGCCGGTGATGGTGAAAGTCTCTCCCTCTCCCGGAGTGGCCCCTGGCCCATCACCGCCGCCAAATCCACCGAAACCACCCCGACGTCCAAAGCCGCCACGCATGCCACCAGGGCCAAAGCCCCCCGGCGCAGGTGGGCGCTCTGGTTCATTGGTTGTGCTGGGTGTTGTGGCTGCGCCTGGAGCAGTGGGTGGTGTGGCCGACTGCGCTTCTTTGGAAGGAGCATTCGGAGCTGGTGCCGTGGCAGGTGCCGCAGGTGCGGGAGCCGGAGAAGGGGCTGCATCCTGCGCGAGAGAGCAGGGGAGGATGGCAGTAAAGGCGAACGCAGAAGCGAGACAGCGGCGGAGCATGCGAATGATGGGAGAGGTGGGAGGCTAGGGGCGGGCAATGTGGCCGAGGGCTACTTACTTGCCGCCTTGATCGTCTTTTTGAATTTTCTCGAAGATGCTGCGGATGGCATTGCGCCGCTCTTCTTCAGGTGCGTTGCGGAATTTTTCGTCACTGAATTTTTCCCGGAGTGCATTACGGAACTTCTCTTTGGCATTTTCGGAGAGGGATTCGTATTTCTTGCGATCTTCTTCACTCGGCCCGCGGTGGCCACGGCTGTAACGGTCCCCTCTGCTGGATGAGCCATCGCGATGATCGCGGCTGTCACTTCTGCTGTCGCGCTTCATGTCGTCCTTACTCAGCGCTGCGTGTCGGATGTTGAAGGTCTCGCCGCCGATGGCGATTTGCGCCTGTGCAAAGTCGATCTTCTCAGAGGGGCGCGCGCCGACGAGTTTCCAGCCTTTAAGATTAGGCTCTTCGGTGACGACGATCGACTGTTTGGTTTCTTTGTCGAAGATCGTCACGACGGGCTTGCCATCGACGTAGGCCATGCCGGTGAGCACCAGCGAATCCGAAACACTGACGATGCGGCTGAAGGGCGGATTTTCGACAATGGCCGTCAACGTACGTGGGTCAAAGGGCTGCGGCAGGTCGGGATCAGTCGGTGTCGTGGCGGTGGTGGGTTGGCTGAGATTGTCACTCGGCAGGGGAACGAGATCAGCCGTGGTGAGTGGCTCATCCTGAGCAGAGGCGACCGCTAACAGGAGGCTGACGATAAGCAGAGGAAGTGCGTTCATGGTTCGTGGCCGTTCTCAGGTTTGAACCAGCGTGCCAACACGAGGTTGCAGAGTGCTTGCGGGGTCTTTTCCTTGGCGCGAGGATCGAGTTCGATGTCGAGCTGTTTGATGGCTTGAAATTTTTCCGGGGATTGCAGCGTGGCCAACCAGCCGAGCACGGCAGTCTGATCGCCGCGCAGGCGCACCTCGACAGCGGCTTCGCGGTAAACACTGGCATTCTGTTTGCTCTCCGCAGACTCTGGCAATAGCACGGGTTGTTTTTGAAAGGTGAACTGGTAGTCGAGTGCTACGTTTTGAATTTCTTCCAGGAGGAGTGCCTGCGCCGTGCCCAGGCTGGTGGTCTCTGGCATGGTTTCCTGAAGCCAGCGGGCGCGTTTCTCCCAGAAATCGCGGTCAGCCAGATAGGCTTCGTTTTCCCGCTTCTCATTTTCCAGTGAGGTGATCTGCGCCAGCACGGCGGTGCGGCGGTCGAGGAATAGTTTGAGCAGGATGAAGGTGGCCATCAGCAGGAGCGCGGCGACGCAGGCTGCGAGCAACTTTTTTTCGCGCTGTGTGAGGGCGAGTGCCATGAGACGAGAGGGATCAGAGGAGTTTGCCTTGGGCGCGGAAGGTCGCTGTGGTGCCTTTCAGTTCAGGTCGTGGGGCCGTCCATTCGTAGCGGCTGAGAACTCGATTCTTTTTGAAGTCTTCGATGAATTGAAAAGCGAGCTGTGCATCCCGCGCTTCGCCTTTGATCTCGATGGCGTCACCTTTCACTTCAAACTCACGGATCACGATGCCACTGGCGGGCATGATGCGATTGATTTCAGCCAGCAGGAAGAGTGGGTAGCGCTTTGGCTCGATGGCCGGGGCCAGTGCTTTCCAGTGTTCATTGGCTTTGCGCACGACAGAGGCCGGCTCGCGATCGTGCTCCACCTCCTTCGTGAGTTGCGCGGCAATTTGCCCTTGGTGATGCAGATAGGCGAAAGCGAGAAAGGCGAGAGACGCATACAGCATGCCTCCGAAAGCCAATGCGCGCATGATTTTGGAGCGACGCTGTGCTGCCGTCTGCGCATCGCGGATGCTGCGTGGGAGCATCTTGCTCCAGGTGCGCGTTTCGCTCTGGGTGTCAGGCGGGAGGGCGGCTACGACGCGCACGGGCAGATCCAGTACTTCACTGAGGCGCGCTGCCTGTGCGCCGTCAAAACCACTCCCTGCCAGTGCGACGCCGGTGATGCTGCCAGTGCCCAAATCAGCTTCCAGTGCCAGGCGGGCGAGCGTGATCTCTAAGGCCAGAGCATCCTCCGCTAATGAACCGTGGGCGATGATGTGACTGTGATAGAGACCGCCTTCATAGCTGGCGGCGAGTATGAGATCGCCCTGTTCTTCAGTGATGACGAGATGTCCCGCCGGGAGTTGTGCCAATCGCAATGCAGGGCTGTAGTCGCTCGCGTGCCCAGCGGCGAGTGATTCCGGGAAGGGATCGGCGAGCAGATCCACGCTAATCACACATTGGCCCTCATGGTGGCCGAGCAGGTACCAGCGGTAGTTTCTGCCTGCCGCATCGTTCTCCAGTTTGAAACCGCGCCGCTCAAGCTGAGTGATGATGATTTGCTCCAGCAGTTCTTGGTCCGTTCTTGGAAGGATGAGGCCAAGGGTGCGGCAGGCAGCGGCTGGCAGACCAATGATCAGCGGTTTGCCGAGATGGGACGACTCCGCTGGACTTTCGACGGTTTCGGCGCTGCTCGCTGCACGCGGTTTCCACACACGCCAAGCGGTATCTGGGGCAGGGAGGAGCAGAGTGGCGGCTGACAGAGACATCAAGGGTAGGGAAACCTAGATTAACGCGGGAGCACGGAAGAAGTTGCGGCGGAGCCGCAGGCTAGTGGAATGACCAATGACAGAGGTGAAGTCGAGCTTTTTGTCATGAACGACGAGGGAAATCCAACTTGCATAGGAATCACTCCTCCATCCGCCCGAGGTAAGTGACGGCTCCGGTTTCTTGATTGCGACGGGTGACGACGATGATCTTGGCGCGTTTTTCTCCCACCCAGCCGATGCTGGTGATGCGGCGCAGCGTGGTGTCGTCGTCGTTGACGATGCCACTGATGGCCGTGAGGCGGTCGCCGCTCAGGCCGAGCAGTTGGTAGGCCTCGCTGTCGCGGATGCGGCGATCATCTTCCGTGCCGGGGATGCCATCGGCACCGTCGCGCTCGCTGATGAAGCGCGTCACGTCATTCTCGGAGGCACCGGTGACGGCCAACAAAACGTCTTTGAAGACGGTGCGCAGGTCGATCTGCCCTTCGCCATAGATGCTGAAGTAATCGCGCCACTCAGGCTTCTTGCGATCCACAGCGTCCATGCCACGCACCAACAGCATTTCTTCCACACGGGCAAAACCCTGATTGCGTGGCGCATCATAGATGCCGAGCTGTTTGTAGTAGTCCGCTTCTGCGCCGTTGGCGCGCGGAGTGTTGTCATTGTCGATCCAGTCGGCGAGCGAGTCGGCGGCGATTCCCGCTTGATCGGCATTGAGCTGCCAGTAGATGAGCAGATTGTAGATTGCTTCGCGCAGTCGTTCGTCCGTGGCGTAGTTGATCGGGATACGCGCGCCTTCGTAATTGATCACCACGTCAAAGCCGCTATCGGGGCCGATCTTTTGTTTCAGCACGATGTCGCCGCGTCGCGTACTCGGATGCATGCCAACGGCGAGGCCGCTTTCCGCCAGGTGCAGCGCTCTGAACTGATAGGACTGCAAGGTTGCCTCTCTGGCACTGGACTGGATGTACTCAACCACGCCCATGACGGTCATTGAGATGAGCAACACAGCCCAGATCATGAGCATCAAAGCCGATCCGCGCTCGCTGCGCGAGGCGTGTGGCTGAGATGTGAATTTTGTTTTCATGACACGATGTGTTTTCGTTTAGCGCCCACCGCCGCTGCCTCCACCCGTCCCGCCAGCACCACCGCCAGACCCAGGAGGGAAGCTGCCACCTCCGAAAGGTCGGCCACCTCCAGGAGGACCTGAGCTGCCTGGGCCACCGCGTCCTCCTCCACTCATGCCACCACCGGGAGGAGAGCCGCCAAAGCTGCCGCGCCCACCGCCGCCATTGTTGATCGTACCGCCGGACTGGCTGTTGCTTCCGTTTGAGTTGCTGCTGCTGTTTGTCGAAGTCGTCCGCCCGGCTGTGATGGTGAGCACCGGCACGGTGTACACCATGCGTATTGGGCGGGTGCGATCTTTGAGCACCAGATTTGCCTCAATGAGATCGGGCCACTGGGATTTGCTCCATTCCTCATACCACGTTTTTTCCTTCTCCACATAGAAACGCCATTTGCAGGAGACCACATCGGGCATCAGCGGCATCCAGTAGCGGCCTTGCTCATCCGGGGCATAGAGTCCTGTGGTTTCCTGTCGCGTTCCTGTCTGGCGATCATCCGTTTGCGGAATGATGTCTTCGCGTGAGAGGCTCAGGTAATGCAGCGGCATGTTGTTGATGTCCACTGTCTGCACAGGGTAGGGGCGGATGCGCAGGATGGTGTCCTTGAGGCTGATGGGCTTTGTGCCAAAGGAGAAGCAATCAGGCGAGCCGGAGATCGTCAGTTCCTGAATCACCGGTTCGGTGTTTTGCACCATCTTGAGCGTGAGTGTGGCGGTGCTCGGCAGCGTGCTGAAAGTCATCCGCGCCAGCTCAATGAGGCGATTCACCGAATCACTCTCACGCTGCGATTGCTCAATCTCCGCCGCACCGCGGATCGAGCCGCGGATGATCGCAAAGAGCGTCGCCGTGATCATCGAGAGGATCGTGAGTCCGATCACGACCTCGATCAGGGTGAAAGCAGCTCGGCGCTGTCTTCTATTTGGCGGGTTTGTAAACATACACGCTGAGGGTGTCTTCCTGAGGCACGTCGTTGAAAGAGGAAGTTGCCTTGATGGTCAGGTTGTAGATGTCGCTGAGAATGCTGCCATTGGTCGTTTTCAGCGATACCGGCTCTGTGCTGCTCGTGAAGGTGATGCCATAGGTAGGATCCATGCTGCTCATGCTCATCTCGGTGAGTGGCTTGCGGCGCACCTCCTCCAGAAAATTGCGCATGCCGATGCGGATGATCTGATCACGTCTCAAGAGATTCGCCGTCTCAAGAGCTTGATTCAATGCCTGAGCCAACCCCAAGACCGAAATGGCAAAAATGGTCAGCGCGAGGATCAACTCGAACAAGATGTAGCCGGAGCGGCGGATTGGGGCGGTGCGCTTCATCGGACGTTGACGCTTTCTTTGATGATGTCAGCCGTCAGCGCACCGAACTCGACATCAAAGGTGGCGGATTCGCGCTCGATGTGGATTTTGAGCGGGGTGCAGATGCCGCTGGGTTGGAATACCCAGAGCTTCACGGCGTCGCCTTCCACATCCTGCGCCTCGGTGTCATACCAATATTGCAGGGCGTACTTCACATCCGCAGGCATGTCGTATTTGATCGACCAGTATTCGTCGTACTTTGGCGCGGGCGGTGCCAGTGGCAGATCCGTTGTTTTGGTGAGGCTGCCACCGTTATCGAGATCGTTTTTATCGAAGGACGTTGACTCTGGAGGTGGATTCTGTGCGGTGACCAAGAAGTCCTCCAGCTCAGCGAGGTGCAGGTAGGGATTGAAGTAACGTGAAGCCGTAAAGCCTTTGCTGTGAAAGGCGACCTGATAGGGCCGCTTTTCCGTCATCGCTCTCATGCGTGCCTCGCGCGCGAGCTGCACCAGCTTTGCCACCGGCTCGCGCGCCAGGCGTTCATCGCGAAAGCCCTTCAGCATCGGCAATGCCGCCGCTGCCAGCACCGCCACGATGGTCAGGGCGATGATGATCTCGACCAGCGTGAAACCGGAATGTGGAAGGTGGAATGCGGAATGCGGAATGTGTTTTCGCGTGCCGGCTCGTTTGCCGGTCATGCCGAATTCCGAGTTCCGAATTCCGCGCTTCATTTTGAGACTTTCTTCCAGTTCCCGATGTCATCGTCTGTGCCGTCTTGGCCATCGGGGCCGACGGACCAGAGGTCGTAATCGTCCTTCGATTTCTGCGGCGGGATGCGGTACTTGTATTCCTGTCCCCACGGATCCTTCGGCATCTCCTTCATGAAGGAGCGATAGTTTTCGGGCACTGGTTCGATGGTGGGTTTTTCCACCAAAGCCTTCAGACCTTGCTCGGTCGTCGGTTTGCGCAGTGCCCGCGACTCATAGGATTGCAAAGCGAGGCCGATGGCCTGCAAGTCGCTGTCCACGCGTGTGTCTTTGGCGGAGTCGATCTGGCCTTTGAGCAGATAGATCGAGCCGGAGGCCAGGATGGCGATGATGGTCAGCGTGATCACGATCTCGATGAGCGTGAAGGCGGCGGCGGTGTTGGCGATTTTTGATGAGTGATTTCGCATATTCATGGCAGTGGATGGTGATGGAGAACTTGAAACTTAAAACCTGAAACTTGGGGCTGGTTGCTAGCCACGGCGGATGCCGGTGACGCTTTGAGCGATGGCGGCGACGATGGAGTAGGCCACCGTGCCGACCATGATCGCCATGATGACGAGGATGATCGGCGTGATCATGGCCGTCATGCGTTTAATACGTTTATCGAGCTCCTTGTCGTAGCGCGCGGCACATTTTTCCATCGACTTGCCGAGCTGTCCCGTCTGCTCGCCCACGGCGATCATGTCCGCCAGCAGCAGAGGGAAGCTGCCCACTTTTCGCAGCGCGTTGGAAAGCGGTGCGCCTTCGGAGACGAGCGCTGTCACTTTTGCCAAGAGGTCCTGGATGAAGACGTTTGCGGAAATCTTTGAGACAAGGCGAATGCTGTTGAGCAATGGCACGCCATTGGTGATCAAGCTGCCGAGTGAATGAGCGAACTGGGCATAGAAGCGCATGCTCATGATCGCGCCAAAGAGCGGCAGCTTCAGCCGCGTCTCGTCCCACCACATGCGTCCAACGGGACTGGAGATGTAGCCGCGAAAAGTCAGGAAGATCGCCGTGATGGCCGCAGCGATCGCCCACCACCACGAGGCCATGAAGTTGTTGAAGCTGATGAGCACCTGCGTTGCCGCCGGGAGCTGTTGGCCGTTTTTCGACATCAGATCGGTGATCTGCGGCACCATGAAGGTCATGAACACAATCATGAGCACCACGCACGCACCGATGAGAAACGCGGGATAGATCATCGCTGAGGTCACCTTGGCCTGGAGATCGGCCATGACCGTCAGATTTGTCGCCAAACGGCGCAGAATGCTCGGCAGCGAGCCACTGACCTCACCCGCAGCGGCGAGGTTGCAGTAGAGGTCATCAAAACTCGGCGATGCTTTTTTCAAGGCTTTCGCCACGGATGAGCCTTCGCGCAGTTCATTGCGCATGGTGGCTGAAATGCGGCGCAGGGACTCCGCTTCCTGGCGCTCCTGCATCACGCGAAAGGCTTGGTCGATCTGCAATCCGCCGTCGAGCAGGTCTGCGAGCTCTTCAGTGAAGAGAATGAGTTGAGCACGCTTGAGTTTGACCGGCCCTTCGTCAGTGACGGCTTTTGCCCTGGCTGCATCTGCTTTTTCTTCCTGCGTGACTTTTACCGGTGTGAGTGCCTGCGCCTCGATCTTGCGAAACGCTTCCGCGCGCGAGCCGACAGTGATCGATCCGGTCACAGTTTGCCCAGTGGCAGTAAGCGCGGTGTAGGTGAAGGCGGGCATGTTTCAGTAACCAGTGGGCGGTTGGCGGTGTGCAGTGGTCAGTGGCAGAAAGATTGATGTGTGGCGATCATTTTGCCAAGCATGGAGCCGATAGAAGAAATGGAGTTCAGAAGAAAGGTGTGTTGTGGTTCGGTGAGATACTTCGCAGGCGAAGGCACTGTCGATCCAATGGGTGATTTCCTGCAATTCCCCATCCGAATCCGTCAACTTGCTGAGAAAGTGAGCTTCGTAACGGCGTTTTGCCCCAGCTTCGGCCAAATTGGCTCCAATGGCCCTCGAACTCCGCCGCATCTGGTCTGTCATCGAATCCATCTCATCGCGCGGAAACATCTTTGACACCTTGAAGATGTCCTGTTGGAGCTTGAATGCAGTCTTGTACACCTCCAAGTCGCGATAACTGCGAACAACAGGATTTCGAGAGGTCATGTTCGTGCGAATTAAAGTTGCTTTCTTCTCACCGATAACGGCCTACCGCCTACGGGTCACTGTTCACCGCTCACTCCGTCGCCGCAGTGACGGTCATTACTTCTTCAAGCGTGGTCACGCCCTCTGCCGCTTTGCGGAAGCCGTATTGCCGCATTGGCACCATGCCGTCTTTGAGTGCCTGCGTTTTGAGCTCCATCGAATTTGCCCGGCTGTTGATCTTGTCTTGGAGGGCTTCGGTCATCAGGCAGATTTCCATGATGGCGAGTCGTCCGGTGAAGCCGGTATTGCGGCAGGCACGGCAGCCGCCGGGCTTGAAGAGTTTGTGTTTCCATTCCAGCGGGAAGCCAATGCTGCGCAGGTGGCTTTCTTCATGGTGTGCAGGTTGTTTGCAGGCACCGCATAGCGTGCGCACGAGACGCTGCGCCTGGAAGGCGCGCACGGAAGACGAGATCATGAAAGGCTCGATGCCCATGTCGAGCAGGCGGGAGATGCCGCCGACAGCGTCGTTCGTGTGAAGTGTCGAAAACACCAAGTGGCCAGTCAGCGCGCCGCGGATGGCGATCTCGACGGTTTCCTGGTCGCGCATTTCTCCCACCATGATCACGTTCGGGTCGCCACGCAGGATGCTGCGCAGACCGGCGGCAAAGGTGAGGTCGATCTCCGGTTTGACGGCGATCTGCACGACGCCGTCGAGCTTGTTTTCCACCGGATCCTCGATGGTGACGATGCGGCGGTCCTTCGTGTTGAGCTCCTTGAGCAACGTGTACAGCGTGGTGGATTTCCCGCTGCCCGTGGGGCCGGTGACGAGGATGATTCCGTTCGGGCTGGCGATGAGCTTGCGGATGATGGCCTCCGTTTTCTCATCCAGTCCGATGGCTCCCATGTCGAATTTTTTGCGCGTGAGCAAACGCAGCGCCACGGATTCGCCATTCACGCTCGGGATGGTCGCCACGCGCACGTCGATGGGTTCGCCATCGAGTTCGAGATTGATGCGCCCGTCTTGCGGCAGGCGGCGCTCGGCGATGTCGAGGTGGGCCATGATTTTGAGCCTGGAAACGAGCGATGCTTGGAGCAATCGCATGTTCGGAGGCACGGGCACTTCGATCAACTTGCCGTCGATGCGGTAGCGGATGCGCAGATCGCGCTCCAGCGGCTCCACATGGATGTCGGTGGCACGTTCTTTGAGAGCTTCGCGGAAAATCTGGTTCACGAAGTTCATCACCGTCGCCTCCTCGTCTGCTTCATCGAGCACGGTGGTCTCTTGCTTGAGGTCGTCGTGGTCATCGCCGGATTCGCGGCCTTCGAGCAGTTCCTCGAAGTTCTCCGCGCCGACGCCATAGCCCTGATGCAGTGCCTCCAGAATGCGGTGGCGAGGCGCGATCTGCCAGTGGACGCTTTTGCGCAATTCCTGCCCGACTGCCTGGCGCGCGGAGAGGTCGAAGGGATCGTAGGTGAGAATCGTCACCTCGGAGTTGGAGACTTGCGCGGGGCAGATGCGGTGCCGCAGTGCCAGCTTGGCCGGGAAGCGACTGTGCAGCCCCTCCGCTGCTTCTTCCGTGTCACTTTCTGAGAAGGGCATGCCCAAGCCGCGCGCGAGTTCGGCGAAGAAGCGATCTTCATCGACCATGTTGGCATCGACCACCGCATCCATGAGCGGTTGGCGTTTGTCGGCGGCGATCTCCAGGGCATGGCGCAGGCGAGTGGGCTCTTCACAGCCCGCACCGGCAGCCGTGCGGACAAGGACATCGATCAAGGTGGGAGAGGGCATGAGCGGCGATAAAACGCCAGAATGAAACCAAAGTTTCGTTCACCATACAAGAGTGCGAGGACATAAAAAGCGGTGGAGGTGTGTGAATCGTGTGCTACAACGACGGCCTGCATGAAAGACATCCTTCCCCTCCTGTCCCGCTCGCTGAAAGCCGCTGCTTTTGCAGGTCTCGCTGTCACCCTGAGCCAGTGTAACATTGCCAAGCCCGGCAACTACGGTCACAACTTTGACCCGCCTCTGACCAAGCCGTCGAACATCAACAATGTGCGGATCAAAGTTAGCACGGGTGCTGGCCGCGTGTATGCCGTGGAGGGAGACAAGGTGCTGCTCGCCTCGCCGTGTTCTGTGGGCGTGAATGGTGCCACCGGCCAAGGCAATTATCGCATCGGCTACAAGGAGGCACGCAAGCGCCGCCAAAGCGAACCCGATGCCGGCTATCCGATGGCTTACTGGCAGGAATGGAAGCCCGCCTATGGCCTGCACTGGGGCTTTGTGAAGCCCTATCCTTGCACTCATGGCTGCATCCGCCTGCCGATGAACACAGCACGCAAACTTTTCTCCATCACCAAAGTCGGCACACCGCTGAGCATCGCGCCTTCGCAGCCCGAGGACGCCACCGTTGGCAAGAGCCTTCCGCGCATTGACGACGGCCCGCTGCCCAATCCCAGCCGCAGCTATCTCATGAGCAATGAGTTCTTTGAGGACGCCGCCGCTGGACGCAAGCTCCGTCTCTAATCCCGCCAGTTCCGTCTTCATGTCCGCCCCCGCTCCAGCCGCCCGCCGTGTGAACGTACGCACACCGGAGGTGATGGAGCGTGTGCAGGCAGAGGTGGAGACACACTACCGCAGTGTTATCGTCGAAAAAATTCGCGCGCAGGGCAGCATCCTGACCGTGGGAAACACCACGGTGAGGCTCGCGCGCGACTTTGGCTTCTGCTACGGCGTGGAGCGCGCCATCGACCTCGCCTACGCGGCGCGGAAGGTGTTCGCTGATCGCAAAGTGTATCTCCTTGGAGAAATCATCCACAATCAGGAGGTCAATCGTCAGCTCGCTGAGATGGGCATCGTCAGCATTCCTGTGGGCAAGCACGAAGAAGAGGTGGCGCGACTTTCGCAGGAGGATGTCGTCATCGTGCCTGCCTTCGGTGCGGAAACGCGGCTGATGAAGCTGATTTCAGAGCGCGGCTGCCTCGTGGTGGATACGACTTGTGGCGACGTGATGAGTGTGTGGAAGCGCGTGCGGCAGTATGCCAAGAATGGCTTCACCTCCATCATTCACGGCAAGGCCTCGCATGAGGAAACCCGCGCCACCTCCTCTCGCGCGATGGGCGACGACGGCATGGGCAACTACCTTGTTGTGCTCACGCTGGCGGATGTCGATTACGTTTGCGATTACATCCGCAACGGCGGTGACAGGGAGGCATTCTTGAAGCGCTTCCCTCCTGCGGCGCACTCAGTGGGTTTCGATCCCGACATCCATCTCACCCGCGTCGGCGTGGCAAACCAGACCACCATGCTCAAATCGGAAACCGAGGAAGTGCAGCGCCGCTTGAGGCAGGCCGTGCTGGATCGCGATGGTGCTGAGGCCGGAGATAAAAACTTCCAGGTCTTCGACACCATTTGTGGTGCCACGCAGGAGCGGCAGGACTCGCTCTTTGGCCTGCTGCGGCAGCCGCTGGACGTGCTGCTCGTCGTCGGCGGCTACAACAGTTCCAACACGACGCACCTCGTCGAAATCGGCGAGCAGCAGCTTCCGACCTTCTTCATCCGCACCGCCGATTGCCTCAAATCACTGGAGCAGATCGTGCATTTCGACCTGCACCTCAAGGCAGAGAAGGAAAGCTATTCCACCAAACTCGCCAGTGACGGCTCGGTGACTGTCGGCATCACCGCCGGAGCCTCCTGCCCGAACAATCTCATCGAAGACACCGTGCTGCGCGTGTTCAAACTGCGTGGCATTGATGAAGCCGCCGTGCGCGCCGCCCTGAACTGACATGGATACGCCGACCATCGAAACCCGTGAGGAAGTGATGTTCTTCGACACCGACTGCGGCGGTGTCGTCCACAACATCGCCTACCTGCGCATGATCGAGACCAATCGCACGCGCCTCGCGGCCCAGCTCGGCATGAAGCTGCGCGAGATGGCGCAGTCGCAGTTGTTTCCGGTCGTGGTGCGCACTGAGATCGACTACCGCAAACCCGCCAGACTCGGGGACGTGATCGTACTCCGTGGTCGCCTCGAAAGCGTGGAGCGTGTGCGCTTCTGGTGCGCGTTCGAGCTGCGCCGGGAGGAGGACAACACCCTGCTCATCACCTGCCGCCAGTCCCTCGCGCTGGTGCAGATGCCGGAAGGCAGACCCGCACGCCTGCCGGAGGACTGGAAGGAGAAATACTCCCACCTGCTGGCAAAGAAGACCGCCTCAGAATAAAACGAGCACGGCCTCAACGGGATCGGCCCCATGAGCAATGTGTCCTGCTCGTGGGCGAGGATGAGATTCAAAACCTGTTGGGTGGTGCAGTTGCCAAGACGCAGCCAGATGAGTTTCGGCGGATGTCCGTGAAGGATGCTGCGTTGATAAAAGTCACTGTCTTTTGAGACGATGGCGAACTGATGTTTGCGGGCATGCTCCCACACCTCGGAGGCGCTTTTGCCAAGCAGTCCGCAGTCGCGCGCATGTAGGGTTCCTGGAAACAGGCCACCCAGCAGTCTTGCCAGCTTCGGCGGCAGGTTTTCATCAAGCAGCAACTTCATGCGGCATGATGACATTGAGGCGGCGGTCGCGGTCGGCGGCGAATGAGAAGCAAGCCTGGATGTCTTCAGAGGTAAGGTCTGGGAAATCCTCCAGCACCTCCGCTACGCTCATACCGCCGCCGAGATAATCGAACACATCGGCAACGGTGATGCGTGTGCCACGAATGCAGGGCTTCCCGTTCCGTATGTCGGGATCCAGAACAATGCGTTCGTGATAGCTCATGGCCGGAGAATAATTTTCCGGCAGGACACGGTCAAGGGCTCCTTTACTCAGCCCCGGTTCCGCACGCCCGCCGGTTTCTTCGGTGCTTTCGGCTTCGGCTCACGCGGCGGGAATTCCCAGCTCATGAGGCGCTTCTCGCCGGGCGTGCAGACCAGGAAGGTGCTGAACGGGCGTCCGCGCTTCGAGATCATGCCGGTGATGAGGGAGGTCTTGCCGCCCTCGAAGAATTCGCGGGCGTTTTCCGGCGTGATGTCCTTCTTGCAGAGCACCTTCGGCAGGCGCGCGTTGCACTTGCCTGATTCAGTCAGCGCGACTTTGCAGACGTAGCCGTCCGGTGTGTCGTAGATGCTGCTCTCGCGTTTCTTGAGAGCGCAGACGGGGCATTTTGTGATGACCGGGCACTCGTCCCAGTTGATCGCGTCGGGATCGTTGCCCTCGAAGACGAAGGCCACTTTCATGTCGTCCTTGATTTGCAGCGCGGCAGCGAAGTCCTTGCCCTTCTTGCTGCGGAAGCCTTCGAGCGGGCCGATGAAGCGCTTCTCGATGAGCGTGCGGATTTCATCATCGCTGAGCGGACGGCTGGCCACAGTCTTATAGACGCGCACCTTGCACTTCGGATTTTTGCAGCCGTAGAATTCCTCCGTCTGCTTGTAGCCTTCCTTGCTGCCGCAGACGCCGCAGGTGGCCGCGAATTCGGGATAAACCTTCTCCTTCGCAGCTTTGGAATACGCCTTGGTCTTTTCCACCACTTGCTTGGTGACGTGACGGATTTCACGCATGAAGCTCTCGCGGTCGAGCTCGCGATGCTCCATCTGGCGCAGCTTGTATTCCCACTGGCCGGTCATTTCCGGCGAACTCAGCGCGTCGATGCCGATGGCGCTGATTTGCTCGATGAGCGCGAGGCCCTTCTGCGTCACGTGCATGTCTCGCTGCACGCGCTCGATGTAGCGGTCCATGATCAGGCCCTCGATGATCGCCGCGCGTGTGGCGGGCGTGCCGAGGCCGCGCTCGCTCATCGCTTCGGCCAGTTCCTCGTCCTCGACCAGCTTGCCCGCGCCTTCCATCGTGGAAAGCAGGGTGGCCTCCGTGTAGCGGGGCGGCGGCTTGGTCTGCAATTCATTCACCTCCACATCGAGCGTGCTGGCGGTGTCGCCATCCTTTGCCTCGACGAGCAGTTTCGCGGCGTTTTCATCGCCCTCCGCTGCTTCTTCGGCGGCTTTCTTGCCATAGACGGCGAGCCAGCCTGGCGACTTGAGCACCTTGCCATCGCTCTTGAACGCATCCTTGCCCACGCGGGTGATGCGCGTCGTCACTTCAAACTCGGCGGCGGGAAAGAACACGGCCACAAAGCGCCGTGCCACCATGTCGAACACCTTCTGCTCGGCCTCCGGGAGTTCCTTTGGCGGGATCTGCCCGGTCGGGATGATGGCGAAGTGGTCGCTGACCTTGCTGTTGTCAAAGATGCGCTTGTTCATGCGCACCCAGCCGTTGTCCAGCGCGGTGGCCGCGTGCGTGCCCAGCTCATGCGGCAGCGCGTCGTGCTTGCGGCTGTCGTGACTGGCGAAGGTCTTGAGCGTGCCGGTCACCGTGCCGAGATAATCCTCCGGCAGATGGCGCGAGTCCGTTCGCGGATAAGTGAGCACTTTGAACTTCTCATACAGCGCCTGCGCGATTTGCAGCGTGCGGCGGGCGGAGAAGCCAAAGCGGTTGCTCGCCTCGCGTTGCAGGCTCGTCAGGTCATAGAGCAGCGGGGCCGCCTGGCGCGCGGGCTTGGTCGTTTGCTCGATCTTCCCCGGTTTGCCGATGCAGCGGTCTGCGATCGCCTGCGCCGTGGCCTGATCCCAGATGCGCTCGGCCTTCTTGTGCTCGTCGTTCTCGTCCTTCTTGAATCCTTCGTCGATCCAGCGGCCTTGGTAACGCCCCGCGGGCACTTCAAACAGCGCGATGGCCTCCCAGTACGTGCGCGGCTCAAAGGCGGCGATCTCCCGTTCCCGCTTCGCGAGAATGGACAGCGTCGGCGTCTGCACCCGGCCCACCGGCGTCAGGCGGAAGCCGCCGTGGCGGGAATTCAGCGCGGTGAGCGCGCGCGTGCCGTTGATGCCGACGATCCAGTCGGACTCGCTGCGGCACTTCGCCGCATCGGCCAGCGGAGTCATCTCCTCATCGCTGCGCAGATGCTTGTAGGCATCCAGGATCGCGCCCTGCGTCATCGACTGCATCCACAGGCGCTGGATCGGCTTCTTCGTGCCGGTGGCATCCACGATGTAGCGGAAGATCAGCTCCCCCTCGCGCCCGGCGTCGCAGGCGTTGATCAGCGTGTCGATGTCCTTCCGTTTGATCAGGCGTGCCAGAACCTTGTAACGGTCCTCACTGCTCTCGATGGGATTGAGCTCAAACTTCTCCGGCAAGATCGGCAGGCTGGTGAATCCCCAGCCGATCTTCTTCCCGTTCACCATCGGCATACCCAGCTCCAGCAGATGGCCGACGGCGGAGGAGATCACATGCGTCTCGTTCTCATACCAGTCTTTCTCTTTGGTGAAGGGCTTCATGCCGGGGGCTTTGGCGAGTGCGCGGGCGAGATCGGCGGCGACGCTGGGCTTCTCGGCAATGATGAGGGCTTTGGGCATGTTTGGGAAAAGGGGGCTGGCGGGAAAGGGGGCTACTTAGGGCATGCTTTCGCCTCAGATGTCAAGGCGGCGGCGTTCATCACTGGGCACAACGGCCCCTATCGTGTCCAGCATTCCCTCAGTTCGGCATCTCCTCCGTGGGAAGCTCACCGCCCAGGTCGGCGATCATCACCTCCAGCGTTGCAAAGAGAGAGGGGAAATCCTCCTGCACCGCATCCCAGAGCACCTCATGGTCGATCCAGTCATAGCCATGCGTGACGATGTCGCGCAGCCCCGCCGCGCCATGCCTCATCCTCCTGCGGAGTGTTCCAGTCCGCATCCCACGCGCTGCCCGCCAGCGTCAGGAGATTCTCATGAGCCTCGTCTGGCGCATGCTGGCGTGATTTGAGGAACACTAGGAAGTCCAGCACCTCCCGCAGCACCGGCTCCGGGGCGGATTCGATCTCGGTGAACAAAGTCTGCGTCAGCGTGCTCATGTTAGCCTTGTATAGCATGGAACGGGAATCTGTCACTCGCTTGCTACCTGCGGCCATCTTCTCACTCCATGCAGCGCTCCACTGCCAACAGGCGCATCTTGTCGGCACGCAGGGTCTCGGGCGTGCATCCTGCGCACATGTGCTGGGCATCGGACGCCGTGTCCCTCAGTTGATGCAGGGCCACGCGTGGATCATGTCTGCTCATAGATGGGAGAGAGATCCTCCTGCACGAGGGGGAGCAGGCGTCGTCCTAGCCCTGTCAGCAAATCCACCCGCCGACCCAGCAGGCTCTCCAGGGCCTCCCGGCAGTGGACAAAGCCGTAGCCCGGCTTTCGTCCCGGCAGGAACTCCACCAGCACATCCACGTCACTGCGGGCGGGGTCGAAATCATCCCGCACCACGCTGCCAAAGAGGCTCATCTTCCGGATACCCCGCTCGCGGCAGAAGGCAGCGATCTTCTCGCGGTCGATCTTGATCGGCAGCTCCTCCAGCGTCTTCATGCGTCATAGATAACGGTCAGCGGCAGGCTTGGCAAGACGGCGTTCAAGAGCTTGCGAGTTAGCGTGAAAGTGACTACCCTCTGCGGCATGAGCACCGTGCTGGAAATCGAACAAGCCATCGATCACCTCCCTCCTCAGGACTTTCGCATCCTGGCCGCGTGGATGCAGGAGAGGATCGACGCCGACGCCGATCGGGTGTTTGAGCAGTCCGTGCTCACCGGGAAGTTTGACCACCTCGCCGCCCAAGCATTGAAAGAGATCACCGCAGGTCAGACCACACCGCTCGATGAATTCCTCCATCACCGCTAGCTTTCGTCAGGCACTCGCGGCACTCCCTGTGCAGGTTCAGCAGCGTGCGCGGAAGCAATACCACCTCTGGTTGGCGGATCACTGGCATCCTTCTCTGCATTTCAAGCGTGTTGGCCCCTATTGGTCCGCCCGTGTGGACAAAGAGCATCGTGCCCTTGGCCTAGAGCAGGACGGGCGCGTTTACTGGTTTTGGATCGGTCGCCACGACGCTTATGAAGACCGCATCTGATCGGGAAGCTCACCGCCCAGGTCGGCGCTCATCACCTCCAGCGTCTTCATGCAGCCTAGATAACGGTCAGCGGCAGGCTTGGCAAGACGGCGTTCCCGTTTTGGGATTGCCCTCCGACCGGGGCCTTTACGGGCTGCCAATCCCCGCCCACCCACCCCTTTAGCGTAAACTTTGCATCTTGTGCTTTCTTGCTGGACGTTTTGATCTCGCTCCCACCGGAGCACTGTGGTAAGGTCATTACTGTAGAAGAGTCGGTCCAGAAACAGTTTTGATCTCGCTCCCACCGGAGCACTGTGGTAAGCTGAACTTGTCGCGATGCTTGCGCCCGAACAGTTTTGATCTCGCTCCCACCGGAGCACTGTGGTAAGGCCATCGAGATGGATGACGGCGAGGCGTCCATGTTTTGATCTCGCTCCCACCGGAGCACTGTGGTAAGCGCCCTCCCACGCTGCGTGAGGAACCAGTCATGTTTTGATCTCGCTCCCACCGGAGCACTGTGGTAAGGCGATTTTGTCCGGGACGGTGGGCGTGACGTTGTTTTGATCTCGCTCCCACCGGAGCACTGTGGTAAGCTGAAACTTGGGGTAGTCATCGACGTAATCGAGTTTTGATCTCGCTCCCACCGGAGCACTGTGGTAAGTTATCCTGGATTGCATGGAGTCAATCACGGCTGTTTTGATCTCGCTCCCACCGGAGCACTGTGGTAAGGAGCGGCCCGCGCTTATTCTCTCCCCCTGCTAGTTTTGATCTCGCTCCCACCGGAGCACTGTGGTAAGTGTTTGGTTGCAAATCGCGGGCCTCAGTTTTCGTTTTGATCTCGCTCCCACCGGAGCACTGTGGTAAGACGCAGCGGAACCCCAGCGGGCGGCTTTGTTGGTTTTGATCTCGCTCCCACCGGAGCACTGTGGTAAGGCTAGGGGATACAGAGCGATTAGAGAGAGGGCGTTTTGATCTCGCTCCCACCGGAGCACTGTGGTAAG
>JBDHQD010000015.1:0-29247 GCA_039806835.1 Prosthecobacter sp. | reverse complement strand
GTGGCCCCATAGGTGGGCAGTTTCGCCGCGTAGTTGTCGAGCCAGTTCACCTGGTCGCCGATGCGGCTGGGGTAGTAGGTTTGTCTTCTCATTTTGGTGCGGTGGTTGGATTTGGGTTGGGGTGAAAAATAGTCGGACGACTGGTCCCAAGTGCCGCTGTCCCATTGGCCGTTATCCCAGTTCATTGGCGGAAGACTTGGAGTGGCGGAGAAGAGGAGACGGGGAGACTTGGAGAAGAGGAGAAGGGGAGTGGAGGAGACTTGGAGAAGAGGAGTCTCCAAGTCTCCCCGCCTGGAATGGCCTTGATACCGCACGCGGCGGGTTCGCTTGTCCGTGGCGCGGGATGACTACCGCGCCGTGCGGTAGCACTACCCTTTGCCGGGGTATCCCTACCCATCGCGGCGGTAGCTCTACCCTGCCGCGCGGTAGCTCTACCTTTTCGTCCGGGGAGCCATCCCCTTTCGTTCGGTAGGCATACCGCGCCGTTGGGTATGGCTACCCGTGCCGCCGGTATGGCTACCCTTTCGCGTGGGGTCGCTACCCACAGCACCGGTAACGCTCCCGTGGCGTCCGGTAAGCCTACCCTTTGGCGCGGGATGGCCGTTTTGAGGCGGAATAGCCCTCCCAGCGCCGAAAACACCGCTCCCCGAGGCAAAACGGCACCTCCCGTGAGCGGGAAGCGAGCTGGAGCGGTGGAGAGGAGCGGCATCGCAGGCGTCGGGTGAGATGCCGCCGATCTCACCACACTTCCCGCGTCAGCCGTTAGTCAATCATAAGTGACGCCCTTCACTCCTCCTCCTCGTCGTCGTCATCCTCCAACTGCTCGGAAAACTCGGTCAACGTCATGCCGAGCCCATGACTGAGCTGCGCGGTGACAGGCAGCGTCGGATTCGCTTTGCCGCGCTCGATCCTGCCGATGTATTCGCGGCTCACGCCACTCTCACGCGCCAGACCATATTTGGTGAAGCCCGCCGCCTCGCGCAGCTCCTGCAACCGCCTCGGCAGCCGCGCGCGGATGCGCTCGGCGTAGTCGTGGGCGGGATGGGTGTTGGCAGACATTTGTCCTCAAAGCCAATGGCCTCATCTGTCTTTGGCCCCCGCTGTCTGCTGGCCTTCGAGCCATTCGATGCCTTTGCGGATGTCTCCGAAGATGTTGCCACGCCAGCCGTGACCGCCCTCATAGGTCTGGAGTTCCACCGTTGCACCTGCCCTTTGCAGCGCATCTCGTGCAGCGTGGACTTGCGCGATGGGAATGAAATCCTGCGGCGAATGGTAAAGGAAGTAAGGATGGCCTTTCGCTGCGGCAAGCGGCGGCAGCGCATTAGGACGAAAGACGGACATGGCGACAAAGGTTCCGGTCACCCCGGCCTTTGGCAGCAAAGAGAGCGCGTAGCCGCTCATGCCGCTCGAAGACCATGTAAGCGTGAAGCAGTGGCGTGGATCGAGCTTGTGGGCCTTCTCCACCTCGGCACGCACGGCGAGGAAGAAGTCCGTGGTGCTGAACTTCATCTCGCGCACACCCGATTGAGCGCCGGGCCAGACGATGTCTTTGGCCTGCTGAGCTGTCCACACAGGAGCCACGAGTTGCACGACGAGATAACCTTCCGGCAGTGCATTTTTGGCGATCCGAGTGACGAAGGGCTCGAACTGCGCATCGCCCGAGCCGCCGGGAAGCACGAACAGCGTTCGCCATCCCTGCGCGGGCGGAGATGTCGGCTTGTGGATGACGAAATAGCGCATCCTCTCATCGCCGCCGACACGCAGGTCTTGAACTTGCATGTCTGCGATGTCGGGCGGCACCTCGGCGGCGAGTGTGAGCGATGCGACTGACGACAGAAGCATCGCGGCGATGAGGATGGCGTTGGTGTTGGGGGGCATAAGGGATTGCGGGGTTTGTGCGGACTGGCGCGGGCGGCTTATGATGTTTTTTGGACCTCGAATGGCTCATCACGCCGTGGCTCGGTGCCCAGCCAGAGGACGTTCCCGTCGAGGTCTTCAAACTTCATCTCGTATGCCCACGGGCAGTTCTTGGGTTCTTGCCGAACCTTCACTCCCTTTGATCGCCAGGTGTCGAAGAGTGCTTCATCTTCACAGCCGATCCACACCCACACAGATTCGACAATCGTGTCGCGCTGCGAGAGCATGATGGCACAGGCATCTCGCGAGACGGAGCAGATGCGGGAGCCTGCCTCACCTCCCCAGTCGAGCTTGAATCCAAGTGTTTCGACATAAAACGCCATGCTCCGCGTGAGATCACGGACGGGCAGGATGGGGATGATGCATTCGATTTGGCGTGGGGATGTATTCATGGGCGGATGATTTTGTGCCGAACTCAGTTCGGGGGTGAGATGACCACGTCATCAATCCACATCCGGTAGTCCGTGGAGGCTGGCTGACCGCCGCCGTGGTAGAAATGAAACCAGGCGTTGCGGATCTTGAGCGTGTCCACGTCGCGAAAGCGGATGTCACGTTTCTCGAAGACCTGACGTCCATTCAGCCAGCCGCGCAGAACGCCGTTGGCACGACCTTTGCCGCCGGGTTTGGAGGCGGGTGTGTTGAGTTTGATGTAGAGGCGGACATCGTGCCATTTGCCGCGTTCGAGAGCCTTGGAGAAATACCAAGTGTCGCCGAAATCGTTCTTCATGTCGGCGTGATAGACATAGAAGCCGATGGGGATGTCTCCTTTGGCATCCGGTTTCCAATAAGCGCCACGGGCGGACCATGAGTCGCTGCCATTCACACGTTTGCCAGCGGCGCCGGCATCGCTGGTGTAAATGCCGCCAAAGCCGGGCAGCTTGCCGCCCTGCATGGCCTCGGCGTTGAAGTCGGGAGCGAAGCAGAGCTTGTAGGAGAGAATGGCTTCTTCCGGCTCTGAGCCGGTTTGCGCGGCGAAGTCGAATCCGAAGTCCGCTCCGTAGTGCGTGCCTTGCTTGAGAGTGATGGCGAGCGCATTGCCTGCACCGAGTCTGCCCGCGCCAGTCATCGGCGGTGGCGTGTCCTGACCATAGTGCGGCTTGATCTTTCCTGTGGTGCGCTGTGGAACGATCGCGAGGTTTCGCGGCAGATTGGGATTGCCCATGTTCCAGCGTGTTTGCCAGTCGGGCTGCTCGAAATCACAGGTGAACCATGCACCCTTTGGATCGGTGGCGTGAAGCGACAGGGTAACGGCGAAAAGTGCAAGGATTGATAGCTGCGTTTTCATGATGGGAGCGGGTTCGGTTTCTCGTCATTGGCCACGGATGGGGCGGTAATCCGGCGTGTTCTCCCGCCAGGCGGTGATTGCCTGGGTGATGAGTTCCATCTGTGCGACCGTGCCCTTCGCTATCAGACTGTTGGATGAGCCGTGGAAACTCAGTTCCGGCATGGTCGCGCTGAGTCTGGCCATCGCCATGCTGGTGCGAATCTGGCTGATCAATGCCTCCGTTTTGGCCGTGCGCTCCTTCTCATGGGTCTCATTACCTGAATCAGCGACCCCGAAAATCCTGCCGAGTGCGAAGATGCGAACGACGGACCTGTCTGGAGTGAGCGCTGTAGCGGCAGCGGGCCTGTCAGGCGTGTTCTCCTTCAGAACGCGGATAACGTCGGCGATGATGGCGTGCTGCGCATCCGTGGCACGGGCTATGAGCACACTGGTGTCGCCATGAATGGACAAGCTGTCTTCGTGAGTCGCAGGCGTGTGGTTGGCTCTCAGCGCCAGGTTGATCAGATCGACTGCGGTTCTTTGCAGTCGTCTCCCCTCGTCTGCTTTGTAGCCCTGCGAGAAAAAGCCGAGCGCGTAAGAACGCACTTGCAGCGATGCTTCCGGGCCGGTCTGCATGATGACTTCGTCGTCATGGGCAATGACAGGAAGTCCTGGGCGAGGCATTGCTCCCTTTTGCGGGAGGTCTTCTGGGGCGCCTTGGGGTTCGGCTGCGTGAAGGGGAAGGGAGACGAAAAGAAGCGCAAAGAATACAAATGTCTTCATGACGAGGTTGTGAGCTGAATGTTGTTACTTCACCACACGGACGGGCATGACGGTCGGGGAGCGCGGTTGCTCATTCTCCATGCAGGCGGAGATGGCTTGAGAGATGAGTCTGATTTGCGAAGGCGTGCCGCTCACCGCCAGACAGTTGGTTTGATCGTGCAGACCAAAAGTGGGCCGAGGCTGCTCGCAGCCAGACATGATGAGCGCGGTGTCGAACAAACTCATCAGTGAGTCCCAGCGCTCAGCGCGCGCTTTCTTGCCTGCTTCGTCACCCTCTTTCGGCACGGGGCCAAGGATCGCTCTGACCGCGTAGATGCGGACGACTTGTTTGACGCTTGCTTCCGGTTTGGCGGCGGCAGCCGCGGCTGGTATTCGTGTTTCAAAACCCTCGCCATGGAGCAGGCCCAGCGTGCCGAGCAAGATGGGCAGAAGGAGCAGAGCGCATGTTTTCATGGCATGGTTTGGATGGATATTGGGTTGCATGGATCGGAAACATCAGGGGTTGCGCTTCGCCTCGGGATTTGGCCTTGCCTTTCTCCTCATGGCCTCGACGAGTTCGGCGACGCGCCTTTGCTGCCCTGGAGGGGCTTTGACGATGAGAGCGTGCTCGCCCACATGGAGGGAGATGTCCGATTCTTCGCCCAACTCCCTGACTTGCTCCAGCAGATCGCGCAGATCGGCATACTTGAGCGTGGCCGCATCTCCATTGGCGGCAAAGTCGAGCGAGTAGGTGTGAACGACATTAGGCAGCACGGTCATATCTCAAACTTTCGTCCGAATAAAATGCAATGTCAGGCCACCGCCCCATGAAAACAGCGTGCGCAAAGGGCTGGTCTCTCTCGCTCGCAAGAATATCCAACCCTGCTGCTGCATCTCAGCTATCTTGGCATCAATCTCTCGCTGCTTGCCTCCGGCAAACGTCGAATGTAACTCCAGATAAACCGAAGTCTGCTCGGCAGTCGGATACTGCGCGAGGAGTCCGCGTGCTCGCCGCTCCATGCGGATACGCGGAATGACAACAAGCACAATCAGTAAAAACGCCGGGATGGCGAACAGCAAAAGAATCGGTATGTAGTTCCTAAACGTGTAGTTAGTGCGCCTAACAAAGGTGTCGTCTTTGCCGACGGGCACCTTGGCGTTCTCCTTCATGGCTGCGATCATTTCCGCGATGATCTGCTGCTGCGCGGCTGGGGCTTTGACGATGAGCACGCGGGTTTCGGCGTGCAGAGTAATGTCCGGCGTGCGTCCGGTTTCGTTGTCGATTTTTTGAACGAACTGCTCGATCAACGTGCGGATGTCATCGCGGAGTCGCGCCGTATCGCCTGCACCATCGAAGGCGAAGCCCAAGTTGTAAGTTTTCACCACGGGCTGATCTGCTCCGGCTATGGATGGTGCGGCCTCTTTCTCGGCGGCTCTCACTTGCTCAGGGTAGGCGTCATCGCCGCGAACCATGCGTGACACCGCCGCTGGATCGCGGGCTGCATCGAGCTTGGGGAAAAGGCGAAACTGCTCGACGGTGCCGTCGTCCCGCAACACGAGCACGCGGCCTTGGCGCAGATCATAGGGGGTGCCGTTGATGTGCAGTTCGTGGGGATACAGCGCCTCGCGCCGATAGCCAAAGGAGCGCCCGTTTTTCAGCTTCACCGCGCCTTCGTCCGTCCAGGTGTTGGCCGCGAGGTTTTGTGTGCTGGAGGACGTGGTGCCGAAATCGCCTTCGTGGTAGAGCACATAGTGCAGCGCATCCAACGCCTGATCATGTGTCACCAGCACGGAGTGACCATCGCGGCCAATGTGCGCGCCAGTGGGGAATCCGGCCCGCCGCACGTCCAGCCGCACCGCAATAGGAACCGGCAGAGCATTCTCCGGCCGGAACTCGCCAATGACATACGCGCCATCTGAATCGGCAGCAGGCGTGCCGGGCTGAAAGGAGAGTTTGCCCGACATCGCGCCCGGCGGACCTTCCAGTTGATAGGTCCAGCGGATGCCACGCCGGGGCGTGATATTCCAGCGCACGCCGGGATCGAAGCCGCCTGAGGTGAGTGTGACATCGAACATGGCGTCGAGATAAAGTGACTTCGGCGTCCAGCGTGCGGGTGCATTTCCAAAGAGGAAGATGAGTCCGGCATCCTTGGAACCATGTGCCTGGACGGTCGCCAGCTCGCTGGTGACATCGACCCGCTGAATCTCGGAACTGGCTGTGTTTGTCGCCGCCTTGGGAAACTGTTCGATGACGGGCGTCATCGCCCACAGTGCGCGAACAGCCAGCATGGCCGTGGCAAGCACGGCGAGCAGGAGCACACACTGGCCCCAGCTCAGACGGCTAGCAGAAACTGCGAAGTTCAGGCGACGACGCACGGTGGCGCGTCCCACCAAGAGGATGCACGCGAGGATGACGGCAAAGATGCCGCAGAGAAAGGCAGGTGAGCGGAGATTCCACGCCAGCGCACGGACGATGCGGTCTGAATCCACATGCTGGGGATAGACAATGAGCCAAGGCTGCGAGAGTCCGATGGTGAAGGTCGATTGGGTGTTATTACCAAGGCGTGTGACATGGGGAGCCGCGAAGTTTAGGAGACACACAAAGAAGGCCGCCCCGAGGATCAGACGAAGCCAGGGCGGAAACAGAAGGTCCGCTTCCATCGCCTGCCGTGCCTTTGACAAGGGAGTAGCTGGAGCACCTGGCGTACCGGCCTTGGGGCGATGTCCCATGAAAATGAAAATAAGGCCCGGAATCATGATGGTGGGAATCGCGGCCACAGCCATCATCACAAGCAGTTCCCGCCCCGAGAACGTCCTCAGCACCAGAGCCCAAAGGGTGACCGCACATGCCATGAGCGGAACGATCCAGAGACTGCGTCGGATGGTCGATTGCCTGGAGATCGGCGCTGACATCGCGGGCGGGATGGATGGATCAGGATCATTTGTCACCGCCTCCACCTGCGTGCGGAACTCCGCCGCCGTAGCGAAGCGCAGCTCCGGTGTCTTTTCCAAGGCGCGCAGCACGATCTCATCAATGCGGATGTCCACCTGCACGCGCTTCGACGGCGGGACGAAGTCGTCCTTGGGTCGCTCGCCGGTGAGCATTTCGTAGAGCACGACGCCGAGGCTGTAGATGTCTGCGCGGTGGTCGGCGGTGCCGGTGGCTTGCTCGGGGGCGGCGTAGTCGGGCGTGCCGAAAGGGAATGAGTGTGGTGCAGGCGTCCCGCCTCCATTCAACCGGTCCGCAGCCGGGACGGCCGCACCACTTTCGCCCACGATCTTTGCGATGCCGAAGTCGGCGATCTTCACCGTGCCTGCTTTATCAATGAGCAGGTTCTCCGGTTTGATGTCGCGGTGGACGATGCCGTGGTCGTGCGCACATTGCAGGGCGTCACAGACGGGAGGGACGATGCTGAGGGCTTCTTTCGGAGTGAGGCGCTTGGTTTGCAGCAGTTGGCGGAGGTTCACGCCGTCCACGAACTCCATCAGCAGGTAGTAGAGTGGTCCCGCAGACTGGAAAGTCTGCGTCACACCAAAGTCATGCACGGCGACGATGTGCGGATGATTCAGCGCGGCGAGTGCCTGCGCTTCTTTTTCAAAGCGGGCGGCGAACTGCGGATCGTCGGCACGCTCTGGCGCGAGAAGTTTGAGCGCGACGAGGCGGTTGAGCGATTTCTGCCGTGCTTTATAGACGACGCCCATGCCGCCGCGTCCGAGGCATTCCATGATTTCGAGCTGGGGGAAGTGCGGGGCCAGCTCCTCCGGCGTGAGCGGCGGCACAGCGGGTGCAGCATCACCACCCGGCTGCGTGGGCTGCATGGCACCGGCCATGAGGCAGCGCGGGCAAAGGCCATTCACGGCATCTGCTGGGAGCGGCACGCCGCAGAGGGGGCAGTGGGAGGAAGACATGATGTCCATATCCTACCATGCCGTGTGGCGCGGAAATGGATGCGGACTTTTTTCATCGGCTGCGGGATAGGCATGATGAACCGGCATGGTGGTGGATGCGGGGCGCGCTCTGCTGACGGGCAGGATGCCCGCCATACGCACAGCCGGGACGGACGGTGTTACTGAGCCAGCGCGGCGAACAAGGCGCGCATTTCTTCCTCGACTGAGGCACCCGTGTCGAGTGTGCCCGCGATTTCCGCTTTCACCTGCTGGCGGAAGCGGCCTCGCAAGCGGTGGATGGCGGCCTTCATCGCCGGAAGGGTGAGTCCGAGCGCGGCAGCGGTGGCGCTCTGGTCGCCATAGCCGGACTCCCCCATCAGCCAGGGGCGCAGATGCTGAACGAGGTCGGGTTTGCCTTGCGCAGCGCATTCGGCGGCGAGCGCCTGCATGGCGCGGTCGAGCACGGTGATGGCCCACTGGCGGTCAAACAGGGCCTCGGGCGAGAGCCGCTCATGCTCCGGCACCTGGAGCGCGGGAGAGCCGGTGTCCTGCGCATCGAGCGAGAGCGGAGCGATGCCGCCGCCGCGCTTTTGCCGCGACTCGGCTTCATTCAGATGCGCGGCGAAGTGCTTCACCGCGCCGAGGAGGTAAAAACGAAATCGTCCGCGCTCCGGCGCTGCGGCATGAATCGCCCCACCTGCGAGCATTTTGGCAAAAAACGCATGGCTCATGTCCCGCGCGGCATCGGCATCCCGCAGCAGGCTTTTCAAATAGGCCACGACCGGCTCGTAGTAGGCATCACAAAGGTCTGCGAGCGCGCGGCGGCCATCCTCGGAGTCCGCCTTGGCCAGGCACACGCGGGTCCAGCGTGTGGTGAGGAAAGGGGCGGCGTGAGGGGGAGAGGGAGTCATGAAGGCTGGCGATGGTGCCATAGTTCCATGACGTGTGGCAGGGGAAAGGTTTCACGCTGGCGGCAGCGGATGCTTGGAGGGCTGTGCCCGATGGCTCCGTCGAGTGCAATGTGTGCGCCGTGTGCCAGTCATGGCGCAAGTTTGGCATTCGCTTGCAGCGCCTGTTTGTTTTTCGGCCAGTCGGCGTTCGGCAGTGCCTCCCACACGCGGAAGCGGCGGAAGCTGCCTTGCGTGCCCGCGCCGATCATGACGCTGTGCTTTTCCAAGCCGATGAGCGCGTTTGACGCAGTGACGCTGCGGCCATCGAGCGTGCCGACGACTTCGTCGCCTCTGACCTCGAGCACCAGCGTGTGCCAGGCGTCGAGCTTCACGGGCTGGAGTGCTTTGACGGCGGGGCAACGCTCGCGCTGATGCGTCTTCGGGTTGGTCTTGATGGGATCGTAGGTGGTGAGAAAGGCACCGCCCGGGCCCACGCTGAGGCTGCACACATAGTCCTTCTCGTCGGTGAGCTTCAGGAACACGGTGCGATACGGGCGGCCCCCGGCGGGCACGTTGTCGAGACGCACGTCGCACTGGATGATCGCGTCCTTGAGCTTGATGCCGAAGGACGCGGTGGCCGGATGATGGCTCTCCGTCAGCTCCATGCCTTTGAAAATGCCGTCTCCCTGCTCCCACTTGCCGGACTTGGGACTGGTGTTGAAACGCCAGCCACTGAAGCCGCTGGCGAAACCTTTCGGCTTGCCGGTGAACGCTGCCAACGGCGCGGCGAAGTCTTCGCTGGCGAGCAACTTCCCGCGTGTCGTCATCAGCGTCTTGGGCAATGTCTCTTCGGCAGACGCGGTGAGTGCAGCGCTGAGCAGGAGGATGAGGGGGAGGTGTGGATTCATGGACGTTGTTCGGTGTGTGAAGAGGCTGGTGTGATTTGGGGTGTCGTGCGGCTACTTTTCCGTGCAGTGCTCCTCATCCAGATCGCGGATGCTTTCGATGATGGCGGTGAGCTTCGTGCCTGTGGCGGTCAGCGCGTATTCCGTGCGCGGCACCTTGCCAGCGATCTCGGTGCGCGTGATGAGCTTGAAGTCCACCAGCTTGCGCAGGCGTTCGTTGAGGATCTTCGTCGAGATGCCGGGGATGAACCGCTCAAGCTGCCCGGGCCGCGTCACCCCTCGCCCGATGGCCGCCAGCACCGCGGCGGACCACTTGCAGCCCACGACATCTTCCAGCCGACGGTAGGCCGTGCGATCGGTGAGCGGGAGATATTTTGGCTTGTCGGACTCGGACTTCATGCGCTGTGCATAGGACTCAATCTCCCTGCGGGAAAGCAGGAACAAAACGGTGCCCGGTCACGAAATCCTGCCCTCTTTCGCCTCATGAGCAGACCGGCGAGCATCCTGCGCGCGCATCCGACACGATGTCGTCATGCCGCAGCAAACAAACCAAACCAAACACAACCAGTCCATACCCATGAAAACCAAAGCCACCTTCTACCACGCCGGATGCCCCGTCTGTGTCGCCGCTGAGCAAAACGTCGCCACCGCGCTCGATGCCAGTCGCTTCGATGTCGAGATCGTCCACCTCGGCACCGCGAAGGGCCGGGTCGCCGAAGCCGAGGCCGCCGGAGTCAAATCCGTGCCCGCCCTCGTCATCGATGGAGCCGCCTACCACATCAACTTCGGCGCGGACCTCAGCGTGCTGAAGTAGCCGCCTCCTACCATCCCGTGCCGCCGTTTACATCGGCGCGGCGGCACGGGTGCGATTCCCGCGTGTGGTCATCAACGTCTTGGGCAAATCCTCCGCACAGGCAATGCTGCCCACGGACAAGAGTGCGAGAAGCAAGAGGCGATGGTTGAGGCGAAGCGAGCGACGAGATGGCATGGCGGAAAACATCAAAGGGAAACGCGATCAACGGAATGGAAACTTCCAGAACAGCTCCTCCGGTTTCAAATACTCGGCAACGAGGCCATCGTGAATCGGCGAGGTGCCCTTGGTGTGATCGGTGAGTGCGGCTTTCTTGGTCTCGTATTCCGTAGGTGTGAGCTTCAATCGAACATCCGGTTCGCGCGGCAGCGGATCGCCATGCACGACGAAGGCGAAGAAGCGCCCCTCGAACGCGACCACGCGCAGCGCCTCGCGCGCATACCAAAACGCGGCGCGGTGGTCGCCGTGCTTGTCGGATTCGTGCGACACATAAACTTCCTGCGGTTTGCGCGCGCGGATGATTTCCGCGAGATCGGCCACGACGCTCGCTTTCACATACAGCGCGGGCTTGCCATGCGTGAGCGAGTGGTAGTCGCGCGCCGTCTCGCCATAGGTCTCGCGCTGGTGAGTGAACATTTGGCGAAACGGCGCGGTGCCATCCATCTGCCACATCTTCTCCAAACCGCTGTCGGGATAGCCGAGAAAGATCAAATCCTCCTTCGGCAAACCAAGCCTTCGCATCGCGGCCACGGAGTGACTCTGCCGCAGCGCACCTGCTTTGACAAAATCCTCCGGCGTGAGTTCCTCGCGTTTCTTTTTCGCCACCACGGCGGCCAGCGCGGGATAGCCGTCGCCGTTCGTCAGGATCACCACCGTGACGCGCTTCTTCGCCGCGAGCGTCCGCTGGATCACACCCGCGCAACCGATCACTTCATCGTCGGGATGCGGCGCGATGATGAGCACATCGGATGGCTGAGGCGATGCCACATCCTGCGCGCTGACCATGCTGGCAGCGCAGAAGAGCAACACGAGCAGCGGCAAAAATAGAAATAGGCGAGTCATGGTGGTTCTCAGGTGACAGGGCGATGGCATTCGATGTCGCAGCCGAAGGCCACGGACTCCATCATGAAGCCAGTGAAAATGCGGCATTGTCTTTCGGGGGAGGCTGGTCACGATGCTCAAACGGCAACGGCGATGACAACGAAATCCATCAAACGAAATCGATTCGCATGGCTCGTGGCCTTGACGGGATTTGCGCTGGGGGGCGTGACGCAGGCGGCGAATCCGAAGTTGGAGTTTTGGAATCAGCCGCGTCATGGCGCGAACTGCTTCAATCGCGTCATCGCGCCGGATTACTTTCGCTCCGCTCGCGCGGCGGGGATCGAGTTCCTGCGCCTCGCTCCCGACAAATGGCTGGCGCAAGGCCGCGACTTCCTCATCGGCAACGCGGATGATTTCACGCAGGTAAATGCCGCGGACCTGAAGAAGCTGCGCGTGACGCTGGATCAGGCGCACGCGGCGGGGGTGAAAGTGGTGCTGACGATGATTTCGCTGCCGGGCGCGCGCTGGCGGCAGTTGAACGGCGGCAAGAATGATGACCGGCTCTGGCGCGAGGAAAAATACCTGGCACAGGCCGAGCAGTTCTGGACGCAGTTGGCGGCGGCATTGAAGGAACATCCGGCGGTGGTGGGTTACAATCCGCTGAACGAACCGCATCCCGAACGCGGCGACGGGTTCACGGATTTTTGGTCGCAGGATTTGCGCGCCTGGCACGAGCGACGGCGCGGCAGCTCGTTTGATCCAAACCGGTTCAACGCGCGTCTCGTGGCGGCGATTCGCCGTGAAGATGCGCACACGCCCGTCATTCTCGACGCCGCCGTGTATGCCGCCGCTCCGGCCTTCGAGATTCTGACGCCGGTGAACGATGCTGGCGTGCTCTATGCGTTCCATCTGTATGAGCCTTACGAGTTCACCAACTTCAAAACCAACGCAGGACGATTCAAATATCCGGGCACTGTGGAGGTCGGGGAAAACAAGCGCCGCCTCGACTGGAATGCCGCCGAGTTGAGCCGCTTTGTGCAACCGGTGCGCGAGTGGATGGAGCGCCACCACGTCCCGGCCACGCGCATCCTGGTCGGCGAGTTCGGCTGTGATCGGCGCGTGCCGGGCGCGGTGGAGTATCTGCGGGACGTGACCGCACTCTTTGGAGCGGAGCGCTGGCACTGGGCCTTCTACGCGTATCGCGAGGATGAATGGGATGCCATGGACTACGAGTGCGGCACGAAGAAGCTGCCGTGGTCGTATTGGAAGGCGGTCGAGGCCGGACAAAACCCCGGCTTTCCGCATCAGCCGAATCCGCTTTGGGACGTGCTGCAATCCCACCTGCGGCGACCTTGAACCGAGCGAGGAATGGTTTCCCCAAGTGTGCCACGCTGGTTGTCAGCGCGCACTCTTTCAGTCGCTGTCACCGCCCTCAGTGCGCAGCGGCAGCAGCGGCCCACTTGATCCCTTCGAGGATATGCTGCCGCACGAAGGGCGTGCTCAGCGAGCGCAGATCGTGGCCGAACTCGGTGTAGAAAAAGCGTCCGCCACTCGCTGGCTCATGCGTCCACGCGATGGGATGATCCGCGCCCATCGGCTTGCCACCGCGTGTTTTGAAATACGCGCGCACGGGTTCGTAAGTCGTCTCGTCCACGCGCAGCAGCACCTTGAAGCCTGGCTGCTCGGTCACGGCGTGATCGTGATTGGTCCAGTCTGCCTGAATCCAAAATTCCGCCGGTTGTCCCTTCACCGCGGGATGCTCACGCGCGGCGGGATCGACGATCACCTTCGCTTTGAGAAAGTCCGAGTCGCTGTTGAAATCGCAGCCGCCGAGTTGGGTCAGCCACGGCCAGCCGGTCTGCCGCACCAGTGCCGCGTGCAACCCGACCACGCCCTTCTTTCCACTCGCAAACCATTGCTCGACTGACTTGCGCGACTCTTCGGGGATGACTTTGTCGAGTTCGTTGGCGTTGTTGAGCAGCAGCACGTCGTATTTCGCGAGTGCCTTCGGCGCGAGGTCTTTCGGATGCTCAGTGATGTCCACCTCGATGCCGTGCTCATGTCCGAGCAGCACCAGCCAGCGATTGATGGCTGGGATGTCCGGGTGACGATAAAATGCCGTATCGGAATAGACGAGCACTTTGATCCCTGACCCATGTGCGGCATCCGTCGTCGATTCGTGCGCCGCAGCGAAGCTGCCAGTGAGCAGCAAGGTGAAAAGGAGATGGGCGAGTTTCAGGTTCATGGTGTTGCTAGGAGAGACGATACGTTGCAAACGCGTCACCGTTATCCGCAGCCCCGCTGCGATCGATTTCCCCCACGCTGCGGCCATGCGGATCGTTCACATGATGCGTGAGCAGGCGCACTCATCCGCCGAGGAGGCGCTGATCTGTGGATGCTTCTTTTCCGCAGACACGCTGCCAGAGTTGATCCTTCCAGCTCGCGGAGAGTGCGCGGCATTCCGAAAGCGTGCGCGCGGCCTCCACGTCGTCCTTGGCGTGGTGCATGACCTGATTCGCGGCGGCGACGGACCAGCGCGACTCGCAGCGCTCGATCAGCCGCATCTCCGCGCCCGGTGCCACCCAGCCATGCTGCAAGACGCGAAAGTAAAAGCCCGTGCGTCCGCTTTGCTCAGCGCGCGCAGGCAGGTCTTTCACCCGCCAGCGGCGCGCGAGTTTCCAGCACGGCTGTCGCGGCTGGGACACCTGCACGACGGCCTCGCCCAGCGAAAACACATCGCCGATGAAAACGCGCTCCTCGGTCAAGCCCTTGACGGTGATGTTTTCACCAAAGGCACCGTAGGGCAGCTCTGGCATGGCCAACTCGCGGCGCCAGTCCGGGTAATGCTCCTGCGAATAGACGCACACGGCTTTGTCCACACCGCCGTGATGTGCGCGGTCGGCCTGCTCGTCGCCGCGAAAACCCTGATAGCCCAGCCAGCAGCGCGCGGTTTGCGATTCTTTGAAATAGCCGGTGCGCCAGGGCTTGTCCCACCAGGTGTCGGTGCCACTCACGGGCACCTCCTTCGCCGCGCCGAGGAAGAGGCTCTGCACCATGATGAGAGTTTGCTCGGTCATGATTCAGCTCGACGCAGGCTTGCTGAAAACAGCGACCATCTCCCGGCCTTCCCGCCCAGGATAGGCGACCTGCGGGACATAACTCTCGACGAGTGTGAGTGCGGGGGTCATCAGACGGAGCAGTTCTTCCTGCGAAATGCCGAAGGGCGGCCCGGTCTCACCTGGATCCATCTCAGGATTCACAAACCAGATGCCGACGAGCAGGCCGCCAGGCTTTAACAGAGACACGACCGCATCGCGATAACGCACGCGCCACTCCGGCGGCAGCGCACAGAGGCAGGTGTGCTCCACCACGACATCGAACTGCCCGTGAAAGGCAAACAAGTCTCCCTGCACAAAACGCGCGGCGTGTTGCGGATACCGCGCCTGCGCGCGCGCGACCGCGCTTGGCGCGATGTCGAGGCCCAGCGCATCAAAACCCAGCGAGATGAGATGTGCCACATCATGCCCGACGCCGCAGCCAGGCACCAACGCACTGCCGCGTGCCTGATGACGCGAGAACCATTCCACCAGCGGCGGCGAGGGGCTGCCCTTATCCCAAGGCGTGAAGTTTTCCTGATAGGCCTGATCCCAGTCGGTGATGTTCATGAGTGAGGGTGCATGTTGCGAATCGGTTCCGCGTTCCGTGGCGGGTGTAATACGGAAACGCAACGGGCAGAGATGCACGTGGATTTTTTTTGCGCCTTCTTCGCGCACAGGAGAGGCCCAGGCGCGCGCATTTCTCGTGCGCTGCCGGAGCTTGCGTGGAGCACGGTGGCGTTGTATCCGCCAAGCCATGCCCACGTTTCCCGCCCCCACTGGTTTCAAAGAATGGTCCTTTGTCTGCGACGCGCTCGTGCAAGGACGGCTGAGCATCATCCTGCGCAAAGGCGGCATCCATGAAGGCCGCAGCGGTTTTGCATGGAAGCACCGGCAGTTTTTTCTCTTCCCCACCTGGTATCACACGCAGGCAGAGAAGCTCTCGTGGGTGCCTGAGAAAGCGCAGCGCGATTTCCCGCCGGAGGAGGAGCGCCAGAGTGTGGAGATCGACGCCTGCGCGACGCTGGAGCAAGTGTGGAAGGTGATGGATTGGGAAAAAGTGGCCGCGCTGGCTCCGCTGCACATCTGGAATGAGGACGTGGTGAAGGAACGCTTCATCTACGACGATGAAAGCTGCCTGCATGTGGCGCTGGTGCGCGCTTACCGCCTCCCGCAGCGCTGGCATTTCCCGTATGCCAAGAGCTACGGCGGCTGTCGCTCATGGATCACGCTGCCAGAGGAGGGGCTGCCTCTCGCCGCTGCGGCGACTCCGGCGCTGGAGGATGCGGCGTTTGCGGAGATCGCCGGGAAGCTCCGAGCGATTCTGGATTGAAGATGTGAGCGCGATCCGCCGATGAGATGGCGCATCCATATTCACTCCGGCGTGGCGGACTGGATCACCCGCGCGCCGCGCTGCCAGGTGCAGTAGGACCAGACCCAGTGCAGAAAGACGGCGGCGCGATTGCGCATGCCCATGAGGAAAATCAGGTGGACGAAAAGCCACATGAGCCACGCGAGAAAACCACGCGCCTGCACGCCCGCAAAGCTCGCCACCGCCGCACTGCGCCCGATGGTAGCCATGCTGCCTTTGTCCAAATAACCAAATGCTGGCCGCGCATCGCCCGCATTGGGTGATTCCTGAATCACTCGCGCGATGAATCTCCCCATCTGCATGGCCGCCGGGCACACACCGGGCACGCGCACGCCGTTCTTGTCCGTGAGGCTGGCGATGTCTCCCGCAGCAAAGACTTCAGGATGGCCCGGCAGACTCAAATCTGGCAGCACCTCGACACGCCCGGCGCGATCCAGCGGCACGCCAGCGAGGGTGCGCGTGACGGCGCTGGCCTCGACACCTGCGCCCCAGACCACGAGATCGGAGTCGATCCGATGATCCCCCGCCAGCACAAACCCGGCACCCACTTCACGCACCGGGCAGTTCAGATGCACCGTCACTCCCGTGCGCTCGAGTCGCCGCCGCGTGTAGTCCGAGAGTGCTTCGGGAAACGTCGGCAACAGCCGCGCGCCAGCCTCGATGAGATGCACACGCGCGCGTGCGGGGTCGATGCGGCGGAAGTCCTCCTTGAGCACCACGCGCGCCAGTTCCGCCAGCGAGCCTGCCATCTCGACCCCTGTGGGGCCGCCACCCACCACGACCATGGTGAGCAAGCGCTCGATCTCTGCGGGATCGCCCGAAGCCTCGGCCTTTTCAAAAGCCAGCAGCACTTTTTTGCGCACCGCCATCGCATCATCGAGGCTCTTGAGACCGAGCGTGTGCTCCTCCCACTGCGAGTGGCCGAAGTAACTCGTCTTGGCCCCGAGGGCGAGCACGAGGAAATCGTAATCCAGCACGCGATCACGCAGATGCACCTGCCGCGCCGCGAGATCGATGCTGGCCACCTCCGCCATGAGCGTGGTCACGTTTTTGTGCTGAGAAAGGATGGAGCGCAGCGGCTGCGCGATCTCCGTCATCGCCAGTCCAGCGGTGGCGACTTGATAAAGCAAGGGCTGGAAGAGGTGATGATTCCAGCGATCCACCAGCGTCACGCGCAGATGCTCCGCGCGCAGCTCTTTGGCACAAGCGAGTCCGGCAAAGCCACCGCCGAGGATCACGACGTGTTTTTGAGTCAACGCAGCATTCTCCAGCGTCATGCTGACAGCATGGATGCGACTGCGCGGCGCGACAACTGAGCACTGCCACATTTTCATGCGGCGAAAGGCGCGGCGGGAGATGGTTGAAGCACCGCTCATCATGGCTTAAGCAGAGAACCGCCCTCCAGCCGACGCTGGAACTCCCCCCCAAAACCACCGCCCATGACCGCTCGCGATTTGATGACCCTGACGAAGTTCCGCCTCAGTGCGCTCGTCATTGTCACCACGTTTGTGGGATTCTGGCTGCGCTCGCCTAGCGGACTGAATGTGTGGCTGCTCATCCACACCACCCTCGGCAGTGCTGCGGCGGCTTTTGGCGCGGCGGTGTTCAATCAACTCATGGAGATCGGTCCGGACTCGCGCATGCAGCGCACGGCGGATCGTCCGCTGCCCTCGGGGCGCATGAGTCCGTCCACCGCCTTCGGCATCGGCTGGCTGCTCAATGCCTGGGCGCTCATCCATCTGACCATCCGCGTGAACATGGAGGCAGCGGCACTCACGGCGATGACGCTGGCGGTGTATCTCTTCATCTACACGCCGCTGAAACGGCAGAGCGCAGTCAATACGCTCGTCGGTGCGGTGTCAGGAGCACTGCCGCCGCTCATCGGCTGGGCCGGAGCCGCCGGGCCACTGCCTGCGGGTGCGGCACCGCATTTCCGCTGGCAGCTCATGCTCGAACCGGGGGCGATCTATCTCTTCCTGCTGTTGTTTCTCTGGCAGCTTCCGCACTTCCTGGCCATCAACTGGATGTACCGCGAGGAATACCGCAAAGGCGGCTACGTGATGCTCTCCAACGATGACGAGCAAGGCGCGCGCACCTCGCGCCATGCCTTGGCGTATTCTGTCAGCACCATGCTGCTCATGTTTTATCCCGTCTATACCGGGCTGGTGCATCCGTGGTGGTTTCTGCCGCCGGCGCTGCTGCTCAGCGGCTGGCTCTGTCATCTCGCGCTGCGCTTTAACCGCCAACCCGAGCGCCCCACCGCGCGTAAACTCTTCTTCTGCACGCTGATGTACCTCCCAGCCATTCTGATCGTAACCACCCTGGCTTGGAAACACACGCCCCACCTCGCGCCATGAGCCAAGAACCACCCGCCAAAGCACCGCTTCACCCTCTCTCCATCTGGGCACCGATCATCATCGCCGTGCTCGGCATCGTCGTCTTTTACAATTACCTCATCTACCGCTCTCGCGCCGATCTCAAAGACCGCCCACCAGTCCTCGGTCGCCTGGAAAAAGACCTCGAACTCACCGAACGCAGCGGCAAGAAAGTACACCTCGAAGAACTGAAGGGCAAAGTGCTCGTCGTCTCCTGGGTCTTCACGCGTTGTCCGCGCGGCTGCGCGGCGGTGATCGCCAAGCTGAAGAAGCTGCACGAAGAATTTGCCAACGAGCCCGGCCTGCAATTCGTGAGCTTCACCCTCGATGCCGATGACACGCCTGAGATGATGAAGAAATTCGCCGCCGGACTCGGCATCAAGGACGACGCCAACTGGTGGTTCGTGAATGGAGAAAAAGAAGCCGTGCGCAAATTCATGACCGAGCAGGTGCGCTTCCGCCCCGTGCAAGAGATGCCGGAGCAAGACCGCCTCTCCCCCGACGACAAATACATCCATGATTTGCGCGTGGCGATCATCGACCACCTGGGCCACGTGCGCGGGCTGGAGGACATCCTCAACGCCGATCCCGAGTTCGCGAAATTCTGGGACGAGAAGCTGCGCAAAGATTTGCGCTACCTCCTCGACGAACAGAAAAAGACTCCCTACCAAGCCCCCGAGGGCGGCAGGCCATGACCGTCACTGAACTGCCGAAACTCTACACGCTCTTCAACGCTGCGGCGCTGTTTCACATCATCCTCGGCCTCGTGATGATCAAGGCCGGGCAGCGCAAGCCGCACATCGCGAGCATGGTCGCCGCGCTGGTTTTCTCCACCGCCTTCCTCGGCTGCTACCTCTACTATCACACGCACGCCGGACACGCGCGCTTCGCAGGCACCGGGCTCGCGCGCACGGTGTATCACCTGCTGCTGCTCACGCACATCCCGCTGGCTGCATTGAATTTGCCGATGATCATTCTCACCGTCATCCCCGCGCTGCGCCGACGTTTTGACCGGCACAAGCGCCTCGCCCGATGGACGGTGCCGATCTGGATCTATGTCTCGGCCACGGGCATCCTCATCTACCTCATGTGCTACGTCTGGTACGGCCCGCCAATCCGCAGCTAACAAGAACGCTGCGGCGGATCACCGCATCGGCATGCTGAGTGGGCCCATCGGGGGCATGACGGGGCGGGTGTCGCGCACGTTGTCGGGGATTTTTCCAGCGCGGGCTTCGGCTTCGTTTTCTTGAAGCGTCTTCGGCGGTCCGGCAGACGGACCGGAGCATGCCGCGACCATCAAGACCGCCGTGAGCGCGAGGAGAAGTCGAGGGTGCGTGTGCATGGCGTTGTTTCGCAATGGAGTCACTTCGGTAGCCGCGCGTTCAAATCTTCGACGAACTTGCGATCGCCTTCACTGAGTCGCTCCAGCGGCACCTCGTAGGGTTTGTGATCCACAAGCAGGCGCACTTTGCCATTGCGAATGAGCGTGAACTTCGTCGGCGGTTTGGCCGGTGGTGCTTTCTCCGCGACCGCGCGCGCGGTGGCGGGATCTCGGGCGTCGATCTCTTGCACGGAATCCTCGAAGGCGATGATGCTGCCCAGCAGGGATTTCCCATCGCTGCTCTGCCACTGCCGCACGTCGCTGAGAGAGAAATAGGAAACGAGCCTGGCCTTGGTCGGCGGTGGGGGGGCCAGCCCGCCATTGATGGTGACACTGCCTGTGCCCGAGGAGCCGTTGATGGTGCGCGTCTCGAATTTCTTGCCCGTGGTGGGCACCACCACTTGCGCGCTGAGCGATGCTGCGAGCAGGAGCGGCCAGAGCCGGAGGAACGCTTTCATGCGCGCAGACTAACACGATGGGTGCCCGCGCGGCAATGCTTCATTGTCCAGCGCCGAGGGCAGCGTGGTCGATGGTGCTCAACCGCGCCTGCTTTGCGCCCATGCGAGGCACGCAGGCGAGCAATGCTTTCGTGTAGGCATGCTGCGGGTTGCGCAATATTTCATCCACGGGCCCGGTTTCGACGATCTCCCCACGGAACATGACGGCCACGCGATCCACCACGTCGCGAATGATGCCGAGATTATGCGTGATGAGGATGAGGCCCATGTTCAAATCGCGCCGAAGCTGAGCGAGGAGCGTCATGATCTGCTTCTGGATGGTGACATCGAGCGCGGTGGTCGGCTCATCGGCAATGAGCAGTCCGGGCTGCGCGCACAGTGCCATGGCAATCATCACCCGTTGCTGCATGCCGCCACTGAGTTCATGAGGATAGGCATGCAGGCGTTTGTCCGCTTGCACGATGCCCACGCGATCCAGCCAGCGGATGATTTCTTCGTCGCGCTGTGCTTTGGCCACATCAGGACGATGCAGCGCGAGCGTCTCAGCGATCTGCGTGCGAATGGTCAGCACTGGATTCAGCGAAGTGGTGGGCTCTTGAAAAATGTAGGCGATTTCCTTGCCGCGCACCGCACGCAGCGCGCGTGCGTTCATCGCCAGAATGTCGCGCCCATTGAGGCTCATCTCCTTGGCGGAAATGCTGGCGGGTGGCTCTGGCAGCAGCCGCGCGAGTGCGAGTGCGGTGGCACTCTTGCCGCTGCCGCTTTCACCCACCAGCGCGATGGCTTCCCCGCGCTGCAACTCAAGGCTGACGCCTTTCACCGCCTTCGTGGACGATTCTCCGCGACGCCCAAACTCGATCTGCAAATCACGGAGGCGCAAAAGCGGTGCGGAGGGAGTGGAAGAATCAGCCATGATGTCAATACGAGCGTGGACGAATGATGCGCGCGGCCTCAAGCAAACACAAGGCCACAAGCGCGACGCTGCCCCCCACGCGCAGCAGCGCCGTAGGATCGGCCAGCGTCCGCGCCGCATCCTGCGGAGTCGCGACTGCCAGCGGTGCCAGCCATGAAGCCAGCGGCGCGCCGAGGCTGTGCAGCAGCTCCGGCCGCAGTGCCAGCACGACCGTTCCCCACAGCAGCAGGTGGGCGCACGACCAAACAAACCATGCCAGCCACATGCGCCACTGCACCGGCCAGAGATGCGCACGCCAGAGATCACGCTCCGTCGCACCGAGCGACTGGGCCGCAGCGAGCGGCAGTTCCGCTTTCACCGCCGTCCACGCATCCCACCACGCCGCACCTCCAGAGGCAAGCACCGCCATTCCCAGAAAAAGCCAACCAGCCGCCTGCGGACGCGACAACGCCAGCCAACCCAACGCCCACAACAACCACGGCTGCCAAGAGAGACTCCGCCAGCGCGCGCCCGATGTTGGCATGCCGCGCCACAGACAACCCGACAGCGCACAAAGCAGTGCCATCAACATCCCACCGGCGACAAATCCTGATGCCAACTGACTGGCGTCTGCCGTGCGAATGCCCTGCGCCATCCAGCCTCCCCAGCCCATGAAATGCAGCACGTCCTCCACCACGATGAGATACACCGGCGCGATCAGACACAGCGACTCCATCCGCATGCCAAACAACGGCCACATCTGCCGCAGGTGATGATGCCAGATTCTGCGCCCGCCGGGAACGCCACGCGCACGCAGACTGAAATCGATCTCCGCCGTCAGCGCAGCGTCCGTCGTCATCGCATCCATCACGGCACCGATGAATGGCAGCGCGAGAACCCATGCCGGAGCCAAATACTCCCACACCACCCGCGCGAGGCGCGTCTCCCACGCACTGCGCAGCTCTGGGAGTTGCGCAGGCAGCAGCGTCTCCACCGGCCAGCCATACGCTCCGATCCACCAGCCCACAAAACCCCACGCCACGACCACCACCGGCACGCAGGCCAGAGAGCGTCCGCAAAATCCCACCAGCGCCTCCGCATATCTCCCTGCCCGACGCGCCATCAATGCACTCGCGATCCCCAGCGACGCGGCCAACAGCAGTGCCACAGTGAGCACAGCCAAACTGCGCGCACTCCGCAAAGCCAGCTCCGCGAGGCGTGCGCTCGCCAACGCTTCCCAACCCGGCAGCAGCAGCACTCCCGCAGCCACGCCGCCGAGCACGAGACGCCCAGGCAACCAGGCTGGTGGTGAAGTGAATGGCGGGGAGTTCATCCGTCCGTCGTGCGCAGTTTAAATTCGATTTTCGGCACCACCGGCGTCGGCAGTGGTGCAGGCTCTGCCAGCGAACGCAGCGTCCATGAGGCACGGCCCAACGCAGGCCGCGGCGCATTTGAGACCATGGCCGCCGCTTCATGCGTGCTGAAGAGAGTGAGCATGGGATGCAGCGGCAACAGCAGTGCCTCCAACTCACGCACACGCGTCGGCACACGCGCGGGATCGAATTCTCCCGCCAGTGCTTCCAATCGCAGATCAATCTGCGGATCGGCAACACCGCAAAAATTGGTGCCCCCTGCCATGGCCTGAGAGGAATGCCACCACGGCAGTTGATCCCACGAGATTTCAAAACGCTGATCGAGCAGCACGGCATCGAATTGATGCGCACGCAGTCGCCGCAGCAGCGTCGGCGCATCCTCGATGGTCTCGATCTCCACACGCGCGCCGAGTTGCTGCCACTGAGCCACGAGTTGTTCCGCCGCGCCTCGGTGCAAGGCGTCTCCACCGGGCACGAGCAGCTTGAAGCGCAGCGCGTGCGCCGCGTTGCGCGCCACGCCTTCCACATCCTGCGTCCAACCGGCACCGCTCAGCATGCGGCGTGCTTCTTTGAGATCAAAAGGCTCCCGCGCCGCCTTCGTGCTGAACCACAGCCCCGGCGCGAAAAGACTGGCGTCCGCAGGGCCGAGACTGCCGGGCAGCGTGCGGATGAGTGCCGCCGTGTCTGTCGCCCGTGCCAGGGCTTTGCGCACCTCCACGGATGCGAGTGCGGCGTGTCGCAGGTTCCAGAGCACGACGAGGCGTTGCCGGGGCGGTGTCAGGCACGGCGTCGTTTGCGACTGCCCTGCCGCCGCCGCAGGCCACACGAGATCCACCGTGCGGGTGCGCACGCCGACCTGCGTCATCAGCGGCGACGCGTCGAAATTAAACAGAAAGCGCGCGGTCTCTCTGCCATTTCCCGTCGGCACCAGAATGAGCGAGCGCGTATCCCGCGCCGCAACACGATGCCCGCCCGCGCCCGGCGGTGGATGGTGGAGAAAATCCTCCGCCGTCGCCTGCGGATGCGCGCGCAACCACGCCGCAGGCAACACGGGAAAGCCCGCAAACATGCCCAGCGAAGGCCCATAGCGCCTGCGGAAGACGATGTGCAGACGCGCACCCTCCTCGCGCGCTTCCACCGACTGAATGTGGCGCAGCGCCTCACGTTCTGGCAGCGGCACATCACTGCGCAGCAGATAGTCCAAAGTCGCCCGCGCATCCTCGGCGGTCACGGCGGTGCCATCGTGCCAATGGCATCCAGGGCGGATGTCCAGATCGAGCACAGGCTCGACCAGGGCTCCGGCCTCTCCCAGCGGAGTCAGCGAACACGAGTCGCCAGTGGCCGCATTGAAAGCCGCCTGCAAATCCGCCAACAACTGCGGCGCGTGGCCGGGCACGATCAGCTCACAGGCATTCGCTCCATCGAACCACACGGCATGGACCTGGCTCGCACTCGGCGACGCCGCCGCAAAGCGATCCCACGCCGCACGCAGCGGCTGGCGCGCCTCCGCACGCCAGAACGCCACTGGCTGCGGGGCCAACTCCACCACCGCTTGCAATGCCTGGCGCACCCCGGAGGCTGCCATGTCGGTGAACGTGAGCCGCAGTTTGTTTTCCTGCACCCGCGCAGCGCTCAGACGCCATTCCAGCCAGCGATTGTGCTCGCCGATCTGCGCCAGCAGACGCTCGTGCGCGCGGCGCGCTGTCGCGGCGTCTGCAAACCAGCACGTCACCTCCTGCGACCAGCGCCACACATCCGCGAGCGCAGGCCGCAGGGTGCCATCCGCACCCAAACGCAACAGCGGCTCATGCACGAGATCTGCGATCTCGCGCTCCGTTTCATTCACGGGCAGAAAGGGATTCAGTGCCGGTGCTTTCTGCGGCAGCATCACCACGATGTCATCCCTGCCGCGCTGCTGACGGCTGCGCCGCGAGACATCCGCCGACCACCAAGCCAACGCTGCCACGAGCAGCGGAAAGCCGAGGATGAGTGAGCGAGTCAAAATCATGCCGAACAGAAAACTAAAACGTGCCCGCCCCACGGGCAAGGCGGTGCTACACGCCGCGGATGCATCCATCAGCAGCGACCTCAATCCGCTCCGCCGCAGGCACCGCTGGCATGGCAGGCATGCGCATCATGCTACCGGTCAATGCCACGAGGAAGCCCGCACCGTTGGCGATTTCAAAGTCACGCACGGTGATGGTGAATCCGCGCGGGCGTCCGCGCTGCTTGGCATCGTCGGAGAGAGAGTCCTGCGTCTTGGCCATGCACAGCGGCAGTTTGTCAAAGCCACTGCGCGCCAACAGCGCCAGCTTTGCCTCCGCCTCAGCGGTGAGCCGCACGCCCTGCGCGCCGTAAATGCGCGTGGCGATGGCGTGCAACTTGGCCTCGACAGAATCTCCCACTTCATAGAGAAAGGGCAGCGGTGCCTCTCCTTGCGGCAGCACATCGCACACTGTCTCTGCCAGTGCCACGCTGCCATCACCTCCGCCGGAGAAAACATCCGCCGTTGCACAACGCACCCCCCGAGCTGCGCAGAACTCATGCACGAGCGCCAGCTCCTCCTCACGGTCGCCTGTGAAACGATTGATGGCCACCACGACGGGCCGCCCAAATAACGCGGCACTGTCGAGATGCGCGGCGAGATTTTCCAGCCCGCGCCTCACCGCCTCGCCATCTGGTTGCGTCAGCGTGTCCAGCGCCGCGCCTCCGTGCATTTTCAGCGCGCGCACCGTGGCGACGATCACGATCACCGCCGGTGCCAGTCCACTCTGGCGGCACTTGAGGTGCATGAATTTCTCTCCGCCGAGATCAAAGGCAAAGCCAGCCTCCGTCACCGCGAGATCGGCATGCGCCAGCGCCATGCGCGTGGCGAGCACGGAGTTGCAACCGTGTGCGATGTTGGCAAATGGCCCGCCATGCACGAACGCGGGCGCGCCTTCGATGCTGCGCACGAGATTTGGCATGAGCGCATCGCGCAGCAGAGCGAGCATGGCACCGGTGACGCGAAACTCTTTGGCAAAGACTGGCTCACCCTCCGGTGTGAAGCCGACGACGATGCGCTCCAGGCGATGGCGCAAATCCTCCAGCGATTCAGAAAGGCACAGCGCCGCCATGATCTCCGAGGCCGCAGTGATGTCGAAGCCACTCGCGCGCTCACCCGGCCCGCCCACACCGACGCGGATGCTGCGCAGCGCGCGGTCGTTCATGTCCATCACGCGCTTCCACAACACGTTCTCTGGCGGCAGCGGTGCCCCGCCACGATGGAGGCGATTGTCGATGACCGAGGAGAGTAAATTGTGCGCGGCAGTGATGGCGTGGAAGTCGCCGGTGAAATGCAGATTGATCGTCTGCGCAGGCACGAGGCTGCTTTTGCCACCGCCCGTGGCACCGCCTTTGCGACCAAACACTGGCCCCATCGACGGCTGGCGCAGTGCCAGCGCGGCATTCCGCCCGATTTTTCTCAGCCCCTGCGCCAGTCCGATGGAGACCGTGGTCTTTCCCTCTCCCGCTGGCGTCGGTGTGATGGCGGAGACGAGGATCAGCCGACCGCGTTTGGGCGCGCGTTGCAGGGCCTCAAGGCTCACCTTCGCCATCTCGCGCCCGTGCAGGATCAGATGTTCAGGCGCGATGCCGAGCGCGGCGGCGTGAGGAGAGATGTCCGAGAGCATGACACAGAAAGCGCGCACGATGGCAAGGCCGCGCATGAAGCAAAGACTTTTCAAAGTGGCGAATCGCGTTCTTATACACACGCATGTCGCCACAAAGCGTCGAAGACCTCGAAGAACGCCTCAGCCGCCCCACACCGGCGGTGATCGAACTGATGCGCCAGTTGCCTGGAGACATCATCGTGCTCGGCGCTGCGGGAAAGATGGGCCCCTCGCTCACACGCATGGCCAAACGCGCGAGCGATGAGGCTGGCACGAGCCGCCGCGTGATCGCCGTGTCGCGCTTCAGCACTCCCGGCTCAGCGGAGGAGTTTCAGCAGCACGGCATCGAAACCATCGCGGTCGATCTGCTGGCCGCCAATGCGGTGGCCTATCTGCCCCACGCGCCCAACGTGATCTACATGGCAGGCATGAAGTTCGGCTCCACCGGCCAGGAGCCGACGACGTGGGCGATGAATGCCTGGCTGCCCGGCCTCGTGTGCGAGCGCTACCACCGCAGCCGCATCGCCGCCTTCTCCACCGGCAATGTGTATGGCCTCGTGCCCGTGGAGCACGGCGGCAGTCGTGAAGGAGATGCGCCCAATCCCGCCGGCGAGTACGCCATGAGCTGCCTCGGGCGCGAGCGCATCTTCCAGCACTTCAGCACCACGCGCGGCACGCCGGTTTCACTCATCCGCCTCAACTACGCCTGCGATCTGCGCTACGGCGTGCTGGTGGACATCGCACAAAAAGTCTGGAGCGGCGCGCCCGTGGATGTCCGCATGGGTTACTTCAACACCATCTGGCAGGGAGATGCGAACGCGCTCTCACTCCTCAGTCTGGCCAAAGCGCAGAGCCCGGCATGGCCGGTGAATCTCACGGGCACCACGGTGCTGCGTGTGCGCGAGGTCGCGCGGCGCTTTGGCGAAATCTTCGGCAAGCCGGTGCAGATCGAAGGCGAGGAGGCTCCCGATGCGCTGCTGAGCAATCCTTACCTCAGCTTTGTCGAGCTGGGCCTTCCCTTCATCCGCGATGATGAACTCATGGACTGGGTCGCGAACTGGGTAGCACGCGGCGGCGCGTCGTTGGGCAAGCCGACGCACTTCGAGTCGCGCGACGGCAAGTTCTGAGGTCGTGCCCGTTACGCCACCGTGCAGATTTTGACCCCCTGCTTGAGTGAGGCGAGCTTGTCCGCCCGCTTTGGGATGAACTCCTGACCGAGATAGCCCGTGTAGCCGGTTTCCTGAATGGCTTTGATGATGGCGGGATAGTTCAGCTCCTGCGTTTCGTCGATCTCCGCCCGCCCCGGCACGCCGCCGGTGTGATAATGCGCAAAGCTCTCGTGATCGCGACGGATGGTGGCGATGACATCGCCCTCCATGATCTGCATGTGGTAGATGTCGTAGAGCAGCCTGAAATGCGGTGACGCGAGTTTCTTCACCAACTGCACTCCCCAGGCACTGTGATCGCACATGTAGTCGGGATGATTCACCTTGCTATTGAGCAGCTCCATCACCAGCGTCACACCGAGCTTTTCGCACAAGGGCAGCATGCGCTGGAGTCCCTTCGCGCAGTTTTCGAGTCCCTGTTCGTCACTCATCCCTTCACGATTGCCACTGAAGCAGATGACCTGCTTGAATCCTGCCTCGGCAGACTGCTTCACCAGCGGCTCGTAGGCCTGCACGAGCAGATCGTGATGCTCGACACGATTCCAGCCCTTCGGAATGGGCCCGATCTTCACTCCTCCCGGCCCTTCAATGGTGGGAAAGCTGACCATGGCACAATGCAGCCCGTGTTTTTTCACCGTGGCAAAGTCCGGCGGATCCAGCAGCTCGATGGATTCGAGACCGATGTCCTTCGCGGCAAGACAGAGCGTCTCCAGTGGGATGCTCTTATAACACCACCGGCACACCGAGTGCCGCACCTTGCCACCCGCAGCCTTGTCGGCGGCGGCAAGCTGCGTCTGCAACAGCGCGGCGACGGCACTGACGCTGGCGAGATTTCCGAAATGGCGGCGGGTCATATTTGGCGGGCTCATGCGCAGAGCCTACACGCTCCGCGCATCGCATGCTAGGCGGAGAATGCAGCCCTGCTTTTTCTCACAACGCGAATGCTGCGCGGCAATCCCATGCGCAGCCGTTCTTCCAGTCTGGGTTCTGGTCCGTTGCTCATGAACAGCTCCCCTATCCGTTATGGGAGCAGATCTTCTGCCTATTTGCTGCCCGAGGGTTTTGGACAAAGCTCTGTCCCGAATGGCACAAAAAACGCGCCATTTCCACGCCCCACCAGCCCAGCCGCCGTTCCCCATCCCCGTTGGTGGGCATAAAAACGCCCGCTGCTTCGACGACCCGACGCACCCAAAGCTTGATCTCTGGCGACTTTTTCGCTTCCATCGGTGCATTCATCTAAATCCTTTCTTTCAGTGAACGGCCCCTTTTTACCTCACCTCAACCCTGTTAATTCACAGAAAATTGTGGGCGAATCTGATTCGCCCACAATTTATTGTGACTAAACAACGTTCGCCCAACCAACGGAGCCGTGAGTGACCTTCATGATCATTGATCTCCAGTCGATCCTCGCGTGCCCCCAGTGCACCTATGACCGGTTCATGCCGACTTGGGTGGCGTTTGCTTCGATACGGTTAGTCGTTTTTTGCTTGGTCGCCTACCGACGTTTGGATGTCGTTCGAGTGCTCGGCTTGTTCACGGCATTTGAGGTCGCTTACCTTTATCTTTGGCGGTTTGGGAACTGGTATGCTCACCCTGCGGTGGCTGGCGACGCGATCAACACAGCTTCAGGCATATTCCTCTTACTGCTGGTCTCAGGCTTACCCGCCGCTCTCGTCATGAAGTCCGCATCACGCTACGCCTATTTCCAGATTCCCACTCGTCCTCCCTTCACATGGAAGCGGGCTTTGATTCTCGTGCCTCTCTTGTTTGGGATTGCGATCTTTGAGAGCCAACGGGCGTATTCGCACTCACGCTTCTGAAGGATGACCATGAACCAACCAATCCAAGGCGAACAAAACGGATGCAGGCAACGGCTCGAAGGCTATCTGTCGTGTCAGCAACGTCTTGCACTCGCCGTCGCCTGATCCGAGACGTTAGGCATCACCACTCATCGGAGGGAGCGGGCCCAATGGACTACTTTCAAGGCGTTGTCACCGAGTTCTTGCG